>JBBIIT010000022.1:2082-34447 GCA_037446355.1 Beijerinckiaceae bacterium | reverse complement strand
TCAAAATCGGCGTCGATCCGAACGGCGTCAACATCAACCTCGACGTGGGCTCGACTTCGCCCGAGGCGCTCGCACGCAAGGTGCGCGAAATGCGCGCCGACATCGGCGTCGCGCTCGACGGCGACGCCGATCGCATGATCGTCGTTGACGAGAAGGGGCATGTGGTCGATGGCGACCAGATTCTCGCCGTCATCGCCGAAAGCTGGAAGGCGGACAACCGCCTTTCGCGGCCGGCGATCGTCGCCACCGTGATGTCCAATCTCGGCCTCGAGCGCCACCTCGGCGGCCTTGGGCTAGGCTTGGAGCGCACCGCGGTCGGCGACCGCTACGTGCTCGAGCGGATGGTCGAGAAGGGCATCAACGTCGGGGGCGAACAGTCCGGGCATATGATCCTGACCGACTATTCCACGACTGGCGACGGCCTCGTCGCAGCCCTGCAAGTGCTGGCGATGGTGAAGCGGCTCGGCCGGCCCGCGAGCGAGGTCTGCCATCGCTTCGAACCGTTGCCGCAGGTGCTGCGCAATGTCCGCTTCAAGAGCGGCCAGCCGCTCGAAAACGCGGGCGTGCAAAAGGCGATCGCCGCCGCGACGGAACGGTTGGGGGCGAATGGCCGCATGGTGATCCGACCCTCCGGCACCGAGTCCGTCATCCGCGTCATGGCCGAGGCGGACGACAGGTCGCTGGTCGACGCCTTGGTGTCCGAAGTATGCGAGGCGGTTGCGCTGGCGGCGGCGTAAAGCGCTCGATTCTTGGGCGTAACGCCCGCAAAGCGGTCGGAATACCCAATTTCCGGGCTTCACAAATTGACGAATCGACTTATCCTCATCGTGTCGTCAACAACCTGAAAGGAGGTGATCCAGTGTCTCATTGTCAATCGCCATGCGAGATCGAAATGACCTGGACCATTGTCCGTGCGCAGGATTTTCGCGCATAGCAGACGCTATATGGCGTAGGTCGAAGCGATCTCTGCTTGGTCGCGACAATGGAAGGGCCGCTCCGCAAGGGGCGGTCCTTCTCTTTTTATACGAGCCGCTTAGGGCTTTGCCGCCGTCGTTGCGGCCGGCGCGGCGAGCTTGGTCAGCGCCTCCAACATGCCGGGCGTGACGACGATCGGGAGGCCCTTGGTCGAGAGACCGTTGCCCATGCCTTCCTGGACCTTCAATTGCGCCAACGCCTGTAGCACGGGCAGAACGTCCTTGAGCGCCTGGGCGTTGCGCTTGTCGTTGACCGCCTTTTGCACGTCAGCGTCGAAGGTGAACGTGTCGCCCCAGCCGATGAAATCGAGCGTGATGCCGACCGAAGCGAAATAATCAGTGGCCGTTTTCTTCACCCCGTCCATGATCTTGACCGCCTGGTCGTTGGCTTCATCGAAGGTGCGGGCGGCGATCTCGTTGCAGATCAGAGTCTGCACGCGCTTGCGGCCGACGTCGTCCATGACGTCCGAGAGACGGCGGCTATAGTAGACCGAGGCGAAGATCGTCTGAGGCGCGGAACGGTCCAGCAGCCGGCCGTTGACGTCGGTCGGCGGCAGCACGCCGAAATGATAAAGGTATTTGGCGGCGTTCTCCTCGGAGACGCTGGCGCCGATGGCGACGCCGACGGTGATGTTGACGCCCTCGCGCGACTGACACGGAATCGACTCGTTTTTCGCCGACGTGCCGCGGTCGTGCGCCGCGACCCATTCGCGGCTGAACGGCGATCGGTCGACGATGATCAATCGACCCGTCGGAACGTAGATGTCCCAGCCGGTCGAGACCCAGGAGGTTCCGCCCGAGCCGGCGAGCTTCTGATGCGGTATGACGAAGCGCTTCACCGCGATCTTCTTGTCTTGCAAATACGCTTCGGAATCGAACTGTGTCTGACTTTCCTTGTTGGCGCCGACGTCGGGAATGAAGAAAGCGGATTCGTTCGGCAGGATCGTATAGGCCTCGGTTTTGTCGGTCGTGTCGGCGAAGGCCGAGGCTCGGTCCGAGTGACCGCCCGCGAGCGCCGCGCCCAGCAGCAAGGCGAGCGCGCTGGCCCGGCCCATCGCTTTGCTGATCGGCGCGCGCCAGATGAGGAACAGCGCGATGACCAACGCGACCGTTAAAGCGACGCCGGCGCCGCTGAGCGCGCCGCCGATCCATGCGGCCGTCAGCGAAGCCGCGTCGCTGTCTTGAAACTGCTTCGCAGCGGCGCCGCCCGCGACGATGGTCGCCACCGGACGAAACATGTATGTCGCCCCGCTATAGACGACCAAAGCCGCCAGCGTCGCCAGAACCCGACCCAACATCGAAAGACTCCGCGATTTTCCGAGAGTCTGTGAACTCCCGGCGTTACGAAGGCGTTACCGCAGGCTTTCCTGCGGATTTGCGACGGCGCGCGGCGCGCTCGGGCGGCGGCGGCGCGCGAGCTGCAAATCTCGGATAATACAGATGGAAGCATCGGCGCCTTCGCCCCTTAACCACGCTTGAGTTTCTTGGAAGAGCTGCGCCGGGCGATGACCGGGGAAGCGGACTGCGAGGCGTCTCGGGGCCCGGCGAACCCTTAACACGCCGCGGAATCGGTTCGAAATGGTCGGGCTCGGTTGCGCGAGTTCGAGGCCCGTTATATCGAAGCAAACATATTTGGGGCCCTGGGGGCGCCCGGCGCATTCGGCGCAGACGAAGGGAAGGCGCGCGGTGAACGGCAGCGGGGCGCTCGGTCTCTCCTCGGCGGAATGGACGGCGATAGCCTTGTCGTTGCGCGTGGCGACAGTCGGCGCGCTGGCGAGCCTGCCGTTCGCGCTGGGCGTCGCCTGGCTGCTGGCGCGACGATCGTTTCTTGGCAAGTCGGCGCTCAACGCGCTCGTCCACATGCCGCTCGTGCTGCCTCCCGTCGTGACCGGCTGGCTGCTGCTGATCGGCTTCGGCCAGCGCGGAATCTTCGGCCGGTGGCTCTACGATTGCTGTGGCCTTGTGTTTTCCTTCCGCTGGACCGGAGCGGCGCTGGCGGCGGCGGTGATGGGATTTCCCCTGACGGTGCGGGCGATCCGTCTTTCGATCGAGGCGGTCGACCGACGCCTCGAGGACGCCGCCAGGACGCTCGGCGCGCCCGGCTGGTACGTGTTCGCGACCGTGACGTTGCCGCTGTCGCTGCCGGGGATTCTCGCTGGCCTCATTCTCGGCTTCGCCAAGGCGATCGGCGAATTCGGCGCCACCATCACTTTTGTCGCCAACATTCCCGGCCAGACCCAGACGCTGGCGACCGCGATTTACAGCGCGACGCAAGACCCGATGGGCGCGGCGACGACCTGGCGCCTGACCGTCGTCGCGATCGTCATCGCGGCCGCGGCTCTGCTCGGCGCGGAGACTTTGGCGGCGCGGGTCGCACGGCGGGACGGCGGCGAATGATCGAAATCCGTCTGCGCCATAAGCTCGGCGATTTCGAAATCCTGGCCGACTTTGTCGCCCGCGCGCGGGTGCTGGCGATCTGCGGCCCCTCGGGCGCCGGCAAGACGACGCTGCTCAATCTGATCGCCGGCCTCGAACGCCCGCGCGAGGGGCGGATTGCGATCGACGACGCCGTGTTTCTCGACACCGGGCGCGGCGTCGACGTTCCTGCGCGGCGCCGGCGCGTCGGCTATGTCTTTCAGGAGCCGCGGCTGTTTCCCCATCTCAGCGTCGCCACCAACCTGAACTACGGCGCGCGTTTCGCGCCCGCCGACGGAAAGCTCGTCGCCTTCGGCGACGTCGTAGACCTGCTCGGCGTCGCGCCGCTCCTGGAGCGGCGGCCGGCGCGGCTCTCCGGGGGCGAGAAACAACGCATCGCCATCGGCCGCGCGCTCCTCAGTCAGCCCCGCGCGCTGCTGCTCGACGAGCCGTTGTCGGCGATCGACGACGCGCGCCGACATGAGATTCTCGGCCTGATCGAGAAACTGCGCGACGCGTTCGCGATACCGATCGTCTTCGTCAGCCACCGCGTCGATGAAGTCGAGCGCCTGGCGGATTTTGTCGCTCGGATCGAGAAAGGCGCGCTCGTCGGTTCAGACGAAACCGCGCGCCGCTGATCCAAACAAAAAGGCGCCCCGCCGGAGCGGGACGCCTTATTGCGATTGCGCCAATCGCGATCAGTGCGCGGCGGCGGTGTCCGCGCCGATGCCGGTCTGCGAGCGTACGTATTGCGCTTCGAAGGCGGCCCTTTCATTCTTGGCGTTCTCGGAGCTGTCGGTGATCGAGAAAATCCAGCAGCAAAAGAAGCCGAGCGGCACCGTGAACAGCGCCGGCGACACGTAGGGGAACCACGCGCCGGCCTTGTCGTAGCCGAGAACCGCGACCCAGATCGACGGGCTAAATATCGTCAGCACCACCGCGCTGATCAGGCCGACGAAGCCGCCGATGAAAGCGCCTCGGGTCGTCAATCCCTTCCACAGCATCGAGAGCAACAGCACCGGGAAGTTCGCGCTCGCCGCGACGGCGAAGGCAAGGCCGACCATGAAAGCGACGTTGACCTTCTCGAACATCACGCCGAGAATGATTGCGACCACGCCGAGCACCAGCGTGGTGATGCGCGACATGCGCACCTCCGCGCCTTCCTCGACCCGGCCATGCCGCAAGACGCTGGCGTAGAGGTCGTGACTCACGGCGCTCGCGCCCGACAGCGTCAGTCCCGAGACCACCGCGAGAATGGTCGCGAAAGCGACCGCCGCGATGAACCCCTTCATCAGGTCGCCCCCGACCGCATGGGCGAGGTGAATCGCCGGCATGTTGCCGCCGCCGAGCAGACCTTTGGCGAGGTCGCCAGCCTCGTGGTAGGCGGGGTTCGTCGCCACCAGCACGATCGCGCCGAAGCCGATGATGAAGGTGAGGATATAGAAATAGCCGATGAACGTGGTCGCCCAGAACACCGACTTGCGCGCCTCCTTCGCGTTGCCGACGGTGAAGAAGCGCATCAGAATATGCGGCAAGCCGGCCGTGCCGAACATCAGCGCGATGCCCAGCGAGAAGGCGTTGATCGGATTGGCGACCTGCGCCCCCGGAGTGAGGATCGCTTCATGTTTGGGATGCGCGGCCACCGCCGCAGACATCAGCGCGTTGAAGTCGAAGCCGTAATGGGAGAGCACGAGGAACGCCATCACGGTCGAACCGAGCAGCAGCAGCCCGGCCTTGATGATCTGCACCCAGGTAGTGGCGATCATGCCGCCGAAAGTGACGTAGATGATCATCAGGACGCCGACGATGATGACCGCCCAGAGATAGGGCAGACCGAAAAGCAGTTCGATCAACTGCCCCGCGCCGACCATTTGCGCGATCAGGTAGAGCGCGACTGTGACCAGCGTGCCGGTCGCCGCCATCGCGCGGATCGGCGTCGCCTGTAAGCGATACGAGGCGACGTCGGCGAACGTGAAGCGGCCGAGATTGCGCAACGGTTCGGCCATCAGGAACATTATGATCGGCCATCCCACCAGGAAGCCGATCGAATAGATCAGCCCATAATAGCCGAACGAATAGACCAGCGCCGTTATGCCGAGGAACGAGGCCGCCGACATATAGTCGCCCGCGATCGCCAAGCCGTTCTGGAAGCCGGTGATGCCGCCGCCCGCGGCATAGAAGTCCTTGGTCGTGCGCGTGTGCTTGGCCGCCCAGTAGGTGATGCCCAGCGTCAGGAGGACGAAGGCGGCGAAGATGATGATGGCGTTCCAGTTGGTCGCCTGGATCGTTCCCGCCTCGATCGGGCCGGCCGCTTGCGCGGCGCTCGCGAAGGCGGCGAAGGCGGCGCCGAGCGCCCCCGTTTTCAGAAAGCGACTCATTTCTTGCCTCCGGCGGCGTTCGCGTTGACGATCGCGGCGGTAAGATCATCGTATTGGGAATTGGCGCGCATGACGTAAACGCCGGTCAGCACGATCGAGATCAGGATGAGGCCCGCGCCCAGGATCAGGCCGACCGTAATCATCCCCGAAACCTTGACGGCGATTAGACCGGGATCGAACGCGACCAGCGCGATATAACCGTAGTAAAGCGCCAGCATAAGGATCGCGAGCGTCCAGCCGAACGACTTGCGCTCACCCACCAATTTTATGTAATTCGGATCGCTCTGGATCCGTTTCATCGTTGTCTCGTCCATTTTGTTCCCTCCAGACCTCGCCGTCCCGTTCGGCGCGCGCATCGCCGCCGACATCGATTGATCAGACTGTTCGGATGCACCGGCGCGGCGCGCGCACTGTCCGTCGGATACAAGCGAAAACTTCGCTTCGGCCGATCGGCTTGCGGCGCGCGGCCGCGAATTTCGATCCTCCCCCGAGAATTTAATGTTTCCATAATGATCGGATTTTCCGACCGCGTCGACCCGTCGGTCTATGCAACCTTGGTCTAGCATCGCCCGCGGGCGGCCTGTGGCGGGCCCCAGCCATGCGACTTGGCATTTGTGCCCGGGGCGCCGATCGGATAACTTGCTTACAGGGGTCTGGCCCCCAGCCCCGATGGGGGGTACAGACTTGGCTCACGCGGCCCCCTCCCTATATCCTTGTTGCGTAACCGCCCGAGGGTCAAGGTAAATAGCAGAAAAGGCCGGTTCTATGGATTTCCTCAAGCCACGGTTGCACCGCATGAATCGCCGCCGACGAATTTACGAAGGCAAAGCCAAAGTCCTTTACGAAGGCCCGGAGCCGGGCACTTTGATCCAGCATTTCAAGGACGACGCCACCGCTTTCAACGCCAAGAAACACGAGGTGATTTCCGGCAAGGGCGTGCTGAACAACCGCATCTCGGAATATCTGTTCCAGCGGCTCAACGAGATCGGCGTGCCGACGCATTTCATGCGCCGCATAAATCCGCGCGAGCAATTGATTCGCGAAGTGGAGATCATTCCGCTCGAAGTCGTCGTGCGCAATGTCGCCGCCGGTTCGCTGGCGACGCGCCTCGGCATCGAGGAAGGCACGCAACTGCCGCGCTCGATCATCGAGTTTTACTACAAGAACGACGCCTTGAACGACCCGATGGTCTCTGAGGAGCACATCACGGCGTTCGGTTGGGCGGCCCCGCAGGAAATCGACGACATCATGGCGCTCGCCATCCGCGTCAACGACTTCCTTACGGGCCTGTTCCTGGGCGTTGGCATCCGCCTCATCGACTTCAAGATCGAGTGCGGCCGCCTTTGGGAAGGCGACAACATGCGCATCGTCGTCGCCGACGAGATCAGCCCGGATTCGTGCCGTCTGTGGGACACCAAGACCAACGACAAGATGGACAAGGACCGCTTCCGCAAGGATCTGGGCGGCATGATCGAGGCCTACACGGAGGTCGCCCGCCGCCTCGGCGTAATGACGGAAAACGAGCCGACGCCGACCGGCGGTCCCAAGCTCGTCAAATAGACTTCGCCGCGTCGCTTCACGATTGGGGCCGCTGTCTCGCGACGGCGGCCCCATTTCGTTCAACCGAGGTGGCGGCTCAGAAACTCGAGCGTTCGCGCACGCGCGAGCGAGGCGCTCGGCTCGTCATAGGCGAGGTTGCCATATCGGTTGAAGGCATGACCCGCGGAATAGAGGTGGACCGGCACATCGGGATGCGCGGCGGCGACTTCGCGCACGCCCGCCTGCGGGATGTTCTCGTCCTTCTCGCCGAAATGCAGCATCACGGGCGCTTTCGGCCGCAAGTCCTTCAGGGCGATGACACCCCCGCCGTAGTAGCCGACCGCCGCTGAAAGGCCGCCGGAGCGCGCGGCGGCGGCCCAGGCGAGCGTCCCGCCAAGGCAGTAGCCGACGATGCCGACCTTGCCGCCCGCCTTGGCCGCTTCGATCGCGGCGTCGATATCCATCAGCATCGATTCGCGTGGGATTTTGCCGACCATCTCGAACCCGATCTTGCGCTCCTGCGGCGTGTAGCCGAGATCGAGGCGCTTTCGCGCACGATCGAACAGGTTGGGCGCGATGACGAGATAGCCGTCGGCGGCGTAGGCGTCGGCGACGGAGCGGATATGTTCGTTGACGCCGAATATCTCCTGGACGATGACCAGCCCGCCGCGGGGCTCGCCGCTCGGATCGGCGCGCCAGGCGGAAATCTCGAAGCCGTCCGCCGCCCTTAATTCGATCCAGCTCATAAGTCTGCTCCTTCGCTCAAAATGAAACGCCGCGCGTCAGCTGGTCCCGGGACCGCGCTGTGCGAGCACGATGCCGCCCACGACCAGCGCCAGCGCGATCACGTGATAGAGCGCGAACGTTTCCCCTAGCAGCAGCACCGACATCAGCGCGCCGAACAGCGGCACCAGATTGATGAAGACCCCGGCGCGGTTCGGACCGATCAACTGCACGCCGCGCATGAACAGCACCTGCGCAAGAAATGCGGGGCCGAGCGCGGCATAGGCGAGCAACGCATAGCCTGTGAGCGACGGCCAGACGAAGCCGCTCTGGGCGATTTCACGCGCCATCAACGGGATCGAAGTCACGAAGGCGACGAAGGCCATCGCGGCTAGAAAACTGAAACCGGAAATCGCCGGTCGATTGCGCAGGCCCAGGGTGTAGCCGGCGTAGATCGCGCTGGCGATCAACATCAGCGCGTCGCCGAAGTTGAACTGCAATGCCGCGAGCCGCGCCCACTCGCCCTGCGAAGCGATCGCCGCCACGCCAACCATGGTGACGAGCGCGCCAAGAGTTTGCGACACGCCGACGCGCACTCCGAACACCATTCGCGCGCCCAAAAGCACCAGCGCCGGCGACGAGCCTTGTATGATCGAGAGGTTCAACGCGCCGGTATAGTGCGCGGCCGCATAGAACAGCGCGTTGAACGCGGTGAAGCCAAGCCCACCCATCAACACGACATAGCCCCAGCGCCACTTCAGCGCCTTCAGATCCCGTTTCAGCGTCCCGCGCGCGGCGAAGGCGATCGGACCCAAGGCCAAACCCCATCGCGCGCAGGTCAGCGTCATCGGAGCGATTTCGCCGACCGCCAACCTTGCGATCAGCGCGTGGCCGGCCCAGATCAACGCCGTGCTGGCGAGCAGCAGAATGGGGCTGTCCCACAGCGCCGCCAGCAATGTCTTGGGGACCGTGCCCGCCCTATCCGTCATCTCATCCGTTCCCGCGCGCTTCCGGCGAGGGAAGGCAGACCCGCGACGGCTTAATCCGGGCATGAGCGAAGAGCAACGCGAGGCCGCGCGGGCGGCCCCACAAATCTTCGTGTTCCCATGGAGCCGGCGCCCATGGCATGAAGGGCGTCGCGAAGGAGGCGCGACTGCCATGCAATTCGCCACGATTGGAGATGCGACGCTGCACGTCGAGGCGTCGCTTCGCAAGGGGCGTCCCAACGTCGTTTTCATTCACGCGCTGGGCGCGGACCTGCGCATTTTCGACGACGTGGTCGAGGCGTTGGCGCGCGCCGAGATCGGCGCCCTGCGCTTCGATTTGCGCGGCCACGGCCTCTCTGATCTCGGCGCGCCGCCGCGCCGGATCGACGATCACGCACGCGACGTCGAGGCGCTGATGGAGAACTTTGGCCTCGAGCGCGCAACGATCTGTGGCGTTTCGGTCGGCGGCGCGATTGCGCTCGCGCTATCTGAGCGCGCTCCCGCGCGGGTCGAGCGGCTGATGCTCTGTTGCACGGGCGCGAAGATCGGAACCGAGCAAAGCTGGAACCAGCGCATCGCGGAGGTGGAAAGCGACGGCGTCGCTTCGATCGCCGAGGCCGTGCTTCGACGATGGTTTCCGCCGGACCTCTATGCGGCTGGCGGCGGCGCGGTGGCGCTCGCGCGCAACATGATTTCGCGCACGCCGGTCGCCGGCTATATCGCGACCTGCGTTGCGCTGCGCGACAGCGATCTCAGCGACGCCGCGCGCGCCGTTCGCGCTCCTGCGCTCTGCGTCGCCGGAGAAATGGACGGCTCGACGCCGCCCGAACTTGTCAAGGCTCTCGACGCGCTCCTTCCCGGGTCGCGTTATCGCGAGATCGCAGGCGCCGGTCATCTGCCTTGCCTTCAAAAGCCCGCCGAGTTCACCACGCTCACACTTGACTTTATCGAGAGCGCCGGCGCCTGACGCGAAAAAAAGCGGCGCCGACAACCGGCGCCGCGTTCCCTCGCGCGATGCGCGAAGCGATCAGTACTTGCGAACGAGCGGCGCGGCGGCCGGCGCGGTCTCCGCGCCCAGCATCCAGATCAGGCCGAGGCGGAAGTCGTTGGAGGCCAGCGTGTTGGAGGTTCGCACGTAGTTGGAGCTGCCGCCGCAAGTGGCGAGCGAGAAGCCGGTCCCTGTTCCCGTGCCGTTCAAGCAGTTCGACGCGCCGGAACTATACTTGCCGAGATTGAGATAACGATATCCCAATTCGAGCTTCAGGTTCTGCGAGACGTCGAAATCGAGACCGGCCATCAGCGCCCAGGCCAAATTGTTCGTGCCGCCATCGCTGAAATATCCGCCCGACGGGCCGGTCGCGCCGGCGCCCGAAGTCACCTGGCCATTGTCGGTCATACCAAACAAGTTGTTGTGCGACATGCCGATGCCGGCGCCGACAAAGGGTGTGACGCCGTACCAAGTGCCGAGATCCGCGTAAACGTTGATAAGGCCGACGACCGAGGATGTGCTTGCGCGGTAGAAATCCGCATATTGCGTGTTGCCGCCGCTGGCGGGCGCGTTGAGCACATAAAGCGACTGAAAGTGCCCCCCGCCCCGATATTCCAGCGTCACGTCGCCACGCAGCCATGGATTGACCTGATAACCGACGCCGATGTCGAACAATGCGGATGCCGAGAAACTCGTGTTGTTGAACGACTGGTTCGCGCCCGCGCCGAGCGTCCCGGCCGCCAGCGGATCGGGATCGTTGACGAGACTCGCGGTCGTCGCGTCGGCGCCTACGCCGACGTCGCCGCGCAAGTACCAGCCGTTAAGCGCGGCGGCGGCCGGAAGCGGCTCGAGCGCGGGCGGCGGCGGCAGCAGGTCGGCGGCGGCGGCCAGGCCGGTCATCGCCAGAATGGCGACGCCCGCCAGAGTGAGGGCCTTCAACTTGGCCATGTCGATTTCCCTTCGAAATGCGCGCTCCCAGAAAGGCTCGCGAAGTGATCCATCGAAGCGGAAACTGCCAGTAACAGTTTAATGCCGGCTTAACCCTAAAAATTGACCTTAATGGAAAATGGCCGCGCGGCCTCGCGCTTCTGTGCGCTTTTGAGACACATCTTCAATTCCTGCGCGGGGGACGTCATGGCCTCGCGTTCAGGCGCGCGAGCGAGACCTTCTGTCGGCCCTCGGCGTCGAAATTAGCGGGGTCGAGCCAGCGCTCGAAGGCGGCTTTGCGCGTTGGCCATTCGCTATCGAGCATCGAGAACCACGCCGTGTCGCGATTGCGCCCCTTGACGATCATATGCTGGCGGAAAACGCCCTCGAACGTGAATCCGAGCCGCGCGGCGGCGCGCTTCGAAGGCGCGTTAAGGTCGTTGCACTTCCATTCGTAGCGGCGATAGCCAAGATCGTCGAACGCATGGCGCGCGAACAGATATTGCGCCTCGGTTGCGCCGATCGTGCGCTGCATCGCCGACGTATAAAGTATGTTGCCGATTTCGATCACGCGGTGCGTCGCGTCGATCCGCATCAGGCTCTGATAGCCGACCGCGCGGCCCGTCGCGTTGTCGATCACCACGGAAAAATGCGGATCGTCGCTCATCGCTTTGACTTCGATATCGGCGGCGAAGGCCTCGAAGGAACGGAACGGACCGTTGAAGAGATAGGTCCACAGATTATCATTCGCCTCGCCCTTCGAATGGTCGAACAGCGAACGCCCATGCTCCGCCGCCAATGGGACAAGCGTGACGTGACGTCCGACGAGGGTCGAGCGCCCCGGACGCTTGGCCGGATGCGCATCGACGAGTGGGCCGATGGGTTGCAAAATGGGCTCAACCAACTGAGCTTCTCCGTGGACCAACAATCGGCGCCGTCGCGGGCGGCGGCGGCGCAGACGGGGTTTGGTTAGGTTAGCGAGGAGCTAATGATTGTCCCTGGGCGCGCCCGCGGTCTGCGCGAGGCGCTGAAACTTCACCGCCGGCTTCAGCACCATGCCCTCGTCGAACTGGGCGACCATATCGCGCTGAATCTGCTGCCAAGGCGTCTGGCTCCGCGGGAAGTGATAGGGATGCTTCTGCAACGCCGCGCGACGCTCGGCCAGTTCCGCATCGGAGATCAGGATGTTCGCGGTGCGCTTCTTCAAGTCGATGCGCACCTTGTCGCCCGTCTTCAGCAATGCCAGACCGCCGCCCGCCGCCGCCTCCGGCGAGGCGTTGAGGATCGAGGGTGAGCCCGAAGTGCCGGATTGGCGCCCGTCACCGATGCACGGCAGCGCGTTGACGCCTTGCCTGATGAGCGCCGCCGGCGGCTGCATGTTCACCACTTCCGCGCCGCCCGGATAGCCGATCGGCCCGGTGCCGCGGATGAACAGCATACAATGCTCGTCGATCTTGAGCTTGGGATCCTCGATCCGGTGGTGATAGTCCTCCGGCCCGTCGAACACGACCGCCCTCCCCTCGAAGGCCTCGGGGTCCTTCGGGTTGGAGAGATAACGTTTGCGGAATTCCTCGTCGATCACGCTCGTTTTCATCACCGCGTTGTCGAACAGATTGCCGCGCAGCACGATGAAACCCGCGTCGTTCTTCATCGGCTTATCGACAGGATAGATCACGTCGAAATCGTCGACCTTGGCGTTGCGGCAATTTTCGCCCATTGTCTTGCCGTTCACGGTGATCGCTTTTTCGTGGATGAGTTTCTTCTTCATCAACTCGTTGACGACCGCCGGCACGCCGCCAGCGCGATGGAACTCCTCACCGAGATATTTTCCGGCCGGCTGCATGTTGACGAGCAGCGGAATTTTGTGACCGACCTTTTCCCAATCCTCGACGTCGAACTTGACGCCGATGTGCCGCGCGATCGCGTTGATGTGGATCGGCGCATTGGTCGAGCCGCCGATCGCGCTGTTGACGATGACGGCGTTCTCGAGCGCTTTGCGGGTGAGAATGTCCGAGGGCTTCAAGTCCTCCCAGACCATCTCGACGATGCGCTTGCCGGTCTCGTAGGCGATCTGCCCGCGTTCTCGATGCGGCGCGGGTATCGCCGCGCAGCCCGGCAGGCTCATGCCGAGCGCCTCGGCGAGCGCGTTCATGGTCGAAGCCGTGCCCATCGTGTTGCAATGGCCGACCGAGGGCGCCGAGGAGGTGACGATCTCCATGAATTGCTCATAGTCGATCTTGCCCTCGGCGAGATCGGCGCGCGCCTTCCAAACAACAGTGCCCGAGCCCGTACGCTCGCCATGATGCCAGCCGTTGTTCATCGGTCCGCCCGAAAGCACGATGGCCGGCAGATTCACCGTGGCGGCGGCCATGATGCAGGCTGGGGTCGTCTTGTCGCAGCCGGTCGTCAGCACGACGCCGTCGATGAAATAGCCATAGAGCACCTCGACCAGGCCGAGATAGGCGAGGTTGCGGTCGAGCGCAGCGGTCGGCCGCTTGCCGGTTTCCTGGATCGGATGCACGGGAAATTCGAACGGCACGCCGCCGGCCGCGATGATACCATCGCGCACGCGCTTGGCGAGTTCGATGTGATGGCGGTTGCAGGGCGAAAGGTCCGAGCCGGTCTGGGCGATGCCGATGATCGGCTTGCCCGAGCGCAATTCGGCCGGCGTGAGGCCGAAATTGAGATAGCGCTCGATATAGAGCGCCGTCATGCCGGGATTGTCGGGATTGTCGAACCAGAGCGAGGAGCGCAGTTTGCGCTTGCCGCCCTTGCCGCTTTTCGACGCTCCGTCCTTATCTTTCATGTCGAGATTCCCTTAGCGATTCCGCCCCCAACCGTCACGCGGCCGTGGCATGTCAGTATGCGGCTTATCCCAGGCCAAATCAACGCGGGCTGCGCGACGGGCTTCAAGCCGCGAATGAGGCGTGCTAGGGAGACCGCGCCGCAAGCGCGCCCGTAGCTCAACTGGATAGAGTATCGGTCTTCGAAACCGAGGGTTGGAGGTTCGAACCCTTCCGGGCGCGCCAGTTTCCTTTTTCGCGCGCACCTCGCATATTGCCTAAGGCCGCAGATTAACCCGAGGCTGGATTGTCCTCGATCAGATGATGGTTGCGATTGCGGTGCGCGTAAGCGACCTCGGCCGGCTCTCTCCGGCAGGGCACAATATCGAAGCACCCCACTTCGTAGCCGGTTGTCTCGGACTGGCGTTTTCTGATTCCGGTCAAGACGGCGCGATACGGTCTGCGCAGGAATTCGGCTCCCCTCTTGCCGACAATGACGACGAACATGTTCGCCTCCGTTGCCGAATGTCCAATCTTCTAAAAATCGTCCACCGTCCCGTTAGCCGCGCAATGATCTAGGGCAATTCTGCGGGTTTTTTGTGACTGCCAACATTTCGCGGGCGTCATTCCCGGGCTTCAGGCGCGGCGGTCCACGGGCGAGCGCCCCACGCGCTTTCCCGTGAGTTCGGAACCGGCGGCCAACCGCTCAAAAGTGGTCCGGCCTTCTCCCTGTTCGTTTTGCTGGCTTAAAACGTCGGCGGCGCCCGCTTATGCGTTGCGACCTCTTCCTACCCGGGCGCGCCATCGTAAAATCAACAAATTCGATCTACTCATTGGTTTCGCGGAGTTGCGCCTGGCGCCGGTTTTCCGGGCGGGCGTTCGTTCCGCGAGGAGCGGCGAGAGGGGTCTGCCTAAATTGACGAGCGTTACTTCCGAGCCGCCCGCGGTTGGCGACCCCGACCGTTCCGGCCTTTCCTCTGAGGCCGCGGCCCGTCTCCTCGCGCAATTTGGCTACAATGAGGTCGCCGAGCCCAGGCGTGGCGTCGCCGCCGCCTTTCTTGGTCATTTCTGGGCGCCGGTGCCGTGGATGCTCGAAGCCGCGGTCGTCTTGCAGGCCCT
Source organism: Beijerinckiaceae bacterium (assembly GCA_037446355.1). Taxonomy (GTDB): domain Bacteria; phylum Pseudomonadota; class Alphaproteobacteria; order Rhizobiales; family Beijerinckiaceae; genus Roseiarcus. The sequence goes on along the minus strand of JBBIIT010000022.1, from coordinate 19,615 downwards.
GATCGGCGAATATCTTGAAGCGTGCGTCATCGCCGGTCTGTTGCTGTTCAACGCCGCGCTTTCCTTCGTGCAGGGCGAGCGCGCCGAGGCGGCCTTGAACGCGCTCAAGACCCGGCTCGCGCTCACCGCCTCGGTGCGGCGCGACGGCGCTTGGAGCGTCAAGCCGGCGCGCGAGATCGTTCCGGGCGATCTGGTCAAACTTTCGCTTGGGGCGATCGTTCCAGCCGACGTGCAACTCGTCTCGGGCGGGGTGCAGCTCGACCAGTCAATGATCACGGGCGAATCGCTGCCGGCTGAGGCGGGCGCGGGCGCGGCGACTTACGCCGGTTCGATCGTCAAGCGCGGGGAGGCGGAGGCGATCGTCACGGCGACCGGCGCGCGCACTTACTCCGGACGCGCGGCGGAGCTCGTGCGCGTCGCTCACGGGCCGAGCGCCGAACAGGCGGCGATCCTGCGCGTTGTCCGCAATCTGGCGGCGTTCAATGGCTTCGTGCTGATGTTGATGCTTGGCTATGCCTATATCAACGCCATGCCGGCGACGCATATGGTCGCGCTGGCGCTGACCGTCATCCTCGCTTCGGTTCCGGTGGCCCTGCCCGCGACCTTCACGCTCGCGAGCGCGCTCGGCGCGCAACGGTTGATCCGCAGGGGCGTGCTGCCGACGCGGCTCTCCGCCGTGCATGACGCGGCGGCGATGGACGTGCTGTGTTCAGACAAGACGGGCACGCTGACGCAAAATTCGCTCCGCATCGGCGCCGTGCGCGCCTTTCCGGGCCTCGGCGAGGCGGACGTTCTCGCGCTCGCGGCCGCCGCCAGCAGCGAAGGCGGCACGGACCCGGTCGACGGCGCGATCCGCGCGGCGGCCAAGGAAGGCGGCGCGCCGCCGCTGCGCGCCCAGAGTTTCGTTCCGTTCGATCCGGCGGTGAAATACGCGCAAGCGCAGATCGAGCGCGACGGCGTGAAATGGCGCGTGGTCAAGGGCGCCTTCGCGACCCTCGCCGGCCTCGCCTCCGCGCCGGCCCAAGCGAGCGCCGTCGCCGACGATCTCGCCGCGCGCGGCAACCGCGTGCTCGCGATCGCCTGCGGCCCCGACGACAAATTGCGCATCGTTGGCCTCGTCGCGCTCGCCGATCCGCCGCGCGCCGATGCGGCCCCTCTGATCCGCGAACTCGCGTTTTTGGGCGTGGCGACGGTCATGGCCACGGGGGACGCGGCGCCGACCGCGGGCGCGATCGCCAAAGCGATCGGCCTCGAAGGCGCGGTCTGCCCCGCCGCGCACATGCCGGAGCGCGTTTCGCCTGGCGAATACGCAGTGTTCGCCGGCGTCTTCCCCGAGGACAAGTACCGGTTGGTCAAGGCATTCCAGCAAGGCGGTCACACCGTCGGCATGTGCGGCGACGGCGCGAACGACGCGCCGGCGCTGCGACAGGCCGAGATCGGCGTCGCGGTCTCCACGGCCACCGACGCGGCGAAATCGGCGGCCGGGCTGGTGCTGACCGAACCCGGCCTTGGCGGGATCGTCGCGGCGATCCAAGAAGGCCGTGACACTTTCCAGCGCATCCTGACCTACACGATCAATGCGCTGACGAAGAAGATCGAGATCGTGCTGTTTCTCGGCGCCGGGCTGCTGATGACCGGTCATGCGGCGTTGACGCCGATGCTGATGGCGCTGCTGCTCGTGACCAACGACTTTCTGACCATGTCGCTCGCCGCCGATCGAGCGCGCGCCTCGGCCCGGCCGGAGGTCTGGCGCATCGGTGCGATCACGGCGGCGGCGGTGAGCCTTGGGCTCGTCAAGCTCGCCTTCTCGACCGCCGTGCTCGCGTACGGGCATTTCGGCCTCGGCCTTCAGATCGGCCCGCTGCGAACGCTCGCGTTCTTCACGATGGTCGTCGACGCGCAGGCAAGCGTCTATGTCGTGCGCGAACGGCGTCGGCTATGGTCGTCTCGGCCGGGCCTCTGGGTTTTCGTCTCGAGCGCCGCCGATCTCGGCATAGGCTCCGCGATCGCGCTGGGCGGTTGGCCGACTCCGCCGATCGCGCCCAATCTCGCGATCGGCGTCGCAGTCGCCGCCGCATTGTTCGCACTGCTGATGGACGCCGTGAAAGCGCCCCTATTCACCCGATTGGGACTCGTCTGAAGGATCGCTCGCCCACGGGAAAGTCCTTCGACCACGCCGCGATTAAAGCTATCGTGTGGACCATGCGCCGGTGCGACACTATGAAACGCTCTTTTCGCGGTCCGACTTCGGGCGGTCGCGCGCCCGGACTCTGGACATCGACGTCATGAACGATGCTGTCGACATTTCGGCGCCGCCGACGGCGGAGACACTCGAGCGCGAGGCCCGGCTCGCGATCGAGCGCGGCGATCACGCCGCCGCATTCGAACATTGGCGGACGGCGGCGGAGATGGCGCCCGCCAACGCCGGTCACAAGGTCGCTTGCGCGGCCGAGTTACGCGAACTCGGTCGGCTCGACGAGGCCGTCCTCTATTGCCGCGCCGCGCTGCAAATCCGACCCGACCTGACGCCCGCCCACAACGAGCTTGGCCTCGCGCTGCGTCGCCTCGGCGCGCACGCCGAAGCGTTGGAAGCCTTTCGCTCCGCTTCGGATCTCGATCTGGCGAATCCGTGGTTTCGCCTCTCCGTTGCGGGCGAATTGACCGAGCTCGGCCAACTCGACGCGGCCGCCGAGACCTACCGGACGATCTTGCGCGACCGCCCTGATTTTGCGCACGCGCATCATGGACTGGGCCAGCTCCTGCGCCGGCGCGGCGAACGCGACGCGGCCCTTGCCTCGTTGGAAGCCGCGACGCTCGCCGATCCCGCGAACGCCTGGTTCAAATTGACCCGCGCCGGGGCGCTGCGCGAGAGCGGTCGGCTCGACGAAGCCGTCGGGATCTGCCGCGCGCTCGTCGCGCAGGCGCCTGAATTCGCGGGCGCCTGGAATGAGCTGGGGCAGGCGTTGCGCTTGAGCGGCGATGCAGCCGGCTCCGCCGAGGCGCTCGTCGCCGCCGCGCGGGCGGAGCCGGCCAATCCGTGGTTCTGCACGTCGGCGGCGGCGGCGCTGCGCGACTTCGGCCGGCTTGACGAGGCGATCGAATTTTGCCGGGCGGCGCTGCGCGCGCGCGCCGACTTCGCGCCCGCGCTGAACGAATGCGGACTGGCGTTGCGGCGGCGCGGCGACCACGCTGAGGCGCTCGAAATGTTTCGCTCCGCCAGCGCGGTCGAGCCTGGCAATCCTTGGTTTCGTCTGTCGGCCGCCGGCGAACTCAGCGAACTCGGCGAATTGGGCGCGGCGATGGAGACTTTCCAGTCGCTCGCGCGCGAGCGCCCGGAACTCGCGCCCGCTCACAACGGCCTGGGACAAATCTATCGACGGCGCGGCGAAACGGGTCTTGCGCTTGCGGCGTTTCGCGCCGCGACCGCGGCCGAGCCGGACAATCCCTGGTTTCAGGTCTCGGTCGCGACCGCCACTCGCGAACTCGGGCGTCTCGACGAGGCGATCGAAATGTGCCGGACCGCGATCGCCAAGCACGGCCAATTCGCGCCCGCTCTGCACGAACTCGGCCTTGCTCTCGCCCAACGCGGCGAATTCGCCGAGGCGCTCGCGCCGCTGCTGGCCGCTGTCGCATCGGAACCGAGCAATCCCTGGTTTCGCATTTCGCTCGCCGCGCTTCGTCGCAGCCTCGGCGACGTCGCCGCGGCCAATGCCGAATATCGCGAACTTCTCGCGCGAAACCCCGACTTCGGCGCGGCGCGAAGTGGCCTTGCGCAAATCCTTCGCGAAGAAGGCCGCAGCGAGGAGGCGCTCGCAGAGTTCGAGGCCGCGGCGCACGCCGATCCCGCCAATCCGCATTTCGTCAACGCGATCGTCGCTCAATTGCGCGCGCTGGGGCGCTGGCCGGAGGCGGAGGCGCGGGCGCGAGAAAACGTGAGGCGTCATCCTCGCCTCGCCGCCCCATTAATCGAACTCGCGCATTGTCTGAGCGGCGCCTCGGCGCCGACGGCGGCGGCCGACGCGCTGCGACAGGCGCTGGAAATGGAACCGGGCAACGCCTCGGCGCGCTGCCTGCTCGCCAATGAGTACGTCGGCGCCTATCGGCTCGACGAAGCCGAGGCGCTCTACCGCGAAGCGTTGCGCGACGAGCCCGCGCGCATCGAAGCGTTGATCGGTCTCGGGCTCGTCGCGCGCTTTCGCGGCGACCGGCCGGAGGCTCTGCGGCGTTTTCGCGACGCCGCGAACGCGGGGTTTTCGCCCTGGGCTGTCGGCGAACTCGCGCAGGAATACGTGCAGGCGGGCGACGCGGAGGCCGCGCGCGCCACTCTCGCCGAAGCTCTGCGGCGCAGCCCGGCCGACCGGAATCTTCGGATGCAGTCGGGACACGTCGAGCGCGCGCTCAACGCGCACGAGAATGCGCTCGCCGTATTCAGGAGCGTCGCGGCGGCCTATCCGCAATTCGCGCCGGCCGAGGTCGAAATCGCCAAGCAGTTGTACACGCTCGGGCGCACCGATCTGGCGATGGGCGCGATCAAAGCCGCGCTCGAAATCGACCCGACCGACGCCGGCGCGCTCGATCTGTTGAGCGCTCAGCTACAGGACAGCGATCGAATGGAGGACGCGGCCGCGGCGCTGCGCCTTAGCGCCACGCGCGGATCGCGTCAGATTTGGACCCGCCTTGCGCTGGCTCGCGTCGAGGCCAAGCTTGGCCGGCTCGACAACGCGCTGACGCTTCTCGACGGAGTGGCGCGCGGCTTGGGCGAGAAGCCGGAAATCGCCTCGGTCAAGGCCGCGCTGTTACAGGACGCCGGTCTGTTCGAGGACGCCGCGCGCGAACTCGATCGCGCCCTGGCTGCCTTCCCCGGAAATCTCGCGCTGCGCCGTCAACGCGCGGCGCTGGCTACGGCGAGCGAAGACTTCGCGCTGGCGCGGCGCCTGCTCGCGGACGATCCCGGCTTGGGCGAAAAGGAAAGACGCGACGCGGCCTGGCCGAAAGCGCATCTGGCCGCGGCCGAGTATGATTTCGCCGGCGCGCTCGCCCTGGCCGAGGAGGCGATCGCGCTGGAGCCGTCCGATCCTTCGCGCTCATTTTTCGCCGGTCGCGCGGCCCTACTCGATTTCCGGCTCGACGAGGCCGAACGCAACGCGCGACTTTGCGCGGAAATGAATCGTTCACGCACCGCGATCCAAGGCGTCAGCGCCAATCCGATGCAATCGCACATCGGGCATCTGCTGACCGAATGGCGTCTGGACCGGGATGCGCTGGAGCGCACCATGGACGCCCGAAAACATACCGGACAGGCGCGGATCGAGGCGCTCGCCCAGGCGGTCGCCGAATTTCCTGACTATACGCCCGCCGCGCTGGCGCTGTTCGTCCAGTTGCGCCGCGACGATCTGCTGACCGGGCTCGACAGCGCGCGCGCGCAATCGAGCTCGCATGGGATTCCCCGCCGCATCGCGCAATTCTGGGACGAGGACGTCCCCCCGCCCGACGTCGAACGTCTCTGCGATACCTGGCGGATCAACAATCTCGATTGCGACTATCGCCGTTTCTCGACGGAAACCGCCAACCAGTTCCTGAAAGAGCGGTGCGATCGTTCCGTACTGGCGGCGTTCCAGCGGGCGCGCGAGCCGGCGCAAAAAGCGGACATTTTCCGCCTCGCCTATCTTTTCGAGGAGGGCGGTTTCTGGGCCGACGCCGACGATCGCTGCGTCGCGCCGATCGAGATGCTCGTTCCGGGCGGGCGCGAACTCGTCGTTTATCAGGAGGACGTCGGCTCGATCGGCAACAATTTTCTGGCCGCAGCGCCGCGCCAGCCCGTTATCGGCGCGGCGCTCGAACTAGCGGTCGAGGCGATCAATCGCGGCGACGCCGACATCCTCTGGCTCTCCACCGGCCCCGGCCTGATCACCCGCGTCCTGGCCGCTTCGATCCCGCGCGACATCGGCGCGTTCCTGCAAGGCGGCGACGCGCCGCTGATCCTGCGCCGCGGCGAACTTTATCGCGCCACGCGCATCCATTGCGAAGCGTCCTACAAGCACACGGTCAAGCATTGGAGCCGCACCGCCTTCGTGCGCAGCCGCACGCGCTATGCCGCCGACCTCGACGCCCTGATGCGGTTGGCGGGCGCTTCCCCTGATGCGGGCGCGGCGACGCAACCGCCGCGCTAACCCCATGTTAACCTTATTGAGCGCCTAAGTCGGCAGGATAAAATCGCCGGTTTGGCGTCGCGCGCGGCGGGCCAAAGTTTCGGCCCAATTGCGGCGCATGTCCGCGCCGAACGCGCCGGCGACCGCCGTTACGTCAAGTCAAAACCGAACTTCCCGGAACAGCGAGGCGCCGCCCGAAATGTTGGACGCTACCCCAGAAACCACCCTGCTTTCCATGTTCTGGACGGCGCATCCCGTCGTCAAGCTGGTCATGATCGGTCTGCTCGCCGCCTCGTTCTGGTGCTGGACCATTATCGTCAACAAGACACTGCTGTTCCGCCGCTTCCGCTCGGAAATGGACGCCTTCGAGCAGGTGTTCTGGTCGGGCCAGTCGCTCGAGGAGCTCTACACGTCGCTTTCGCAAAAACCGAATTCCGGCGCCGCCGCATTGTTTGTCGGGGCGATGCGCGAATGGAAGCGCTCATTCCAGAACCAGGCGGCGTCGTTCCGGGGCCTGCACGCACGCCTTGACAAGGTGCTCGACGTCTCGATCGCGCGCGAGGTGGAGCGGCTGGAATCGAACCTGCTGTTCCTGGCGACTGTCGCCTCCGCGGGGCCGTTCGTGGGTCTTTTCGGCACCGTCTGGGGCATCATGACCTCGTTCCGCTCGATCGCCGCCTCGAAAAACACTTCGCTCGCGGTCGTCGCGCCCGGCATCGCCGAGGCGCTCCTCGCGACGGCGATCGGCCTATTCGCGGCCATCCCAGCGCTCATCGCCTACAACAAGTTGCAAGGCGACGTCGCCAAGGCGCAGGCGCGGCTGGAAAGCTTCGCCGACGAATTCTCATCGATCCTCAGCCGGCAGATCGACGCGCATCTTCCCGGCGACAAAGCGGCCTGACGCGGCTAACTCGAAAGGAGCCGGCCGATGGGCATGGCGGTGGGATCGGGGCGCAAGAGCGGGCGCGGGCGCCGCGGCGTTCCGCGTTACGGCGCGATGGCCGACATCAACATGACGCCGTTCATCGACGTGATGCTGGTGCTGCTGATCATTTTCATGGTCGCGGCGCCCTTGCTGACCAGCGGGGTCGCGGTCGACCTGCCGCAGGCGAAGGCGGGCGCGCTCAACGTCGAGCAGAAGCCGATCTCGGTCGCGATCGACGAAAAGGGCCAGATATTCCTGATGGATCAGCCGATCGCCGACGCGGACGTGCTGCCGAAGTTGCAGGCGCTCGCCAAGGACGGAACCGACACGCGCGTTTACGTGCGCGCCTCCAAGATCGTGCCCTATGGGCGCGTCGCGCAGATCATGGGCGAAGTGACCAGCGCCGGCTACAAGAAGGTCGCGCTCGTCACGGAACCCGACGCCAAGTGAGGAGCGTCTAGGCTTGGACGAGCCTTCGGAAAAAGCCGGACTATTTGTCTCCAGCGCGATGCATCTCGCGCTGCTGGGGCTGATCGTCGTCGGCTTTTCCTCGGCGCCGAAATTCGAGGACGCGAGCGAATCGATCCCGGTCGAGACGCTGACCGCGACCCAATTCAACGAGATCATGAAAGGCGAGAAAGACGCCAAGCCGGCCAAATCGCCCTCCGAGCCCGCGCCGGCCAAGCCCGTCGCCGCCATGCAGCCGCCGCCACTTCCGCCCGAACCTCCGCCGGATTTGAAGCAGGCCGACGATACGCCGCCGCCCAAACCCGCCCCGCCTCCGCCGCCCAAGCCCTCGCCGCCGCCGCCCAAGCCGGAAGCCAAGGACGCGCCCGAACCGCCGGAGCGGCCCAAGCCGCCGTCCGAAAGGCCGAAGCCCGACGACCTCGCCAAGCTCATCGCTAAGGAGAAGCCGCCCGAGCCGCCGAAGACGCCGGCCAAGGAGCCGCCGAAACCGCAGTCGGCCTACGATCCGAACGCGATCGCCAAGCTGATCGGCCACACCAAGACCGCCGACGCCTCGGCGACCGGCGAGACCCATCAGGGTCTGCCGAACGCGCACGCCGCGCGCATGTCGCCCTCGCTCTCGGCGGCGCTCGACGCCTGGTTCACCCAATCCTATCTCGGCTGCTGGTCGCCGCCGCCGACGACGCCGCCAGGGCAGCCTTATGTCGCCGACGTCAAAGTCGTGTTCAACGCCGACGGCTCGCTGTCGGCCAATCCGGTGCTGGCCAATCCGCCGTCCGATCCGGCCTGGCGCGCGCACGCCGAAAGCGCGGTGCGCGCGGTGCTCAAATGCAACCCGTTGCGCGTGCCGCAGCAATACGCGCCCTATTTCGAGCAGTGGAAGAACAAGACCATTCACTTCGACCCGCAGGAGGCGCTCGGCTGATGCGCAGAAATTCTCGCAACGCCGACCTTTCGCGCCCCGCGCGGACGCTTCTGGGGCGCGTCGGCCTCGCGGGCGTCGCGGTCGCGATCGGCGCCGGCGTATGGATCGGCGTCGCCCATCGCGGCAAAGCGACGCGCCAGACCGGCGCGCCGAATTTGGTCGCGGCCCTGAGTCAGCCGACGCCGCTGGCGGCGCCAAACCCGCCCGCGCCTCTTCCGGTTTCGGCGCCCGCGCCCGCCGACGCGCGCATGTCCGCTTCGTTGCAGGCCGCATTCGACGGCTGGTTGATCGAGACGTATCGCCACTGTTGGTCGCCGCCGAAGTCGAATCCCGACGGCGAGCCCTACTTGCCGCGCGTGCGCGTCTCCTTCAAGACCGACGGCGCGCTCGCGGGGCCGCCGAAGCTCGTCAATCCGCCGTTCGACACGGCCTGGAAGCCGCAGGCGGACGCCGCGCTGCGAGCGATCAAGACCTGCGATCCCATTCACGTTCCCGAAAAATACGTCGCCTATTACGGCCAGTGGAAGACCAAGATTATCCATTTCGATCCCGCGCGGCCTTGAAGCCCCGCGTGTCCAAACCATTCTCGAAGAGACTGCCTCCAATGAACCTGACCTTTCCGACGCGTCGAAACTTCCTTTCTCTCGCGGCGGGCGCGCCGCTGGCGCTGTTCGCAAATGGCGCGCGCGCAGGCGACATCTACGTGCGCGCCGGCGCGAATTTCAATCCGGTGACGATCGCCGTCACCGGACTCATCGGCGACGAAGGCGCGACCAAGGTCGGGGCGGTGCTGGCCAACGACTTCGCCCATTCGATATTCCTGCAACCGCTGAATCCGGCGACCTTTCCCGAAGTCGTCAGCAACCCGGACGTTCGGCCCAACATCGACGCCTGGAAGACGATCAACGCGCAATTCGTGCTGACCGGCCGCGTCTCGCGCGACGGCGGCCGCGCCACCGCGCAGTTCCGCCTCTGGGACACCGCGACCGGCGAGCAGGTCGCGGGCCAGCAATATACGGCCGACGCCGCCAATGCTCGCCGCGTCGCGCATTTGATCGCCGACGCGGTGTTCGCGCGCGTCACCGGCGAGAAAGGCTTCTTCGACAGCCGCGTTGTCTTCGTTGACGAGAGCGGCCCGAAGGAGAAGCGCCGCAAGCGTTTGGCGCTCATGGATATGGACGGCGCCGACGTCAAATATCTGACCAGCGGCGACAAGCTCGTCGTCACCCCGCAATTCTCGCCCTCGCAACAGCAGATCGCTTACATGTCGTTCGGCGAAGGCGAGCCAACGGTGACGTTGTTCAATCTCGAAACCGGCCAGCGTCAAAGCGCCGGCAATTTTCCGGGCATGAGTTTCGCGCCGCGCTTTTCACCCGACGGACGGCGGATCGTGATGTCGCTGTCCGAAGGTTCGGCGACGAGCCTCTACGCGATGGACCTGGCTTCGCGCGCGACGACACGTCTGACCGAGGCGAATGCGATCGACACGTCGCCGTCGTATTCGCCCGACGGAACGCAGATCGTGTTCGAATCCGATCGTGGCGGCTCCCAGCAGATTTACGTGATGAATTCGTCCGGCGGCGAGGCCAAGCGCATCTCCTTCGGCGACGGCCGGTACTCGACGCCGGTCTGGTCGCCGCGCGGCGATCTCGTCGCCTTCACCCGTCAGAAGGCCGACCAGTTTGGCATCGGCGTCATGAAGCCCGACGGATCGGGCGAACGCATTCTGACCGAAGGCTTCCACAACGAGGGGCCGACGTTCTCGCCTAACGGTCTGTTCGTGATGTTCTTCCGCGACCCCGGCGGCGCAGCGGGCCCGAAGATCTACATGGCCGACATTTTCGGCCACGGCGAATTCGTGGTGCCGACGCCCAATTACGCGAGCGACCCCTCGTGGGGACCGCTGATGAGTTGAGCGGTCCCGCTCAGAACACGTAGCCGATCTTCACGCCAGGATTTGTCAGGCCGACATTACCGCCGCCGCACAGACCTGCGTGCGAAATGTGCTCGATGCCGAGGACGGCGTCGAAATGTTCGCTGATCCGCCAACCGACGCCGCCGAATTCGTGGAAGGTGATGGGGCAGCCAATGTCGAGCCGCCCCGGTATCGTCCCGCGCGGCGAGTTGTTGTAGGCGCCGCCGAACTGGCCTTCGAGATAGAGCGGTCCGACCACTGGCATCCGCCAGACGAGACCGGTGTAGGCGAGGCTCGTCTTGCCGTGGAAGTTGAGCGTAGCGCCCAGATCGAACCGCGGGTTGAGCAGCACCCGCCAGGGCGTCGACGTCCCTGAATAAAACTCGACCGGCTTCGAGATGACCTCGAACGCGCCGTCGGCCCAGGCCCCTTCGTCGTGACGCGGGTTATGGTCGACGCCGCTATGGTCGAAAACGCCCAGCCGCACTTCGTCGAGCCAGTTCGGCGCCAAAGCCAGACTGTCGTCCGCGCGGGCGCTCGTGGGAGCGCCCATCAGGCCCAAGCCCGCGGCGGCCAGCAATGCACATGCGAAAGTTTTCACGCCCCGCCCGCCCAAACTCTTCAAGGATCTTCAATGTCCCGCGCGCAATTTCCGGCCTAAGCGCAGGGTTGAGGGAAACGATATAGAACCATCGGCTCGATCGCAACGTCAGCGCCCTTGCGTTCCCCGAGCGAGAGCGTGATCCAATTCGTTGCGGCGCCGCGCCCCCTATCGAATCGCCGGCGCGGCGGCGCGTTCGGGTTTCGCGCGCCCGGGCGAGAATAGGCGCGAAAGCAACGTAATCGAGGCGAGCGTCGCGAAATAGACCATGAGCTGAAGGATTGAGGGTTGGTCCGCGTAACCGATAAGGGTGTGCAGCACGCGCCCGAATAGGCTGGTGTCCGAAAGATAGGCGGAGGTGTCCCAAGCGGTTTGGCTCAGCGCCGTCACCGCGCCCGCCTGCTGGAGGAAGACAATCGCTTGTCCCGCCAACCCCGCCGCGACGAAGGTGATGAGAACCGTCGTCACCGCGAAAAGCCATCGCGTCGGTATCGCTACGAGGCCAAAATAAGTGAGCGACGTGACGGCCGCGCCCGCGAGCACGCCAAGACCCGAGCCCGCGAGCAACTCGCGGGTCGACGTCGCCGAGGAGGCGACAAGACCATAGAGGAAGAGCGCGACTTCCGAGCCCTCGCGCATCACCGCGACCGCGACCACGACCCCAAGCGCGGCGAGCGAGCGAGCGCCGCTGCGCACATCAACGCCGAGCTTGCGCGCGTCCGCGGCGAGTTCGCGCCCGTGGCTCGCCATCCAGATATTATGCCAGGCCAGCATCGCGACAGCGAGGCTGAGCACGCCCGCGTTGAACATTTCCTGTCCGACGCCATGCATCGCCTCAGCCAGATAACCTGCGAACGCGGCGACCAGACCGGCGCCGACGAGCCCCGCCGCCACACCGGCGCCGATCAGCAGGCGGCTGCCGGCGACGCCTTTCGTGACGGCCAAGATAATACCGACGATGAGACCGGCCTCGATGACTTCTCGAAAGACAATGATCAGCGCGCCCAACATATCCCCGCTCCGCCGGTCACTTGACCACCAGGAAGCCTTCGGCCGTATCCTCGTGATAATCGTCGAAGAAACGATAGCGCCCGGCGGCCAACGCTCGAACCTGCAAAGTGATCTTGCCGCCTGCGGCGACAAGCTTTTCCACCCGCATTGTCTTGCTTTCGAATTCCGAGGGCGTGGAATCGAGGTTGGTCACTTCGATCGTGATCGGCGTATTGGCCGGAGCGGTCAGCTCGGCAGGGACGAAACGATGATCCTTCAGAGACACTTTCGCGAGGAACGATTCCTCCGCCAAGGCCGCGGGCGAGAGCGCGAGCGCAAACGCGCAGATGACAGCGCGGAACAGCACAGCATTCATTTGAGATCTCCTCTGTGGGCGCCGCCCGATTAGAATTCGAATTCGACTTTGAGATTGGCCCGCTGATGCGGGAAGTTGGTGAGATCGAGGCCGTGGGTCTCGCCCGTCGCGCGGCCCGCGACCTCGGTCGACCAAGCCGTCGACAACATCGTTTTGCCCGTAAACTGGATTTGCAACGTCGGCCCGACGTAAAACGCCTGACCCTGAAGCGATTGAAGGCCGAAACCGCCGTACTGGCGATAATATTCGATTTCTCCGCCGCCGGTGATCTTCGGCGTTAGGCGATAGGCCAGGCCCGAAGTGGCGCCCCAGTTGGAGCTGGGCGCCCAAGGCTGGTTCGAAGATCGCGAGTAATCGGGCGCCCAAATCAGATTCGCGGCGGCGTAAAGGCGGTTCGGAACGAGTTCGGTATCCGCAACGGCCTTGAAGGTCGTTGAAAAATCCTGGAACGGTTGCCCGACATCGTCGATCCGCGCCCATTCGGGTTGCGCCGTCAGCGTCAAACCGAATGGCGAGCCGGGCCCGCGGCCGATCACAAGATAGCGAAGTTCGGTCGACAAGCCACTGAAATTCGCGCCGCTCGCGTCGGCCGCGCCGTCCACCCCGTGCACCGAATAGCCGAACGTATGGGCGCTGAGTTCGTAGCCGAAATATTGCGTGGGCACGCCCTCGTATTCGAACTCCTGCTCGATCGTTCCGTAACGCCCGCCGCGGCGTCCGAATTGGGTCGTCGTCTCGAATTCGACTGACTGCTCGCCCTCGGCGCCGATGTCGGCGCCCTCGGTGAAACCGAAAAGGTACTTCGTTTCGAGCTCATGGTAGGGATCGGGCGATGGCGCCGGTTGCGCGAACGCGCCGCCGGGAACCCAAAGCGCGACAGCAACGCGCAAACCCCATCTCGCGCCGAAGCGCGACAATTTGGACTTCAACATCAATCTCTCCGGGCGAGGCGGGTTCAAGGCCCGCGGTCCGTGGCGTGGAGATACGGGCCGATTGTCTGTCACACAAGAAAAAACGTATAAATTGGAATGATTCCAGACTGCGTCGGCGCCGCTTGTCCGAAATTGCGCGGACGCCGCCCGGCCGCGGCCGTTGTGCCCGCGTTGTCGCCCGACCGTCATGAAATTGCGAAGCCGCGCGGAATTTCAGGGATGTCCGGAGGCGGCGATTGTTGTGATTTTGTGACGGTCCGGAATTCCTCCGCGCGACACAAAAAACCGCTTGCATTCCCACACGATTCGCCCAAATAACCGATCGCCCAATACGCACGTGCCTGTGGTCGTGTGTCGGTCGGCGGGGATCTGGACAAGAGGCCAGTCAACCGCCATCGAAAAGACCGGCAGCCGGAGGCAAACCGGCGCACCCCGCCCAACGGGGGACGCGACTTGAAGCAACGACGGACCGGGCTTTTTTGGTCTCTGTCGGCCCTCCAAAGGTCGGCTCACCGAAGAGGCTTGTCTATCTTGCCGGGTGTGCGGAAGGGAATTCTCCTTTCCAAACGATGGCCATCGTCGCGACGAAAGCATCCGCTTTAGGCGCAAGATGGCCACGGCGCAGCATCTGACCCCGAGGGGTTTCTGCGAAACGGCAGCGCGCCGCTCGTAAGAGCCTTTTGAGGTCGCGGTTGGCGGGTCAACGTCGCGGGTTCGCGTCTCCAACGCGCGCGCCTGCCGCAACGCATCGCCTCCGATCCCCCTGCCTTATCCAGCGTGGCGGCGACGCCGCGCGACGGAGGATGCCGCCATGACCGATCGCATAAAGGATTTCCTCGCTCGACACCCCGAGGACGGCCCGCGCCTGGTCCTCGATCTCGAAGTCGTGCGAGAAAACTACGCCAGCTTCGCCAAAGCGTTGCCGGATACGCGCGTGTTCTACGCGATCAAGGCCAATCCGGCGCCCGAGATTCTCGATCTGCTCGCGCGGCTCGGCTCGTGTTTCGACGCCGCCTCGGTGACGGAAATCGAGCAGGCGCTGGCGGCCGGCGCGTCGCCGGACCGCATCAGCTTCGGCAACACCATCAAGAAGGAGCGCGACATCGCTCGCGCCTACGCGCTCGGCGTGCGCCTTTTCGCCGTCGATTGCGAGGCCGAGGTCGAAAAGATCGCCCGCTCAGCGCCGGGCTCGAAGGTGTTCTGCCGAATTCTTTGCGACGGCGCGGGCGCGGAATGGCCGCTGTCGCGCAAGTTCGGCTGCGCGCCCGAGATCGCTGGGCGCACGCTCGAACTCGCGCATCGGCTCGGCCTTGTCGCCTACGGCCTTTCGTTCCACGTCGGCTCGCAGCAGCCCAACCCGCGCATGTGGGACGGCGCGCTGAAAGCGTCGGCGGCGATCTTCCGCGATCTCGCCGAGCGCGGCGTCCAGTTGCAGATGATCAACCTCGGCGGCGGTTTCCCGACGCGCTATCTCAAAGACGTGCCGGCGGTGCGCACTTACGGACAGACGATCTTCCGCTCCCTGCGCAAGCATTTCGGCAACCGCATCCCCGAGACGATCATCGAGCCCGGCCGCGGCATGGTTGGCAACGCCGGGATCATCGAGGCGGAGGTCGTGCTGATCTCGAAAAAGACGGACGCCGACGCGCGGCGCTGGGTCTATCTCGACATCGGCAAGTTCAACGGCCTCGCCGAGACGATGGACGAGATGATCCGCTACCCCATCCGCACCAAATTCGACGACGACGAAATGGCGCCTTGCGTGATCGCCGGGCCAAGCTGCGACTCGGTCGACGTGCTCTACGAAAAGGAGCCCTACCTCCTGCCGGTGAGCCTGGAGATCGGCGCCAAGGTGCTGGTCGAGGGCGCGGGCGCCTACACGACGACTTATTCGTCGGTCGGCTTCAACGGCTTCCCGCCATTGAAGAGCTACGTGATCTGAGCTAGGCGAGCCGTCGCCGGCCGCACGCCGGGGCGAGATGGCGGCGCATGACGGACACGGACGTTTCAGAATTTTCGACCGCGCCAGGCGCCTATCGTCCTGACATCGACGGATTGCGCACGGTCGCGGTCGGCAGCGTCGTCGCCTATCATTTCTTTCCCGTGACGGCGCACGGCGGCTTCATCGGCGTCGACATCTTCTTCGTGATCTCGGGCTTCCTGATCACATCGATCCTCGCGCGGGAAATCGGCGAAGGCGGCGTCGCATTCGCCGACTTCTACGCCCGCCGAGCCCGGCGCATCTTTCCCGCCCTCGCCGTCGTGCTGCTCGCCGCGCTCCTGTTCGGCGCCGTGCTGCTCGACCCCGAGGAATTCCGGGCGCTCGGCCTGCATGTCGCGGCGGGCGCGGGCTTCGTCTCCAACGCGCTGCTCTGGAGCCAGTCGGGCTATTTCGACGAGGCGGCGGAATTCAAGCCGCTGCTGCATCTTTGGAGCCTGGCGATCGAGGAGCAGTTCTACCTCTTCTGGCCGCTCGCGCTTTGGCTGGGCGCGCGCTGGCGCTTGCCGCTGTGGGCGCTGGCGCTCGGGATCGGCGCGGCCTCGTTCGCGCTCAATCTCGATCTCGCGCAACGCGATGCGGTCGCGGATTTCTATTTCGTCGGCGCTCGCATCTGGGAGCTGCTGATCGGCGCGATGCTCGCGCTGGCGCCCAAACGATTACGCGCGCTTTCGCCCGCCGCCGCCCACGCGCTGTCGCTGCTCGGCGGCGCGTTGATCCTCGTCAGCCTCTGGCGCATCGACGCGCAGCCGGCGTTTCCCGGCTGGCGCGCGCTCGGGCCGACGCTCGGCGCGACGCTGCTGATCGCGGCGGGGCCGCGCGCGATTCTCAACGCACGACTGCTTTCGCCGCGCCTGATGATCGCGCTCGGCAAGATCTCGTATCCGATCTATCTCTGGCACTGGCCATTGCTGGCGTTCGCTCGCATTTCGCAAGGCGGCCATATCCCGCCGCCCGCGAGCTGGGGACTGATCGCGCTGGCGATCGTTCTGGCGCAACTGACCTACCGCTTCATCGAGAGGCCCGTCCGCAGCGGCGCCCGGGGCGCCAGGAGCGCGCTCGGCGCCGCCGCCGCGATCGCCGCGCTCGGCGCGGTCGGGCTTTGGGACCATTCGATGGGCGGGATTTTCTTCCCCGACGCGGCCTTCGTAAGAACGGCGCATGAAGGCGATATCGGCCAGACGAAATTTCGCGAATATATGAACGCGCACACGCAGCCGTGCCCACAGTCGCTGCAGGCCGTATTCGCCCGCCGCTCCGAAGGCGTGCTCCTCTGCGGGCAGTCGATCGCCGGCGCGACGCCCGAGATCATGTTCGTCGGCGACAGCCACGTCGAGAACTTTTTCCTCGGCGTCGCCGAAGCCTCGCCCGGTCGCAACGTCGGCTATTACTTGCGCAACGCGTTGCCGTTCGTCGAGGATTCGCGATTTACCTCCGTCTATCGCTGGATCGCCAGCGAACCAAAATTGCACACCGTGATCGTCTCCGTCTATTGGCTGCAACGCCTGCACGATCTACCAGCCGGCGCGCGCCTCCGCGACAAGCTGAACGAAATCGCGGCGCCGCTGACCGCCCTCGGCAAGCGCGTCTATTTCGTGCTCGACGTGCCCAACTTCCAGTTCCGGGTGACCCAGTGCAAATACGAGGGGCGGCTCGGCGCGCCACAGATCTGCGACGAGAATCGCGCCGCGTTCGACCGCCGCCTGGCCTCCTACGCCGGCGAACTCGAGGCGGTCGCCGCCGCCAACCCGATGGTGCGCGTGCTCGACGCGGCCCATCTCCTATGCGACGAAAAGCGCTGTTCGATGACCGCGAACGGCAAGCTGCTCTATCGCGACGACCACCATCTCAACATCGACGGCTCGCGCCTCATCGGGGCCAAGCTGCTGTCCGCCTATCCCGAAATCGCAGACTGAAAGAGATCCCTCGCATGGCCTTCTGGCTCGACATCGCCGCCTTCGCGCTCAAGGCGATTCTCATTGTCCTCGCCTTCGCCGGCCTCGCGGCGCTGATCGCGCGACTGACGCGCGGCGAAAGCGAGGCCGAAGACGAGATCGAGGTCGCCTCGTTGAACGAACGCTATGAAGAAGGCGAGGCGCGGCTGAACGCGAAACTGCTGTCAAAGAAGGAACGTCGCGCGCTGAACAGGAAGCGCAAGAAGGCGGCCAAGGCGCCGCCTCTGCCGGCGCGAGTTTACGTCCTCGATTTCAAGGGCGACATCGGCGCGAGCGCGGTCAGGCGCCTCGCCCGCGA
>JBBIIT010000022.1:0-1982 GCA_037446355.1 Beijerinckiaceae bacterium | reverse complement strand
AGCATCGGCGTCGTCGCGCAGGTGCCGAACCTCAACCGCCTGCTGAAAAAGAACGACATCGACTTCGAGGAGATGACGGCGGGCGAATATAAGCGCACGGTGTCGATCTTCGGCGAGATCACGCCGGCGGGGCGCGAGCATTTTCGCGGCAAGCTCGACGCCACCCATCTCGCGTTCAAGGATTTCGTGCATCGCAACCGCCCGAAGCTCGAAATCGCCAAGATCGCCAACGGCGATGTCTGGCTAGGGCAGGAGGCGCTGGCGCTCGGCCTCGTCGACGAAATCGGCTCCAGCGCGGATTACCTCTACCGCAAACGCGATATGGCGCGAATTTTCGCGATTTCGTCACGCGAGCGCAAAACCCTCTTGCAGCAGCTTCTGGCGGGGATCGGCTTTCGCGCCGAGGCTGCGTTCCACGCGGCGTTGCGGCGCTTTGGCTCATCGCCAGGCGTGTCGCCCGGCGCATGAGGGCGCTTGTCCGCCCGCCCCGCCCCTGCTACCACCCCGGCCAACCGAATTCCCCTGATTTAAGGACCGACTCGTCATGGCCGCGCGCCAATTCATCTATCACATGCAGGGCCTCAACAAGACCTGGCCCGGCGGCAAGAAGGTGCTGGAGAACATCCACCTCTCCTTCTATCCCGACGCCAAGATCGGCGTGCTCGGCGTCAATGGCTCGGGCAAATCGACGCTGCTGCGCATCATGGCTGGGATCGACACCGAATTCACCGGCGAGGGCTTCGTCGCCGAGGGCGCCAAGGTCGGTTATCTCCCGCAGGAGCCGCATCTCGACCCCGATCTCGGCGTGCGCGGCAACGTCATGCTCGGCGTCAAGGAGAAGCAGGCGGTGCTCGACCGCTACAACGAACTCGCTATGAACTACTCCGATGAGACCGCTGACGAAATGACGCGGCTTCAGGACGAAATCGAGGCCAAGGGCCTGTGGGATCTCGACAGCCAGGTCGAACAGGCGATGGACGCGCTCGGCTGCCCGCCCGACGAAGCCGACATCGACACGCTCTCGGGCGGCGAGCGGCGCCGCATCGCGCTCTGCCGTCTGTTGCTGGAAAAGCCCGATCTGTTGCTGCTCGACGAGCCGACCAACCATCTCGACGCCGAAACCGTCAACTGGCTCGAAGGACACCTTCGCGCCTACCCCGGCGCGATCCTGATCGTCACCCACGACCGCTACTTCCTCGACAACGTGACGGGCTGGATCCTCGAACTCGATCGCGGCAAAGGCATTCCCTACGAAGGCAACTACTCCGCCTGGCTGAAGCAGAAGCAGAAGCGGCTTGAGCAGGAGCGCAGCGAGGATCAGGCGCGTCAACGCGCGCTCGCCGAGGAAAGCGAGTGGATCGCCGCCTCGCCCAAGGCGCGCCAGGCCAAATCCAAGGCGCGCATCGCCGCCTATGAGGAACTCGTCAAGAAGCAGAACGAAAAGGCGCCCGCCACCGCGCAGATCGTCATTCCGGTCGCCGAACGCCTCGGCAACAACGTCATCGACTTCGACAATCTGTCGAAAGGCTTCGCCGATACTTTGCTGATCGACAAGCTATCGTTCAAATTGCCGCCCGGCGGCATCGTCGGCGTCATCGGCCCCAACGGCGCGGGCAAAACGACTCTGTTCCGCATGATCACCGGCCAGGAGAAGCCGGATTCCGGCGCGATCAAGATCGGCGAGTCCGTACAACTCGGCTATGTCGACCAATCGCGCGACGCGCTCAACGACAAGGCGACCGTCTGGGAGGAAATCTCGGGCGGCAATGACATCATCTATCTGGGCAAGCGCGAGATCAACAGCCGCGCCTATTGCGGCGCCTTCAACTTCAAGGGCGCCGACCAGCAGAAAAAGGTCGGGATGCTGTCGGGCGGCGAGCGCAACCGAGTGCATCTGGCCAAGATGCTGAAGAAGGGCGCCAACCTGCTGCTGCTCGACGAACCGACCAACGATCTCGACGTCGACACCCTGCGCGCGCTGG
>JBBIIT010000021.1:0-51005 GCA_037446355.1 Beijerinckiaceae bacterium | reverse complement strand
TGCAGAACGTCGCGAAGAACCTTGGTTACGCCAACGCCGTCGCCGGACGGTTCGTTGGCATGGACGTCGCCGACCCGGCGATCGAGTTTCCCTCGCTTGCCCATTCCATGGGCGTGCCATCCGAGCGCGCCGACGACCGCGAGGCGATCCGCGCCGCGGTCGTGCGCGCGTTGAAACGAGAGGGGCCGACGTTGATCGAGATCGCGATCCGCTGACGTTAGGCCGCGCGCATCAATGTGGTCTCAATGCGCGGCGATGACTTGAGACTCTGCAGCACGACGCAATAGCGCTCGGTGAGCTTCAGCAGCGTGTCGAGTTGAGCCTGCGGCGCATCGGCGTCGAGTTCGAATTTGAGTCGGACGTCGGTGAAGCCGACAGGCGCCTGCTTGTCGACGCCCAGCGTGCCGCGAAAATCGAGATCGCCTTCGGCGATCACCTGACCCGAGCGCACTGCGAGGCCCATCGAGGTCGCGACCGCCTTCAGCGTCACGCCGGCGCAGGCGACGAGCGCCTCCAGCAGCATATCGCCCGAACACAGTTCCAGCCCGCCGCCGCCGGTCGCCGGATGCAATCCCGCCACCGCGAGCGTACGCCCCGTCTCGACTTTGCAAGCGATGGAAGAGGAATCGAGCGAGCCGCGCGCGCGCAGTGTAATATGCGCGGCTTCGGGCTCGGCGCGATATTTGTCTTTCAGCGGCGCTTGTCGCGCACGCAAAGTCTCGGCGTCCATCCACGTTCCTCCCTCGATACGGCTTGGCGCCGTTTTAGCGCACGAGGGATGGCGCGTCATCACGACCAAGGTCGGTCAGCGCTCAGCCTCCGACTTGCGGCTCGCGAGCAGACCAAGCGCGAGCGCCGCGATAACGCCGACGATGGCGAGCTTGCTGGGCGCCGCGCCGGGATTGCCCTTGCTCGCCAGCGCGAGCAACTCGGCGAGCGTCGGATCGGGCGGCGGGGGCGGGCGGCGGCGCGGCAGCCAGAGTGGCGCGGTCGCGAGCAGAGTCAGCAAGAAGGCGACCGCCGCGACGATGAGGGACGCGCGCATCGGACCGTAGCCGGGCTCCAGCGCGAAGAACAACGCCGCGAACAAGCCGGCGAGCGCGAACAGCGCAAACACAGCGCCGACAAGAACGTAAGCGAGGCTGATCGCCTGGCGTCGCATCGCGGCCCGGGTCCGATTAGCGAAATAGGCAAAGAGCGCGTTCGCCATCGCCTCAGCCTCGTGTGAACAGCGCGACGAGCAGGCCCGCCGCGAAAGCGAGGCCGACCGCCGCGAGCGGATTGCGGCGCACGCTTTCCGTCAGCTCGGTCTTGGCTCTGGCCAGCGGTTCGCTTTGCGCGAGCAGTTCCTGACCCTCGCGATAGAGCGCTTTGGCCGCGGCGCTCGCCTTGGCGCCGAGGTCTTCGAGCTCCTCTTCGCCAAGCGCCTGTTTGAGTTGATCGAGCGCCGCTTCCGCGCGCGCGACCGCAGCGGAAATCGCCGCAGCGGCGGCGCCGAGGGCGGAGTCGTTTTCGGATTTGGTTTTGCCTGGCATCGCGCGAAACTCCGAACGTTCGACGCTCCGGTTCAGCGCTTGCGTCGCTGGGCCGGATGCACAGCCGTCTCCAATATGTGTGTATGGGCGCCGATCACCAGCGAAGACGAGCCGACAATCAGCGGATCAGGTCCGACAACGACACGGTGATCCTTGTTCGGATAGGGCAGGGACGCCAGGAAATGCAACATACAGTTGAGGCGCGCGCGCTTCTTGTCATCGGACTTGATGATCGTCCAGGGCGCGTCGGCGGTGTCGGTGTTGAAGAACATCGCCTCCTTCGCCTCTGTGTAGTCGTCCCATTTGTCGAGCGAGGCTTTGTCGATCGGCGATAACTTCCATTGTTTCAACGGATCGGTCTCGCGCGCCGCAAAGCGGCGCTTCTGCTCCTCGCGCGTAACCGAGAACCAGTACTTGTAAAGGCGCACGCCCGAACGCACAAACATGCGCTCCAGATCCGGGCACTGGCGCATGAATTCCAGATATTCGTTCGGCGAGCAGAAACCCATCACACGCTCGACACCAGCGCGATTGTACCAGGAACGGTCGAAGAACACGAGTTCGCCGGCGGCCGGCAGATGGCTGATGTAGCGCTGGAAGTACCATTGCGAACGCTCACGTTCGTTCGGCTTCTCGAGCGCGACGATGCGCGCGCCGCGCGGGTTGAGATGTTCCATGAAACGCTTGATGGTGCCGCCTTTGCCCGCGGCGTCGCGGCCCTCGAACAGCACGACGATCTTCTCGCCGGTCTCCTTAACCCAATTCTGCGCCTTGAGTAGTTCGGCCTGCAGCGGCAGCATCCGCTCGAGATAAGCGTGCTCGGTGACTTTCGTTTTGTAGGGGTAGTCGCCGGTCTCGAAGGCGCGACGGATGGAATCGGGGTCGTGTCGAGAGATCGCGACTTCGGCGCCCGGCGGCTTCGTCGGCGCGAGAGCCGGCGCCGCCAATGTCGCGGGCGCATTGTGAGGAGTTGGCGCGCCTGTTTTCGACGTACCCTCGACGCGATCTGTCGCCATTGGAAACTCGCCAAAAAATGAGCCCCCGCCTGTTCGGCGACCCCTCGACCCATTTGCAAAGCCTAGCGAGTGTTGCCTAAGGGCATATGATTTAGGTCACTTTCCGGCGCCCGCGCCGCGCGCCAACGCTGCGAAACCGGAGATGTCGATCTCCTCCGCGCGGCGCGTCGGTTCGACGCCCGCCGCTTCGAGCCAGGCGCCAAGATCGAGCCCGCGCGCCGCCGCGAAGCCTTTCAACGACTGGCGCAGCATTTTGCGGCGCTGGCCGAAGGCGGCGAGCGTAATCGCCGAAAGCGCCCGCGCTTCGCATGGCTCCGGTGACAAGCGCGGCACAAGCTCGACGACACTGGACGTTACCTTGGGCGGCGGCGTGAACGCGGACGGCGGCACATCGAACAGAATGCGCGCTTGGGTGCGCCAGCCCGCGAGCACCCCGAGGCGCCCATAATCGACGCGCTCCCGCGGCGTCGCGACGATGCGCAACGCGACTTCGCGTTGAAACATCAGCGTCAGCCGGTCGAAGAATGGCGGCCAAGGCTCGTCCTCCAGCCAGCGCGTCAACAACGCCGTGCCGATATTGTAGGGCAGGTTGGCGCAAATGCGCAGTTTCGCGCCGCCCGCCCTTTCGATCAGCGCCGCCTTCGGCACGGCGAGCGCGTCGGCGGCGATCACTTCGAGGCGGCCGGGGTAACGCGCGGAGATTTCGGCGAGCGCGGCGAGGCAGCGCTCGTCGCGCTCGATCGCGATCACCCTGGCCGCGCCTTCGCTCAACAGCGCGCGCGTGAGCCCGCCGGGACCGGGGCCGACTTCGACGACGACGACGCCTTCGAGCGGGCCGGCGGCGCGGGCGATGCGGCCCGTGAGGTTGAGGTCGAACAGGAAATTCTGGCCGAGCGATTTCTTAGCGTCGAGCCCGTGCGCGCTGACGACTTCGCGCAGCGGCGGCAAACCGTCGGCGGCAAGGCTCAAGACGCCAGCCGCGCCGCGAGGCGAGCCGCCGCGATCAGGCTTGACGGATTGGCCTTGCCCTGGCCAGCGATGTCGAAGGCCGTGCCGTGATCGGGCGAGGTGCGCACGAACGGCAGGCCGAGCGTGACGTTGACGCCGTCGTCGAAGGCGAGCGTCTTGGCCGGGATCAGGCCCTGATCGTGATACATCGTCAGCGCGACATCGTAGCGCATGCGCGCGGCGGAATGGAACATCGTGTCGGCGGGTAGCGGGCCGACGACGTCGAGGCCGTCGCGCTTCAACTTGGCGACGGCGGGAGCGATGACGTCGATCTCCTCTCGTCCCATCGCGCCGCCTTCGCCCGCGTGCGGATTGAGCCCGGCGAAGGCGAGGCGCGGGCGCGCGAGGCCAAAGCGTTTTGTCATATCGGCGGCGACGACGCGCGCCGTCGTCAAGATCAATTCGCGCGTCAGCATCGGCGCGACGTCAATCAGCGGCACGTGGATTGTGATCGGCACGACCGCGAGCAACGGCGACCAGATCATCATCACGGGCTGGGCGGCTTCGCCCGCGCGTTCGGCGAGCGCCCCGAGATATTCGGTGTGGCCGGGATATGGAAAGCCGGCTTCATAGAGCGTCTTCTTGGCGATCGGGTTGGTGACGACGGCGCGCGCCGCGCCAGTTCGTACGTAGCCTACGGCGCGCTCGATCGATTCCAACGTCGCCTCGGCGAAAGCCGCGTCGGGACGGCCGGGCGGCGCATCGGCTTCGCGCGCCAACGTCACCACCGGCAACGCCCGGGCAAAGGCGTCGACGGCCTCGGCGGGTTCGACGCTCGCCAGGGGGACGTCGAGACCGAGACCGCGCGCGAGGCGCCTGAGCGCGGCGGGATCGGCGAGCACGAAGAACGGCGCTCCGATTTTGTCGCGCGCTAGCCAGGCTTTGAGGATCAGTTCCGGGCCGACGCCGGCGGGATCGCCGAGGGTCAAGGCGAGCGGCGCCGTCGCCACGTTAATTGACGCCTTTGCCGGCCTTGACGTCGCCAAGCGTGCGCAGGTCGATCTCGACCAGGAAGGTCTGGTCGCGCACCGTGGGTATCGTCACGAACGGATTGGCCGCGATGGAGGTGTAGGACGCCTTTATCGTGGTGCAGTTGGCGGCGCCATACGAGAAACCGAAGTGGTAATTGGTGGGATAGTATTTCGGCGTGCTCTGTCCGGCCACGTCGTAAAAATGACGCGACATGTCGAAGACCACCGAGCCGTCGACGGACAGCGTGTCGGTCAGTTTGTAGCTGGCGTTGGCCATCACGCCTTCGCGATCGTACATCCAGCCCAGCAGCGGCTGCGCAGCGTAATGTCCGTAGTCGACGTTCGCCGACCAGCGGTCCGTCTTGGCCGAGACGATCGCGTCGAAGCGCGCGAGCGAACCGTCGACGGAATCAAACTGCTGCTTGCTGGTGAAAGAGAGGTTCGAGGAGAACGGCGCAATCGTCTCGCCGAGCACGTAGTTGGAGCGGGTCGTGTCCAGTCCGGAATTCAGTCCGGTGTTGGCGGCGTCGGCGATCGCATAGGAATTTTGTCCGGCGAGTTGGATCGACTGGCCGCCGACAATATTGGCGTGGCCGCCATTGGCGAAGCTCGCTGTGTATTGCAGGCCGTAGTTGAGACGCGTACCGCCCTCGACACGATCGAAGCCCGAATATTTGTTCCAGGCGAACAGGTTCGTTTCGTCGAAAACGAGGCTTTGGGCGTCTTCGTTGGGCGCGATCTGCGGCAGCACCTCGTTCGGGCGGACGATGACCTGAGCGATCGGCTCGACGATCTGGTCGCCGAGCGCCGAATGCGAAACGAACGGGAAGCGGTATTCGAGCCCAATGCCGGGCATCGCCGTCGCGGCGCCGCCGACGCTAGCGCCGTTGAAGAAGGCGGGCTGACCGGTGCTCGAAGTCAACTGCGCGCCGTTCGGGATGGTTTGCAGCGGATTGAGCGAATTTCCGTAGGTGAACGATTGGCTCGTGTTGAGGTCCGAATAAACGCCGTCGAGCCGGGCGAACACGAACGGGGTCCATTCCTCGCCGATCGGATCGACGAACTTGCGCTGCCACGAGACCTGCGCGGTTGAATGCGAGGTGTCGCCGGCGACGCCGCGCAATAAGCAGCTCTTGTTGAGCGTCGTGCCTGGCGCATAAGCGTTGCAGACGCTGTAAAGGCCATAAACGGTGTCGAATTGCTGCAGGCCCA
Organism: Beijerinckiaceae bacterium; assembly: GCA_037446355.1. Classification (GTDB taxonomy): domain Bacteria; phylum Pseudomonadota; class Alphaproteobacteria; order Rhizobiales; family Beijerinckiaceae; genus Roseiarcus. The sequence continues at coordinate 45,263 of JBBIIT010000021.1, read as the reverse complement.
CTGACTGATAGAGCGCTTCGGCCCGGGAGACGTTGGCGGCGTTGATTTCGACCTTCAGTTCGCCGCCGATACCGTTGGTCTTGTCGGGATCGAGGGCGAAGGTGCGGTGATAATCGAGCACCGGCGCGAGCGGTTCCTGTCGAGAATCTAGGTAGCCGGTCGTCGTCTGGAAGCGGTAGCCGCTAAGGTCGAAGAAGCCGCGGTCGTGCTGCCCGCGCAGATAGATCGTCGAGACGATGTCCTGAAGGTAATACTGCGACGGGTCCAGCGCGGTCAGCCGATAATCGGCGAGATAGAAACGGTCCGACAGGAGCGAAATATTCCAGCCGTATTTCCAGCTTTCGTTGATGTTGAATTTGCCCTGCGTCTCCAGCGAGCCGCGCCAGGCGCGATTGCCCGCGCCCCACGGCGAGGGCAGGAAATAAGACGGATGGGCCTGGTCGATGCCGGCCAAACGAACGCTGTATTCGCCGTTCTCGAGACGATGGCGCCACTCCGCGTCCATCGCGAACCCTTGCAGCGAATAATAGGTCGGCGTCAGCGTGAGGTCGTAATTGGGGGCGAGCGCGAAGAAATAAGGCAGGCTGACGCCCGTGCCGAGCGCGGCCTGATTGGTGTAGACCGGCGCGAGCAATCCGGTCGCGCGCGTTACCGTCGGGTCCGGCGCGGAGAAATAAGGGATATAGGCGACAGGCACGCCGTAAACGTCGAGCCACGCATGCTCGAAATAGATGGTGTGAGTCTCTTGGTTCTCGATGATCCGGGCCGCGCGCACCTGCCAAAGCGCGGGGCGTTCCGGATGCGCCTGACACGGCTCGCAAGCAGTATATGCGCCCTTGTCGAATACCGTCACGGCGCCGGCCGACCGCTCCACGCGGGGGGCGGTGAAACGCGTCTTGTCGGTCGATAGAAGCTGGACCTCGTCCGCGAAGCCGGCCGCAAAGTCGTCGGTAAGGTCGAATTGGGGGGCGTAAGTGACGTCCCCCTTTTCGTCAGTGAATTTGACCGCGCCATTCGCGCGCACGCGTTTGGCGTTGCGGTCGTAAACGACCCTGTCCGCCTGTAAGATGCGGTTCTTGTAATAAAGAACCACTTTACCGGTCGCGGTGACGACATTGTGATCGCGATCGTAGACCAGTTGGTCGGCGTCGACGAATAGCTTGTCGGGATTCTTCGCGGCGTCCTGTTGCACCGTGGCGGCGAACGACGGACCCGGCGTTAGAACGCCAAGGCCGACCGAGGCCGCCAAAAGTGCGAGCGCCACCGCCCCGCGCGCGCCGATTTGGGCGATACGCGCGCGCAGGTCAGGCGGGAAGATGGAGCGCTCCATCAGCCGTCCTCCTGGTGCAGCAGCACATACACTCCAAACAGACACCCCACGACGGCCGGCGACCAACCCGCGACGGCGGGACTCACCACTCCGACTCCGCCGAGGTCGCCGACGATCTTCGTCGAAACATAAAGCACGAAGCCCGCGGCGACGCCACCGGAAACCATTTTCTGCACGCCGCCCATTCGGAACAATCTTAACGAAAAACAAGAGGCTACGAGAACCATCGCCGCAAGAAGGCCGGGCATCGCGACAAGTTGTTGAAATCTTAGATTGTAGCCGGTCGCATTGAGGCCCGCGCGTTCGACCTGTTCGGCCAGCGGTTTCAATTCCCAGAACGACACCGTTGCCGGGGCGACGAAGGCCTGCGCGACCTCGGTGGGCGTGAGGCTCGTAGGCAACAAGAAAACGCCGACCGACTCGGTGTCGAAGCCGGGCGCGACGACGTTGACGCCCTTCAGCTCCCAATATCCGTCGTGCAGAACCGCGCGATCGGCGTCGACGCGCTGGAAAAATGTTCCGTCCGTCGCGAAATTGAACACTTGGACATGGACATAAGAATTGTCCTCAGGATTCACGGCCTCGATGTGGATGATGGATTGTCCGTCGACGCTCTTCTGACGCAACCACTGATTCTCGGCGTTCCGCGAACCCGCCGCGCCGAACATCTTGGCCTCGATCGCGTCGGATCGCCGTTTCATGGCTGTGGAAATGGGATTGTAGATCGTGATCTCCAGTAGCCCGATCAGCACGGCGATCAGCAGCGCTGGCGTCAGGAACTGCCAGACCGACACCCCGGCGGCGCGCGCCACCACAAGCTCCAACTTTCGGGAAAGATTGAGGAAAGCGATCATCGCCCCCAGAAGAATCGCGAAGGGCAACGCCTGTTCGGCGACGATCGGCGTATGCAAAAGCGAAAGCCAGGCCATTAGCAGGCCGCCGGCGCCCGGCGTCTCACCGGATCGGCGCAAGGTCTCGACGAGATCGATTGTGAAAATCAGAAAGAATACACCGCCGAACACGCCAAGGACGGTTTGCAGAAAGCGCCGCCCAAAATAACGGCCGAGCACGCCGAAGGTCATCGGCGCCTCGTCGCAGCGGCGATCCGGCTCCAAACGAAGCCGAAGCTTCGACTGACAGGGCCGTTGAAAATGACGTCAAGACTGAGGAGGGCGGCTAGGAGCGGGATCGCCCAAGCGCCGACTGGCGCCCACAACGGCGCCGGGACGCCGGGCTTGCCGCGCAGGAGCAGCGAATCGGCGATGCCGAGCACGCGAACGGCGGCGAAGATCAGCACCGCGGCGCCGATGGCGACGCCTCGGCCCTGGCGGGTCGTGCGCGCTTCGCCGAGCGCCGCGAAACCGATCAGGCCCGCCGCGAAAGCATAGAGCGGGCTCGTGAATCGATCGAACAATTCGGCGCGCAGCTGGCCGGCCTGTTGCGAGACGGTTGGATCGTTTGGATCGGCGCTCAGCAATTGCCATGTGCTGCGCTCTCGCGGCCGCAGGGTGGCGTCGCTCTTGCGCATGAATTGAGAGAGATCGATAGCGTAATCGTCGAAAGTGATGATCGACGAATCTCCGGAGCCGCGCGGTCTTTGTGTACTGCCTTTAAGCAGCAACAAGTAGGTGTCGCCTTCCTTTTCGACGAGTTCGCCAACTTCCGCGATGTAGGTGGCGACTTGGGCGGGATCGCGACGATCCTGGATGAACACGCCGCGCAGCGATCCGTCCGGGCCGCGGTCCCGGTAGTGGAAGACGAAGCCCGCCTCCAACTCCGTGAATGCGCCGGGCCGCGCGAAATTGGCGATGAAATCTGCGTGAACGCGCGAGGTCAGGGCCTGAATGGCGTCGAAACTGCGCGGCATGATATCGACATAAAGTAGGCCCACCGCGGCGAACACCAGAGCGAACAGCGCCAAAAACGGCCGAAGCAGCCGCCCCGTCGATAGTCCGGCCGCGCTCATGACGATCAACTCGCTGTCGCCGTTCAGCTTGTTGAGGCAGTAGAGGACGCTCGCGAACAGAGCGACCGGCGCGATGACCGCGGTAAGAAAGGGCAAGCCAAGGCCGGTGATGGTTAAAAAGACGAGAATCGTCTGTCCCTTGCTCGTCATGAGGTCGAGCTGCTTGAGCGCCTGTGTGACCCAGATGACCGCGGTCAGCGTGAACAATCCGGCCAGGAAAGCCATCGCCGCCGTGCGAAACAGATATCTTTCAATTCGCAACATGGGCGTTCGCGGAGGCTCTCCGAAGGCCGGGGCGGTTGATTGGATCTTGCCCAGCGCATTGGGGCTATCTTGCCGCGGCGAACGTGGCAAGTCGCTATCCGGACGCAACTATCCGGCGATCGTGTTGACGTCGGGCCGAAAGCCCTGGATTAGTTGCCGTCGGAACGCCGTATTCCGGCGACGCCAACCTTTTTCACTCCACTGAGGCCTTCATGAGCGCCGCCGTCAAGATCGCTTTCGCGCCTATCGCCGCTGTCAAGGAGGGGACGATCGTCGTTTTCGTCGACGCGGAAATGAAAGTCGGCTCGCGCACGGCCAAGCTCCTAGGAAAGTTAGCCGGCAAGCTCGCGGCTTTAGCAAAAACATTGAACTTCAAGGGTAAAGAGCGGACATGCATGGATATTGTCGCGCCCGAAGGCCTGCTGGCGGCCCGTCTGCTGGTGGTGGGCGTCGCGCCGGCGAAGGACGGCAAGCCGATCGAAATGACGACGCTCGGCGGGTATGTCATGGGCAAGCTTGGCAAGGCGGCCAAGGCGGAGGTCGTTTTCGATTCGCCGCACGCGGAATGGGACGCCGCGGCGGCCGCCGAATTCGCACTTGGGGCGCGGCTGCGGGCGTACCGATTCGAGAAATACAAGACCAAGAAGGTGGACGCCGAAGAGAGCGATCGGGAGCCGATGTCTCTGACGATCGCCGTCGCCGCCCCGGAAGCCGCGCGCGCCGCCCATCTCGCGCGCGAGGCGGTCGCCGAAGGCGTCGAAATGGCGCGCACGCTGGTCAACGAGCCGCCGAACGTGTTGTTTCCCGAATCGTTCGCCGAGCGCGCGGACGGCTTGAAGAAACTCGGCGTTGAAGTTGAAATTCTTGATAAAAGGGCGATGACGAAACTAGGGATGGGCGCGCTGCTGGGTGTCGGCCAGGGTTCGGTTCGCGAAAGCCGCATGGTCGTCATGCGTTGGCGCGGTGCGAAATCGAAGCGGGCCGATCCGGTCGCTTTCGTCGGCAAGGGCGTGTGTTTCGACTCGGGCGGCATTTCGATCAAGCCGGGCGCCGGGATGGAAGACATGAAAGGCGATATGGGGGGCGCCGCCTGCGTGACCGGCCTCATGCACGCGCTCGCGCGCCGCAAAGCCAAAGTCAACGCGGTCGGAGTGGTCGGACTTGTGGAGAATATGCCTGACGGCGGCGCCTACCGGCCCGGCGACATACTCACTTCGATGTCCGGCCAGACGATCGAAATCATCAACACCGACGCCGAGGGGCGGCTCGTGCTGGCCGACGCGCTTTGGTACGTCAAGGAAACGATCAAGCCGAAATTCATCGTCGATCTCGCCACCCTCACCGGCGCGATCATGGTCGCGCTTGGCCAGGAACATGCCGGTTTGTTCTCTAACAACGACGAACTCGCGGAAAGATTGGCGAAAGCCGGAGTTGCGACCGGCGAGGCGGTCTGGCGGATGCCGCTGGGCGCCGCGTATGACAAGCAGATCGATTCCAAATTCGCCGACATGAAGAATACAGGCGGGCGCAACGGCGGCGCGATTACCGCCGCGCAGTTCCTCAAACGCTTCGTCGGCGAGATTCCGTGGGCCCATCTCGACATTGCGGGCACGGCGATGGCGTCGCCCTCCAGCGAGATCAACACGTCCTGGGGCTCGGGCTGGGGCGTCCGGCTGCTCGACCGCCTGGTCGCCGATTTCTACGAGGACTGAAGTCAGGTTCTCAAGGAGACCCCTTTCATGCGGTTGCCTCTTGCCATGGTCGCGTTCGCCGCCGCGGTGGCCTTCGCTCCGCCGGCCGTCGCCAAGTCGGCGCTGTTGGGTTGCGACGCCTACGCCGAGAAATTGCGCGCCGAATCTGGCGATCTTCAGGTCGAAGTCGCGCATGCCGTCATCGTGTCTCGCACTAAGAACGACACAGATGTCTTTGATATAACGACGAAATCAGATGTTGACGGTACGTTGACTTGTCGCGGCCAGACGCTGTTGCGGTTCGAGGCCCATGTCGCCGAACCTGCCTCTGCCCGCGCCATGACCAGCTTCGAGAAATTGCAGGCCGCCTCATTACGCGCCGCGCTCGGCTGGGATGCCGGCAAGGCGAAGGCGATGTTGCGCTCGATGGCGAACGACGCCAAGGAATATTACGCGGCCTCACGCGAACGCGGCGATGTCTACGTCGCCGGCAAGACCGAGGAGCACCTGCCGGGCGGAATTAGCCTGGGCCTTATCTTCACCGACGTTGACCGGGCTTTTCTGATCGTCAATTCGGGCGATTAGGGTGCCGCCGCAGTTTCAATTCTACCACTTGGAGCGACGAACGCTCGAGGAGGCCCTGCCGGCCCTGCTCGAGGCCGCGCTCGCCGACGGTTGGCGCGCGGTCGTCCAGGCCGCCTCATCCGAGGAGGCCGAAGTCCTGAACGAGCGGCTTTGGACTTATTCGGACGAAAGCTTCCTGCCGCATGGCGGCGCGCGCGACGGCGAGGCCGAGGCGCAGCCGGTGTTTCTGACCGACGGCGACGCCAGTCCGAACGCCGCGCGGTTGCGCGTCCTGCTGGCTGGCGTCGAGGCCGCGCGTTTCGCCGCGGGACCGTTGGCGGCCGCCCACGAGCGTGTGATCGTGATGTTCGATGGCCGCGACGAGGGCGCCAAGGCGGAGGCGCGCCGACAGTGGGGCCTCGTCAGGGGCGCAGGCGCGCAGGTAAGCTACTGGCGCGAAGCGGAGAACGGCGGCTGGGAAAGGGCGCGCTGACGGTCCGTGGCGTACGTTCGGCGCCCGCGAAGGCGCCCGCGTTAAGGTTTCCGAGCGGATTTCAACACGTCGTCGCGAAAAAACTTCATAACTACCCCCTATTCTAAATAGTTCTGCAACTTTTGCTTAAGCTCCCTAGGGGTAAATGGAGTATTGCCCGTTTAGAGGGCTTTCGCGGAGCTTAGGTCATGAGCGCGTTCAGTCTCGATCAAGGTTTTCGCACGCGTCCGGCGCGTGGATTGGCCGATCTCGGCCCGACGCTCGCGCCCGAACCCCCGCGTCCGCGTCGGATGCTTTCGCGGCGCCGACTTTGGATGGCCGGCGCCATCGCGGCCGGGTTGGTCGGAGGCTTCGTACCTGGCGCGATTGTCGCCGAGCTCGCGCAGTCGCGGGCCGGGGTCGAATATTCGCAGCAAAATGTTCGCCTGCGCGCGCTCGAGGCGAGCGTCGTCGCTGCGACGGACGAGTCGAAGGCGCTCGCTCAGGCCAATGCCGAACTCGCGCCGCGGCTCGAGGCGGCGGAAAAGCGTATCGCCAAATTTGAAGAGGTGACGACGGTCGACATGCGCCCGACCGCCTCGATCGCCAACGCCAATCGCGCCCTCGCCGCTGTGAAGGCCGACGAGAAGAAGGCCGCAGCCAAACACTGAATCGCGCCGCCGGGCCGGCGCCTTAATCCGTCGTCTCGGCGCGCGCCGAGAGATCCAGCCAGATCTCTTCGCTTTGCATAAGCGCGCGCTCCAACTCCGCGCGTTTGCCGGCGAGATCGGCGATGCGCGCCGCCTCGTCCGCGCCGTGAGCGGCGCCCGCGAGCGCCGTGTCGACCCGGCGCAGGAGGTCTTGGAACTTCTGCATTTTCTGTTCGACGGCGGCGATCTCGCGGCGCAACGGCGCGAGATCGCGACGCGAGACCGGCGCCTGCGCGCGCTGTGGCGGCGTCGACTTTGCCATGCGCGGCGCGGGTTCGGTTTTTCCCAAGATTTGGCGTGTGTAGTCCTCGAGATCGCCATCGAACGATTTCACCGTGCCGTTGGCGACCAGCCAGAGCCGGTCGACGCAGGCTTCGAGCAGCCGCCGGTCGTGCGAGATGAGGATGCAGGCGCCCTCGAAATCGTTGATCGCTTCGATCAACTCGGCGCGGCTGTCGATGTCGAGATGGTTCGTCGGCTCGTCCAGAATCAGCAGTTGCGGGCCGTCGAACGTAGCAAGGCCCATGAGCAGGCGCGCCTTCTCGCCGCCCGAGAGCTGGCCGATCGACGTGTCGGCGCGCCCGCCCGAAAAGCCGATCTGCGCGACGCGGGCGCGAATTTTGGCTTCGGGCGCATCCTTCATGCGCTCGGCGACGTGGGTATAAGGCGTGCCCGAGAGGTCGAGATCGTCGACTTGGTGCTGCGCGAAAAAACCAACGTCGAGCTTGTTGGCGCGCAGCATCTTGCCGCCCATCGGCGCGAGGCGTCCGCCGATCAGCTTGGCGAAAGTGGATTTGCCGTTGCCGTTGGAGCCGATCAGTCCGACCCGGTCGTCGTTGGAGAGGGTGAGGTCGAGCCGCGAAAGCACGGTGCGCTCGCCATAGCCGGCGCTGACCTTTTCCATCGCGACGATCGGCGGGCTGAGCTTGCGGGCGGGCTTGGGCCAATTGAACGGCAGCACGCTGTCGTCGACCGCGACCGCGACGCTCTCCATTTTCGCCAGCATCTTGATTCGCGATTGCGCCTGGCGCGCCTTGGTGGCGCTGGCGCGGAAACGGTCAACGAACGCCTGCAAGTGCTTGCGCTTCTCTTCCTGCTTCCTGGCGGCCTTGCCTTGCAGCGCCATCTGTTCGGCACGCTGTTTCTCGAAGCTGGAGTAGCCGCCGCTCCACAGTGTCAGCCTGGCGCGGTCGAGGTGCAGGATGTGATCGACGACGTCGTCGAGCAAGTCGCGGTCATGGCTGATGACGAGGATCGTCGCCGGATAAGTCTTGAGGTAGTCCACCAGCCACAGCACGCCTTCAAGATCGAGGTAGTTCGTCGGCTCGTCGAGCAGCAACAGATCGGGCGCCGAAAACAGCACGGCGGCCAGGGCGACGCGCATCCGCCAGCCGCCGGAAAACTCGGCCAAGGTGCTATTTTGCGCGGATTCGTCGAACCCGAGGCCCGAGAGAATGCGCGCGGCGCGGGCGGGCGCAGCGTGGGCCTCGATGTCGGCGAGCCGGGTTTGAATTTCGGCGATCCGCATAGGGTCGTCGGCGGTTTCCGCCTCGCGCAACAGCGCGCCGCGCTCGACATCCGCCTCCAGCACGAAATCGATCAGCGTTTGATCGCCGCCCGGCGCCTCCTGCTCGACCCGCCCGATCCGCGCCTGTCGGGGCAGCGAAATCGAGCCGCTCTCGGGGGAAATCTCATTGCAGATCAGGCGAAACAGCGTAGTCTTGCCGGCGCCGTTGCGCCCGACCAAACCAACGCGTGCGCCTGTCGGCAGCGCGACCGTCGCGTCGTTGATGAGAAGCCGCTCGCCGAGGCGATAGATCAGGGCGTTAATATGCAACATGGCGCGCTTGTGGCGCGCCATGCACGAGCTTGCAAGATGATTAGCCGCGTCGGCTCAGGCTTTCGGACTCGCCAGGGCGCCGCTCTTGAACAGAGCGCCCGCGACTCCGGCGCCGATCAGCGGGGCGACGATGAAGAGCCAGAGCTGCGCCAGCGCGCCGGGATTGGCGCCCATGCCGACCAGCGCTGGCCCGATCGAACGGGCCGGATTAACCGAGGTGCCGGTGACGTTGATGCCGACGAGATGGATGGCGACCAGCGTCAGGCCGATAGCGAGACCGGCCAGATGCGACGGCGCGCCCGCCTGGGTGACGCCGAGAATGCATACGAGGAACAGGAAGGTTCCGACTGTCTCGAACACGAAGGCCGAGATCATCGAGTATTCACCGAGATAACCGGGGCCCCAGCCGTTCTGACCCAAGCCGCCCTTCCAGCCCGCGGCCTTGCCCGACAGAATGAGATAGAGCACGGCGGCGCCGGCGATTGCGCCCAGCACCTGGGCGATCCAATAGGAGATCATTTCGCCTGCGCTCATGCGTCCGGCCGTGAACACGCCAAAGCTGACCGCGGGATTGATATGGCAGCCGGAAATGCCGCCGATGCCGTAGGCCATCGCGACGATGGCGAGGCCGAAAGCGCTGGCGATCCCGAGTAAATCGATCGGAAGGCCCGGATGGTCCGCCGTGCCGATGGCGGCCGCCCCGCAACCGAAGAACACGAGCGCAAAAGTGCCTATGAATTCCGCAAGAGATTTGTTCATAATTTTCCCCCAAAAATTTTCGGGCCGACAAGTTCGCGACGCAGCGACGCCACCGACTTATCAGAAGTAAGCAAAAGGCTGAAGTCGCCTAGCGAAGAACGGTCAGGCTTCTTTGGCGTTCGTCGCCGCCGCCGCGGTGAGCCGCAAGCGATCAGGTCGGTTCACGGCCCATGGGCGATATGATAATTCTAGCTTATGCTCGAAGTTTCGACGCGGCAGCTTTCCTATTTCGACGCGCTCGCGCGGCATCTCCACTTTGGCCGCGCCGCGGACGAATCGGCGATCAGCCAGCCCGCGCTTTCGATGCAGATCGCCGAACTTGAGGCGAAGCTCGGGGTTCGGTTGGTCGAGCGCACGCGCCAAGGCGTTTTGCTGACCCAGGACGGCCAGGAATTCGCGCTGCGCGGCCGGCGCATCCTCGACGAGATGCGCGACCTCGTCGACACCATGCAGAAGCGGGACCGCCTCTCGCGCGGACCGCTACGGTTCGGCGTGATTCCATCGGTTGCGCCCTACGTGCTGCCGCGCTTTCTCCCTGGATTGCGTCAGGCCCATCCCGAGCTCGAACTGCAATTGCGGGAGACGCTGACCCGTCCTCTGGTCGAGGAGTTGCGCGCCGGACAACTCGACGTGCTGCTGCTCGCGCTGCCGCTCGCCGAGAAAGGCGTCGAAACGCTGCCGCTGTTCCACGATCGATTCCTGCTTGCTGCGCCGAAAGCCGCGCCGTTCGCGGGACCGCTCTACACCGTCGACGAACTGCTCAAGCGTGAGACCCTGCTGCTGCTCGAAGAAGGCCATTGCCTGCGCGATCAGGCGCTCGATTTCTGCAAACTGCGCCGCGATCCGCGCGTCGACACCTTCGGCGTCTCGACGATTTCGACCGTCGTACAAATGGTCGCCAACGGTCATGGGGTGACGTTGCTTCCGGAAATCGCGGTCGAACTCGAAACGCGCAACTCGGATATCCGGCTGCTGCGCTTCGCGGAGCCGCAACCGGGGCGCGAAATCGGCCTCGCCTGGCGCGCGCATTCGCCGTTGGCGCCCGTTTACGCCGAATATGGCCGGCTCATTCTGGAATCGATGAGCGCCGCGAAGCCCGAAACGAACCCGTCGCCCGCGTGAGCGATGCGCTCGGCGTTGCTTTCGCCGCGCGCGCCGCTATATATGCCCGGCTTTTCGAAATACCCCTAACGCGGCGCGAGATCGTCGCCGCCGGAGCCGCCGCTTTGTTTACGACTTCAGCCTACGCCCAAGCCGCCGGAGCGACCTCGATGGGGTCGTCCGACATGCTCATTCAGTTCGCGCCCTTCGTCGTTATCTTCGCGATCATGTATTTCCTGATCCTGAGGCCGCAGCAGCAGCGCGCCAAGCAGCAGCGGGAAATGGTGCAGGCCGCCAAGCGCGGCGATGTCGTCGTCACCTCCGGCGGCTTGATCGGCAAAGTCACCAAATCGACCGACGACAGCGAAGTCGAACTGGAGATCGCCCCCAACGTGCGCGTGCGTCTCGCCCGCTCCGGCATTGCCGACGTTCGCGTCAAAGGCGAGCCGGTCAAGGACTCCCCGCCGACCAAGGGCGGCGACAAAACCGCGCCCGCGAAAAAAGACGCCGCCGCTTCCTGAAGCGTCTTCGGCCCAATGCCGCCGATCCGAAAGCGCGGAGACTTGAACTGAGATGCTTCGACTAGCCACCTGGAAAATCGCCTCGGTCCTGGCGCTCATCGTTTTCGCGGCGCTGATGGTCGTGCCGAGTTTCTTGGGTCCGGCGACGCTGGCGAGCCTCGAAAGCCGCCTGCCATCCTTCATACCGTTCCGTCCGATCGTGCTCGGGCTCGACCTGCAAGGCGGCGCGCATCTATTGATGGAGGTCGACACCGCCTCGGTCGTCAAATCGCAAGTCGAAGGTCTGCGCGACGACGCGCGCGGCAAGCTGCGCGAGGGCAAGATTTCGATCAGCGGCGGCATCGCGATGCAACCGCGCGGCGTCCTCGTTCGCATCGCCGATGCGCCCGAACGCGCGCGCGCGCTCGGGCTGTTACAGTCGCTCGATCAGAGCGTCGGCGGCGCCCTGAGCGGAGCGACCGGCCATACGCTCGACATTTCCGACACCGGCGACGGCGCCATAAAGCTCAACCTGACCGAGGCGGCGACGACAGACAAAATTCATCGCGCCGTGCTGCAATCAATCGAAGTGCTGAACCGGCGCCTCAACGGCTCCGGCACCAAAGAGACCAACGTTCAGCAACAAGGCCTCGACCGCGTGCTGATCGAAGTGCCGGGCTTACAGGACACGACCGAGTTGAAGAAGCTCGTGGGCACGACCGCCAAGCTCGAATTTCGGCTCGTCGCCGACGCGGGCGCCGCGCCCGGCGACTTCGAAACCCTGCCGCAACAGCAGGGCGGCACGATCCCGGTCGAGAAGCGCGTGATGGTGGCGGGCGAGGATCTCGTTGACGCGCAGCCCGGATTCGATTCGCGCACGGGCGAGCCGGACGTCAATTTTCGCTTCAACCTGCGCGGTGGCCAGAAGTTCGGCCAGGTCACATCGGACAATGTCGGCCGCCCCTTCGCGATCGTGCTCGACAATACGGTCATATCGGCGCCGCGCATCCTCGGTCCGATCACCGGCGGGCAGGGGCAGATCACAGGCAATTTCACGGTCGAGCAGGCCAACAATCTGGCGGTGTTGCTGCGCGCGGGCGCGCTCCCGGCCAAGCTCACAACCGTCGAGGAACGCACAGTTGGCCCCGGCCTCGGCCAGGATTCGATCGACGCCGGCAAACTCGCGGCGATGGTCGGCGGCGCGCTTGTCATCGTCTATATGCTGACGACCTACGGAGTGTTTGGCGTGTTCGCCGATCTCGCGCTCGCTGTGCATATTCTCTTCATCTTCGCCTCGATGGCCTTGCTCGGAGCGACGCTGACGCTGCCCGGCATCGCCGGCATCGTCTTCACCATCGGCATGGCGGTCGACTCGAACGTGTTGATCTACGAACGCATCCGAGAGGAAGCCCATATGGGCCGCTCGGTGATCTCGGCGCTCGACGCGGGCTTCAAGCGCGCGTTCGCCACCATCATCGATTCCAATGTGACGATGTTCGTCGCCGCGGTCATTCTTTACCTCTTTGGCTCGGGCGCAGTGCGCGGCTTCGCGGTTTCGCTGGGCTTGGGCATTCTGACCTCCGTCATCACCGCGGTGACGATGACCCGCATGATGATCGCGCTGTGGTATCGCAACCGCCGCCCCAGCGTCCTGCCGATCTGAGAAAGCGCCAGCGATGAAACTGCTCCGTCTCGCGCCGGAAAACACCAAATTCGGCTTCATGCGCTTCCGTCGCGTGAGCTATCCGCTTTCGGCATTCCTCTCCATCGTCGCGGTGGTTCTGTTCTTCTCGGTGGGCATGAATTTCGGCATCGACTTCGCCGGCGGCACGCAGGTCGAATTGCGCGCCAGGAGCGGCGCGGCGGACCTGGCGACCATCCGCGCCAAGGGCGACAGCCTGGGGCTTGGTCCCGTCGAAGCGCAACGCTCGGGCGCCGAATCCGACGTCACGCTGCGCCTCAACGTGCAGCCCGGCGGCGAATCCGGTCAATCGGCGGCGGTCGCCAAATTGCGCGCCGCTTTCGGCGACGACTACGAGTTCCGCAGCGTCGACGCGGTCGGCCCGCGCGTCTCGGGCGAACTTGTGCAGAGCGGCACGCTCGGCGTAGTGGTCGCGATTCTGGCGGTGCTGACCTACCTGTGGTTTCGCTTCGAATGGCAGTTCGCGGTCGGCGCCATCATCGGCACGATGCACGATCTGCTGCTGACGGTCGGGTTCTTCTGCGTCACCCAACTCGAGTTCAACCAGACCTCGATCGCGGCGATTCTGACCATCGTTGGCTATTCGCTCAACGAGACCGTCGTCGTGCTCGACCGCATCCGCGAAGTTATGCGCAAATACAAGAAGCTCTCGACCGCCGAGATCGTCGACATGTCGGTCAACGCCGTGCTGCCACGCACGATCATGACCGCGACGACGGTGTTCCTTGCGCTGCTGGCGCTGTTCTTCCTCGGCGGACACGTCATCCGCTCCTTCTCCGCGGCAATGATCTGGGGCATTTTCGTCGCCACCTATTCGTCGATTTTCATCTGCTCGCCGATGCTGATCTATCTCGGCGTGCGCGCCGAAACTCTGGACAAACTTGAGGCGAGCGAAGTCGAGGCCGCCGCCAAGGCGAAGGTGTGAGCGCCGAGGCGCCGCGTTACGAAGGTTTCGCGCCCGGGCGCCACCAGATTGACGCCTACGGATCGGGCGGTTTTCGCTTCGCCGGTATGAGCCATATCGGCTCGATCCTGGCGACGCCGCGAGGCGTGCGCGCGATCGACGCGACGATCCTCGCGGAGATTTCCTCCGCGACTCTCGCGCCGTTGTTCGATGAAATGCGCGAGGCGCAGGGAACTGTCGAATTCCTGATTGTCGGCACCGGCGACAAGATGCAGCGATTGCCGCCGCCGCTCGCCGAACGTCTGCGCGGCGCCGGTCTGCGCTTCGATACGATGGCGACGGGGCCGGCCTCGCGGGTCTACAATGTGATGCTGAGCGAGAACCGCCGCGTCGCCGCGTTGCTGCTGGCGGCGACATGAGCGCGTCGGCGCTGGCCGAGTCTTACGCGCATTGCGAGGCGCTCGCGCGCCTTCACGACCGCGACCGCTGGCTCGCTGCGTTGTTCGCGCCCGAGGCGGCGCGGGGCCATCTTCTTGCGCTCGCCGCCTTCAACTATGAGGTGGGCCGCCTGCGCGAGATCGTGCGCGAGCCGCTCGCGGGCGAGATGCGCCTGACTTGGTGGCGCGACGCGTTCCTGAGCGGCGATGCGGCGGGGCATCCCGTGCTGATCGCCCTGCTCGACACTTTCGACAAGTTCCATTTGCCGAAAGTTTTCATTGAGCGCCATCTCGAAGCGCGGCAGTTCGATCTGTACGACGATGTCATGCCGAGCCTCAACGATCTCGAAGGCTATTGCGGCGAGACGGCGTCGTCGTTGTTCCAACTGGCGGCGCTAATCTTGAGCGAAGGCCGCGATCTCGGCGCCGCAAACGCGAGCGGCCATGCCGGCGTCGCCTATGCGCTGACTGGCCTGCTGCGTGCATTGCCGATCATGGCGGCGCGCGGGCAGGTTTATCCGCCACGCGAGGTTCTCGAGCGACACGGCGTTTCGCCCGACGAGGTGCGCGCGCGCCGTTCGGGACCGGGCCTGTCGGCGGCGCTTGGCGAACTCATCGGCCTCGCGCGCAAGCGCCTCGGCGAAGTCGAGCGGGACATCGCCGGATTGCCGCTCGCGCCTGCCTTCGCGCCGCTCGCGTTCACGCCGCTCTATCTCGCGAAGCTCGAAAAAAACGCGGCCGCGCCTTTCGCCGCCGTCGTCGAAGTCGCGCAGTGGCGGCGCCAATGGGCGCTATGGCGCTGGGCGCGCGCGCATTAGCGATGCGGGGCTTCGGCCTTCAAGAAAAGATGACGGCGCTACTTCGCCGCTTCGAGTTGGCCGCGTATCTCGCCGCCCTTGTTCTGCGCGGTGTGGACATTGAAATAGACCATGCCGCCCGCGAAATCCTTCGCCTGTTCGTCGGTCAGCGCGGCCGATCCTTTGAATGGGCTTTCCTTGGCGTCGACCGGCACCAGCACGCCGGCGTTGGCGCCCTTGGCGGCGGGGCCGTGGAAATGCGCCGCGATCGCGGGTCCACTAAGGCCGGTGTAGCTGCCCGACCACGACAGCGTCTTGGTCGCAGTATCGTAGGTCGCCTCGATTTTCCCGGCGCCCCTTGCGTCGTTGGGCGGAACTTCGCTGGCAGAGGAAAGGTCGGCCTTATATTTCAGCATGTCGGCGAACGCGGGCGTGAAGCCCGCCGACAGCGACAGAGTCAGCGTCGCAACGGCTAAACGTCGGAATGCGGACATGATGCGCTCCTCCAAGCTACGGCCTCTTCGAAAGATAACGTGCCAAGTCCGGCTTTTCCGTGACAGTTCGGAAGTCTACAGGCTGGCGATCCATCCTTTCAAATCGGCCTCCGCCCGCATCGACAGCGCCCGTCGGCGCGCCGCTCCGCGCTCGGGGCCGCGCAGCCGCTTGCCGCTTTCGTCGGTCTTCGGCCCCTCGATCGGCGGAAACAGGCCAAAATTGACATTCATCGGCTGGAAGGAACGCGGCCCCGCTTCTATGGATTCGATATGGCCGCCGGTGATGTGGTTGAGAAGCGCGCCAATCGCGGTGCTCGGCGGCGGCGGCGTCATTTCGCGACCCAGACGCTCGCTCGCCGCCATTCGCCCCGCGATAAGGCCGACGGCGGAGCTTTCGACATAGCCCTCACAGCCAGTGATCTGGCCGGCAAAGCGCAGGCGCGGCGCGACTTTCAATCGCAACCCGGCGTCTAGAAGGCGCGGCGAGTTGAGAAAGGTATTGCGATGCAGCCCGCCGAGCCGCGCGAATTCCGCATTTTGCAGGCCGGGGATCAACCGGAACACGCGCGCCTGTTCGCCATATTTGAGCTTGGTCTGGAAGCCGACAATATTGAACAGAGTGCCGAGCGCGTTGTCCTGCCGCAGTTGCACGACCGCGTAGGGCTTCACGTTCGGCGCGTGCGCATTGGTGAGGCCGACAGGCTTCATCGGTCCGTGGCGCAACGTCTCGCGTCCACGCTCGGCCATCACCTCGATCGGCAGGCAGCCGTCGAAATAGGGCGTGCCCTCGAACTCGCGAAATTCGGTCTTTTCGGCGCCGAGCAGCGCGTCGACGAATGCCTCGTACTGCTCGCGATTCATCGGGCAGTTGACATAATCGGCGCCGTCGCCGCCCGGCCCCACCTTATCGTAGCGCGACTGGCGCCACGCGACCTCGAAATCGATCGAATCGAAATGCACGATCGGCGCGATGGCGTCGAAGAAGGCGAGCGCCGTCTCGCCCGTCAGCGCGAGCATCGCGCCGGCGAGCGCGGGCGAGGTCAGTGGTCCCGTGGCGATGATCGCACTGTCCCAGTCCTCAGGCGGCAGCGCGGAAATCTCCTCGCGCACGACCGAGATCAGCGGTTCGGCGAGGATCGCGCGTTCGACCGCCGCAGCGAAGCCGTCGCGGTCGACCGCCAGCGCGCCGCCAGCCGGCACCTGATGGAGGTCGGCGCAGCGCATGATGAGCGAATCTAGCGCCCGCATCTCGCGATGAATGACTCCGACCGCGTTGTTGAGCGCGTCGTCGGAGCGGAACGAATTGGAGCAGACGAGTTCTGCCAGACGCTCGGTGCGATGGGCTTCGGTCGCGCGCTTCGGGCGCATTTCGTGCAGGACGACGGGAACGCCTGACCGGGCGATCTGCCACGCCGCCTCGCATCCGGCGAGCCCGCCGCCGATGATATGGATGGGACGCATCCGTGCTTGTCACAAAGGCGACGCGCGTCGTCAACACGCGCGAAAAACAAAACGCCCGCCGGGGGAGGGACCGGCGGGCGTCGCTTGTGGCCGAACCTCCGGGCTCGGCGCATTATATACGTGCTTACGCAGCCTGAGCGGCGCCCGAGGCGATGAACGGAATGTCGCCGCGTCGGATGCCGATATCGTCGAGTTCGCGGTCGCTGAGCGCCGAAAGTTCCCGCACCGCGTCGCGGTAACGGCGCCAGGCGGCGAGCTTTTCGGTAATGGTCTTGATCGAGGTCATGCGCCTCTCCTTTGGGTAAAGAACCGGAAGGCCGTCGAGCGGAAGGGAAGCTTTCGCCTCGGCCATTGCGGTGCAACATAGGAGTGTGCGGTGCGATAAAGAAGAGCTAAGGCGAACTCTCAGCCATGCGAAATTATCATAGGAAAAGGGCTTGTCGTTAAAGGATTGGCGACAGTTTCGCCGAATCTTCCACCATATCGGATGATAATGAGCCAAAACTCTATCATTCGATAGGAATCAGCCGCTGTTTCCCGATGATGCGACGGTAAGGATTGTGAATTTTTCATGGCTACTTCGTCGCAATTCGGAGTCTCGGCTTCTTCCACGCCCATTCGCTCGCGCAAGAGGATGGCGCCGCGCTGGAGTATAGCCCTTTGTCGAACTTCGTATCCGCGCATTCCCTATATAGAGTGTCGCCGAGCTTGATTTTGACGGCCCATGCGGCGAAATGCGCGTGAGCGCCGAATTCCCACGGCGCAACGATTGAGGAGCCTGAGATGGACAATCTGATCGCGCGCGTCGCCGCCGCCGCCAATACGACGCCGGAGACCGCGCGCCATGCGGTGGCTTTGATCGTCGACTTCATCAAGCGCGAGGCGCCCGAAAGCGCGGCGGCCGCACTGAGCGCCAAGGCGCCCGCGCTCGACGCCATCGCCGCTTCGCAGCCGGGCGTCGGCGGCGAAGGCATGCCGGGCGTGCTCAAGGGCCTGATGGGCACCGGATCGGGCGCGATGGGCGGCGGCGGCTTGATGGCGCTCGGCGGGGAACTGATGGGCCTCGGGCTCGGCATGGATCAGATCCAGGCCGCCGGTAAGGCGGTGTTCGACTATGCGCGTGCGCAGGCGGGCGACGATGTCGTTGGCGAGATTTCGGCGGCGATTCCCGGTCTTTCCCAGTTCATCTGACGGTTGGAGGCCGGTTTGCGGGGCTTCGCGGGCGCGTTTCAAGAGTTTACCGAAGCCGACTGGCGTCAAGCGGCGCTAACTTCGCTGAAGGGCGGCGCGCTCGACGCGCTGACGTCGAAAACCGCCGACGGATTGCCCCTGCTGCCCCTTTATGCTGGGCGCCCGGGTCCGCGCGCCGCGCGCGGCGATACCGGGCCGTGGCGCGCGATCGCGCGGCTCGATCATCCCGGCACCGACGATTTCGCGGCTCAAGCGGTCGAGGATCTGTCCGCCGGCGCCGACGGATTGCGCGTCGTTTTCGCCGGCGCCACGGGCGGCTATGGCTACGGTCTCGCCAAATCGGACAGCGCGTCGCTCCATCGCGCCTTTGAGAGCGTGGGTTTCGACGAGGGCGCGGCGTTCGAACTCGATCTTGGCCCGGACGCCGAGGCGCAGGCGCGCGCGTTCGCGCGGCTCGTCAAGCAAAAAGGCGCGAACCCGGACCGCACGCAAATCAGCTTCGGGATCGACCCCTTGGGACTTCGCGCGCGCTCGGGTCGGGCCAGCCGCGCCTGGAGCGAGGACGCGCGCACGCTGGCGGCGCTCGTTTCGGAGCTGAGCGGGCAGGGTTTCGCCGGACCTTTTCTCGGCGCCGATGGCCGCATCGTTCACGCCGCCGGCGGAACCCCGGCGCAGGAGCTCGCTTTCGCGCTCGCGAGCGCCGTCGCCTATCTGCGGGCGCTTGACGAGAACGGCCTCGCGCTCGAATCTGCGCGCGAGGCGATCGCCTTTCGCCTCGCCGCCGACGCCGATCAATTTGCGACGCTTTCCAAGTTCCGCGCGATGCGCCTTCTATGGACGCGCGTGCTCGAAAGCTCGGGATTGGGTCTCGCGCCCGCGCGGATCGAAGCGGAAAGCGCCTGGCGCATGATGAGCGCGCGCGATCCGTTCGTGAATGTGATGCGTGCCGCGCTGGCGGCCTTCGCGGCTGGCCTCGGCGGCGCGGACAGCGTGACGCTGCTTCCCTTCAGTCAGGCGGTCGGGCTCCCCGACGCCTTCGCGCGCCGCCTCGCGCGCAATACCCAATTGATCGAGTTGCGCGAGTCGCATCTGGGCTTCGTCGCGGACCCCGCCGCCGGGGCTGGCGTATTCGAGGAAATGACACTGCGCTTGTGCGAGACGGCCTGGACTCACTTCCAGAGTTGGGAGGCCATGGGCGGTCTTGCGCGGGCGCTCGCGAACGGCGAACCGCAAAAAGCAATCGCCGAAGCCGCGAAGGCGCTGTCGCGCGATGTCAGGCGATTGAAGACGCCGCTGACAGGCGTCAGCGCCCACGCCGATCCGCATGAGGTCAAGATCGAAACCTTACCCGCGCAGGCGTCGGCGCCAGTTTTCGCGGGCGAACCTTTCGCCGCGCCTTTGGCGCCCTCGCGGACCGCCGAGCCGTTCGAACGCCTGCGCGACGCGGCGGACGCGCTTCGCACCGAAGGAGCGGCGCCGCGCTTGTATCTCGCCGCGATGGGACCGATTTCGGCGCATACGCGCCGTGTCGGCTTCGCGCGCGATTTGTTTGAGGCGGGCGGCGTCGAAACGATTGCCGGCGAGGGCGCTTCGAGCGCTGAGGAGATCGTCGCCGGTTTCAAGGAAAGCGGCGCGAAATTGGCTTGCCTCTGTGGCGCCGACGACGCCTATCGCGAACACGCGACGTCCTTCGCTGTCGCGCTCAAACAGGCCGGCGCCTCGCGCCTCTGGCTTGCGGGACGGCCCGGCGATCATGAGAGCGCCTGGCGCGCCGCGGGGATCGACGAGTTCGTATTCATGGGCGGGGACGCCGTAGCGACGTTGGAGGCGCTGCTGCGCCACGCCGGAGCGCCTGCTTAGGCGGTCCTGACCCCGCGCGCGGCGAGGGCAGGTTTATGAGGCCGCCAGGGGCGGAGCTATTGAGGTCGGGCCATGGGTTCGTTGCCGAACTTTGCTTCCATTGCATTTTCCGCGCCGCGCGCGGAGGGCCCCTCGTCGGCCGGTCCCGCTTGGGTCACGCCCGAAGGAATCGCCGTCAAGCCGATTTATGACTTCGACGATCTCGATGGCCTCGATTTCCTCAAGACCTGGCCCGGCCTCGCGCCTTATCTGCGCGGTCCCTATCCCACGATGTACGTCAACCAGCCGTGGACGGTGCGCCAATACGCGGGCTTCTCGACCGCTGAGGAATCCAACGCCTTCTATCGCGCCAATCTCAAGGGCGGGCAGAAGGGGCTCTCCGTCGCGTTCGATCTGGCGACGCATCGCGGCTACGATTCGGATCATCCGCGCGTCGCGGGCGACGTCGGCATGGCGGGCGTCGCGATCGATTCGATCTATGACATGCGCACCTTGTTTCAGGGCATTCCGCTCGACGCGATGAGCGTTTCGATGACGATGAACGGCGCCGTGCTGCCGGTGCTCGCGCTCTTCATCGTCGCGGCGGAAGAGCAGGGCGTTCCGATGTCGGCGCTTTCGGGCACGATCCAGAACGACATCCTCAAGGAGTTCATGGTCCGCAACACTTACATTTATCCGCCGGCGGCCTCGATGCGGATCGTCGCCGACATCTTCGCCTTCACCGCGAAGAACATGCCCAAATTCAATTCGATCTCGATCTCCGGCTATCACATGCAGGAAGCGGGCGCGACGCAGGATCTCGAACTCGCCTACACGCTCGCCGACGGAGTCGAATATATCCGCGCCGGCGTCGCCGCGGGCATGAGCGTCGATCAATTCGCCCCCCGCCTTTCGTTCTTCTGGGCGATCGGCATGAATTTCTTCATGGAGGTCGCCAAGCTGCGCGCCGCGCGCATGTTGTGGGCCGATCTCGTCAAGGGCTTCGGGCCGAAATCGGACAGGTCGCTGCCGCTGCGCGCGCATTGCCAAACCTCGGGCTGGTCGCTGACCGCGCAAGATCCGTTCAACAATATCGTGCGCACTCAGATCGAGGCGATGGCGGCCACCCAGGGTCATACGCAATCGCTGCACACCAATGCGCTCGACGAGGCGCTGGCGCTGCCGACGCCGTTCTCCGCGCGCATTGCGCGCAACACCCAGCTCTTTCTGATCGAGGAGAGCGGCACGACGCGCGTCATCGATCCCTGGGGCGGCTCCTATTATGTCGAACGTCTGACCGCCGATCTCGCGGCTCGGGCTCGCGAACATATCGCGGAGATCGAATCGCTCGGCGGCATGGCGAAGGCGATCGAACTCGGCCTGCCCAAGCGCCGCATCGAGGAAGCGGCCGCGCGCACGCAGGCGCGCATCGACTCGGGCGAGCAAACAGTCATCGGCGTCAATACCTTCGCGCCCAACGTCGAGCGCGAACTGAACGTTCTCAAGGTGGACGCAGGCAAGGTGCGCGCGTTGCAAATCGAGAAGTTGAATCGGCTGCGCTCCGAGCGCGACGAAGCGGCGGCGCAAGCCGCCCTTGCGGCGCTAACCGCCGGCGCCGCGGGCCAAGGCAATCTCTTGCAGCTTTCGGTCGAGGCGGCGCGAGCGAAAGCGACGGTCGGCGAAATTTCGCTGGCGATGGAGAAGGCGTTTGGACGCCATGTCGCGCAGACGAAGTCAATTTCCGGCGTCTATCTCAACGCTTCCCAGCAGGGCGAGGACGCCAACCGGCGCGTCATCGCCATGACGCGCGCTTTTGCCGAGAACGAGGGCGCGCCACCGCGTATTCTCGTCGCCAAGATGGGGCAGGACGGTCACGATCGCGGCCAGAAGATCATCGCTTCGGCTTTCTCCGACCTCGGATTCGATGTCGAAATCGGGCCGCTGTTCGCGACGCCCGAGGAAGTCGCGGCTCAAGCCAAGCAAGCGCGCGCGCATATCGTCGGCGTCTCCTCGCTGGCGGCGGGGCATCTCGCGCTGGCTCCCGCGCTGAAGCGCGCTCTCAAGGAAGTCGGCATGGGCGAAGCGATGATCGTCGTCGGCGGCGTGATCCCCGCACCGGACTTCAAGCCGCTGCGCGAGGCCGGCGTCGACGAGATATTTCCGCCCGGCACGGTGATCGCCGAGGCGGCGATGCGCCTGCTCGAGGCGCTCAATCAAAGGCTGGGCTACAGTCAGCGCGGACCCAGCTGACGCTCAACCCAGCCGAACGACGCCCTTCTTCAGGATGACGTTGCCGTATAGACGCCGTTCGCCTGTCGCGACAACGGCGAAGCATTGCTCCGCCTTGGCGTAGAACGCGTAGCGCTCGAGCGCCGCGAGTTTGAACCGCGGTCCTTCGCGTTTTGCGATCACGCGGCGAAATTCGTCGAATATCGGTTGTTCGGCGTCCGGAGCGCCGACGACTTCCATCCGCCAGCAGGCTTCAGGAGGAAAATCGTCGAGCGGCATGACGCTCAGCACCGCGTCGAGCACGCGGGTGGCGTCGACGCCGTCTAGCCTGACGACCTGGGGGCCTGCTGATTCGGCTGGAAAATTGGCGTCGACGATGGCGATCTCGTCGCCATGCCCCATTGCGCGCAGAACTTGCAGGAGATCGGGCGTCAGCAGCGGATCGAGGTTTTTCAGCACGGCGAAACCTTCCGAATTAGCGAGGAGTTGGCGCATCGGCGCGCATCAATCGCGCCTCCTTGAGATCGCGCCAGAGCGCGCTCGGAATTTTCGCGCCGAGACATTCGGCGTTGCGTCGCACCTCGGAGGCTTTCTGGCCGCCGGGGATCACGCTGAGGATCGCGGGATGGCTGAGCGGGAAACGCAGCGCAGCTTCGGCGAGCTTGACGCCATGCGCCTTGCAAATCGTTTCGATACGACGGACGCGGTCGAGAATTTCAGGCGGCGCGGGCGCGTAGTTGTAATGCGCGCCGGGCTTCGGACCTGTAGCCAGTATTCCCGAATTGTACGGGCCGCCGATGACGACGCCGATGTTCTTTTCTACGCAGTAGGGCAGAAAGCTCGTCAGCGCATCCTGTTCGAGCAGCGTGTAACGCCCGGCCAGCAGAAAGACGTCGAATTCGCCGTTGCGCGCAAGATGCTCGGCGACCTCCCACTCGTTGACGCCGGCGCCGAACGCTTTGATGGCGCCGGCTTCGCGCAGCTTTACCAGCGCTTTGTAGCCGCCGCCGAGGAACTCGCGAATGCGCGTGTCCGAGGCGGCCTTGCTCCCGTGCGTGAATATGTCGACATCGTGCGCGTAGACGATATCGATGTGATCGACGCCAAGCCGCTCGAGTGAGAATTCGAGCGAGCGCATGACGCCGTCGTAGGAATAATCGAACACTTCCTTGCGCGTGGGAGTTTCAAAGAAAGCGTCGGCGCGCGACTTCTCCGAAGCGCTGCAGAGCTTCAACAGCCTTCCGACCTTGGTCGACAGCAGATACGAATCGCGCGGCTTGGCGCGCAGGAATGCGTTGAGCCGCGTCTCGGAAAGGCCGAGTCCGTAGAGCGGGGCCGTGTCATAATAGCGACACCCCGCGCTCCATGCGGCGTCGAGCGTCGCGCGCGCGTCCCTTTCCGTCATCGGGCGGTAAAGATTGCCGAGCGGCGCCGCGCCGAAGCCAAGCTCTGTGAAACCCAGCTCCACGCCCATACGCGGGGCGAACTTTCGTTTTCTTATCGTGCGCGCGCGCGCCGACAGCGCCATGAATCCCTCCCGACCTCGCACCACGCCCAACCGCGGCGCCTTGCGCCAAATTCGCGCCGCACGCCAGCCAGCGGCCGCCGTCCCAGCAACGGCGAGCCCAGCCTGCGAAATCCGGTGAATGGCGGGCGCGAACGCTAACAACCTTGCCCCCGTCTTGCAAGCGCCCGCCATCGTCGTATCCTCGACGCCGACCCGTGATGGGCGAACGAAGTGGAGGAAGTCGAAATGCGGAAGCAAGCTCTGGTTGCAGGCATCGCCTGGACGTGGATCGCGGCGACGAGCGCCGCCACCGCGATGTCGTTGACGAGCCCCGACATCAAGCCCGGCGCGAAGATCGCCGACGAGCAAGTGTTCAACGCTTTCGGATGCACGGGCAAAAACGTTTCGCCCGCGCTGTCCTGGTCGGGCGCGCCCAAAGGCACGAAGAGCTTCGCGCTCAGCGTCTACGATCCCGATGCGCCGACGGGCAGCGGTTTCTGGCACTGGGTCGTGTTCGACATTCCGGCCGACGCCACGGGTCTTCCCAAGGGGGCCGGCGATCCCAAGAGCGACGCCGCGCCCAAGGGCGCGATTCAGAGCCGCACCGATTTCGGCGTTCCCGGTTATGGCGGCCCGTGCCCGCCCAAAGGCGACAAGCCGCATCATTACCACTTCACGCTGTTCGCGTTGGACGTCGACAAGATCGACGCCGACGAGAACGCGTCCGCGGCCTTCGTCGGCTTTAACTTGCATTTCCACACGCTCGCGAAGGCTACGTTGACAGGGCTTTGGGGTCGCTGATTTCGGGCGGGCGCCGTCGCGCCTCAATGAACCAAATGCGGCGGCGCCTTCTCGCGAAGCGCGGCGATGTAATTGCGCAGACGATTTAGCGCGGGATGGTCGGGCGCGTTCTGCGCGAGGTTGTCGCGCAATTGCTCGAGGCCGCGCCGCGCGGCGGCCCCATGATGCGGCGCCGCCTTCAGCACCAAATCCGTAAAATCGATCGCACGTTCGACAATTTGCCAAATCCTGTCCATTCGACGCCTGCTGCGAAACCCGTTGCCTTGCTCAGGTCGCGCAATGCGGGCGCCGATTACGTAAGAGGTGACGTGCGCCGAAACGCGACACGATGGCCGCCCGCGGCGAGCCGGCAACGGCGCGGGGTAGCGTAACGACGCTGGTCCTTGAAGTTGCCGCGTACGAATTGACGTAGCGGCGAAATCGCATTTTCGAGCGAAGGGGGAAGCCGTTGACGCGATGAGGCGTCCAAGTGCGACTGCGCCGAAATTGGACAGGCGGCGCGAGCGCGATAAGCCGGCGACGGGCTATCGCGCGCTCAACAGATCAGCGACGATTTCTTCCCACTCCGCATCGAGCGCGCCGGTCGCAAGCGGCTTGCCCGCGCGTCGATACCAGTAGGCCGCGTTGTCGAGATCGCCCTCGCCTCGATGCAAATAGGCGTGCGCCCAGGCGCCTGCCGGTGTCGGGTCGCGTTGCGCAATTTCGTGCGCGCCGCTCCAGTCGTCGCGGGCCGCGAGCCAGAGCGCCCGCAGCGCCGGTGAGATCCCCGACGGTGGCGAGAGTTCGGCGAGAGTTGCCCGAAAGGCGGCGAATTCCATCGCTCAAGCGTGTCCCGAAAGCGCCATGCCGTAGACCGGCGGCGCCAAAGCATCAAGGCGCGATCAGTTCCCACGATGCGTCGACGCTTTGCGACAGCGCGATGAGCCCTGGCTCAATCGGCAACGGACCAACGCTGGGCGTCGCTGCGGCCATCGTCCGCGCCGCGGCGAACACGGGCGCCGGGCCGGCCGCGGCCTGGCCGGCGAGGGAGCGCAGCGCGCCGAGCTTCATGGCCGCGCCCTCGGCATAGAGCTCGGCCCGGCGCCGAGCGTTGACGACCGCCTTGACCCGCAGTGCGTCCTCGCGCGCGACGCGGTCGGACAGATCGAAAGCGACGCCTTCGTACAGCGCGCCGTTCTGGACGCTCAGCGCGACGAGTGCGCCAGTGCGATCGATCTCCCGCACGCGAACGCGCAGGACGTTGGCGGCGCGAAACCCCGTGACGACCGGTTTTAGCGGTTGGCCGGCGGTGGAGGCGCGCGTGTCGCTCATGAGCGGATATAGGCTAAGGCCGACCGTCGAAATGTCCTTGGTCTCGATTCCTGCGCTCCTTAATCCGTCAATGACTGCGTTCGTGAGGCGCGCATTTTCGTTGGCGGCGTCGCTGGCGCTCGCGCGGTCGTCCGTGACGTTCAAGTTGATGAAGGCGGTGTCGGGCCTGACCCAGTCTTCAGCTTGGCCGACAACGGCGACCGAGGGTGCGAAAGCGCGCTCCTGGGCGAGGCTCGGCAAGGCGCCGGCAAGGAGCATCGTCAGGGCGATGGCAAAGGAGCGCATGGACATATCCTCGATGGGCGCCGCGTGACGCGGCTCCGCGGGGCCTTCTTGCGCAGCCGATTCAGGCGGCGCGATGGCGACCTTGCGAGAAATATTTCGCGCGCGCCTGCTCGGCGCTCATCGGCTTGCCGAACCAATAGCCCTGGCATTCGCCGATCGCCCCGATCTTGCGCACCAATTCAAGTTGCTCGCGCGTCTCGACGCCCTCGACGTTCACGCACATTCCCAGTTGTTGCGAAAGGCGCGCGACGTTCTCCACCAGCACGGCGGCGCGATCCTCGCGACCCAGCAACCGGGTGAAAGACTGATCGATCTTGACCTTGTCGAGCGGGAAGCGAATGAGATGGCTGAGGCTCGAATATCCGGTGCCGAAATCGTCGAGCGCGATGCGTACGCCGATCCCGTGAAGACGCTCGAGCGTTTCGCCGGCGACCTCGTCGCCGCTGAGCAGCGCGGTCTCGGTAATTTCCAGCTCGAGCCGGTTCGGCGCCAATCCGCTCGAATTCAACGCGCGCTGCACGACGTTGAACAGCGTCTCGGATTCCAGTTGCTTGGCCGAAACGTTGACGCTGATCCGGACGTCCTCCGGCCAGCACGCGGCCTCGCGGCACGCGCTTTCCAGAACCCAGGCGCCGAACGTATTCATCAGGTTGAGATCTTCGAGTACCGGAACAAAGATGGCAGGAGACACATAACCGCGGGTCGTGTGGTTCCAGCGCGCGAGCGCCTCGAAACTCACGACGCGCTCGCTCTTGAGATCGACGATCGGCTGGAAATTAAGCTCGAATCCGCTGGCGGCCACCGCCGCGTGCAGATCGAGCTCCAGCAGCCGGCGCGCCTGGGCGCTGGAGTTCATCGCGTCCTCGAAGATGCGATAATGCCCACGCCCTTCGCGTTTCGCGGTGTAGAGCGCCATGTCGGCCTGCTGGAGAATGAACTCCGCTGTCGCGCTCTCGTCTTCGGCGATCGCGATGCCGATGCTGGCGCCGACCACGACCTCGGAGCCGTTGACAACGCAAGGCTGCGACAGTTCCGCGATCATCGTGGCCGCGAAACGTCCGAGGTCTTCGTTGGAATGCGAGTTCGGCCGCATGAGAACGAACTCGTCGCCGCCCCAACGGGCGACGAAGTCTTCGGGGCGCGCCAAGCCCCGCAGCCGCGCGGCCGCGATGGCGAGCAATCTGTCGCCGCTCTTGTGGCCAAGTGTGTCGTTGACGTGCTTGAATCCGTCGAGATCCATGAAATAGACGGCGACGTCGCCGCCATCGCCAGCATTGCGATTTCCGAGCGCGAGCGAAAGCGCCGCTTCGAACGAGCGGCGGTTGTGCAGCCTCGTCACGCCATCGAAGCGGGCCATGTCGTCGATGATGCGCTCGGCGTTGCGCTTCTCAGTAATGTTCTGGATGACGAGGACTGCGGTGTCGTTGGCGTTGCGGTTGATTGTGACTTCGTACGACTGCCCTGTCGTCGTTTCGATTTGCAAACGGCGCTCGCTCGCAGCGCCTGCGCGGGCGCGCACGTCACGGAGCAGCAGGTCTCGCCTGGCGGCGGAAATCGCGCCGCGCTTGACCGACAGGCGCAACAAGGCGTCAAACGCGACGCCGACAATCTTGCGCTCTCTCGGCAAGCCGAAGAACTCAGCGAGGGCGGCGTTGGCGATGATGACCTTCTCGTCCGGCGAAACCATGCACACGCCGTGCGACATGTTGTTGATCGCGAAATCGAACTGATCCGCGATGATTTCGGACTTCCGGCGGTACACGATTTGATCGCGAAAGATCTTGTGAAGCTGCGCAGAAGAGTTCCTGATCAAAATCCAGAGCGGCGCGACAAAGAGTGGAATGAACTCAAGAAACGGACCGCCGCGCACCAGGAATGCGATCGTGATGGGTATCAAGAGAAAAGCGATCAATAGATCGACGCCGAAGCCAAGGGCGAAGTTGCGCAACGCAATGCCGCAAGCATTTATGGTCAACGTGGAAATCAACAAGCCCATAGTGAAAACAGTAGGATCAGATAACGCCGCATAAAATGAAAATAAACCCATACATCCAGCGTAAATAAGTGTGCTGAATAGATATTTCTGTTCCAATCGAACGACATTATGCAATGAAAGAGAGTCTTTTGTTCGATTTTGCTCAATTCCTATTAGAATACGCAAAGCCGCTGATAGCATAGACACGATCAGCAATAAGGTGGCCTTAAAATCGTTTATGTGTATAGCAATAGATAAAAAGCTCAATCCGGTAAGTATGGCGCCCTTAACTAAGGCCTCGCCGCTGGAATAGAGCGATTTCACCAGTGCGAATTTTACATCGACGGGCAAATCATTCTGACTGTTTTCGTCGCTGATTTTCTGCATGCTCAAGCTGTTGATCGACCAGTGTCGCGCGAAGTCTTGCCCGGAAGGTGTTAATATGGCGTGCGTGTTGGTACGCGAAGTTGTTCCCTCTCGGGAGCAGGGGGGGGGCTGCGTGAATGAACTCCTAAAGCGCCGGACGCCGGTTCATCTATTGCCGAAACGGTCGAACAAGAGAGGCTCTATAACGGTACTTTGCAATTAATCTCGAATGTAGAGGCGCGTTAAGCCCGGCAAGACAGCCGAATCCGGTTAAGTCGGATACAATGACCAAGCGGCGCCTAGAGTTGAAGTCGTTTGGAGATAACGGCGATTTATCAAGATGTGCTCGAAAGTGGACCCGTGCAACGGCGCCGATTCGTCGTTTAATCTTCCGCCCAGCAAAGAGTATGGCAGGAGCACGGCCGAATTAATCGCTAGCGTGCGCGTTCGGGCCAACTACGGGAACTCGGCCGACAAATTGACGCGTCTCGCCGTTCGGGCAAAATAACGCGGGTTTTGCGAGGTTGCGACAACCGTGCGTTTTCCATTCGCGTGATTTTCGTCGAGCATTGACGAACAGCCTCGTCTTTCTCGCCGACCCGATCGGGTAAGTCATTCGTAATTTTTGCTCGTTAGGATTCTTTCTTCCGGCAAATTCAAATGACAATGGCCAGAGAAACTTTCAACGAACGCGGGATGATCGGCGACGAATTGTCGCCGCCCAGAGAAACCGCGACGCTTTCAATGCTATCGCGCGTCGAATTCGAGATCGCCAGAACCGCAATTGTCGGTTTCGACGGACACGCCAGTTTCGTCGATTACGTCAGCAACCGGGACGGGCTCTTCATCGGGCTTGCGACTGCAGGGATCGACGCGCGTCTAGTTGATGTTTCATTGACCTCTTTCTGTTCTTGGTGCGCCCATTCCCATTTGCGCAGGTCGGAGAACAATCTCGAGGTCTTTGCGTCGATGGTTGACGCGCTGCGGCGAGAGCAAGCGGTATCGGCGGTGTCGCACGAGCGGACCGACCGCCGGCGCGAGGCCGCGGCTGCTCAGGACGCGCGCGGGCGCTGGAACGTTTGCGTCGACGCCCGGCGTTACCGGCAATGGCTTGCTTGCTTGGGACTTGCGCCAAGTGCGCGCAATTTGGGTGTTTATGCCTCGCTACTGCTGGAGC
This sequence comes from Beijerinckiaceae bacterium, assembly GCA_037446355.1. Taxonomy (GTDB): domain Bacteria; phylum Pseudomonadota; class Alphaproteobacteria; order Rhizobiales; family Beijerinckiaceae; genus Roseiarcus. The sequence continues at coordinate 15,590 of JBBIIT010000021.1, read as the reverse complement.
ATTGGTCGGAAGCGCCCTGAGGCGGTGCGCTCACGCATCCGTCAAGGACGGGTATCGCTCGACCGCGCGCTCCGCCTTCGGATAGACCGGCGGTTGAAGCTGCGGGTTCGACGACTGCCGGAAGAGGTCGAAACGTTCGGTCGCTGTCGTCCCGAAAAACGGATAACGTTCGACGACAGCGGCTTGTTGTTCCGGGTAGTCCCAGTACAAAAACGCAATCGGATAGGCGAATTTTGGATAGGGGCGGGGAAGCGCCCACTGTGCGCTGCCGAACATCCGCATATAGAACGCTTGGTGATCGTCGCGGCATCCGGCCGTAAAATAATCGGCGCCGAAAAAGGCCCCGGCGGCGAATCCAGGACGCAACGTAATATACGGAAGCTCTGGATATTCGCGTGAGAAGCGCCTAGCGCTGACGAAGCGCGAGAAGTCGATCAAGGTCTTTCCCGCCTTCAGTCGCGGCGTCACGATATCGTCCCATGCGATGACGGCCGGCAAGCGGGTGTCGGCGTTCGCCGCCACATGCAGGCGTACCGAACTGGCCAATTCTCCATCGATGTAAAGTCCGATCAGCCATACATTATTGGTCTCGTCGTCAGCGTCGGTCAGCATCCCCGTGGGATGCGGCTGCAAAGTGCCAGCCCTTGTGTAACCTTCATGCCTCATGCGGTAGATGGCTTGCTTATCTTCCACTGTCTCCACGCGTCGATATTCGACCCGTTCTAGCAACCTGAATACGCGATCAATAAACCGATGGCTTTTGGTGATCATATTCACGGAAAGCTCGCTAAATTGGAGTGGCCTCATTAACAAAGAGTTAAACATGAATCGGCTGATCCGACGAGGCGTCGCGCGTATCCTTAACGAGATTTTGCGAGAATCTTACGCTAATGGTTAATGCCGGCGCTGCGGAGATCCAAGCCTTGAAGGCGGTCATGAGGCCGTTCTCGGATCGTTTTCGAGGGCCAGCCTTCGGTTCGTCGCGACGGGGTGAAAAGCCGGGGAGAGCTAGGGGTTTCTAACCCTCTCTTAACCTTAACAACCCCTAATGGACCGGGGAGCCGCGCGAGTCATTCGCGGGACCGGAGTTTCGTTGACGCCCAATTTCGCCCATGTTATCCCAAACCATCCCTTTCACTGGCGGAACGTCTCCGCGGTCCGGCTCGCCTGCGCGGGTTTCGGGGAGGGGTGTGCGTTGCGAGGCGGCGGGGCGTTTGCGTGGATCGCTTCCTTTCCCATTTCACTTGCCGTTTCGATGCGAAGGGGCGCGTTTCCGCGCCTCCGGCATTTCGCGCGGTGCTGGTCAAGCAGGGCTTCGAGGGCGTCTTCGTTCATCCCTCGCTCGATGCGCCGGCGCTCGACTGCGGCGGGACGCGGCTCTTGGACGAAATCTCCGCATTGCTGGCCTCACTGCCGCGTTATTCGCGCGAGCGCGAGGATCTGGCGACGGCTTTGTTGGGGACGGGAGAAATTCTGCGCTTCGACACGGAGGGGCGCATGACGCTCGGCGACCGCCTGCGCGACAGCGTCGGTTTGCGCGACGAGGCGGTGTTCGTAGGGCAGGGCGAGAAATTTCAAATCTGGGAGCCAGTCCGCTTCTCGGCGTATCTCGATCAGGCCAGGGCTCGCGTGCTGCAGTTACGCGCCGAGCTGAGTTTCCGGAACGCGCAGGGAGCGCCGGAATGAGCGCGGATCGTGGGGAGGCGCGTCCTCCCGCCGACGGGCCGGTCCGCCATGTCCCCGTGCTGCTCGCGTCCTGCATGGAGGCATTGGCGGTCAAGGCAGGCGGTCTCTATCTTGACGGCACGTTCGGCGCCGGCGGGTATTCGCGCGCGATTCTTGAGCGCGGCGGCCGAGTGATCGGCGTCGATCGCGACCCCAGTGCGATCGCGGCGGGCGGCGCGATGGTCGATGAATTCGCGGGACGCCTGCGCCTCGTCGAAGGCCGCTTCGGCGATCTCGACGTCATTGCGCGCCGCCTCGGCGAACCGACCCTCGACGGAGTCGCACTCGACATCGGCGTGTCCTCAATGCAGATCGACCAGGGGGAGCGCGGATTCTCGCTGCGTTTCGATGCGCCGCTCGACATGCGCATGGAAGGAAGAGGTCGCACCGCGGCCGATTTGCTGCTGCAAGAGGGCGAGGCCACGCTCGCGGACATTTTCTTCCATTATGGCGAAGAGCGCGCCGCGCGCCGCATCGCCCGCGCCATCGTCGCCGATCGCGTCACCGAGCCTTATGTCTCCACTTTGCAACTCGCGCGCATGATCGCGCGCGTGGCGCCGGCGAGGCCGGGCGAAGCAACGCATCCGGCGACAAAAGTGTTTCAGGCGCTTCGCATCGCGGTCAACGACGAACTCGGGCAGTTGCTGCAAGGGCTTGCCGCGGCCGAGCGTGCGCTGGCGCCGGGTGGACGGCTCGCGGTCGTCACCTTCCATTCGCTCGAGGATCGCATCGTCAAGCAGTTTCTCGCTCGACGCTCGGGACGCGGCGAGGCGCTTTCGCGGCGGCTTCCGGGCGAACCGGCGGCGATCGCGCCGAGCTTTGCGGTTCCCGCCGGGCAGCCCGTTTCGCCCGACGCTGGCGAACTGGCTGTCAATTCGCGCGCGCGCTCCGCCAAGCTGCGTTATGCCGTGCGGAGCGATGCCGCCGCCGTCGAGATCGAATCCGACATCGCCGCGTTGGCGCGGCTGCCGAGCGTTCGCGCGAGGAGAAACTGATGTGGCGCTTCCTGCACATTGTCGCCATCGGCGCCGTGATCGCGTCCGCGATCTACGTATATGGCGTCAAATATCAGACCATCTACGCCTCGGAGCAGATCCTCAAGACCAAGCACCTGATCGTCCGGGAGCGCGACGCGATCAACGTGCTGCGCGCCGAGTTCGCGCATCTTGTCCGCCCCGAGCGATTGCAGGAATTGGCCGATAAGCAGCTCGATATGCAGCCGATGGCGCTGAACCAGATCGTGCGCGCCGACGCGCTGCCCGAGCCAGCCGCCAATGTCGATCCCATCGGACGCAAGCTGGAATCGCTCGGTTCGCTGGGCGACACCGCGACTCCGAGCGTCGGCGTCGGCGGCGCCACGCCATCCCTGAGGTAGGTCCATGTCCGAACCCCTCGCCCCGATCGACGATGCCGAGGCGCCAGCGCCGCACAAGAGCTACCAACAGCGCCTCCGGGCCTTTCTCAGCGACCTTGTCTCCACGAGGCTCGATAAGAGCGGCGGGCGCATTCGCCTGCTCACGGTGGCGCTGTTGCTCGCTTACGTCGGCATCGGCGGCAAGCTGATCAGACTTGGGCTTTCGCACGAGCCGCCGCGGACGCTGAAAGTCGCCGCCGATCAGGCCGCTTCCGGCGCCCGTCCGGAACTCTTGGACCGCAACGGAGAGATCCTCGCTACCGATGTTAGAACTATGTCGGTATTCGCCGAGCCTCATCGCATCATCGATGTCGACGAGGCGGTCGAACTGATTACCGCTGTCTTGCCGGATGTTAACTCCAAAGATTTGCGCGAGCGGCTGGGTTCGCGCAAGGGCTTTGTCTGGGTCAAACGGCAGGTCACGCCGAAGGAGCAGGCTGAGATCTTTCATCTCGGCTTGCCCGGAATCGGGTTCTTTCCGGAGAACAAGCGTGTCTATCCCAATGGAGCGCTCGGCGCGCATGTGCTCGGCTTCGTCGACAAGGACAACATCGGCATCGCCGGCATGGAGAAATACCTCGATCAACAAGGGCTGACCGATCCGCATGTGGCGGGTTTCGCCATCGACCCTGATGCGCTGAAGCCGGTGCGTCTTTCGCTCGATCTGAAGGCGACGCACGCGCTGCGCGACGAATTGCAGGCGGGTCTGGAAAAATACCGCGCCAAGGCCGCGGCCGGCGCGATCCTCGACGTCAATACGGGTGAGGTGATCGCGCTGGAGTCGATTCCCGACTTCGATCCCAACGACCCACCCGACATGACCAAGCCGGAGAATTGGTCGAAAATCAATCGCGTCAACGTCGGCACATACGAGATGGGATCGACCTTCAAGGCGATCAGCATCGCGATGGCGTTGGAGGCGGGCAAGGTCAATCTGGGCTCACGCATTGACGCGCGCGAGAGCCTTCGTTCCGGCCGCTTCACGATCCACGACTTCCACGCCACCCATCGCATTCTGACGGTTCCGGAGGTCTTCACGCATTCCTCGAACATCGGCACCGCGCGCATGGCGCTGATGGTCGGCGTCGAGGGGCATCAGGCGTTCCTGCGCAAGATGGGCCAGCTCGATCGTCTGCGCACCGAATTGCCCGAGAGCGCCGACCCGATCATTCCGAAGCGTTGGAGCGAACTGAGCACCATGACGATCGCGTTCGGCCAGGGGCTCAACGTCGCCCCGCTGCAAGCATTGATGGCGGTCGGCGCGCTCGTCAACGGCGGCCATATGATCACGCCGACTTTCCTGACGCGCGACGCCGCCACGGCCCTGGTCGCCAGCCATCGGGTCGTCAGCGAACAGACCTCGGAATCGCTGCGCTATCTGATGCGCGCCAACGCGACGCACGGCTCCGGCGGCCTCGCCAACATCGACGGCTATTACGTCGGCGCCAAGACTGGCACCGCGCAGAAGATCGTCAACCGGCGCTATTCCAACGACAAGGTCTTCACCACCTTCATGGCGATCACGCCGGCCGACAAGCCGAAATATCTCTATATGGTGATCTACGATCAACCCGAGGCCGCTCCCGGCGACGGCGGCTATCACACCGCCGCCTACAATGCGGGTCGCGTGACGGGTTCGCTGATCCGCCGCGTTGAACCGCTCGAAGGCGTCGCGCCGGCGAGCGTGTTCCCGACCGAGCCATTCCCGCTGATCGCCAAACTCGGCTACGGCTTCGACGCGGACAAAGTGGGCAAGGAGTGAGACTCTTAGGCGAAATCCTCGAACTCGACGCTTCGCAGGCGCCGCTCGCGCGCCTCGCGATCTCGGACCTCTGCGTCGACAGCCGCAAGGTGAAGCGGGGCGACGTCTTTTTCGCATTGTCGGGCGCGAAGCGCGAGGGACTGGCCTATGTCGCGCAGGCGGTCGCAAATGGCGCCGGCGTCGTCGTCGCCGAGCACGCTCCGGGCGTGCCGGTTCCCGCCTTCGTCAAGGTCGCCGACGCCCGCCTCGCGCTCGCGCGCGCGGCGGCTCGCTTTTTCCCGCGCCAACCGGAAACCATCGTCGCCGTCACCGGAACCAGCGGCAAGACCTCCGTCGCCGCTTTCGTGCGGCAAATCTGGTCGAAGCTCGGCTTCGAGGCGGCCTCGATGGGCACCATCGGCGTCGTATCGCGCACGCTCAACGTCTACGGTTCGTTGACCACTCCCGACCCGATCGAACTGCACCGCTCGCTCGACCGGCTCGCGGATGCGGGCGTCACGCATCTCGCGCTGGAAGCCTCCTCGCATGGGCTGGATCAGAGGCGCCTCGACGGCGTGCGTCTCGCGGCGGGCGCCTTCACCAATCTCTCGCGCGATCACATGGACTACCACGCGACGACCGAGGATTATCTGGCCGCCAAGTTGCGGCTTTTTCGCGAGTTGCTGCCGCAAGGCGCGCCGGCGGTGATCGACGCGGACAACGAAGTCGCGCCGCGGGTGGAGCGGGAGGCGCAGGCGCGCGGCCTCGAAGTTTTCACGGTCGGCGCGAAAGGCCGTGCGATCCATCTCGTTGCGGCGACGCGCGCCGGCTTCGCCACGAAGCTCGATCTCATTCATTCCGGCGCCCGCTATTCGGTGACGTTGCCGCTGCCCGGCGATTTCCAGGCCTCCAATGCGCTGGTTGCGGCGGGCCTGTGCATCGCGACCGGCGCCGCGCCCGCATCTGTTTTCAAGGCGTTGGAGACGCTGGAAGGCGCGCCCGGGCGACTCGAGCGCATCGCCGATATCCGCGGCGCGCCCGTCTTTGTCGATTACGCGCATAAGCCCGACGCTTTGGAGAAGACGCTTGCGGCGCTGCGCCCGTTCGTGCGCGGACGTCTCGTGGTTGTTTTTGGCTGCGGCGGCGACCGCGATCCCGGCAAGCGGCCGATGATGGGCGAAATCGCAACGCGCGGCGCCGATGTCGTCATCGTCACGGACGACAATCCGCGCTCGGAAGACCCCGCCGCGATCCGAGCCGCGATTCTCGCCGCCGCGCCCGGCGCGCTTGAGATCGGCGACCGCGCAGAGGCTATCCGCGCCGGCGTCGCGGCGCTGAAATCTAGCGATGCGCTCATCGTCGCGGGCAAAGGCCATGAAACCGGCCAAATCATCGGCGAGCGAACGCTGCCGTTTTCCGACGCCGATTCCGTGCGCGCGGCAATAAGGAGCGCGCTGTGACCCGTGCGTTGTGGACCGAAGATGAATTAACGAGGACGCTGGGCGCGCCGAGCGGGCCGCTGACGCGCGCCGTGAGCGGCGTGTCGATCGACTCGCGCACGCTGGCGTCGGGCGATCTATTCATCGCTATCAAGGGCGATGCGCACGATGGCCATGATCACGTCGACAAGGCTTTCGCGGCCGGAGCGGCGGCCGCCGTGGTTTCGACGATGCGCGCCCCTTCGCTGCGAGCGCATGGCCCCGTATTCGCGGTTTCCGATACGCTTCGCGCGATGGAGCGGCTCGGCGAGGCCGCGCGCGCGCGCAGCGCCGCTCGCATCGTCGCCGTCACCGGCTCGGTCGGCAAGACCAGCGCCAAGGAAATGGTGCGGCTCGTCCTCTCCAAATTCGGAGCGACGCACGCCTCGGCGGCCTCTTTCAACAATCATTGGGGCGTGCCACTGACCCTTTCGCGCCTCGGCTTGGATGCGGCCTTTGCCGTGTTCGAAATCGGCATGAACCATGCCGGAGAAATCACGCCGCTGGTCGGTTTCGTGCGCCCGCACGTCGCGCTGATCACCACGATTGCGCCCGTGCATGTCGAACACCTCGGCTCGATCGAAGGCGTCGCTGACGCCAAGGCGGAAATCTTCAGCGGCGTCGAGCCCGGCGGCGTCGCGGTGCTCAACCGCGACGCGCCGCAGTTCGAGCGGCTCCGCGCGAAAGCGCTCGCGCGCGGGCTCGCCGTTCGCAGCTTCGGCCATGCGGAGGGCTGCGACGCCCGGATCGTCAATCTACGAGCGAACGAGACCGGGTCGCGCGTGCGCGCGAACTTTCACGGCCGCGAGATCGATTTTCAACTCGGCGCGCCGGGCCGGCATATGGCCGAGAATGCGGTCGGCGTGCTGCTGGCGGTCGAGGCGCTGGGCGTATCTGTGAGCCGCGCGGCTTTGGCGCTGTCGGAGTTTTCGTCGCCGAAGGGGCGCGGCGAACGTTTCACTTTGCAGGCGTCGAACGGCCCGTTCACGGTGATCGACGAAAGCTACAACGCCAATCCGGCCTCTATGCGCGCGGCGCTGTCGCTGCTCGGCGCCGCCGAACCGCGCGCCGGCGGGCGACGCATCGCCGTCATCGGCGACATGCTGGAGCTCGGACCACAGGGCGCCGCGATGCACGCCGCGCTCGCGAGCGAGTTGCCGGCCAACCAAGTCGATCTCCTATTCGGCGCTGGGCCGCTGACGCGCGCGCTCTATGACGCCGCGCCCGCGCCTTCGCGCGCGGCCTGGGCCGAGCGCGCGAGCGAGATTCGCGACGCCTTGCTCGATAGCGTGCGCGGCGGCGATGTCGTGATGGTCAAAGGCTCCAACGGCAGCAGTATGGGACCGCTGGTTCAAGCGCTGCGCGAACGTTTCCCCTCTCGCCCCGAGCGGTCATAGGAATTGCCATGCTGTACTGGTTGACCGATTTCTCGCACATCTGGGGCGGGCTCAACGTTTTCCGATATTTGACTTTCCGGACGCTCGGCGCCGCAGGCACCGGGCTGTTTCTGGTTTTCTTTTTTGGACCGACGATCATTTCGGCTTTACGGCTCAAACAAGGCAAGGGGCAGCCCATCCGCGCCGACGGCCCGGCCTCGCATCTCCTGACCAAGAAGGGCACGCCCACCATGGGCGGGTTGATGATCCTGTTCGGGTTGTTCGCCTCGGCGCTGCTCTGGGCGCATCTGGCCAATCCTTATGTCTGGATCGTCCTGTTCGTCACGGCGGGTTTCGCCGGAATCGGATTTTACGACGACTATCTGAAAGTCACCAAACAATCGCATCTCGGTTTTTCCGGTCGCGCGCGGTTGGTGGGCGAATTCGCGATCGCGGCGCTCGCCTGTCTCGCGATGATGAAGTCCGGTTCAGTCGGCGCGAGTTCGCTCGCGGTGCCGTTCGTCAACGGCTACGTCGTCGATCTCGGTTGGGCGTTTCTATTGTTTGGGCCGTTCGTCATTGTCGCCTTCGGCAACGCGGTCAATCTGACTGACGGCCTCGACGGCCTCGCCATCGTCCCCGTCATGATCGCAGCGGCGACGCTGGGTCTTATCGCCTATTTCGCGGGCAACGTGCTGACTTCAAAGTATCTGCTGCTCAATCATGTTCCCTATGCCGGCGATCTCATGGTGATCTGCGGCGCGGTGATCGGCGCGGGCGTCGGCTTTCTCTGGTTCAACGCGCCGCCCGCGCAGATTTTCATGGGCGATACCGGCTCTCTCGCGCTTGGCGGACTGCTCGGGACAACAGCGGTGGCGATCAAGCATGAGATCGTGTTGGCGATCATCGGCGGCCTGTTCGTCGTCGAGGCGCTGTCGGTCGTGGTGCAGGTGGCTTCGTTCAAGCTCACGGGCAAGCGTGTGTTTCGCATGGCGCCGATCCATCATCATTTCGAGCAGCTTGGCTGGTCGGAGCCACAGATCGTCATGCGCTTCTGGATCGTCGCCTTCGTGCTGGCGATGGTTGGTCTCTCCACCTTGAAGCTGAGGTGACGATGACGCCGGTGACGACGCTCACGGGACGGCGGGTCGCGCTGTTCGGACTCGGGGGCTCCGGCCTATCGACCCTGCGCGCGCTGGCAGCCGGTGGCGCCGAAGTTGCGGCTTGGGACGACAGCGAAGCCGCGAGAGGTAAAGCGATTGCGGCCGGTTTCGCGGTCGTCGATCTCGCGGCGGCGGACTGGGCGCAATTCGAGCTTTTCGTAATAGCGCCGGGAGTGCCGTTGACGCATCCGGCGCCACATTGGACGGTCGCGCGCGCCAAGGCCGCGGAAATCGCCATCGTTGGCGATATCGAACTCTTCGCTCGCGAACGCGCCGCGCTCGCGCCGCGTTCGCCGTTCGTGGCGATCACCGGAACCAACGGCAAATCCACCACCACCGCGCTCGTCGCGCATGTATTGAAGCAGGCGGGCCGTGACGTCGCGATGGGCGGGAACATCGGCGTGCCGATTCTCGATCTTCCGCCCCCTTCCAACTCGCGCGTCCACGTCGTCGAATGTTCCTCATTCCAAATCGATCTAGCGCCCTCGCTGGCGCCGAGCGTCGGCCTGCTTTTGAATGTCACGCCCGACCATCTCGACCGTCACGGAACATTGGCCGCCTATGCCGCGATCAAGGAACGTCTCGTCGCGCGAGCCGATGTCGCGCTGATCGGCGTCGACGACGAACCGTGCCGAGCCATCGCCGCGCGGTTGTGCGCGAGCGAGGCGGCCAGCGGCGCCCCTCGCACGATAGCAATCTCGGCGCGCCCGTCGCATCTCGCCGATGTCTGGGTCGAGCGTCGGCAGGTGCGGTCGCACGCCGACGCCGAATTGTCGATCAACCTGGACGCCGCGCCGGCGTTGCGCGGGGAACACAACGGCCAGAACGCCGCGTTCGCCTTCGCCGCCGCGCGCGCACTCGGCCTGAGCGTCGAGGAAATTGCGCGCGCATTCGCCACGTTTCCCGGCCTCGCGCATCGCATGGAGCAGGTCGGGCGGCTCGGCAAAATCCTGTTCGTCAACGATTCCAAAGCGACCAACGCCGATGCGGCCGAAAAGGCGCTGCTTTCCTTCGCGCGCATCCATTGGATTCTCGGAGGCAAATCGAAGGAGGGCGGTATTGAGCCGTTACGCCCCTTGTTTGGACGCATCGCGAAGGCCTATCTGATCGGCGCCGCGACGGAGGATTTCGCGCGCACGTTGCAGGGCGCGGTTCCTTTCGAGCGTTGCGGAACTCTCGACGTCGCGATCCGTTCCGCCGCGCGCGACGCGGCGGCGAGCGCGGCGTCAGAACCGGTTGTGCTGCTTGCGCCCGCCTGCGCCTCCTACGATCAATTCCCGAACTTCGAGGCGCGCGGCGATCGTTTTCGCGCGATCGTCGCCGATCTCCTCGCCGCCGGCGGGGCAGGTTCCGAAGCCGAGAGGACTTCCTGATGATTTCGAGAACGGAGCGCGGCCCACTGGCCGATTGGTTTCGCACGGTCGATCGATGGTTGCTCGGCTCATTCGGGGCGCTGATGATCGTCGGCCTCGTGATGGCGTTGGCGGCGAGTCCGGCCGTTGCGGAGCGGCTTGGGCTGAATTCGTTCCACTTCGTCAATCGCCAGGCGCTTTTGCTGGCGCCGACGGCTCTCTTGCTGGTGGCGACCTCGTTCCTGTCGCCGCGTCATGTGCGGCGCGCGGCGCTGTTGCTGTTCGTGTTCAGCATGGCGCTGATCGTCGCGGCGCTGTTGTTCGGCGCGGAGGTGAAGGGCTCGCGGCGTTGGATATTCGGACTTCAGCCATCCGAGTTCATCAAGCCCGCGTTCGTCGTGCTCGCCGCCTGGGCCTTCACCGAGGGCGGACGAATTTCAGCGCCGAAACTGCCGGCGAAAATCCTTTCGTTCCTGATCCTGCCGATCACCATCGTGCCGCTGATCCTGCAACCGGACTTCGGGCAAACCATGTTGATCGCGCTCGTCTGGGCCTCGCTATTCTTCATGGCGGGGCTGCATTGGTTCTGGGTGCTCGGCCTCGGCGGTATCGGGCTGATCGGGGGGCTCGCGGCGTTCAAATTCTCGACCCACGTGCATGAGCGCGTGCTGCGCTTCATAAATCCGGATTCGACCGGCGGCATGGTCGACACATTTCAGGTCGACACCGCGCTGCAAAGCATCCTGTCCGGCGGCTGGCTAGGGCGCGGACCGGGCGAGGGCGTTTACAAACGCATCTTGCCCGACGCGCACACCGACTTCGTGTTCGCCGTCACCGGCGAGGAATTCGGGATGATCGCCTGTCTGGCGCTGATCGCGTTTTTCGGCTTCATCGTCATGCGCGGGTTGTGGCTCGCCTCGCGCAATCAGGATCCGTTCAGTCGCTTCGCCGCGGCTGGCCTCGCCATCATGTTCGGCGTGCAGAGCTGGATCAACATGGCGGTCAACCTGCGCGCGATTCCCGCCAAGGGCATGACGCTGCCGTTCATTTCCTACGGCGGTTCGTCGCTGCTCGCGCTCGGACTTGGCATGGGTTTCCTGGTCGCGCTGACGCGGCGCAATCTCAGGCATACGCATGGCGTCGATCTTGGAGCGGCGGAGTGAGCGATGTGCGCGGAGTTCTCCTCGCTGCGGGCGGCACGGGGGGGCACCTGTTTCCCGCGGCGTCGCTGGCGGCGGCGCTCGCCAAGCGCGGCGTGCCCGTCGATCTGGCGACCGACCATCGTGCGTTGAAATACGGCGCGGACTTTCCCGCGCGCGCGATTCACACCGTGCCCTCGGCGACGACCACCGGCGCCGGGCTCGCGAACAAGGCGTTGGCGGGCTTAACGCTCGTGCGCGGAATCGCCTCGGCCGTGGCGCTCATCAGGCGCTTGCAGCCGCGCGCGGTCGTCGGCTTCGGCGGCTACCCGACCGTGCCGCCGTTGATCGCCGCCCGACTCCTGAAGGCGCCGAGCGTGCTGCACGAGCAGAACGCGGTGATGGGGCGCGCCAATCGCTTCCTGAGTTCGCGGGTAACGCTGATCGCGACCGGCTTTCCCGATCTTCAGGGCGTCGACGGCGGACTGAAGTCGAAGATGCGCTACACCGGCAATCCCGTGCGTCCCGCTGTGCTCGAGGCGGCCAATATCGCCTATCCCGTTCGCGCTGACGGAACGCTCAAAATTCTCGTCACCGGCGGTTCGCAGGGCGCGCGCGTGATGTCGGACGTCGTCCCGGCGGCGCTCGCCCTGTTATCGCCTGAGGAGCGCGCGCGCATCCGCCTCACGCAACAGGCGCGCGGCGAGGACAAGGCGCGCGTCGCCGCGGCCTGCGCCAGCATTTCGTTTCCAGTCGAGATCGCCGAGTTCTTCGTCGATTTGCCGCAGCGCATCGCCAACGCGCATCTGGTGATCGGACGCGCGGGCGCCTCGACCGTCTCGGAATTGGCCGTTATCGGCCGGCCATCGATCCTGGTGCCGTTCCCCCATGCGCTCGATCAGGATCAAGCCGCCAACGCCGCCGTGCTCGCGGCCAGCGGCGCGGCGACGGTGATCCGGCAAACGGAGTTCACGCCCGAACGGCTGGCGCAGGCGCTCCGCGCGGCCATCGCCGACCCCGCGACTTTGGAAACCGCCGCCGCCGCCGCCAAGGCCGCCGGCGTCCTGGATGCGGCGGATCGGCTGGCGGAACTGACGATGAGCGTCGCGAACTGAGCGACGTTTACGCCGGGGAGGCGAGCGGCTTGCCTTTCTCCACGACGTAGGTGGCGGCGATGACGGTCGTCTGATCGAGATTCTTGCCGCCGTGAATGACGCCGGGCGGCACCTGGAAGCCTTCGCCGGGTCCGTAGACTTTCGTACCGCCGCCCTCGCCCTCGATCGTCAATTCGGTGGAGCCGGCAATGATGTAACTCGACTCGATGCCGGGATGGGTGTGCCGGGCGATCTTGGCGCCGGCGTCGATCTCGACTTTGACCTCGACCGTCTCGTAACCCGCCATCGGGCCGTCGGTGCGTTTTAGAATGGTGCGCTTGAGGCCGCTGGTCTGCGCAAGCGCGCCCGTCGCCAGAAAACCAGTCGCCGCGCATAACGCGCAACCGACGAAACCTCGCCTCGTCAACATCGGCGCCTCCCTGATCGATGTGCGAATTCGAGACCTTGACGTAGGGCTTGTCAAGCTGCGCAGCGCCAAAGGGAAAGCGCAGCGAGCCGAATGTGGCGTACATTTCGTCCAAGGCTTCAAGGCGCGTCGAACGCTACGGCATCACGTAGGTCGCGCGGCCCTGTCCGAGCAGCGCCGCACGAATGGCGCCGGGTTCGTTGACTGAAAAGACGACGATCGGAATGCGATTGTCACGCGCCAGCGCGAAGGCCGCGGTGTCCATCACCTGCAAATTGCGGTTGATCGCCTCGTCGTGCGAAAGGCGCTCGAAACGCGTCGCCTTGGGGTCTTTCTTGGGATCGGCCGTGTAGATGCCGTCGACTTGAGTGGCCTTCATCACCGCATCGCAGGAAAGCTCGGCTGCGCGCAGCGCCGCCCCGGTGTCGGTGGTGAAGAACGGATTGCCGGTGCCGCCCGCGAGCATGATGACGCGGTGCTTGACGAGATGAGCGAGCGCCGCCTGGCGCGAATAAGGCTGGCACAGTGAGGGCATCGCCACAGCGGAAAGCACCCGCGCGGGCTGGCCGATCTGCTCCAGCGCGCCTTCCATCGCCAGCGCGTTCATTACCGTCGCCAACATGCCGATGGAATCGGCGCGCGCGCGCTCGATACCCTTGTCGGCGCCGAGCAGGCCGCGAAAGAAGTTTCCGCCGCCGACGACGACCGCCACTTGCACGTCGAGGTCCGCCGCGGCCTTCAGATCGGCCGCGATTCTTTGCAGCGTCGGCGCGTGCAGGCCGTGCGCGTCAGGCCCCATCAGGGACTCGCCCGAGAGCTTGACGACGACGCGTTGGAATAAGGGCTTCGGCGCGGACGGGCTCAAGGCGGGCTCCTCAGGGTTCACACGAAAAGGGCGGCCCTGAGGCCGCCCTGACGACTAGCGAAGAGCTTACGCTTCCTCCGCCGGTTTTTCGATGCCCTCGCCGAGGGCGTAGCGCAGAAATCCCTTTACGGCGATCGGCGCGCCGACGGTCTTTTCCGCTTCCTTCACCGCGACCGCGACCGACTTGGCGGGATCGTGCACGAAGGGCTGATCGAGCAGGCAGACTTCCTTATAATAGGACTTTAGGCCGGACTCGACGATCTTTTCCAGAACATGCGGCGGTTTGCCCGCGTTCTTGTCAGCCAGAACGGCCTTTTCGCGTGCGACGACCGCCGGATCGATTCCCTCGGCGTTGAGCGCGATCGGGCTCGCGGCGGCGATGTGCATCGCGATCTGCCGGCCGAGCGCGACCAGCGAATCGTGATTGCCGGTCGATTCCAGCGCGACGACGACGCCGATGCGGCCAAGGCCGTCGGCGATCTGGCCGTGAACGTAATGGCCGATCGCGCCGTGCGCGACGTGCAGGCCTTCGGCGCGGCGAAGGCTCATGTTCTCGCCGATCGTGGCGATCGAATTGGCGATCGCCTCGCTGACGGTGCCGCCGCCCGGATAATGCGCGCCCTTGACTTTCTCGGCGTCGACGCCCGCGCCGTGATCGAGCGCCACGGCGAGCACGCCGCGCACCAGCGCCTGGAAGTCGTCGTTGCGGGCGACGAAGTCGGTCTCGGAGTTCACCTCGACGACGACGCCGATATTGGCCTCGACCGCGACGCCGACCAGGCCGTCCGCGGCGACGCGGCCGCTCTTCTTGGCGGCCTTGGCGAGGCCCTTCTTGCGCAGCCAATCGATGGCGGCTTCGATCTCGCCGTTCGTTTCGTTGAGCGCGTTCTTGCAGTCCATCATGCCGGCGCCGGTTTTCTCGCGCAGATCCTTCACGAGCGCGGCGGTGATCGTGGCCATGGGGAGTCCTTTGGGTTGCCGACGCGGCGGCACGGGCCGGCGCCGAAAAGCTTCTGATATGCGCAAGGCCCGGCGGGGCCGGGCCTTGTTTAGCTCGGAAAGATGACGCCGCTTCAGGCGGCGGCGATCAACGTCTTGGCCTGATCGACCCACTTGTCGCGGGAGATGCGGCCGTTGAACTTGAGATCGGCGTCGAGCTTGGCGGTTTCGTCCGCAGTCATCGCGGCAAGCTGCCAGTAGTGGAACACGCCATGCTCGTTGAGCTTCTTGACGATCTGCGGGCCGACGCCGGTGAGCTTGGCCAGATCGTCCGGCGCGCCGCGCGGCGCGGTGAGCAATTCGAAATGCTCGGTGGCCGAGACTTCCGTCTCGTGCGTTTCCGGCAGAGCCTCCTCGACCGGAGCTTCCGCCTCGCCCAGATCATGGCCGGCCGCGCCCTGGCTGCGCGAGATGCCGTCGATGGCGGCGCGCGCGATGAGGTCGCAATAAAGCTGGATGGCGCGACTGGCGTCGTCATTGGCCGGGATCGGATGGGCGACCCCGTCCGGATCGGAATTGGTGTCGAGGATGGCGATGACCGGGATCTTGAGGCGGTTGGCCTCCTTGATCGCCAGCGCTTCCTTGTTGGTGTCGATGACGAAGATCAGGTCGGGCGTGCCGCCCATGTCCTTGATGCCGCCGAGCGCCTTCTCGAGCTTCTCGCGCTCGCGGGTCAGCATCAGGCGCTCTTTCTTGGTCAGGCCCTTGGCGCCTTCGCCGAGCTGCTCGTCAAGCTTGCGCAGGCGCGAGATCGAGGCCGAAATCGTCTTCCAGTTGGTCAGCGTGCCGCCGAGCCAGCGCGAATTGACGAAATACT
>JBBIIT010000020.1:37039-53929 GCA_037446355.1 Beijerinckiaceae bacterium | reverse complement strand
TATCGCTCGACGGCCGTCTCGTCAGAGGATCTCGCGCCTTGACGCGAGGACCGCATCGTTCGAGGCTGGCGAAAGAGCGCGCGGCGACAGCGCAGGGAGAGACGCCATGGCGATTGCATACACCGCGGCCGAGCGCGCCGCCCTCAACGCTCGCGCCCAGGCGATCCTCGACGAATGCCCCGACGTCGGCGCCTTCATCCGACGCGGCCTCGCCCACGACCCCGCCCATCCCGCCTATATCTATCTGCGCACGGCGCTCGACCCGGCCCCAGTCGTCACATCGTCGGGCGAACTCATGGGCCTCTTCAACGCCGCGGCGCGCTGGCTGCGCGCCAACGGCGTCGGCCCCGACGACGTCGTCGCGATCTTCGCGCCCAATTGCACCGCAACCGCGGTCGCTTATTGGGCGGCGATGAGCGCGGCGGCCGTGCAGCCGCTCAATTTGCTCTTCACGCGCGAGGCGATCGCGGCGCAACTTAATGCGGTCAAGGCTAGGATCGCCTTCGCGCCGCCGCCGGGCGCGCCGGGCGGCCTCTACGAAAGGGTCGCCGGGCTGCAAGCGGAAGTCCCGAGTCTTCGGCGTGTCGTGACGCTGCCGCTCGACGGAAGCGTCGCCTTCGACGGCGAGACGCTCTCGCCCGTCGCCGCGCCGCTCGACGAGGGCCCACGCGACACTGACCGCATCGTCGCTCTGTTGCCGACGGGCGGCACGACCGGCGCGCCCAAAGTGGCGCCGCTCTCCAACCGCAATGTCATCGCCTCGGCGATAGCCTCCATGCTGGCGCTCGAAGTCGGAGCGGACGACCGCATCCTGATCGCGCTGCCGATGTTTCATGTCGGCGGCGCGTTCTGCTCCAGCCTGCCCGCGCTCGGCGCCGGCGCGACGATGATCGTTCCGACCGCGGCCGGGTTCCGCAATCCCGAAGTGGTCGCGTGCTTCTGGCGCATCATCGAGCGTCAGCGCGTCACCATCGGCGCCCTGGTGCCGACCGGCCTCGGCGCGGTCGCCGCCGTTCCGCTCGACGGCGCGGATATTTCTAGCCTGCGATTTTTCGGGACGGGCGCCTCGGTATGCCCGCCGGAGATCGAGCGGCGCTTCCTAAACGTCTGGCCGGGCGACTGCGTCCGCCAGATCTACGGGATGACCGAATTCGCCGGCGCCATCACGCAAACTCCTTACGACCGCGAACAGCGCTTCGCTTCGGTCGGGCTTCCCGTCGCGCTTGGCGAGGTCGCGGTGCTGGCAGGCGGCGTCATTCATACCGGCCCTTCGCCAACCGGCGAGATTCTCGCGCGCGGGCCGCAGGCTTTCGCCGGTTATCTCGACCCCAAACAAGTCGGCGCTTCGTTCCACGAGGGATGGCTGCGCAGCGGCGATCTCGGCCGCATCGGCGAAGACGGCGAGATTTACGTCACCGGCCGCGCCAAGGACGTCATCATTCGCGGCGGCCACAACATCGATCCCGCCAGCATCGAGGACGTCGCGTTGAAATTCCCCGGCGTCGGGCTCGCAGCGGCGGTCGGCCGGCCCGACGCTTACGCCGGCGAAACGCCTGTCCTGTTCGTCTCGCCGGCGCCCGGCCAGAACATCGACGAAGCGGCGCTCGGCGATTTTCTGCGCGAGGGCGTCGCGGAGGCGCCGGCGCGGCCGCGCGCGATCGTCGTGATCGCGGAGATGCCGATCACGCCGGTCGGTAAGATTTTCAAGCCTCGATTGCGCGAGATCGCCGCCGAAGGGGCCGCGCGCGAAGCGCTGGCGTCGGCACTGCCGAGCGCGGCTTGCGAAGTGACGGCGCGCCACGAAAGCCGGGGGTTGGTCCTGAAAGTGACCGCGCCGGCGGCGTCGCTGGATGCCGCGCGGCAGGCGCTCGGAACTCTGCCCGTCGGCTTCGAGGTTGTCGCGCGCTGACAACCGCGCGCATTATTTCGCGATCGAGCGCCAGAATTGCGCGAGAAAGGCGTCGAGCGCGGCGGCGCGTCTGGGCGCCTCGCGAACGCCGCTCAACGCCATGTGCTCGAGCGCGCCAAAGAACATATCGCGCGCCACGTCGAGCCGCGCCTCGGGCGAAACGCCTCCATCCGCGACGCCCTCGCGCAGGATGTCCACGAGCCGCCGCGCATAGCGCGCGTTGAGCTTGCGCAGCGCCGAGCCGGGATAGTCCGCCACGCTGCGCAACTCGCTCACGAGCAGACGCCCGATCGCCGCATCCGCATGCAGCGCATATAGATGTCGCTCCGCGAAGAATTGCAGCTTGGCGCGCGCGCCCTCGCATTTCGCGAGGCCCGGCTCGGCGTCGGCAATCAGTTGCTCGTACCAGCGCGCCACGATCCTTTGCAGCAGGTCGCGCTTGTTGGCGCAGTAGAGGTAGATCGTGCCCTCGGCGACGTGCGAGCGGCGCGCGATCTCGGCGACCGAGGCCGCCTCGAAGCCGCGCTGCTCGAATACAGCCCGCGCGGCGACGAGGATCTCCGCCTCGCGGTCGCGATTATGCACCAGCGCACGGGCGCGCGCAGCGGGCTTGCGGGCGATTTTGACGACACTCCTTCGGTTCTCGGGCATAAAATGAGTTTGACTCATAATTCAATCCGTGTCCACTCTACGCTGCGGCGCTCGTAGAGGCGCCGATGCGGAGGAAGGGCCGAATGCCTGCGTTGAGATCGAATGCGATCGTCGACAGCGAGCCCTATCGAGCCAACCGCACGGCGCATCTCGCCCTGATCCAAGAGTTCCGCGCGCTGGAGGCCAAGGTGCGCGAAGCCTCGGGTCGCGCCGACGCCAAGTTCCGCCAGCGCGGACAATTGCCGCCACGCGCGCGAGTCAATCACATCCTCGACCGCGACGCGCCATTTCTCGAACTCTCGACGCTGTGCGGCCTCGGGATGCATGATGACGACGGCAAGGACAATGTTTATGGCGGCGGTTCGATCGTCGGCATTGGTATGATTTCGGGCGCGCGCTGCATGATCGCGGCCAGCGATTCCGGCATCAAGGGCGGCGCCGCGCATCCTATGGGCGTTGAGAAGGCCATCCGCGCGCAGGAGATCGCGCTTCAGAACAAGCTGCCTTATGTGCAACTCGTCGAAAGCGCCGGCGCCAATCTGATGTTGCAGGCCGAAATGTTCGTACGCGGCGGCGCCACCTTCGCCAACATGGCGCGGCTCTCCGCGGCGGGGATTCCCGTCATCTCGATTGTGCACGGTTCCTCGACGGCGGGCGGCGCCTATCAGACCGGCCTCGCGGATTACGTCGTGATGGTGCGCGGCCGCTCGAAAGTCTTCCTCGCCGGTCCGCCGCTGTTGAAGGCCGCGACCGGCGAAATCGCCGGGGACGAGGCGCTCGGCGGCGCGCAATTGCATACGTCCGTGACGGGGCTTGGCGAGTATCTCGCCGAGGACGATGCCGACGCTCTGCGCATCGGGCGCGAGATTCTCGCCAAGCTCGGCTGGGCCGCCATCGCGACGCGCCCGCCGGCCCCGCCGCCGCTCTACGACCGCGAGGAGTTGCTGGGAATTGTACCCGTCGACTATCGCCAGCCCTATGACGTGCGCGAAGTGATCGCGCGAATTGTCGACGGCTCCGACTATCTCGATTTCAAGCCCGGTTACGGCGGCGCGACCGTCTGCGGCCATGCGGCGATCGAAGGGCGATCCATCGGCCTCATCGGCAACAACGGCCCGATCGACGCGGCCGGCGCCGCGAAAGCGGGGCAGTTCATTCAGCTTTGCTGTCAGGCCGGTCTGCCGATCGTTTTCCTGCAAAACACGACCGGCTATCTCGTCGGCGTCGAGGCCGAGACCTCGGGCATCGTTAAACATGGCTCGAAAATGATCCAGGCCGTCACCAACGCCGACGTCCCCAAGATCACCTTGCAGATCGGCGGCTCGTTCGGCGCGGGCCACTATGGCATGTGCGGGCGCGCGTTCGGGCCGCGATTTCTGTTCTCCTGGCCCAATGCCCGTGTTTCGGTGATGGGCGGCGAGCAAGCCGCCAAAGTGATGAACATCGTGGCCGAGGAATCCGCCGCCGCGCGCGGCTTGCCGTTCGACGTCGACAAAGCGAAAGCGCAGGCCGCCAGAATTATCGCCAGCTACGACAAACAATCGACTGCGCTGTTCGCTACCGCCCGGCTCTGGGATGATGGCCTGATTGACCCGCGCGACAGCCGCGCCGTGCTCGCCTTCGCGCTGCAAACCTGCGCCGAAGCCGAGGCGCGCAACTTGCGTCCCAACAATTTTGGCGTTGCGAGGTTCTGATCGCCATGAGCGCTTCCCTCATCCATCGCAGCCAGAACGGCCCGCACCTGACCATCACGCTCGACGATCCCAAGCGTCAGAACGCGCTCTCGCGCGACATGGTCGTCGAATTCGAGCGCGCGCTCGACGATTCCCGAGCCGCGCGGCTCTCCTCGCTGGTCATCAAGGGCGCCAATCATGTCTTCAGCGCCGGCGCCGATCTGAAATCGCTTTCGGACGCGCTCGCGAGGTCTCTGGGCCCGGGCGAGAGCGACCCGCTGCAAGACCTCAACCGCGCGGGCGGCGAGTTCTTCGCCAAGCTGAACGCGCATCCGGCGGCGACCATCGCGATCGTCGACGGCGCGGCGGTTGGCGGCGGCGTCGGCCTCGCATGCTGCGCGGATATCGTGATCGCGACGCCGCGCGCGCGCTTCGCGCTCGCCGAGACCAGCCTTGGCTTTCCGCCCGCGCAAATCGCGCCCTATCTGGTTGCGCGGCTCGGCGAACGCGTCGCGCGGCGCCTCGCGCTAACTGGCGCGCGGCTTGACGGCCGCGAAGCGGTCGCCATCGGCCTCGCGGACTTCTACTGCGATACGGAACCGGAGTTGGGGGCGCAACTGCGCACGTTGTTAAATCAGATCGCTCGCTGCGCGCCCGGCGCCAACGCCGAAACGAAACGCTTGATCCTCAGCGAGCGAGTGGGCGCCGCCTACGTCGACGAAGCCGCGGCGAGCTTCGCGAGGGCTTTGCGCGGACCCGAGGGCCGCGAAGGCGTCTCCGCCTTCCTGGAGAAGCGCGCGCCACGCTGGGCGGAGCGCCTCACGTGAGGGCGCGCTTCGCCTCGGTGCTCATCGCCAATCGCGGCGAAATCGCGTGCCGCGTGATCCGCGCCGCGCGCGCCGAAGGGCTTCGCTGCGTCGCCGTCTTTAGCGACGCCGACGCCGAGGCGGCGCATGTGCGCCTCGCCGACGCGGCCCTGCGCATCGGCTCCGCTGCGCCCGCGCAATCCTATTTGAACGCCGAAGCGATCATCGCGGCCGCGGCGGCGAGCGGCGCGGAAGCGATTCATCCTGGCTACGGCTTTCTCTCCGAAAACGCCGAATTCGCCGAAAGCTGCGTCGCCGCCGGACTGGTTTTTGTCGGCCCGCCGCCCAAGGCGATGCGCGCGATGGGCGACAAGAGCGCGGCTAAGCGGCTGATGACCCAAGCGGGCGTGCCGACCGCGCCCGGTTATCACGGCGACGACCAAAGCCCGGCGCGCTTCGTCGAGGAGGCGCGCCGCATCGGCTTTCCCCTCATGATCAAGGCGAGCGCGGGAGGCGGCGGACGCGGGATGCGCATCGTCCACGCGCTCGATGAACTCGAGCCGGCGCTGCAAAGCGCGAGCGCCGAGGCGAAAAGCGCCTTCGGCGACGGACGCCTCCTGATGGAGCGCGCGCTGATCGGCGCGCGCCATGTCGAGGTGCAGGTGTTCGCGGACGAGCACGGCATGGTCGTTCATCTGGGCGAACGCGACTGCTCGATCCAGCGTCGGCATCAGAAGATCATCGAGGAAGCGCCGGCGCCCGGAGTTTCGCCCGAGCTGCGCGCGTGTATGGGCGCGGCGGCGACCCGTGCAGCAGCGGCGGTGGGTTACGTCGGCGCGGGCACGGTCGAGTTCCTGCTCGATGGTCGCGACGAGTTTTTCTTTCTCGAGATGAATACGCGCATTCAAGTCGAGCATCCCGTCACCGAGGCCGTCACCGGCTTCGATCTCGTCAGGCTGCAATTTCAGGTCGCGGCGGGCGCGCCGCTGCCCTTTGCGCAATCCGACATAACATTGGGCGGCCATGCGATCGAGGCGCGTCTTTGCGCAGAAGACCCCGCCGCCGACTTCCGGCCTGTCGCCGGCCGGCTCGTCGCGTGGCGCCCCGCGAGCGGCCAGGGCCTGCGCGTCGATCACGGCCTCATCAAGGGCGGCGCGGTCTCACCCTATTATGACTCGATGCTCGCCAAGATCATCGCACACGGCGAGAGCCGAGAACAGGCGCGACTTCGGCTTTTGGCGGCGTTGCGGGAAACCTTCGTCGCGGGCCTGACGACCAATCGGGATTATCTGATCGCTGCATTGCAGCGCGCGGAATTCGTCGAGGGGCGTGCGACGACTGCCTTCGTAACCGGCGCGCCGCGCGTCTCGTCCGTCAAGCCGAGCGCCGAGGCGATCGCGCTCGCCGCGTTGCTTTACGTCGCGAGCGGCGGCGACGACGCGCCCTCGCCCGGCTGGCGCGCCGCGCCGCTTCGGCTGCAATTCGGCGAGGAGACGATCTCCGTCGCACTCACGCGCGAGGGCGCTGTCTGGACCGTCACTTTCGACGAACAGTTGATCAGCCTGCGCTTGATCGAGCGAGGCGCGCATCTCGTGCGCTTCGCGCGCGAAGGCGCGGTCAGCGCTGCGCGATACGCCCGTTGGGGCGATAGGCTGAAACTCGATCTTGGCGATTTCGGCTACGAATTTCGCGACGTGACCTATGCGCCGCCGCGCCGCGAGGACGAGGCCACCGATGGCGTGGTGCGCTCGCCCGTCAGCGGCGTGCTCGTCAGCCTGGACGCGCGCGCAGGCGATAGCGTGCGCCGCGGACAGTCGCTGGCGACAGTCGAAGCGATGAAGATGCGCTACACGATTCTGGCGCCTATCGATGGCGAGATCGCCGCCGCCGCCGGCGTTTCGGGTTCGCAGGTTGAAGCGCGCGGCCTCTTGTTTCAAATCCGCTCCTCGGGAGAAAGCTGACATGGACAAGGCCATCGTCACCTGCGCGATCACGGGCGTGCTCACCGATCCCAAGACTTATCCGGCGCCGGTGACGCCGCAAGAAATGGCGCGCGCTTCCAAGGCGGCGGTCGATGAAGGCGCAAGTGTCATCCATGTGCATTTCAGGCGCCTCGAACCCGGCCAAGGCCATCTTCCCTCCTGGAGCCCGCAAGTCGCGCGCGAGGTCGTCGCCGCCATTCGCGAAGCCTGTCCCGCCGTCATCGTCAACCAGACCACTGGCGTCGTGGGCGCCGATATTTCCGGGCCGCTCGCCTGCATCGCCGCAGTCAAACCCGAGATCGCCGCTCTCAACGCCGGCTCGCTAAACTATCTCAAGTCCAAAGCCGACGGCGGCTGGGCCTGGCCGCCGATGCTGTTCGACAACCCGGTCGAGAAGATCGCCAGGTTCCTCGACGCGATGCGCGCGAGCGACGTCATGCCCGAGTTTGAATGTTTCGACACCGGTATCGTGCGCTCCGCCGCCGCCATCGCGCGCGCCTGCGGCTATCAGCGCGCGCCGAAGTATAACTTTGTCATGGGCGTCGAATCGGGGATGCCGACCGATCCCGATCTGCTGCCTATCCTCGTCAGGCTGATCGCGCCCGGCGCCCGCTGGAGCGTCACCGCCATCGGCCGCAAGGAAATCTGGCCGCTGCATCGACGCTCGGCCGAACTCGGCGGCGATCTGCGAACCGGATTGGAAGACACAATTTATTTGCCGGACGGCGCGCGCGCGCGGGACAATGGCGAGTTGATCGCCGCGCTCGTCGGCGCCGCCCGCGCGGCGGGTCGCGAAATCGCCTCGCCCGCCGAGGCGCGGCGGGCGATGGGGCTAAAGCATGGTTGAACGCAAAAGCCCCTTCCACACCAGCGAGCACGAGGACCTTCGACGGAACGTGCGCCGCTTCGTCGAGCGCGAGGTCGCGCCTTACGTCGACGCCTGGGACGAGGCGGGCGGTTTCCCGCGCGAACTCTACGCCAAGGCGGCGGCGCTTGGGCTGCTCGGCATGGGCTTTCCGACCGAATATGGCGGCGTCGAATGCGACCGCTTCGCCAGGTTGATCGTCACGCAGGAATTCGCGCGCGCGGGGTCCGGCGGCGTCTCAGCAAGTCTTTTCAGTCATACCATCGGCGCCCCGCCGATCGCGCGCGCCGGTTCGCCCGAATTGAAGGCGCGCGTGCTGCCGCAAGTGCTGTCAGGCGCGAGGATTTCCGCGCTTGCGATCACCGAACCCGGCGGCGGCTCCGACGTCGCCAATTTGCAAACGCGCGCGCGACGCGAAGGCGATCATTACGTCGTCGGCGGCTCGAAGACTTTCATCACATCCGGGTTGCGCGCCGATTTCCTGACCGTCGCCGTGCGCACTGGCGGCCCCGGCGCCGGCGGCGTCAGTCTGCTGCTGATCGAGGGCGATACGCCAGGCTTACAACGCACGCCGCTGAAGAAGATGGGCTGGTGGGCCTCCGACACCGCGACGCTCTACTTCGAGAATTGCCGCGTGCCCGCCGCCAATCTGATCGGCGAGGAGAACGCAGGCTTTCGCGTCATCATGCACAATTTCAATGACGAGCGGCTGCACCTGGCCGCCGGCGCCGCTGCTTTCGCACGAGTCTGCCTCGACGAGGCGGTGGCCTACGCGCGCGAGCGGAGCACTTTCGGCAAGACGCTGAGCGAGCATCAGGTGATCCGACACAAACTCGTTGACATGGCGATGCGGATCGAAGCGACCGAGGCGATGCTGGAGCTGCTGACCTGGCGCCTCGAACAGGGCGAAAGCCCGGTCGCGGAGCTCTGCATGTTGAAGAACCAGGCGACGACCACGCTTGCCTTCTGCGCCAGCGAGGGCGTGCAGATCTTCGGCGGCGCCGGTTTCATGCGCGGCGCCAAGGTTGAGCGTATCTATCGCGAAGTGAAGGTCAACGCGATCGGCGGCGGCGCCGAGGAGATCATGAAGGATCTCGCCAGCCGACAGATGGGGCTCTAGATGATCACGCTCTACCATTGCGCCGACGCACGCTCCTTTCGCCCGCTTTGGGCGCTCGAGGAAATCGGGCTCCCCTACGAACTCAAACTGCTGCCCTTTCCGCCGCGATTTCTGCAACGCGAATATCTCGAGATCAATCCACTCGGCACCATACCGCTGCTGATCGACGGGGAGACGCGCATGACCGAATCGGCGGCGATCTGCCAATATCTCGGCGACCGCTATGGCGCGCCGCCGTTGATCGTCACCCGCGACGAGCCCGCATACGGCGCCTATCTCAACGCGCTGCATTTCGGCGAGGCGACGCTGACCTTTCCGCAGACGATCGTTTTGCGTTACGGCGCGCTTGAGCCTGCCGAGCGGCGGCTGCCGCAGGCTGTCGCGGACTATTCGCGCTGGGCGATCGCGCGTATGCGCGCCTTCGAGACACTGATGGACGGCGCCGATTATGCCGTGGCAGGTCGCTTCACTATGGCCGACATTTCCATCGGCTATGCGATTATGCTCGCGCGCACGATCGGCCTCGGTGCGCAGATTCCGGAGGGGCTCCAACGCTATTTCGAACGGCTCGCCGCCCGACCAGCTTTCACAAGGGCCAAACACGCGCAAGGGGCCGGCGCGAACCTGATCCCAGGGAGGTCGGCATGAAACCAGACGTTGGACTAGCGAGTTGGTTCGCCGCGCGCGCCACGCGCACGCCTGAGCGACGGTCGCTGCATTTCGAAGGGCGCGATTGGACGTTCATGCAAATGCAGGCGGAGATCGAAGCCTGCGCGGCGCAATTAAAGGCGCTCGGCGTTGGCAAGGGCGACCGCGTCGCTTTCCTTGGTCTCAATCAGCCGATGTTCTTCTTTTCGATGTTCGCGACCGCCAGGCTCGGCGCGATCTTCGTGCCGCTCAACTTTCGACTGACCGGGGCTGAACTCGCGTTCATGATCGAGGACTGCGCGGCGAAGGCGCTGATCGTCGACGCGCAGCTCGCGCCGGTCATCGAGCCGATGCGGGCTCAATTGACGACGCTGAGGGCGTGGCTTTCCGCGGAGCCCGGGGCGCAGTGGACGCCGAGCGCGCCGCCGCCCGCAACGCCAGAGCGCGTCGGCGAGGACGACGTCGCGATGATCATGTACACGTCAGGCACGACGGGCCGCCCGAAAGGAGCGATGCTGACGCATGGCAACTTCTGGTGGAACAATATCAACAGCCTGCTCATCAGCGACACCTTGCAGGACGACATCACTTTGACCGCTGCGCCGATCTTTCATATCGGCGGTCTCAACGTGACGACGCTGGTGACTTTGCTGAAGGGCGGCGCCGTCATCCTGCACCGCGCATTCGATCCTGGCCGCGCGCTCGCCGCCATCGCCGAACATCGCGTGACGACGATGTTCGGCGTGCCGGCGATGTTCATGTTCATGGCCCAGCACCCGGCCTTCGCGACGACGGACCTTTCCTCCGTGCGCTCGCTGATCGTCGGCGGCGCCCCCTGCCCGTTGCCGATCCTCACGGCCTACGAGGCGCGTGACGTCAGTATGCAACAGGGCTACGGCCTCACCGAGACCGCGCCAGCGGTGACGATCCTCGCCCCGGAATTTGCGCTGAGCAAAGTCGGCTCTTCCGGCCGAACGCCGCTGTTCACCGACGTCGAATTGATCGACGCCGCCGGCGCCCGGATCGACGAACCCGGCAAGCCCGGCGAAGTGCTGGTGCGCGGCCCCAATGTTACGCCGGGCTATTGGGGCCTGCCCGGCGCAACGCGCGAGGCGATCGACGCGGAAGGTTGGTTGCACACCGGCGACGCCGGCTATTTCGATGCGGAGGGCTTTCTCACCATCAGCGACCGCATCAAAGACATGATCATCAGCGGCGGCGAGAACGTTTACCCGGCCGAGGTCGAAAGCGCGCTGATGCGCCACCCAGCCATCGCCGAAGTCGCTGTTATCGGACAGCCCGACCCGCAATGGGGCGAGACAATCGTGGCGGTCGCGGCCCTTAAACCCGACCAGACGCTGACGATCGAAGACTTGCGCGAATTCGCCGGCAAGACGCTCGCCCGCTATAAGTTGCCGCGTCGGCTCGAAACGGTCTCCGCGTTGCCGCGCAATGCGACCGGCAAGATTTTGAAGTATCAGTTGCGTAAGACTTTCACTGCCGCAGAGAAGAAATGAATTGAGATTGAAACATCGGCGCGGCGCTTGTGAAGGCGAACCGACTGCCCTACGCTTGAATTCGAACGGTCATGTCTTAGCGAAATCGGCGGTCGCGTTCTCGTGCGCAACTTCGAACGTCGACCTACGCGGAGAGCTTCATGCGTCTGCTTCGCTTGTCTGTCTCAGCGACGCGCACCGGCCTGGCGCTCGGGTTGGCCCTTCTGAGCGGGATCGCCGCCGCCGCGCCCGCCCCGAGCATCAGCTGGGAAGTCAACAATCGCTTCCCTCTTTATAAAAAGGTCGAGGACTTTCGCCATTACCTCGACGCCGCCAACGACGTCGCCAAGGAGCGGCTCGGCGCGGGCCAGACTGGCGACTGGGTGCTCGAGACCGAGCACACTTTGCAAGGCCTTGCTGACGCGCGAGGCTGGGCGGCCAAAGACTTCAATGTCGCGAAATTCAACGAGGAAGTCGTCGCCTGCGGCGTTTCGCCGACCGCACGTTGCGTCACGATTCAGAGCCTGGCGCCTGACTATGTCCAGCCGAAGTCGCACGACATTCTCGCGAGCGTCGAGAATGTGGCGACGATCGCGGGCGCCGCGTGCACTTGGACGCTTAGCTTTTCCAATGCGCCGCCGACATTGATCTTCGGCGCCTGCTCCAACCAGAAGATCACGATTCCCTTCACCGCCCCCGAGGACGCCGACGCGCCGCGTCTCTCCGTGATCGTCAGGCCAGCGGGCGGCGCCGAGATCGACATCGCGCCTATACCCGTTCGCGTGCGCGATTATCTGATCGTCGGAGTCGGCGATTCCTTCGCCGCTGGAGTGGGCAGCCCCGACGCGCCCGTAACGATGGACCGAAATCCCCATCATACCCTGGGGAGCATCAACGGCGGCTTTCACGGGCCGATTTACAGTCCCTGGGGCGATCCGGCCTACGCGCAAGAGTTGGCGCTCCCCCTGCGCGCCGATGGCGGTCCTCAATATCTCAACGTCTTCTGCCATCGCTCGCAATACGGGTTGCAGTTCCGGGCCGCGCTGCATCTCGCGGTCGCCTCGCCCCACAGCGCCGTAACGTTTCTCGATTATTCCTGCACCGGCGCACGGGTGCTCGAGGGATTGCTTTCACGTTTCAAGCTGGACGCCGGCTATGCCGCGCAGGCCCAGTATGAGCCCGCCCAGATCGCCGAAGTCGCACGCGGTCTGTGCAAATCGCCGATGAAAGACGTGTTCGAGCGCCGGATCAAATATGTCGCGCGCAGCGCGACCTCGTGCGAAGCAGGAGCGTTGTTCTGCGATTACGACGACCCGACGACGGGCGCGCCCAAGGGCGCCTTTCGCAACGACCCGGCCCTGCATGACGGTTCCAGGGTCGCGCTCAAAGGCTGCGGGGAGAGCTCGGCCGTTCGGCCGATCGACTATCTCCTGCTCAGCATAGGCGGCAACGATATCGGCTTTGCGCCGCTGATCGCCAACGAGGCGCTTGCCTCCGGAACCGGCGATTTCGACGCGATCCGAAATGTGTTGAAGTCGACGGGCGGCGACATCGAACCGCCCGAAGTCGGAATGGCCAGGCTTGATTTGCTGCCAGCGAAATACGAGCAATTGCAGGCCGCGATCGACGCGGTGTTGCCGATGCGCGGGGCCGATTCGAGCCGCGTGCTCCTGAGCGCCTATCCGCTCGCCGACCGCGGCGACGACGATTCCCGAGTTTGCGGCGATACGATCGAGAGCGCGAAACGCGCCGACGCTTCGATGAACGGGCTCAATTACTTGGGCGCATTCGCCGACGACCTTGGCGACCGACCGAAGGCCGATCTCGCCAGAAGCACGCACGACACGGCTTGCGCGCTCGACGTGCGGCGTTCCTACTGGATGAACGGCGCCGACGATGTTAACGGCGCCAGCGCCGTCGAATGGATGAAGGCGAGCGCCTGCGCGGGCGCCCCAACCGACGCCAGCGGCCAGGCCGCGCTCAAGTGGAGCTATGTCTCCAGTTTTGCGCGTGAGTTCTGGCCACATTCCTTTTGCGCGACCACCTATTGCGATCCGGACGCCGGTTGTCCGCGCGAGCGCCTCGAGATGCCTGGCGTCTCGGGATGGATGTGGAAGCCTTACGAAATTGGTCGCTATCGGCCCTATGCTTCGCGCAGCCGTTGGATGCGGACGTTCAACGACGCTTATCTGATCGTCAACTGGCAAGCCAATTCCGGCCGTCCCGGAAGCCTCGCCAACGCGATCGCCGCGTTCGCGACGGACGCCCTTCACCCCAGCGCCGAGGGCGCCGCCGCCATCGCCGATACGTTGTTCTGCGCGCTCGCGAACGGCCTGAAGCGTCGCGGCGAACTCGACGACGGCGCGAGCGATGCGCTCAAACTCTGCCCGTAGAGGTCGGCCTCACACCGCCACGTGCGCGACGCCGTCTTTCGTTTCGACGACGCGAAGTTCGCCGCGCCGAACCAGATAGTTGGCGTGCGCGAGAGCTTCGCCGAAAGCGAACGACATCTGATGCGGGTCGTCGATCGCGCGGCCAAAGACAACGGGCACAAGCTCATAGGTCGAGCGCGGCGACTGCGCGCAGGCCCTCAAAATCGCCTGGCAACGCGAAGCGTGGTGGGAGACGAGTTCGCCGATGCGCGCGGCAAGGCCGGTGAAGGGCAGATTGTGTCCGGGCAAGGCGAGCACGTCGTCGGGCAGGGTCGCGCGCAATTGCTCCAACGAGCGCAGGTAGATGCCGAGCGGATCGCCCTCGGGATCGATCGCCTCGACGCTGATGTTGGGCGAGATTTTCGCCAACACCTGATCGGCGCAGAAAAACAGCCTCGCATCGGCGTCGAACAGCATCGCTTGTTCTGAGGAATGGCCGCCGCCGGTCAGAACCTCGAGTTTCCGGCCGCCGATTTCGAGCTTTTCTCCGGCGATGACGCGCCGGAATGTGCGCGGCAGTTTCGAGACCATGCGCAGATAATGGAGACCGCGATTGAGCACGACTTCGGTGATGCCGTCTCCGAGGCCGTGAGAGCGGTAGAAACTGCGATAGGGCTCAGCGTTCAGCGCGCCGGGATCGAGGCGGATCATCAAAGCGTCGAGATATTCGGTCTGAGTGGCATGGAGGCTTAGGCCCGTGCGCTCGCATAGCCAGCCGGCAAGGCCGATGTGGTCGGGATGGCAATGCGTCGCGATGATTCGGGTCAGCGGCCTGCCCCGCAGCGGCCCGTCGAACATGGCCGCCCAGAGTTCGCGCGAGGGCGCGTCGTCGATGCCGGTGTCGATTAGCGCGTAACCGGCGCCGTCCTCGATCAGATATATATTGACGTGGTCGAGGCGAAACGGCAGCGGCCAGCGCAGCCAAAGGACGCCCGGCGCCGCCTCGATCCATTCGTGGGGTTTGGGCGGCGTCGCAAATGGAAACTCGATGGGGGACATTGGCAATTGGGGCGGCGTCCTTATGACTCTGGCGATTCACCTTACACCGAAACTTAACTCCGCAAGCCGTCGCGCAACGCCGCTCTCGTGGCAAAGTGGCGTTTTCCGAACGCTCGCCAACCTCAGCAGCGCGGCAATCGCCAGGTTCGGCTCGACGACGCCTTACGTTCGCGGCATTCGCATTCCATAGTAATATGCGAGGAACGTCAGGAGACGTCCTATGGCCGCCGCGCCCGGTCCCTTGAGCCTCGTTCCCTTCGTCAGCGTCGATGACATGATGCGGATTGTCTTGAGCATTGGCGTCGAGCGCGCGCTCGCTGAAATCGCGGCCTATGTCGAGGAGGATTTCCGTCGCTGGGAATCGTTCGACAAGAAGCCGCGAATCGCCGCCCATTCGTCCGAAGGCGTGATCGAACTGATGCCGACCAGCGACGGGGCGACCTACGGTTTCAAATATGTCACGGGTCATCCAAAGAACGCGCGTCGCGGCCGCCAGACCGTCGTCGCCTTCGGCGTGCTTGCCGACGTCGCGACCGGCTATCCCGTGCTTATCAGCGAAATGACGATCCTGACCGCCCTACGCACGGCGGCGACGTCGGCCTTGGCCGGCAAGCACCTCGCCCCCAAGGGCGCGCGCACGATGGCGATCATCGGCAACGGCGCGCAGTGCGAATTCCAGGCGCTCGCGTTCAAAGCGATTTGCGGCGTCGAGCGCGTTCGCCTTTACGACATCGATCCCGGGGCGTCGGCGAAGGCGTCGCGAAACCTCGCCCAGTCCGGCCTCGAAGCCGTAATCTGCAGGTCGAGCGAGGAGGCGATTCTCGGCGCGCAGATCGTCACCACCTGCACCGCCGACAAGCAATACGCGACAATCCTGACCGACAACATGATCGGCGCCGGCATACATATCAACGCTATCGGCGGCGATTGCCCTGGGAAGACCGAATTGCATCGCGACATCCTGCTGCGCTCGGACATTTACGTCGAATATCCCGAACAGACGCGGATCGAGGGCGAGATCCAACAGCTCGACAAATCGCATCCCGTCACCGAGCTCTGGCGGGTAATCGCCGGCCGGGCGCCGGGACGGCGCGACGCCCGCCAGATCACCCTCTTCGACAGCGTCGGCTTCGCGACCGAGGATTTCTCGGCGTTGCGCTACATCCGCGACCAGATCGAGCGGCTCGGCTATTTCGTCAAACTCGATCTGCTCGCCGACCCCGACGATCCGCGCGATCTTTACGGCATGCTGCTACGCGCGCAATCGACGGCGGCGGCGTGAAAGCCGAACGCGCCGAAGCTAGGATCAGGGAATGTCCGATTTTGCGGAACGCCCCGAGGCGCGCGCGTCTTCAAGCGAACGGTTCGCGATCTGCTGGGCTGAATCACTCCACCAAGTCCCAATAGGGGCGCGGCCCGAAGCGCGCGGCGAGGAAATCGACGAGCGCGCGCACCTTGGGCGAGAGATGGCGCGCATGGGGATAAACTGCGCTCAGCGACATGTCCTGCGGCACGAAGGCGTCGAGGACCGTCACCAGCGTCCCCGCCTGCAGGTCGCGGCCGACGATGAAGGTCGGGAGATTGGCGATCCCCGCTCCGCTCAGAGCCGCCACCCGAAGCGCATCGCCATTGTTGACGCTAAGTCTTCCGTTCACTTCGACCGCCCAGGGTCGCCCCTGCGGCGTCGCGAACCGCCATTCGCGCGCCGACGCGATGTTGCTGTTGTCCAGGCACTCGTGCGCTTTCAAATCGTTCGGGATTTGTGGAACGCCGCGCGCGCGCAAATAGGCGGGACTGGCGCACACGGCCCGGCGGATCGGCGCGAGTCTGCGCGCGATCAGGCTGGAATCCTTTAGCTCGCCGATGCGCAAGGCCAGATCAAAGCCCTCGTCGACGAGATCGACGAAACGGTCGTTCATCGCCAAGTCGACGGAGACTTCGGGATAGAGCGCGAGAAAATCCGGCACCGCCGGCGCCAGATGCAAAAAACCGAAACTCATCGGCGCGCTGACCTTGATTCGCCCGCGTGGCGCCGCCTGCAAGCGTCCGACCGCCGCGTCCGCCTCGCCAAGATCGGTCAGCACGCGCGACACCCGCTCGAAATAGCCGCTTCCAGCCTCGGTGAGGGTCAGCGAGCGGGTGGTGCGATGAAAAAGGCGGGCGCCGAGATCGGCCTCCAGCGCGCCGACAAGTCGGCTGACCGCCGATTTCGACAGCCGCAGGCGGCGCGCGGCCTCCGAAAAAGAGCGCGCCTCGGCGACGCGCACGAAGGCTTCGATGGCGGCAAGGCGATCCATATTGTTGCTATT
>JBBIIT010000020.1:0-36939 GCA_037446355.1 Beijerinckiaceae bacterium | reverse complement strand
CGGCGACGCGCACGAAGGCTTCGATGGCGGCAAGGCGATCCATATTGTTGCTATTTTCGCAACAGTGTCATTTCAAAGCAATGCATTGTCCCGAATTTCGTTGCAAGTTAAATTTGGCCTCGGCGCCGGGCGAAACCCGCCCCGCAGCGAAATCAGGAGATTCCCCATGTCGTCTGTCACCTACTCTTCCGCCAAGCCGATCGTTCCCGCCTTCGGCGCCATCCAGGAGGCGCTGGCCCCGTTCGCCGAGCCGGCGGTGCGCGTCACCACCGGCCTGTTGCTGCTGCCGCACGGAGCGCAGAAACTGTTCGGCTGGTTCGGCGGCTATGGCGTGGAGGCGACCGGCCAGTTCTTTGCAACCAAGCTCGGCCTGCCCGCTTCGTTCGCGCTGCTCGCGGGCCTGATCGAATTCTTCGGCGGCTTGATGCTCGCTGCAGGCTTCGCCACTCGCATCGCCGCCGCGCTGGTGTTCGGCCTGATGGCGGTCGCGGTGGTGCAAGTTCACCTCGGCATGGGCTTCTTCTGGACCGGCGGCGGATTCGAATATCCGCTTTTCTGGGGCGTCGTCGCCCTCTCCTATGTCGTGCGCGGCGGTGGCCGTTATTCCGTCGATGCGCTGATCGGCCGCGAAATCTGAAAACAACGACGGCGCGGGCGTTTCGGCGCCCGCCCACCGCGCAGGAGGCATGCCATGACGATTCAAGTTCGACCCGCCGCCGCGCGCGGCCACGCGAACCACGGTTGGCTCGAAAGCCGGCACACCTTCTCCTTCGCCGACTACTTCGATTCGCGGCAAATGGGCTTCGGCGCGCTGCGCGTCATCAACGAGGACCGCGTAGCGCCTGGCGGCGGCTTTCCAACGCACGGCCATCGCGACATGGAGATCGTCTCCTATGTCATTTCGGGCGCGCTCGCGCACAAAGACAGCCTCGGCGGCGGCTCGCTCATCCGCCCCGGCGACGTCCAGGTGATGTCGGCCGGCACGGGCATCCGCCACAGCGAATTCAACGGCTCGAATCTCGAGCCCGTGCATTTCCTGCAAATCTGGCTGTTGCCTGAACGCGGCGGACTGACGCCGCGTTACGATCAGAAGACCTTCGCGTCGGAGGAGACGCGCGGCCGCCTTCGCCTTGTCGCCTCGCATGACGGTCGCGACGGCTCTCTCGTCGTGCATCAGGACGCCGACCTTTTCGCAACCCGCCTCGGCGCGAACGAGAGCGCCGCTTACGCCCTGAAATCTGGTCGCAAGGCTTGGGTGCAGATGGTCGCCGGCGAGGCGTCAATCAACGGCGAGAAACTCGTCGCCGGCGACGGCGCCGCGATCGAGGACGAGGACGCGCTGACGCTCGCGGCCGCCGCTGACGGCGCCGAGGCGTTGCTGTTCGATCTGGCCTGACAGCGCGGCCGCGCCGCCTCTACCGTCCGCTTCCCGGCGGCAGATCCGTGAGACCGGGAATGTCCGGTCCGAGCGGGACGATCCCGTTGGGGTTGAGCGACTTGATCGAATAGTAACCGCGCTTGATATGGTCGACATTGACGGTTTCGCGCACGCCGGGAATCGCCAGCATTCGCGCGAGATAGGAGCTGACGGCAGGATAATCGGCGACGCGGCGTCGGTTGCATTTGAAAACGCCGTGATAGGCGATGTCGAAACGGACCAGCGTGACGAAGGCGCGAATATCGCTTTCGGTCAACCGCTCGCCGACCAGGAATGTCCGCCTCGCCAGACGCGTCTCGAGTTCATCGAGCGCGCCGAACACATCGCGAAACGCCACTTCATAGGCGATCTGCGTCGTCGCGAAGCCGGCGCGATAAACGCCATTGTTGAACGCGGCGTAGAGGCGATCGTTGATCGCGTCGATTTCGGCGGCGAGCGCGGCGGGATAAAGATCGACTGACTCGTCCGCCAGCGCGCCGAAACCCGAATTGACGATACGCAGGATGTCCGACGATTCGTTGTTGACGATCGTATTTCGCTGTTTGTCCCACAGAACCGGCACGGTCGCGCGGCCGGTGAAATGCGGATCGGCGCGGGTGTAAATTTCGTGCAGGTAGGTCGCGTCATTGAGCTCGTCGCGGTCGGCGCCGGGATAGTCGCCGAAGCGCCAACCCTGGGCGGTCATAACCGGCTCGACGACCGAGATCGAAATGGCCTTCTCGAGCTTCTTCAATTTTCGCGCGATCAGCGTTCGCGATGCCCAGGGACAGATCAGCGCGACGTAGAGGTGATAGCGCCCCGCCTGCGCCGCGAAGCCGCCCTCACCCGTCGCCCCCGCGCGGCCGTCCGGCGTCACCCAATTGCGAAAACCCGAGGCCTGGCGCACGAATCCGCCCTGTGCGTCCTTGGCCTGCACGGGTTGCCAATCCTCGCCCCACTTGCCGTCCACCAGCATGGCTCTTCTCCGTTCCCGGCAATCGACATCGAGCCGGCGTCCGACTTGTCCATCGCGACTTCGGCCGCGACGCTTGTAAGGTTGCGCCACGCATAGCATACCCCATGGAGTTCCGGATCGGGCGCCGAGGCCCATTCGCCGAGGCGCGGATATCGAAGGGGCGAGTTTGGCTCAGGTGTCCTATTTTCTGGGCGTCGACGGCGGCGCAACCCGAAGCCGCGCGCATCTGCGCGACGGCGCGGGTCGCCTCCTCGCCCAGGCGGAAGGATCGGCGGCCAACATTTACGTCGATTTCGACGCCGCCATGGACGCGATCCGCGAAGTCGTCGCGCGCGCGCTCGCTCTCGCCGGCCCGACGCTGGTCGACAAGCCGCGCATCTCGCTCGGACTTGGGGTCGCGGGCGTCCTCGGCGAAGCCGATTCGAGACGCGTCGAGGCCGCGCTTCCCGCCTGGGGCCGCGTCGTCGCAGCCAATGACGCGGTGACGGCGTGCCTAGGCGCGCATGCGGGCGGCGCCGGCGGGCTGATCATCGCCGGCACCGGCTCGGCGGGATTGGCGAGGGTCGAGGGCCGCACGACTGTCGTGGGTGGACGCGGGTTCTTGCTCGGCGACGACGGATCAGCCGCTCGCGTCGGCGCCGACGCCCTGCGCGCCGCCCTGCGCGCGTTCGACGGTCTGGAGCCGATGAGCGGTCTTTCGCGAGAAATACTGGCGCATTTTCATGACGATCCCGTCGCGATGACGACATGGGCGCTCGGCGCCAAGCCCGGCCAATACGGCGCCTTCGCGCCGGCGGTTCTGCGCGCCGCCGAGGCCGGCGAAACGGGCGCGCTAGCCATCGTCGGCGCCGCCGCGCGCGCGATCGCCGCGCTGGCCGAAAGACTCGAGGAGCTTGGCGCGCGCGAGATCGCGATCTCTGGCGGGCTGGCCGAACCCATTCGCGCATTTCTGTCCAAAAGCCTGTCGGTCCGTTTGTCGCGCCCGCTTTTCGAACCTGTCGACGGCGCGATTCTGCTGGCTGGCGGCGCGATGCCGCCGAGCGTCGAAACGAGCGATCGCGCGTGACCACTCCGGGAGAAGATTCATGCAGGTTCTGACCGGCGCCCGCTTGTTTGACGGCGAGGCGTTCCATGACGACTCCGCGCTGGTGATCGAAGGCGCGCGGATCGTCGGGGTCGTCGCGCATCGCGAGCGCCCGCGCGTCCCTGGCGAACGCGATCTCGGCGGCGGAGTTGTTGCGCCGGGCTTCGTCGACGTTCAAGTCAACGGCGGCGGCGGCGCTTTGCTCAACGACAATCCGAGTCTCGCGGTCGTCGCCCGCATCGCCAAGGCGCACCGCGCGCATGGCGTGACGTCGATGCTGCCGACGCTGATCACGGATGCGCCTGAAGTGCAGGCGGCGGCGATCCGCGCCGTTCGCGCCGCCGTCGAACATACGCCTGGCGTACTGGGTATCCATCTCGAAGGTCCGTTCCTCGACCCCCGGCGCAAGGGCGCGCACGAAGCGCGCTTCATCCGCGAAATGACGCCGGGCGACGCCGAGGCGATCGCGGCCGCCGACTGCGGAATCGTGATGACGACGCTGGCGCCCAATCGAGTCTCGCCCGATCTCATACGCTCTCTCGCGGCGCGCGGAGTTCTCGTCAGCCTCGGTCATTCCAACTCGACATACGATGAGGCGATGGCGGCGCTGGCGGCGGGCGCGCGCGCCTTCACCCATCTCTACAACGCGATGAGTCCGATGACCGGGCGCGAACCCGGCATGGTCGGCGCGGCGCTGACCCATGAGGAGAGTTTTGTCAGCGTGATCGCCGACGGTCACCACGCCCACGACGCCAGCCTGCGTCTCGCCTTCGCCGCCAAGCGCCGCGACCGTTTGATGCTGATTTCCGACGCGATGCCGGCGGCGGCGGGCGGACCCGATACGTTCGAACTGATGGGTCGCACGGTCGCCCGTGTCGGCGGACGCCTTCAGCTTGCCGACGGAACGTTGGCCGGATCGCGGCTGACAATGGACGAGGCCGTGCGCAATTGCGTGTCGCGGCTGGGCTTGCCGCTCCCCGACGCCCTGCGCATGGCCTCGCTGAATCCCGCGAAGTTTCTGCGCCGCGACAGCGAAATCGGCCGCCTCGCGCCGGGGGCGCTCGCCAATCTCGTTCATCTCGACGTCGCGCTCGAAGTGCGCGAGACTTGGATCGAGGGACGTTGAGCGACAGCGCTTGACCTGATCATCGCCGCAAAGGACAGTCGCTCCCGCGCAGGCCGCGCGAGAGAAAGACCGATATGCTGATAGTTCATCATCTCAACAACTCGCGCTCGCAGCGCGTGCTCTGGCTGCTCGAGGAACTCGAACTGCCTTACGAGATCAAACACTACCAGCGCGACGCCAAGACCCAGCTCGCGCCGCCGGAATTGAAAGCGATCCATCCGCTCGGCAAGTCGCCCGTCGTCACCGACGCCGAGGCGACGATCGCCGAGACCGGCGCCGTCATTGAATATCTCGTCGAGAAGGCGGGCGGGCGGTTGCGCCCGGCGGCGGGTTCGCCCGAGCGGCTGCGCTTCGCCTATTGGCTGCATTACGCCGAGGGCTCGCTGATGACGCCGCTACTGTTGCGGCTGGTGTTCTCTTCGATGCCGGCGCGGGCGCCCGCGCTGATGCGCCCGTTCGTGCGCTCGATCGCGGCCAAGACGCAGGAGGGCTACGTCGCCCCGCAACTCAAGACGCATTTCGATTTCATCGAATCCGAACTCGGGCGTTCGCCCTGGTTCGCCGGCGGGGAATTTTCAGCGGCCGACGTGATGATGAGCTTTCCGCTCGAGGCGGCGGGCGCGCGCGCCAATGCGTTCGCGGGCCGCCCGCGCATTCGCGCTTTCGTCGAGACCGTCCAGGCCCGCCCAGCCTACAAGAAAGCGCTCGAGAAGGGCGGGCCTTACGCCTACGCCCCCTAACGCGGCGCGCGGTCGCACATCCGCTGGCGAAACTGCAACTCTCGCCCGCTTGTAAGCCCGGCGAGCGCGCCGATATAAATCAGCCGACTCGCACGCCGCGGCGACCGCCGCGATCAGGAGGTCTTATCATGTCCGAAGCGACCGACTACA
Source organism: Beijerinckiaceae bacterium (assembly GCA_037446355.1). Classification (GTDB taxonomy): domain Bacteria; phylum Pseudomonadota; class Alphaproteobacteria; order Rhizobiales; family Beijerinckiaceae; genus Roseiarcus. The sequence continues at coordinate 31,446 of JBBIIT010000020.1, read as the reverse complement.
CGCCGCCGAAAGTCTGGACCTGGAACAAACCGAGCGGCGGCAGATTCGCCAACATCAACCGCCCGATCGCCGGCCCGACCCACGAAAAGGAATTGCCGGTCGGCCGCCACCCGCTACAGCTCTATTCGCTGGCGACGCCGAACGGCGTCAAGGTGACGATCCTGCTCGAGGAATTGCTCGCGGCCGGCCACAAGGGCGCGGAATACGACGCCTGGTTGATCCGCATCGGCGAGGGCGATCAATTCGGCAGCGGCTTCGTCGCGGTCAACCCGAATTCGAAAATCCCGGCGCTTCTGGATCGCAGCGGGGCGAAGCCGATCCGCGTTTTCGAATCCGGCGCGATCCTGATGTATCTGGCGGAGAAGTTCGGCGCCTTTTTGCCGACAGAGACGGCCAAACGCGCGGAGTGCCTTTCCTGGCTGTTCTGGCAGATGGGCAGCGCGCCGTATCTGGGCGGCGGCTTCGGCCATTTCTACGCCTATGCGCCGACCAAGATCGAATACGCCATCGATCGCTTCGCGATGGAGGTGAAGCGTGAGCTTGACGTCCTCAACCGCCGCCTCGCAGAGAGCCGCTATATTGCCGGCGACGAATATACGATCGCGGACATGGCGATCTTTCCCTGGTACGGCGCGCTCGCCAAGGGTCTCGTTTACGACGCGGGCGAGTTTCTTTCCGTGCAGGACTACAGCCATGTACACCGTTGGGCGGATATGATCTTCGAGCGCCCGGCGGTCAAGCGCGGCCGCATGGTCAACCGTACCTCCGGCGAGCCCTCGAGCCAGTTGCACGAACGACACGACGCCAGCGACTTCGAAACGAGGACGCAGGACAAGCTCGCCGCCACGACTTGAAGCGATGTCGGCTTACGACAGGTCGATGTCGGCGCGGGGCGCGTAGCGCGGCAGGGAAAGCCCCCAATGCAGCGCCGCGCCGCGCAGAGCCAACGCCGACAGAAAGCCGACGACGACTGCGAAATCCTGCGTCGCGCCCAGCTGCGACAGGGTCACGAACGCCGAGGCGCCGAGCAAGGCGGCGGTGACATAGATTTCCCGCCTCAAAATGACGGGGCTTTCGCCGCTCAATATGTCCCGGATCACGCCGCCGAAGGTAGCGGTCGCGACGCCCATCGCCACCGCGATCGAGGGCGGCGCGCCGCCCGCCAGCGCCTTGTCCGCCCCCGTGACCGCGAAAAGCGCGAGCCCTACCGCATCGAGCCAGAGAAGATAGCGATAACGCGACTGTAAGACATGGGCGAAGAAGAACGTGACGCAGGCGACGCTCACGCTGGCGACGAGATAGGCGGGCTGCCGGACCCAGAACACCGGCGATACGCCAAGCAGCACATCGCGGATCGTGCCGCCGCCGACGCCCGTCACGCTACCGAGCAGCGCGAAGCCGACAATGTCCATCTGCTTGCGCGAGGCGACCAGCGCGCCCGTGACCGCGAACACGCAGAGGCCGAGCCAGTCCAGAGCGAAAGTCAGGGTCTGCAACATCGCCGCGCTCTAGCACGCGCTTCAGCCCCGCGAAACCGCAGACCAGCCGGGCGAGCGGCGACGAATGGATGGTTCGCGATGAAAATGGAGCGGGCGAAGGGAATCGAACCCTCGTATGAAGCTTGGGAAGCTTCCGTTCTACCATTGAACTACGCCCGCTCGGGCGCTTCGCGCTCGCCCTTATAGACCGGCGCTCCGCGTCAGGACAAGCCTTGAAGATCCGCCATCAAGACTCGCGCCAGGGGCGGAAATGCTTGGAGAGTTTCAAGCCCTGGCCCTGATAGTTCGAGACGCCGCCGACGCCATAGAGTTCGTCCGCTGCGCCCGCCAGTTCCTCATAGACGAGGCGCCCGACCGGTTGCCCGTCTTCGAGCAGGAACGGCACGTCGCGGCTGCGCACTTCCAGAACCGCGCGCGCGTTCGGCTTGCCGTCGGCGACGACGCCGAAGCCAGGGTCGAAGAAGCCCGCGTAATGGACGCGGAATTCGCCGATCGCCGGATCGATGGGCGCCATCTCCGCGGCCAAATCCGCAGGGATCTGCATCTTTTCGCGGCTGGCGAGAATATAAAATTCCTCGGGGTCGAGGATCAGCCGCCCGTCTGCGCGCGCGCGGATCGGCTCCCAGAAATCCTCGGCGGCGTAGGCGCCGGGACGGTCGACGTCGATCACGTTGCCGTTCTTGATCGCGCGATAGCCAACAATGCCGCCGCTCGGGCCGGAAAGCCCGACATGGACGATCAGACCCTCGCGCAGCTTCAGTTCGCCGTCGACCAGCGGCGTAACGGCGTGACGGCGGCGGATCGCTTCGTCCGCAAGAGAGAAATCGAATACGTCGGATTGATCGGGCGGGCGCGCTCTCAGCCGCAATTGATTGAGCCGCGACCCCTCGCGCACGCGAACGCTGAAACTGCGCGGCGAAATTTCGACCCAGAGTCCGCCCCGATAGCCCAAAGGCACGGAATCGAACGCCTCGGATTCATCGACGATCAGCCGGGTGAAAATGTCGAGCCGACCGGTCGAGCTTTTCGGGTTGGCGGCGCCCGAAACTTGGGCGGGCAGATCGAGGCGCTCCAGCAGCGGCGCGACATAGACGATGCCCTTCTCCAGCACCGCCCCCTCGCCTTCCAACGAGATGCGCTCGGGGGCCAGGCTTTCCAGCCGCCGACGCACGCTGGCGCCGCGCCCGGGCAGGAAGCTCGCGCGCACGCGATAGGCCTCCGCGCCGATCCTGAGGTCAAGGCTCGCCGGCTGGAACTGCGTCGGTTCGTAATCGCGCGGCGCGCCGATTCCGCCCCGAGCAGCGAGATCGTGGATGCGCTGGCGCGAGAACAAGCCGTGGGGCGGATCGGAGGGATCGAGGACGGAGGAAATTCGCATGGGCGCATGTATCACGCCTTGCCTCCGGCGCGGGAGTGGGCGGGCGCGGTTGACGGGGCGTCGTAAACAGGAATATGGCTCAGCTTCCGTGGTCATTTGAGCCGGTCGGCTTGCCGCCACGTTAAACACAGGGCTAAAAGATCGGGGGCTTTCAGTGAAATTCCCTCGCCTTTTCGCCTGTCCCGCGCAGGGGTGTTCCGCGCGCGAAAGGAGCGTTCGATGTCGAGCCCGCGAAAGACCCGCGATCCGCAAACCCTCAGGCCCGCGACCCAGCTCGTGCATGGCGGCTCGATGCGTTCGCAGTTCGAGGAGACGTCCGAGGCGCTTTATCTGACGCAGGGCTATCTCTACGACACGATGGAGCAGGCCGAGGCGCGCTTCAAAGGCGAGACTCAAGGTTTCATCTATTCGCGCTTCGCCAATCCGACGGTGGCGATGTTCGAACGCCGGATGGCCTTGCTCGAGGGCGCAGAAGCGGCGCGCGCGACCGCCAGCGGCATGGCCGCCGTCACCGCCGCGCTCATGGGGCAGTTGAAAGCGGGCGATCACATCGTCGCCGCCAAGGCGTTGTTCGGCTCGTGCCTCTATGTCGTCGAGGAATTGCTGCCGCGCTTTGGCGTCGCCTCGACGCTGGTCGACGGCGCCGATCTTGCCGCCTGGCGCGCGGCGATGCGGCCGAACACCAGAACGACGTTCCTGGAAAGCCCGACCAATCCGACGCTCGAAGTCGTCGACATCGCCGAGGTCGCGAAGATCGCGCACGCCAACGGAGCGACCCTCGTCGTCGACAATGTGTTCGCGACGCCGCTGTTGCAGAAGCCGCTCGCGTTGGGGGCCGATTGCGTCGTTTATTCCGCGACCAAACACATCGACGGCCAGGGCCGCACGCTCGGCGGCGTCATTCTCGCCTCGGAGAAATTCATCAACGACCACATCCACAATTTCCTGCGCCAGACCGGCCCGAGCCTGTCGCCATTCAACGCCTGGGTGATGCTGAAGTCGCTGGAGACGCTGCCGGTGCGCGTCGAAGCAGAAACGCGCGCCGCGGCGAGGATCGCAGATTTCCTCGCCGCGCACCCGCGCGTGACGCGAGTGCTCTATCCCGGTCGCGCGGATCACCCGCAAGCCGACGTCGTGCGCAAGCAGATGTCGGGCGGCGGAACGCTCGTCGCCTTCGAGGTCGAGGGCGGCAAGGCCGGCGCGTTCAGGATGGCGAACGCGCTTTCGATCGTCGGCATTTCAAACAACCTCGGCGACGCCAAGAGCCTCATCACCCATCCCGAGACCACGACGCATCAGCGGCTGAAGCCCGAGCAGCGCGCCGCGCTCGGCATCGGCCCGGGTATGCTCCGGCTTTCGGTCGGGCTCGAGGACGTGGACGATCTGATCGAGGATTTGGCGGCGGCGCTGAAAAAATAGCGGCGCCGCGCCCCTGCCCCTCCCCGCGAAGCAAGGAGGGGAAATCGCGCGTTACTGACCGACTTCCGCCGCGGTCGGCATACGGCCGTTGGGCGTCAGGTTGTTGACGAGTTGCGGCAGCACGGCGGAGAGCTGTTTCAACAGTTCATCCTGATTGAGGCCGGTCTTGGCGGCAAGTTCGCTGATCGCCTGCGAACCGAGCGCGGCCCCGAGTTGGCTTGGTTGAATCGGTTGGTTGGCGCCATTGCCGACCCAGGAATTGACCTGCGCGGCATTGCCGTTGGCGCTGAGTTTGCTGACGATGTCGGTGAGGCCGCCGAGGAGGCCGCCTCCCGCCGTCGCGGGCGTGGCCGGCGCGGCGGCGGGCGCGGAGCTTCCACCCAGGAAATGATGCAGCAGCAGAGCGCCGGCCGCGATGGCGATCGGCGTTGTCAAATCGCCTCCGGGAACCGCGTTCTTGAGAGCGTCGTCGAAAAATCCCATGTTCAACCCCTTTCGGCGCGAAAAGCGCCCACCCGAACGGCATCCCATCACGCTCGCGCGACGGGATTGCAACGGCCCAAGCCCCAGCGGCGCCGACGAAAAACATGCGACGCCGCGAGAATTCGGCTCGCGCCCGAGGAAGTCTACCGGCTTGCGTTTTTCCGGTCCATCCCGCAACAATCCCCCGGCGCCGGCGTGGGGGCATTGCGGCCGAGATCGCTGGCGCCGATCGGCGCCTAAGCGGCGCGATTTGGAGGATTGGACATGGGTATTTTGAGTTGGATCATTTTGGGCCTGATCGCGGGCTTTATCGGCAGCAGGATCGTCAACAAGTCGGGCTCCGGTCTCCTATTGGACATCGTGCTCGGCGTCGTCGGCGCGGTCGTCGGCGGATTTCTAGCCAGCCTGATCGGCTGGGCGCCGGTTTCGGGCGTCAACCTCTACAGCATCCTGGTTTCCGTCGTCGGCGCCGTGGTGGTGCTGTTCGCCTATCGCGCGGTCGCTTCGCGCTGAATTCCTATGGCTCGGCGGCGCCCCAGCGCGCCGCCGAATCCGCGTCCTCGTCCTTCGCCTCGACCCAGCCTTCGCGAGTTCCATCGGCGCGGATCGCCTGCTTCCAGAACGGCGCGCGGGTTTTCAGATAATCCATCAGCATTTCGGCCGCCGCGAAGGCCGCCGCGCGATGGCCGGACGCCGCCGCCACCATGACGATCTGCGCGCCCGGCGCGAGCCTGCCGAAGCGATGAATCGCAGTCACGCCGATCAGCGGCCAGCGCGTCTCGGCCTCGGCGACGACGCGCTCGATCTCGGCCTCCGCCATGCCGGGATAATGCTCGATTTCCAGCGCCGCCAGCGTCCCGCCCTCGTCGCGGCAATAGCCGACGAAAGTCACCGTCGCGCCGACATCGGCGCGCCCTAGACTCAGCGCGCGCGCTTCCGCGGCGGCGTCGAAATCCTCAGCCTGTACGCGAATCTTGCGCATTTCATCCGCCCGTCATTGGCGGAAAAAACGCGATCTCGCGTCCGTCGGCGATGTGAGCGTGGTGTTTGACATGAACGCGGTCGATCGCGGCCCGGATGACCGAGGCTTTCTCGAACGCGTAGGCGTAGCCTTCGCCGCGGCCAGCGAGCCATGCGATCAGGTCGCCGACCGTGACGACCTCGGCGGGCGGCGAAATCTCTTCCTCGGATTTGCCGATGCGTTCGCGCACCCAGGCGAAATAAACCGCTTTCACGATTCAATCGGCTCCCACGTGGTCGTAGCTCGCCTTCATATAGTCCCAGCCTGTGTAAAGCGTCAGGATCGCGGCGATCCAGAGCAGCACGATGCCGATGAGAATCGAGCCCGGCAGCACCGCCTCGCCCGCCTCGCCGGCGATGAGGAAACCGAGCGCGATCAGTTGCGCCGTCGTCTTCCATTTGGCGACCGCCGTAACCGGCACCGGCACGCGCAATTCGGCCAGATATTCGCGCAGGCCCGAGACTAGGATTTCGCGGCACAGAATCACGATCGCCGCCCACAGCGAGGGGCCGGAAATCGTTCGGTCGGCGGTGAGCGCGAGCAGCACGGCGGCGACCAGCAGCTTGTCCGCTATCGGGTCCAGCATCCGCCCGAGCGAGGATTGCTGCGACCAGGCCCTCGCCAAATAGCCGTCGAAGAAATCGGTGATCGCGGCCAGCGCGTAAATGGCGAGCGCGGTCCAGCGCGCCCAGGCCTCGCTTGGCCAGAACAGAAATCCGACGACCACCGGCACCGCCGCCAACCGTCCATAGGTCAGAACGTTGGGCAGATTCCAGTTCCGACGGGCGGCGCGCATATTCATCTCAGCCATGCGCCGGCCAAAAGACAGTCTCGCGCGCGCCGCGTCAATAGAGCGTTTCCACACGGCGTCCGGCGGGAAAATCTGGGGATGACCCACGCGTTCGCGCGCGAGAGTTCTCCGACTTAGTTTAAGGTGGGCGCCGATTTCGCCGGAGCCCGCCATGCCGCCCAATGTCCACGTCGTCGATCATCCGCTCGTGCGGCACAAATTGACCCTGATGCGCGACAAGACGGTTTCGACCAAGGGTTTCCGCCAGCTTCTGAACGAGATCGGCATGTTGCTGGCCTACGAAGTGACGCGCGATCTGCCAATGGAGCTGGTCGAGGTCGAGACGCCGCTCGCCAAGACGATGCAGCCGGCGATTGCCGGCAAGAAGCTTGTGTTCGCGCCGATCCTGCGCGCCGGCGTCGGATTTCTCGACGGCATGCTCAATCTCGTGCCGAGCGCCCGCGTCGCCCATATCGGCCTCTACCGCGACCCGAAGACCCTGGAAGCGGTGGAATATTATTTCAAGGCGCCGGCCGATGTCGCCGACCGCCTCGTCATCGTGATGGACCCGATGCTGGCGACCGCCAATTCCGCGGTCGCGGCGATCGACAAGCTCAAGGCGCGCGGCGTTCGCGATATCCGTTTCGTCTGCTTGCTCGCCGCGCCCGAAGGTATCGAACGTTTGACCAAGGCCCATCCCGACGTTCAGATCTGGACCGCCGCCATCGACGAGAAGCTCAACGACCACGGCTATATCGTGCCCGGCCTCGGCGACGCCGGCGACCGCATGTTCGGAACCAAATAGCGGAGGCGCCGCGATTCCCTCTCTCCGCTCGCGGGGAGAGGGTTAGGGTGTGGGGCGCTCAAATCTGCGCGAGCAGATGCGGCGCGCCGGAGAGGTCGGCCTTGCCGGGCGTTTCCTCGATGTTGAGGATTTTCACGACGCCGTCCTCGACCAGCATCGAATAGCGCTTCGAGCGCAGCCCGAGGCCGCCGGGGGCCGCGTCGAAATCCAGGCCGACCGCCCTCGCGAATTCGGCATTGCCATCGGCCAGGAACGCGACATGCCCGCGGGCGCCGGTCGCCTGCTCCCAGGCGGCGAGGACATGGTGATCGTTGACGGCCGTCATCGCGATCTCCGCCACCCCTTTGGCCTTGAACGCCGCTTCGTCGGCGATGAAACCCGGCAGATGGTTCTTGTGGCAAGTCGGCGTGAAGGCGCCCGGCAAGCCGAACAGCACGATCTTGCGCCCGCCGAAGAATTCCGCTGTCGTCACCGGCTTCGGACCGTCCGTCGTCACCAACCGGAACGTCGCGTTGGGAAGTTTTTCGCCGACCTTTATCGTCATTTCTGATCCTTTCGAAAGAGCGGCACTCTAGCGCGACCGCGCGACGGCGCAACTCATAGCGGCTTGGAATCCGCGATAAGCCGCGCGAGCATCGCCTCGACCGCGGCGCGCGCCTCGGCGACTTGCGCTGCGTCCTTGCCTCGCACGACGATGTGATTGCGGAATTTGCCGTCGACGAAGGAGGGATAGGAGCCGATGATGACGCTGGGGCGCGCGACGGCGATCTCGCCGAGCGGGCCGCCGTAGCGCCCCTCCGGCATCGGCCCCGCCTCTATCGTCTCGCTCAGCATGGGCAGGCCGGTGCGCACCGACTTGATCGCGTGGTCGAGCATCGCCTGCATCACCGCCGGCACGCCGGCCATGACAATCACGTTGCCGATGCGAAAACCCGGCGCCTTGGAAACGGGGTTGTCGATGAGATCGGCGCCGGCGGGAATGCGCGCCATGCGCCGGCGCGCCGCCGTCAAATCGGAAGGCTGATAGCGCGCGAGCATGATCGCCAGCGCGCGCGGGTCTTCGTCGATGGCGACGCCGAAGGCCTTGGCGACACTGTCAGCGGTTATGTCGTCATGCGTCGGCCCGATTCCACCGGTGGTGAAAACATAGTCGTAGCGCGTGCGCAGCGCGTTGAGCGCGGCGACGATCTCGCCCTCGTCATCGGGAATGACGCGCGCTTCGCGCACGTCCACACCGGCCTTGGCCAGATATTCCGCGATGTAGCCGATGTTGCGGTCCTTGGTGCGGCCGCTGAGAATCTCGTCGCCGATGACAAGAATTGCGGCGGTGACGGTCTCGGGCGTATCGGACATTTCTCGCGCTTCCCTCGCTGAGTTGGCGCGACGATAGCGCAGCATTAGACATTTCGCGACCCGGCCGAATTTGGCGGCGCGCCCCTTGCGAGCCGCGAATCCACTCCCAGATAGTCTTGGCGCGGGCCGTTTGCGGACGCGCTGCGGTCGGTTTCGCCATCCAGGGAAGCCGAGAACCGTCATGTCGCTTCATCAGGAGGATGTGCTATGTTGAATTACGATTTCGCGCCGTTCTATCGTTCCACCGTTGGCTTCGATCGTCTGCTTTCGCTGCTCGACAAGCACGCGGGCGTCGAGGCGAATACGCCGACCTATCCGCCCTACAACATCGAGCGCACCGGCGAGAACGCCTATCGCATCACTATCGCCGTCGCTGGCTTCGCCGAAAGCGAGCTTAGCGTCGAAACCCGCGAGAATACGCTGACCGTTCGCGGCTCAAAGGAAACCGCGCAGAAGAGCGAAGGGGAGAAGCGCGAGACGCTTTATCAAGGCATCGCCGCGCGCGCGTTCGAGCGCCGTTTCCAGCTCGCCGACCATGTGAGCGCGACCGGCGCGACGTGCGAGAACGGTCTGCTGCATATCGACCTGGTGCGTCAGGTTCCCGAGGCGCAGAAGCCGCGCATGATCGCGATCCAGACCGCCGCCAAGACGATTGACATCGCGCCGACGGCGAAAGCCGCCGCCTGATCACGACCGCTGCCGACTAAAAACGAAGGGCGCCGCGAGGCGCCCTTTGCATTTGCGGTTCGCGGGCCGCCTCAATCGAGCGGAGTGACGGGAAGATCGTTGAGCGCCTTGGCTTTTGGCTTTGGCGTGGCGGTCGGCGTCGGCGCAACGGCAGTCGGCTGCGCCTGCGCGACCGGCTTGGCCGCCTCGGCGGGCTTGGCCTCGGCGGGTTGGGGGGCCTCGGGCTTCGGCGGCTCGGGCTTGACCTCAACGACGCCAGGCGATTGTGGCTGCACGGTAGTCGTCGCGAGCGGGGGCGCCGGAGGAGCTTCGGCAGCCGGCGCAACCGTTGTCGGGGGAGGCGTCGGTTCCGTCAGCTTGGCGACCGGCGGCGCCGGCTTCTTCGCCACATGAGTCCTGACCCTCGGCTTTTCGATCGACGCAGCAGGCGAATCCGGTGAGATGCCGTAAATCACCTCGGGAGAGGAAGCGTCGCCTCCCGGAACTGCGGACGGCGGGCGCGGGCGCCCGTTCCAGCTGTCGGCGAAGTCGCCGTTGCGATCGCGGCCGCCCCAGTCGCCCTGCTGCGCATAGCGCCAGCCATGAACGCGGGCGGGGAAACGCTCAACGATGCGCGCGGTGCGCGCGTCGATCACCAGACGCTCGCGCCCGCCGCGCGCGTCGCGAACATCGCAAACATAGACGTCGCCGCGGCGCACCAGGGCGCTGCGAATTTCGTAACCGGAATCCGCGAGGCCGCGCGCGATCTGCTGCGGCGACGGCTCGAAAAACGAAAACAAGCCCTGCGCCCTGGCGGCGGGCGCCGATAATATCACTATCGCGGCGGCCGCCAGTCGCCACACAGCGCGCAAACCCAGTTTCATCGCCAAACTCCCGAACGCCCCACGGCCCTTATAACACTTTGCGAATTATTACGGCGAGGATGCGGCGTAACTCAAGGTCGTCGCGCGACATCGACCAGCGACGAGATTTCCGCCTCCGTGGTCTCGAACGACGTCACCAGCCGGATCAGCGTTTCCCCCTCCTTGGGCGCGAGGTGGGCGGCGAGCGCCCGCGTCGGCCAGTCGTGAAAACGCGCGCCCGCCGCGCGCCAGACGGCCAGGCGTTCGGTCGGGGCGACGACGAACACCTCGTTGATTTGGCTCGGCCAGGCGGCGCGAACGCCCGGCGCGGCGAGGAGCCCCTTGGCGAGCCGCGCGGCCGCGTCATTGGCGCGGCGGGCCAAATCCAGCCACAGGCCGCCCGTGAGATAAGCTTCCATCTGGGCGCCGAGGAAACGGCCCTTGGAGAGCGTGTGACCGCCGCGCTTGCGCTGATAGGCGAAGGCGCTGGCCTTATCGGGGTCGAAAAAGATCACGGCCTCGCAGGCCAGCGCGCCGTTCTTCGTGGCGCCGAACGAAAGCGCATCGACGCCGGCGCGCCAGGTCATATCGGCCGGCGAAGCGCCGAGCGCGACCAGCGCATTGGCGAAACGGGCGCCATCCATGTGGACGCCGAGACCCGCTCCACGCGCGATCCGCGACAGCGCCGCGATTTCGTCAACGGAATAGACCGTGCCGGCCTCGGTCGCCTGGCTCAGCGAAAGCGCGCCCGGCTGCACGGATTTTACGAGGCCGCGCGGATAGCGCGCCAGTGTGTCGCGCAGGGCCTGCGGCGTAACTTTGCCGGCAAGCCCAGGAATGCCGACGAGCTTGGCGCCGCCCGCGAAGAATTCCGGCGCGCCGCATTCGTCGTCGTGCACATGCGACTCCTCGTGACAGAAGATCGCCTCCCAGGGACGCGCCATCGCGGCGAGCGCGAGCGCGTTGGCGCCAGTGCCGGTGGGGACCAGGAACGCGGCGACTTCCCGCTCGAAGACTTGCGATAAAAGGGCTTGCGAGCGAAGGGAAAATTCGTCCGCGCCATAGGCGGGCGCGTTGACCCGGCTCGAGGCCAGGATCGCTTCCAGGAGTTCCGGCGCCACGCCCGCGCTGTTGTCGCTCGCAAAATTCATGTTCCGGCTCTCCCGCGAAAGGGCGCCACTTGCCTTGGCCGTCGTTGGCTTGGCAAGATGGCCGGCGCGACGGCAAAAAAAATTGTGACGCGGTTGGATTGGCGCCTTGTGCCGCTGCGCGGTTTCTGTCATGGTTTCCTAAATAGGACAGTCTTACTGACCATTTATCGCAGGCATGTTCGCCTCGGAGCGGTCGGTCGGACTCAGGACGAAGTTAAGATGTCGGACGTTGCGATCAAAACGAATCGAAAAAAACGCGCCGCCTGAATCCTGTTCGGGCCGCTTCCGATTGCGGCCTTGTCCGCCCTATGACTAGCACATGAAATTCTGAAAATTTGGCGAGCACGACCGGTGCGAAACACATCCGGGCGAGGGAGTGGAGAGATGATCGCGAAGGCTGATGAGACCCTGAACGAGGCTCGCATGCTCGCCCCGGCGAAGATTCCGCCGGCCCAATCGCTTCCCGGCGTCGATCCTTTGACACCGCGCGCCGAAGGTCTCTACGACCCCGCCAACGAGAAAGACTCGTGCGGCGTCGGTTTCGTGGCCGACATGAAGAACCGCAAGTCCCATGCGATCCTGGAGAAGGGATTGCAGATTCTCGTCAACCTCGACCATCGCGGCGCGGTCGGCGCCGACCCGCTGCTGGGCGACGGCTGCGGCGTGCTGACGCAAATTCCGCACCGTTTCTTCGTTGAGGAATGCGCCAAGCTCGGGATGACGCTGCCGGCGCCCGGCCATTACGCGATCGGCCAGTTCTTCATGCCGCGCGACGCCGAGGCGCGCGCTCAAGTCGAGAAGATCGTCGAGGAGGCGGTCGGCGACGAAGGCCTGAAGCTGATCGGCTGGCGAGACGTGCCGGTCGACAACACAGGCCTTGGCGAGCGAGTCAAGGCGGTCGAGCCCGTGCACCGGCAATTGCTGGTCGCGCGCGGCGGCGGGATCGTCGACGAGGCCGATTTCGAGCGCAAGCTCTTCATCGTGCGCAAGGTCGTGTCCAATCGCGTCTATGCGATCGGCGGCGCCAGCCACGCCGAATATTATCCGGTCTCGATGTCCTGCCGCACCGTCGTTTACAAGGGCATGGTGCTCGTCACGCAACTCGGCCCCTATTACAAGGACTTGCTCGACCCGCGCTTCGAGACCGCCTTGGCGCTGGTGCATCAGCGGTTCGCGACCAACACGTTCCCTTCCTGGCGGCTCGCCCATCCCTATCGCATGGTCGCGCACAACGGCGAGATCAACACGCTGCGCGGCAACGTCAACTGGATGGCGGCGCGGCAGGCGAGCGTGGATTCCGAATTGTTCGGCAACGACATTTCGAAGCTTTGGCCGATCTCCTACGAAGGCCAGTCCGACACCGCCTGCTTCGACAACGCGCTCGAATTCCTGGTCCAGGGCGGATACTCGCTGACCCATGCGATGATGATGCTGATTCCGGAAGCCTGGGCCGGCAATCCGCTGATGGACGAGGAGCGTCGCGGTTTCTACGAATATCACGCCGCCTTGATGGAGCCGTGGGACGGCCCGGCGGCGATGGCCTTTACCGACGGGCGCCAGATCGGCGCCACGCTCGACCGCAACGGCCTGCGCCCTGCACGCTATTTCGTCACTGACGACGATCTCGTCGTGCTCGCTTCCGAGATGGGAGTGCTGCCGGTGCCTGAGGAGAGCATCGTCGCCAAGTGGCGCCTGCAACCGGGCAAGATGCTGCTCGTCGATCTCAACGAGCACCGCATCATCTCCGACGCCGAGATCAAGCAGTCGCTGTCGAGCGCGCATCCCTATCGCGCCTGGCTCGATAAGACGCAGATCGTGCTCGAAGACCTCAACCCCGTCGAGCCGCGCGCTTCGCGCACCGACGTCTCGCTGCTCGATCGCCAGCAGGCGTTCGGCTACAGCCAGGAAGACCTCGCGATCCTGATGTCGCCCATGGCGACGACGGGCCAAGAGGCGGTCGGCTCGATGGGCACGGACACGCCGATCTCGGCGCTCTCCGACAAGTCGAAGCTGCTCTATACTTACTTCAAGCAGAATTTCGCACAGGTGACGAACCCGCCGATCGACCCGATCCGCGAGGAGTTGGTGATGAGCCTGGTCTCGTTCATCGGCCCGCGCCCGAACCTGTTCGACCTCGAAGGCAACGCGCGCCGCAAGCGACTCGAAGTGCGCCAGCCGATCCTGACCGACGAGGATCTTGAGAAGATCCGCTGCATCGGCCATTTCGAGGACAGCTTTGACACTAAGACGCTCGACATCACCTACGCCTCCGAGCGAGGAGGCGCGGGGATGGAGGAAGCGCTGCTGCGCCTGTGTGAACGCGCGGAGGCGGCCGTGCACGGCCGCTACAACATCATCATCCTCAGCGACCGCATGGTAGGGCCGGACCGCATTCCGATCCCGGCGCTGCTGGCGACGGCGGCGGTGCATCATCACCTCATCCGCAAGGGCCTGCGCACGAGCGTCGGCCTCGTCGTCGAGACGGGCGAAGCGCGGGAGATCCATCATTTCGCTTGTCTGGCCGGCTACGGCGCCGAAGCGATCAACCCTTATCTCGCCTTCGAGACGCTGGCGGCGATGGCGGGCGATCTGCCCGAGGAAGTCACCGCCTACGAAGTCGTCAAGCGCTTTATCAAGTCGATCGACAAGGGCCTCCTCAAGGTCATGTCGAAGATGGGCATCTCGACCTATCAATCCTATTGCGGGGCGCAGATCTTCGACGCCGTCGGCCTCTCCAAGGCTTTCGTGAAGAAGTTCTTCTTCGGCACCGCGACGACGATCGAGGGCGCCGGGCTCGCCGAGATCGCCGAGGAAACCGCGCGACGTCACGCCGACGCGTTCGGCGCCTCTCCGGTGTTGCGCTCCTCGCTCGAAGTCGGCGGCGAATACGCCTATCGCCTGCGCGGCGAGGCGCATAGCTGGACGCCGCAGACGGTTTCGCTGCTTCAGCACGCGGTGCGCGGCAACGCCAAGGACAAGTACGACGCTTACGCCAAAACGCTCAACGAGCAGTCGGAGGGCCTGCTGACGATCCGCGGTCTGTTCCGTATCAAGGCGGCCTCCGAGGACGGGCGCGCGAGCGTGCCGCTGGAGGAAGTGGAATCCGCGGCCTCCATCGTCAAGCGCTTCGCCACCGGCGCGATGTCCTACGGCTCGATCTCGCGCGAGGCGCATACGACGCTGGCGATCGCGATGAACCGCATCGGCGGCAAGTCGAACACCGGCGAGGGCGGCGAGGAATCGGATCGCTACAAGCGAATGGCGAACGGCGATTCCATGCGCAGCGCGATCAAGCAGGTCGCTTCGGGGCGCTTCGGCGTGACCGCGGAATATCTCGTCAATTCCGACATGATGCAGATCAAGATGGCGCAGGGCGCCAAGCCCGGCGAAGGCGGCCAATTGCCCGGCCACAAGGTCGACGCCGTCATCGCCAAGGTGCGTCACTCCACGCAAGGGGTCGGCCTCATCTCGCCGCCGCCCCATCATGACATCTATTCGATCGAGGACTTGAAGCAGCTCGTTTACGATCTCAAGAACGTCAATCCGCGGGCGCAGGTCTCGGTCAAGCTCGTCTCCGAAGTCGGCGTCGGCACGGTCGCGGCGGGCGTGGCCAAGTGCAAGGCGGACCATGTGACGATCAGCGGCTTTGAGGGCGGCACCGGAGCTTCGCCGCTGACCTCGATCAAGCATGCGGGTTCGCCGTGGGAGATCGGCCTCGCCGAGACGCATCAGACCTTGGTGATGAACGGGCTGCGCTCGCGCATCGCCGTGCAGGTCGATGGCGGCATCCGGACGGGCCGTGACGTAGTCGTCGGCGCGCTCATCGGCGCGGACGAATTCGGCTTCGCCACCGCGCCGTTGATCGCGGCGGGCTGCATCATGATGCGCAAGTGCCACCTCAACACCTGCCCGGTCGGCGTCGCAACGCAGGATCCGGTGCTGCGCAAGCGCTTCGTCGGTCAGCCCGAGCACATCATCAACTACTTCTTCTTCGTCGCCGAGGAAGTGCGGGCGCTGATGGCCGAGCTTGGTTATCGCAAATTCGATGAAATGGTCGGTCAGCGACAGATGCTCGACAAGACGGAGCTGGTCGAGCAGGCCAAGGCTAAGGGGCTCGACTTCTCCAGGCTGTTCTTCAAGCCGGCGCCCTGGCGGGGCGATGCGATCTATCACGCCGCGACCCAAAACCATGGGCTCGACAAGGTTCTCGACCGCGCATTCATCGCGGGGACGAAGGAGGCTCTCGACCACGCCAAGCACGTTCGCCTGGAAATGCCGATCCGTAATTCGGACCGATCGGCGGGCGCGATGCTCTCGGGCGAAATCGCCAAGCGTTACGGCCATGCGGGCCTTCGCGACGAGGCGATTCACATCAAACTGAAAGGCCAGGCCGGTCAGAGCTTTGGCGCCTTTCTCGCCAAGGGCGTGACGCTGGAACTCGAGGGCGACGGCAACGACTATGTCGGCAAGGGCCTCTCAGGCGGGCGTATCGTCGTCTATCCGCCAAAGGAGGCGACAAAGCTGACGGCGGAAACCTCGATCATCGTCGGCAACACCGTGCTTTACGGCGCCATCGCGGGCGAATGCTATCTGCGCGGCGTCGCCGGCGAACGCTTCGGCGTGCGCAATTCCGGCGCGATCGCGGTCGTCGAAGGCACGGGCGATCACGGCTGCGAATACATGACCGGTGGCATCGTCGTCGTCATCGGCGAGACCGGGCGCAACTTCGCCGCCGGCATGTCCGGCGGCATCGCCTATGTGCTCGACGAGGCGGGCGACTTCGCCAAACGCTGCAACTTGTCGATGGTCGAACTCGAGCCCGTCGCCGCGGAGGAAGAATTGATGCAGCGTCACCTGCACGCGGGCGGCGATCTGGAAAGCCACGGCCGCGTCGACGTGATGGACGATATGAGTCGGCACGACGCCGAGCGCCTGCACCAACTGATCTCCAATCATGCGCGCTACACCGCTTCAACGCGCGCGCGCGAGATTTTGGAGAACTGGGAGAGTTACCTGCCGAAATTCCGCAAGGTGATGCCGGTCGAGTACCGGCGCGCGCTGGCGGAGCTGGCGGCAAGGAACGCGGGAGCGGTCGTCGCGGCGGAGTGAAATTAGCCGCTTCTCCCGCTTGCGAGAGAGGGCTGGGGCGGGGTCTTGGGGCGGACCCTCATCCGGCGCTGCGCGCTGCCTTCTGCGGCGCGCGGGAGAAGGGAAGCTTGAGGCGCTCAAGATATCTTTAAGGGTAATTACCTATGGGCAAGGTTACGGGTTTTCTGGAAATCGACCGCGCGGATCGCCGCTATGCGCCGGCCTCCGACCGAATTCGCCATTACCGCGAGTTCGTGCTGCCGCTGTCGGAGGAATCGACGCGCAACCAGGCCGCGCGCTGCATGAATTGCGGCATTCCCTACTGCCATAACGGCTGCCCCGTGAACAACCAGATCCCCGACTGGAACGATCTGGTCTATCGCGCGGATTGGGAAGAAGCCTCGCGCAACCTGCACTCGACCAACAATTTCCCGGAATTCACCGGCCGCGTCTGCCCTGCGCCGTGCGAGGCGTCCTGCACGCTCAACATCCAGGACGCGCCGGTGACGATCAAAACTATCGAGTGCGCAATCGTCGATCGCGCCTGGGAGCACGGCTGGATCAAGCCTGAGCTTGCGGCGAGCCGCACCGGCAAACGCGTCGCGGTGATCGGCTCGGGTCCGGCGGGCCTCGCCTGCGCGCAGCAGCTCGCGCGCGTCGGCCACGAAGTGCATGTCTACGAGAAGAACGCCGAGCCCGGCGGATTACTGCGCTACGGCATCCCCGACTTCAAGCTCGAGAAGCGCCATGTCGCGCGCCGCGTCGAGCAAATGAAGGCCGAAGGCGTCGTCTTCCATTGCAATGTTCATGTCGGCAACGACGTGACGGCGGCTTCGCTGGTTGAATCCTTCGACGCGGTGGCGCTCGCCGGCGGCGCCGAGGCGCCGCGCGATCTTCCGGCGCCGGGGCGCGATCTCTCCGGCGTGCACTTCGCGATGGAGTTTCTGCCACAGCAGAACCGGCGCGTCTCCGGCGAACCGATCGGCAGCAACGAACCGATCCTCGCCTCTGGCAAGCATGTCGTCGTGATCGGCGGCGGCGACACCGGGTCGGACTGCATCGGCACCTCGATCCGGCAGGGCGCGCTGAAGGTGACGCAGCTCGAAATCATGCCAATCCCGCCCGCGATGGAAGACAAGATGCTGAATTGGCCGAACTGGCCGATCAAGCTGCGCACCTCGTCCAGCCACGAGGAGGGCGCCGAGCGCGATTTCGCCGTGACGACGAAAGCGATCGAAGGCGAGAACGGCGTCGTCACCGGCATCGCCTGCGCGCGCGTCGATGACAAGATGCGGCCGATCCCCGGCAGCGATTTCACGCTGAAGGCCGATCTGGTGCTGCTGGCGATGGGCTTTGTCGCGCCCGTCAAGGAGGGAATGCTCGGCGAACTCGCCGTCAAACTCGATCCTCGCGGCAACGTCGCCGCCGACATGAATAGCTACGCTTCGTCCGTCGGCAAGGTGTTCGCCTGCGGCGACATGCGGCGCGGACAGTCGCTGGTGGTGTGGGCGATCCGCGAGGGGCGCCAATGCGCCGCTTCGATCGACAAGACGCTGATGGGCTCGACAATCCTGCCGCGTTGAGCGCCGGCGCGTGTAGACGCCGCCGCGTCTAAAAGCGCCTCACGCGACGCTGACGACCTTGAAAGTCATCAATTCGCCGTCGGCTTCGCGGATCGACACGTATTCGCCGGCGCGAAAGGCATGGTCGCCGAAACGATAGCCCATCTCCTCGTCGTCGAGCTTGGCGCCCGCGCCGAGTTCGAAAACCCAGCTACCGCCGCCGTGTCCGCCCGCGCGATGCGCGAGAAGGCCGCGCTCTTCCGGTTCGCCGCCCCAGAAGCGATGCGCGAAACATTCGCCGCGATGCGCTTTCCAGGCCTCAAGGTCGATCCGTCCCTCCGGCGTCAGCGGCGCGACGAATTGATAGCCGTGCCGAATCGAGCCCTCCGGAAACTCTTTCGAGCGGGCGGCGTTCAGGGTCACTTTCTTGAGGGTGGCGGAGGTTGAAGCGGACATCGTTCTCTCTTCTGGTTTTTCTTCTTTTCATTCGGCGCGCTTCGTCGTTCGCGCAACCCGAAACGGCCGTTCGCGGATAGTAGAGTTTATAGCAGTTTCGCCGTGATCGGACTGCGCACGATCATGACGGTGCATTTGGCGTGGCGCGAAAGCGCCGCTGCGGTCGATCCGAGCAGAAAGGTGGCCATCGATCGACGATGCGCCCCGACGATGATGAGATCAGCGCGCCATTCCTCGGCTTCGGCGAGCAATTCAGGATAGACGCCGCCGATACGCACGGCGGTCGTGACCCGGTTCGGCGGTCGGTCGAGCTTCTTCGCCAACGCGTCCAATTCCACTTTTTCGTAAACGCCAATATCGTCGTAAATGCTCTGCGGAATAATCGCCATCGGCGAGGCGGGGATGATCGGCGAAGCGATATGGATCAGCCTGAGGTCGGAGTCGAAGGCTTTGGCGAGCGCCAGCGCCGATTGCAACGCCTCCGCGGCCACTTCGCCCTCGCGCACATCGATGGGAACGAGAATTCTCTTGTACATCGCCGGTCTCTTTCACGGGCAAAGCCGCGCCGACTACATTGGCTTGGCGGCTGGCCGTCACATTGACGCGCCTCAACCCGTTGAAAACTAGCGCGGCTTCGGGGTCTCGGGCAATACGCGCGTGACGTGACCCATCTTGCGGCCGGGCCGTGTTTCCAGCTTGCCATATAGATGCAGGCTGAGATCGGGCTGGGCGAGGATGTCGCGCCATTCGTCCGCTTCCTCGCCGATGAGGTTGTGCATCTCGATCTCGCCCCGGCGCGTCGTCGAGCCGAGCGGCCAGCCAGCGATGGCGCGGATATGCTGCTCGAATTGCGAGGTCCAGGCCCCGTCGATGGTCCAATGACCGGAATTGTGAACGCGCGGGGCGATTTCGTTGACGATCAGCCGCTCCGCGCCCATCTCGTCGCGCGCGACGAACAATTCGACGCCGACGACGCCGACGTATTCGAGCGCCTCCAGCACCTTGGCGGCGATGCCGTGAGCCCCGGCCTCCATGCCGTCGGCGACGCGGGCGGGAACCCGCGTGCGCGCGAGGATGTGTCGCTCGTGCTCGTTTTCGCAGAGATCGAATGCGGCGATTTGGCCTTCCACGCTGCGTGCGGCGATAACGGAGACTTCGCGTTCGAACGCGACGAAGCCCTCAAGGATCATCGGCCCGCCGCCGAGGCTGCGATGCAGCGCCGGCACGTTCGAGCCCTCGCGGATCATCGCTTGCCCCTTGCCGTCATATCCGAACCGGCGGGTTTTCAAGATCGACGGGCGACCGAGTTCGGCGACGGCCCGCACCAGCGCCCCGGAATCCTCGACGCCGATGAAAGGGGCGGTCTCCAGGCCGATTTCGCGCAGGAAGGTTTTTTCGACCAGCCGGTCCTGGGTCAGCGCGAGCGCCCGTGCGCCGGGCCGGACCGGCTTGCGCTTGGCCAGAAACTCGACGCTGGCGGTCGGCACGTTCTCGAATTCGAAAGTGACGACGTCGACGGCGTCGGCGAATCGCGCCAGCGCGTCCTCGTCCTCGTAGGGCGCGACGGTCTTGGCGATGGCGGCGTCATGCGCCGGGGCCTCCGCTTCGGGCGCGTAGATATGGCAGCGCAGCCCTACTTTCAGCGCCGCCATCGCCAGCATCCGGCCGAGCTGGCCGGCGCCCAGAATGCCGATGGTCGCGCCGGGAGAAAGAATCATTCCGCCGGCCCGTCGGTCGGAATTTCCGGCACCGCGTCGCGATGGGCGGCGCGCCAAGCGTCCAGCCGAACACTAAGGTCGGGCTCGCCGAGCGCCAGGATCGAGGCGGCGAGCAGCGCGGCGTTGACCGCTCCGGCGGCGCCGATCGCCAGCGTGCCGACCGGCACGCCCGCGGGCATCTGCACGATCGAGAGCAGGCTGTCCTGACCCGAAAGGGCCTTGGATTCGACGGGCACGCCGAGCACGGGCAACGTTGTGAAGGCCGCGGTCATGCCCGGCAGATGCGCCGCGCCCCCCGCGCCGGCGATGATGACCTTGACCCCGGCCGCCCGGGCGCCCTTGGCGAAGCTGACGAGCCGGTCGGGCGTGCGATGGGCCGAAACGATGCGCGCCTCGAATTCGACGCCGAGTTCACGCAAAGTTTCGGCGGCGCGGCGCATGGTGAGCCAGTCGGACTGGCTGCCCATGACGATAGCTACAGATTTGGCGGCCGGCTTCGCATTGTCGTTGCCCATGCCCGCCGCGATTAAAGGAACGCCGCGCGGCGCGCAAGGCGGCCTCAGAGCCGCGCGACCCAGAGGCCTTCGATCTTTTCGTAACGCCGCCGCACCGCCGCCCAGGCGATCCGGAAAGCAGCCTCCTCGCGGCGGGGATCGTTCTCATGGGCGGCGAAGGCGTTGTTGAATGCGGCGCGGAAGATATCTTGCGCATGTTCGGGCAAATGGCCCCTGACCGAGAGCGGCAGTTCGTCGTTGCGGGAGTAGGGCAATTCGGCCTCCCTTTCTCGTCGCCGCTCAGGCGATGATGTCGGGCGTCAACTCGTCTTCGAGCTGGGTCAGTCGGTCGCGCAACTGCAACTTCCGCTTCTTTAGGCGCTGAACCTGCAATTGGTCGGGCTGGCCCGAAACCAGCAGCGCGTCGATCGCGGCGTCGAGATCGCGGTGCTCTTCGCGAAGCCGCTCGATCTGCCGTTCGATCGCGAGCCGCTCGTCGCTGGTCAATTCGTCTGGCGTCATGGCTCCGTGTCGGCTTCGGCCCCGCCTCGCGAGATTCGGGTCGTCGGGCGCGAACTATGCGGCCACGCGCGGCGCGGCGCAAGAGCGCGCGGGCCATGCAAATCTCGCGATAATCATTACGCGCAGCCGCGACGATTTGATCGCGCCGCGACGCTTTTTCGCCTTGCGCCCCAACGCGGTTGTGTCACAATTTCGTCGTCGATAACCCGTTGGGAGTTCGCAAATGTCCCTTGAATCGCATTTGACGGAACTTGTGCGTCGCCACCAGTCTATTGAAGCCGCCATTGCCGCCGAAGAAGCGAGCCCGTCAGCGAACGACTCCAAAGTGCACGAACTCAAACGCAAGAAGCTGATGATCAAGGACGAGATCGAAAAGCTTAAACAAGAGACCAGCCGCGCGACCAGGCACTGAGTCGCCAGATTATTTTGTCGCCTGCCGGCGCACCGGCCGCCAGTAATCGGGCGGCGGCGCCATTCCAGCAGGCGCGAAAGCGTCGGCGAGGTGAGCGCGCGAGTCGGCGTCCGCCGTGGGGACAATTCTTTTGCGGCGACGCCGCCTTTAGCGCATCCGATACCGTATCGGCACGATGAAGGCGTGCGGCGCTCCCTCTGGCGGGGCGGGCAGCGGGCTGGCGCGGCGAACGGTCGCCACCGCGTCATCGTCAAGCGTCGCGTCGCCGCTCGATTGCGCCAGGCTCGCCGTAGCCACGCGGCCGCTGAGGTCAAGCGAGAAGCTCACGCTCGCCACTCCCTGCGCGCTTCGTGCGCGCGCCGCGGCGGGATAGCGCACCGCCGCATAGATGCGCTGATAAAGCGAAGCACGATAGGCGCCGATGTCGGCCTTGGCGGCTTCGGCTTTAGCCGGCGCGGCCGACGCGCGAGCCGGCGCGGGATTTTCCGCCTTTGGCCTTGGCGCGGGTTTCACATTTGTCGACCGCGCTTTGGGCGCGACGACGGCCGGGCGCTCGACCGGCGCCGGGACAGCGGCGTTGGGCGGCGCCGACTGGGCCTTGGGCGGCGGGGCGATCGGCTCGGGCGGCGCGGGGGGTTCGACCGCTTCGATCGGCGGCGGCTCGACAGGCGGAGGCGGAGGCGGCGCTTCGATCTCGGGCGGCGGCGGCGCGGGCGGCGTCTCCGCGACGGGCGGCGTTTCGGCGACGGGCGGCGGCGCGAGTGGGACCACAGCCGGCGGCGCTTCAACAACGATCTCTACAGGGATTTCGACGGCGTCGTCGCTGGCGCGCGGCGGCGCGACAAAATAGGCGAGCGTCAGCACAAGCCCGACGTGAGCGATGAGGGAAAGCGTCAGCGCGGTCGAAAGCGCCGAGTCGCGACGGGCGGCGCGCGCGTCCAACAGCGCAAAGCCCGCGGGCGCTTCAACGCGCGGCGCCGCCACGTCGCTCGCGCCGGCGGCGTCGACGACGAGGCCGCGCGGAACGGCCGCCGCTCCCAGTTCGATCGCTAGAGACCTCGCCACGTCCTCCCGCCCTAAAACGTCGCCCTCATGCCCGCGTAGAACGATCGCGGCTGACCCGGACTTACACTGCGCGGATCACTGAAATTGCCGAACAACGAGGCCGTGTTGAAGTAGGTCCCGAAGGCATAGTAGCCCGCATTGAACAGGTTTTCGACACGCGCGTAAACCGACACGCGGTCGTTGATCCGATAGGTCGTGTTGACCGAGGCGACGGCATAGGCCGGGAGCATCGGCTCCTGGTTCGAGGCGTCGCCGTTGAAGCGCTGCGCGCCGACAATGATCAGATCGCCGCCGAAGCTCCATTGGCTCGTCGCAGCGTAATCGGCGCCGAGCTTGAAACGGTTGCGCGCGATCATCGGAATCTGATCGCCGGGCTTCACATAGATCAGCCCATTGGCGTCGGCGGCCGGGCTGTTGGACGACAAAGCGAGGGGATTGAGGAACGTCGCGTCGACATACGCATAGCTCGCGAAGGCGCTGAACGAGCCCCGCTTGTAGTTGATTTCGGCCTCGACGCCCTGGCGCAACGTCGCGCCGACATTCATGAAATATCCGAAGCCCTGTTGCAGGGGGCTCGGCACGTTGAGAATATCGTCCGCGTTTTGGGTGCGAAACGCGCCCAGTCGCCAACCCAGCGAACCGCCGCTCTCGCCCCAATCGTGCGTTCCGCGCAGGCCAGCTTCGAAAGTGCGCGCGACGACCTGCTTCAACGGCGGGTCCGACACCAGGAAGCTGGCGACGATGCACGGCTGCGCCGGATTGGCGCAGCCGAGCTCCAGCGGCGTCGGCGCTCGATTGGCCTCGGAATAGCTGGCGTAAGCTGTGATCTCGTCCGTCAGTTTGTAGGTCGCGCCCAACATCGGGTTGAGGCGAAGGAAATGGTCCTGGCCTGAAACGCCGCCGCCGAGCTGGTCGGCAAGATCGATGTTCGCATAATTTAGTCGCGCGCCCGCGCTGACCGTCAGCCGATTCGTTACGTCAAGCGCGTCGAAGGCATAAAGACCGCTGTAGAGATTGCTCGCATCGAGGCGCACCGGACCATCGGAAACCGGATTGCCGGAGGGGCCGAGGAATATGCCCGAGCCGCTCACGAGAAAACTCGGTTGCACCGTTCCGATCTCGGCGCTGGCGCGGAACCGCGTGACCGCGTAGTCGAGGCTGCCGCCGATCGTGAATTGATTGGAACGGTCGAGGAGCTTGTCGGTGTTCGTCGCCTGCAGGGCCGCGCCATAGCCGGTCGAGATCGTCCAGGTGCGGTCGATCTCGCCGAGCACGGCGTTCGGCGCGAAAGGGTTGGCGAGCTGCGCGCCGTTGAGGCCGTTGGCGGGATCAACGGCGTTGTTGAAGCAGAGCAAGGCCGGATTGGCGCAAGGCTGCACGTTGGTCGAATTGCCGTCGACCGTGTGCTGATCGAACTGGCGAATGTGCAGATTGCCCTGCAAGGTCCAGGTCGGCGAGAGGTCCACGCGTCCGGTCAGATTGACCGACGCGAGCTCGTTCTGTGTCGTCTGCGGCGTCGTATAGACGTTGCTCCAGCTCTGTTGCAGCAGCTGGATCGGCGCCGAGGCGGTGGCGCCGAAATTATTGTCGGCGAGGCCGACATTGAGATGGAATTCGCTGGAATCGCCGCGATAGCCAAGATCGCCGTAGAACCGGCGCAGGGTCGAGGCCGAATCCTTGCGGAAGCCGCTGTCGGTCACGGCCTCCAGCGCGCCATAGACCGCGAATCGGTCGACCTGCTTGCCCCATTCGAGCGACGTCCGCGCGCGCCCATAGGAGCCGCCCGACACGTCGATCGATCCGCCGGGATTGCTGAAGCCGTCCTTCATCTGCAAGCTGAGCGCGCCGCCGAGCGCGTTGAAGCCGAAGGCGGGGTTGTTGGAGATGAGGTCCATCGAGCGGATCGCGACGGTTGGGATCAAGTCCCAATTGACGACGTCGCCAAACGCCTCGTTGATGCGAACCCCGTTCTGATAGACCGCGAGCCCCTGGGGCGTGCCGGAAACCGGCGAGGCCTCGAAACCGCGAAAGGTCACGTCGGGCTGGAACGGGTTTCCGGAAACGTCGTTGATCTGGACGCCGGGAACCTGCTGGTCCAGCGCCTTGGCGACACTGGGCGAGGCCGTGCGCGCGATCGCGGAAGCGTCGATCGTCGTCACCGCCGACGGCGCCTTGTCGATGTCAACGCCCGACCCGGACAGCGGCGTCGTGGCGATGACGTCGACAGTGGGCAACGTCGTCGCGCCAACAGCGTCCGGGGCCGTCTGCGCGAGAGCGGAGGCGCCAAGCGAGTATGCCGCCGCTGCGAACGCCATCCCTCGCAAAAACAACGCGTTCCCCCTCGCCGCGCGACTGTCCCGCCACGCCCCGCGCGCGACACTAAGGCGCGGGTTCGCGTTCGCCAAGTCGCCGTTAGTACCGTATCGAGGGCTGCGCTCCGGTTGCTATTTCGCGACGGCCTTGGCGGCCTTGGGCGGACGGCGGCCCGCGCGGGCGGGGCCGACCGTCGCCGGCAAGTATTCGGCGCCGTGCGCCTCGGCGAATTCCAGGAAAGCGCGGGCGGCCGCGGACAGCGGCCTGTCGTCGCGGCGCAGCACGTACCATTGGCGCACGATGGGCAGCCCCTCGACATCGAGACAGACCAGGCGTCCATCCGCGACCTCGGCGGCGATCGTATGGGCGGAAATGAGCGCGATCCCGAGGCCGGCCATCACGGCCTGCTTGATCGTCTCGTTCGAACCTAGCTCCATGCCGACTTTCGCGCGGCGTATTTCAGTGTCGCCAATAAAGTATTCGAACAGCGAGCGCGTCCCTGACCCCGCTTCACGGAACAGAAACACCTCGCCTTGCAGTTCCGTGCGGGAAATTCGTCCGGCGCGGGCGAGACGATGGTCGGGCGCGGCGATCATCACGTAAGGATGCGGGCCGATCGAAGTCTTCGAGACCGAGAGATCGGCGGGCGGACGACCGGCCAGGGCGATGTCGACGTCGAGCGTGCGCAGCGCTTCCATCGTCTCGGCGCGGTTGCCGATGAGAAAGCGCAAATCGAGATTCGGGCGCGCCGCGACGAAGGCCGCAATCATCTTGGGCGCGAAATATTTGGCTGTCGAAACGACGCCGACGCTGAGCGCCCCGCCCTGCCCGGTTCGGATCGCCACCATCGCATCCGAAAAGTCGCGCATCGCGCGATCAATCGCGCGCGCCGATTCCAGCGCCGCCGCGCCTGCGGCGTTTAGGCGCAACCCTTGCGACGTCCGATCGAACAGGGTCAGGCGCAGCGCGCTTTCGAGGCCCTTCAGCCGTGCGGTCAGCGCGGCCGGCGTCATGCTGAGATTCACCGCTGCGCCTACAAGAGAGCCGGCCGCGGCGATCGCTTGCAAGGTCTCGATTTGCGGAAAAGTGACGTTGCGGATGGGAACCTCCCGTGCAGACTGATTTCAATTTTTTCTAACGACTACAAAAAATAATTCAGTTTTGTTTTGCACGCAATCCCGCATATTCGATCTAACGAATATATCCAAGCGGGGAGACGCAAGGTGGCGCACACGCAAGCGATAGGCCTGAACCTCGAGACGTTCCTGAAGGAACACACGAGCGTCGAGCTCGCAGCGCCGATCGTCGCGATCGCGAACGCCTCGAAACCCCTCGCGCGTCGCATTCGCCGCGGGCCGCTCGAAAAGAGCTACGCCGCCGCAGCGGGCAGCGCGAATTCGGACGGCGACGCGCAAAAGGCGCTCGACCTCATCGCCGACGACCTTTTCTGCGACGCGCTCAAGGGCTGCGGCGTGCGCGCCATCGTATCGGAAGAGCGTGAGCGCCCGCTGATCGTCGACGAGCGCGGCCCCTGGCTCGTCGCCATCGACCCGCTCGACGGCTCCTCCAATATCGACGTCAACATTTCTATCGGCACGATCTTCTCCGTTCTCGAGGCGCCGGCCGTTGCGAAAATCGAGGCCGCCGACTTTTTGCAGGTCGGGCGTCGCCACCGCGCTGCTGGGTTCGTCGTCTACGGGCCGCAGACCCATTTCGTGTTCACCGCCGGCGAGGGCGTCCATATCGCTACGCTCGACACGGAAGCCGATCGTTACGTGATGACCGGCGTCGGCGTTCGCGTTCCGGAGAATTCCTCGGAATTCGCAATCAACGCCTCCAACTATCGCCATTGGGCGCCCCCGGTGCGCGCCTATTTCGACGATTGCATCGAAGGCGCCGAGGGACCGCGCGGCAAGAATTTCAATATGCGCTGGGTCGCCTCGATGGTCGCCGATCTCAATCGCATCCTGATGCGCGGCGGCGTCTATCTCTACCCCGGCGATTCCCGGCGCGGTTACTCGAAGGGTCGATTGCATCTTCTCTATGAAGCCTTTCCCGCGGCGATGCTGATGGAGCAAGCGGGCGGCGGCGCGATCGATGGCCAACGGCCAATTCTCGATATAACGCCCGACGACATTCACGCTCGCACGCCGCTCGTCTTCGGCTCTCGTAACAAGGTCGCTCGCATCCAGCGCTACCTTGCCGAGCAAGAAAGTTCAGCCGCGCGCTCGCCCTTGTTCGGCAAGCGTGGGCTTCTGAGGCGCTAACTCGAATTCGCGAGGCGAACCATGTCAGTCAAGCATCCCATCATCGCTATCACGGGCTCGTCCGGCGCCGGCACCACTTCGGTCAAGCGCATCTTCGAGCAAATCTTCCGCCGCGAGGCGATCAACACCGTCTACATCGAGGGCGACGCGTTCCACCGCTACGACCGCGCCGAAATGCGCGAAAAGATGAAAGCGGCCGCCAAGGAAGGCAACAATCATCTGAGCCATTTCGGCGAGGAAGCCAATCTCTTCGCCGAGTTGGAAAAGACATTCGCCGATTATTCCGCGAGTGGCGGCGGCTTGACGCGAACCTACGTTCACGACGCCGAGGAAGCCGAGGCGCACGGCTCGCCGCCCGGCACGTTCACGTCCTGGCGCGAATTCGCGCCGGGCTCCGACCTTCTCTTCTACGAAGGGCTGCACGGCGCCGTCGTCACCGACAAGGTCAATATCGCGCGCCACGTCGATCTGAAAATCGGCGTCGTGCCCGTCATCAATCTTGAATGGATTCAGAAGCTGCACCGCGATCGCGCGATGCGCGGCTATACGACCGAGGCGGTAACAGACACGATCCTGCGCCGAATGCCCGACTACATCAAATATATTGTGCCCCAGTTCACGCAGACCGACATCAACTTCCAGCGCGTGCCGACGGTCGACACGTCAAATCCGTTCGTCGCGCGCTGGATACCGACGCCCGACGAATCGATGTTCGTGATCCGCTTTCGCAATCCGCGCGGCATCGACTTCCCCTATCTCCTTTCGATGATTCCGCTGAGCTTCATGAGCCGCGCCAATTCGATCGTCATTCCCGGCGGTAAGCTGGATATCGCGATGCAGCTCATCTTGACCCCGCTGATCCTGCAACTCGTCGAGCGTCGTCGCGCGCTCTGACCCCTCAACTCGTCGAGACAAGCCCCATGAACGCGATCGAGAAGATTCAGGACACACAAGCTTCGCCCAAAGCGATGGCGAACGCGATCCGCGCTTTGGCGATGGACGCCGTCGAAAAGGCCAAGTCCGGCCATCCGGGAATGCCCATGGGCATGGCGGACGTCGCGACGACGCTGTTCTCTCAAGTGTTGAAATTCGACCCCGCCGCGCCCCATTGGCCCGATCGCGACCGCTTCGTGCTCTCGGCGGGCCACGGCTCGATGCTGCTCTACGCGCTGCATTATCTGGTCGGCTATTCCGACATGCCGATCGAGGAGCTGAAACGCTTCCGACAGCTTGGCGCGAAGACCGCCGGCCATCCCGAATACGGCCATGCGCTCGGCATCGAGACGACCACGGGGCCTCTCGGCCAGGGCATCGCCACCGCGGTCGGCATGGCGATCGCAGAGCGCGCCATGGCCGCGCGTTACGGCGCCGGGCTCGTCGACCATTACACTTATGTGATCGCTGGCGACGGCTGCCTGATGGAAGGGATCAGCCAGGAGGCGATCGACCTCGCCGGCCATCTCAAGCTGAGCCGACTGATCGTGCTCTGGGACGATAATCAGATCACCATCGACGGCGCGACCTCGCTTTCGACGAGCACGGACCAGCGCGCGCGTTTCGCCGCCTCGGGCTGGCATACGCTCGCCGTCGACGGCCATGACGGCGCCGCCGTGAAGGCCGCGCTCGACGAAGCGCGCAAGCAGGATCGCCCGACCCTGATCGCCTGCCGCACAATCATCGGCTTCGGCGCGCCGCACAAGGCCGGCACCGAGGGCGCGCATGGGGCGCCGCTCGGCGCCGCGGAGATCGAGGGCGCGCGAAATGCGCTCGGCTGGAGCGCGCCTCCGTTCGAAATTCCCGCCGACATTCTGAGCTCCTGGCGCGCGGTCGGGGCCCGCGGGCGCGCGGCGCGCGAAGCCTGGGAGAAGCGCCTTGCCTCCGACGCCAAGGGCGCCGCCTTTTCGCGCGACGCGTCAGGCGCGATCCCGGCCGAATTCACCGCCAAGATCGCCGAGTTCAAGCAGGAGCAGATCGACAAGCCGACGGCGGTCGCCACGCGCAAATCCTCCGAAATGGCGTTGGCCGTCATCAACGCGACGATCCCCAACACCCTCGGCGGTTCGGCCGACCTGACCCACTCCAACCTGACGATCACCAAGGGCCTCGACTCGCTCAAAGCGGGCGATTTCTCTGGCCGCTACGTGCGCTATGGCATCCGCGAGCACGTGATGGGCGCGGCGATGAACGGCATCGCGCTGCATGGCGGGTTCATTCCCTACGGCGGCACGTTCCTGGTTTTCTCGGATTACGCGCGCGGTTCTATCCGGCTCTCCGCGCTGATGGGCCTGCGGGTCGCCTATGTCCTCACGCATGACTCGATCGGTCTGGGCGAAGACGGCCCCACGCATCAGCCGATCGAGCATATGGCGATGCTGCGCGCGACTCCGAACCTGCACGTGATGCGCCCGTGCGACGCTGTCGAAACGGCCGAATGTTGGGAGATCGCGCTCGGCGCCGCCAAGACGCCTTCGGCGCTCTGTCTCTCCAGGCAGAATCTGCCGACGCTGCGCACCTCGGCCAAGGAGAACCTCAGCGCGCGCGGCGCCTATGTCCTGAAGGAATCGCAGGGGCCACGTGATCTCACGCTGCTGGCGACCGGTTCTGAAGTGGAACTGGCGATGCGCGCCGCCGAGGCGCTGGAAAAGACCGGCAAGCGCGTCGCCGTGGTTTCCATGCCGTGCTGGGATCTCTTCGAGCAGCAACCGCAGACTTATCGCGACGCGGTTCTGGGTTCGGCGCCGCGCATCGGGGTCGAAGCCGCCAGCCGCTTCGGTTGGGGCTCGTGGATCGGCGATCGCGGCGCTTTCGTCGGGATGCCCGGTTTCGGCGCGAGCGCGCCGGCGGGCGACCTCTACAAGCACTTCGGCATCACCGTAGAGGCGATCGTCGAGGCCGCGAACAAGCTGACCTGACCGCGAGCGGCGCCCCGTGGGGCGCCGCGCATCGAACGCAATCGAAACCCTAGCAGTAAAGGAACGCATCGATGGCTGACACGAGCAAGACCGAAATCAAAGGCAAGGAGCGCTACAAGGCCGGCGTTCTGAAATATGCGCAGATGGGCTATTGGCAGGGAGATTACGTTCCCAAGGACACCGATCTCATCGCGTTGTTCCGCATCACGCCGCAGGAAGGCGTCGATCCGGTCGAGGCCGCCGCGGCGGTCGCTGGCGAAAGCTCGACCGCGACCTGGACGGTCGTGTGGACCGATCGTTTGACCGCCTCCGATCAATATCGCGGCAAAGCCTACAAAGTGGAGCCGGTCCCTGGAAATCCCGGCCAGTATTTCTGTTATGTGGCCTACGATCTCATCCTGTTCGAGCCGGGTTCGATCGCCAACCTCACCGCTTCGCTCATCGGCAACGTGTTCTCGTTCAAGCCGCTGAAGGCCGCGCGTCTCGAGGACATGCGCTTCCCCGTCGCTTACGTGAAGACTTTCAAAGGTCCGCCGACCGGCATCGTCGTCGAGCGCGAGCGTCTCGACAAGTTCGGCAAGCCACTGCTCGGCGCGACGGTGAAGCCCAAGCTCGGCCTCTCCGGCAAGAACTACGGCCGCGTCGTTTACGAGGGCCTCAAGGGCGGTCTCGACTTCATGAAGGACGACGAGAACATCAACTCGCAGGCCTTCATGCATTATCGCGAACGCTTCCTCTATTCGATGGAGGCGGTCAACAAGGCGTCCGCCGAGACTGGCGAAATCAAGGGTCACTACCTCAACATCACCGCCGGCACGATGGAGGAGATGTATCGCCGCGCCGAATTCGCCAAAGAGCTGGGCTCGGTGATCGTGATGGTCGATCTTATCGTCGGTTGGACCGCGATCCAGTCGATCTCGGAATGGTGCCGTCAGAACGACATGATCCTGCACATGCACCGCGCCGGTCACGGCACTTATACGAGGCAGAAGAACCACGGCGTCTCGTTCCGCGTCATCGCCAAGTGGCTACGCCTGGCCGGCGTCGACCACCTGCACGCCGGCACCGCCGTCGGCAAGCTCGAAGGCGACCCGCTGACGGTGCAGGGCTATTACAACGTCTGCCGCGAAATGCACAACGCGGTCGATCTGCCCCGCGGCATCTTCTTCGAGCAGGATTGGGCCGATACGCTGAAGGTGATGCCGGTGG
>JBBIIT010000019.1:0-57578 GCA_037446355.1 Beijerinckiaceae bacterium | reverse complement strand
CCTTGCGCGCGCCTTCGCGGCTGACGACATAGGCCGCCGATCCGTGATGTTCGGAACCCATGCGTTGCAGAGCGCCGAGGCCTGCCGGTTCGCCGCGACGGGACAGCCACACCCGGTCGAACATTGTCTCCAGTTTGACGAAGTCGAATCGCCAATGGCTCCAGTCCTGCCGGGCGGCCGCGGAAAATCCGCGCCCGAGATGGACGTCGTCCTCCAGCACGATCGCGTGCGTCCCCCCGCTCGCGAGCAGCCTTCGCCAGACCTTGCGGTGGCTCAAGATCAGCCCGGCTTCGCCGGCCGAGAGCGGCTTGGCGGGGGCGCGCCGACGCACGGCGGCGACGCAGTCGGCGGAGAACCGCCCGCCGTCGACCGCGCGCAGGAAGACGCCGCTCACACCGGCCCTGTCGAGTTCCCGCTCCATCCAAGCCCGGCGCGCGGGGCTGCGCGCGAGGTTGATGACGTAAATCGGAATCACGCCGGGGCTCCGCCAAAGCGCTTGCTGAGGCGTCGCCACCAGATCGCCTTCTTCCAGCGCGTGAGCCGGCGCGCCCAGCGTTCGTTCTTCAGCAGCGGCGCCGCGCGGTTGAACAGGCCGATGTGGTCGGTCGGTCGGCCGGCGATCACGTCGTCGGCGACCTCGTGCAAGATGAAGGCGAATGGCGTCCAGCGCGATTGAAACAGGTGAAACACGCCGCCGCGATAGAAAGT
This sequence comes from Beijerinckiaceae bacterium, assembly GCA_037446355.1. GTDB lineage: Bacteria > Pseudomonadota > Alphaproteobacteria > Rhizobiales > Beijerinckiaceae > Roseiarcus. The sequence continues at coordinate 56,870 of JBBIIT010000019.1, read as the reverse complement.
GCCTATGCCGTAGAGCGCGATATCGCCGAGCCGCCATTTGGGCACGATGGAGGCCCAGGGATAGAGCATTTCGAGTTCGACGCCCGCCGCGCCGGCTTCGTCGCAAAGACGCTGGGCGACGTCGTTTCGCTCATCGGGGCGAAAGCTTGGGCGACCGAGCCGCTCCCACGTCTTCATTGAGATCGCCATGAACATCGGCGCGATATAGATGCGGTCGGGGTCGATGTGATTGGTCGCCTGCGCGCAGCCGAAAATTCGTCCCTCGCGCGCCGCCGCGAAGGCCTTTGCGACGATTTCGCCGTTGAGCGGAAAGCAGTCGATGTCCATCAGCAGCGCGACGTCGTCGGGGCCGAGGCCCGCCATGTAGGCGTCGAGGAAATCGCCGTGATTCTGGCCGGTGCGTTCGAGCTGTTCGATCGGGTAGCCAAAGTGCGCGAACACGCGCCGCTGCGCCTCGACCACGCGCGGGTCGATGTTGTCCCAATACATCGAAACAATACGATCCAAGGCGCCTGCTCCGGCGAATCCGCGCCGTCGGGGCGGTCAGTCCGCGCGCGAAACTAGGCAGGGGGGCGATTGCGGTCAATGGCGGCGGATCCAGCGCGCCAACATCGATTCGCGGCCGATTCCTTGACGCCGACGCGGCCCCGCACCCCGCGAATTGCTGCGTTGCGGCGAAACCCATTGCCGTTTTCGCATGAGTGTGGCATGAGCCGCGCGTCCCATCCCATCCGCATCGGAATGCAATGTCGTTTCTGAACACGAATAGTTTCCTTGACCGCCAGGCCGCCGCCGCCAAAGCGCGCAAGGACATGGCCGAAAAATTTCTCTCCCGCCCGAAATACGACCCGAACGATCCCGCGGTCATTGAGCGCGAAGCCAAGCGCAAGGCGATCATCGAAGCGCGCGAAGTGCGAGAGATCGAGCGCCAGAAGCGCAAGGCGGAGGCGGAAGCCTTAGAGGCTGCGCGTCAGGCCGCCGAGGAAGCTGCGCGCCAGGAGGCGCTGCGCCTCGAAGCGCTCGCCCGCGAAGAGGCCGAGGCCGCGCGCCGCGCCGAACTTGAGCGCCTCGAATACGAGAAGAAGCTCGAGCGCGACGCGCGTTACGCGGCTCGCAAGGATCGCAAACAAAAGAAGAAAAGCTTCTCCGAACGCTACGGCTGATCGGCGGCGCTTCCCCCGCGTCCGGCGCGGGCGAAACCTCGAGGGCGACGGGAAATGGCGAAACCTTTGCGCGTCGGCGTGGCGGGGCTCGGCGTTGTCGGCGGCGCTTTGACGCGTCTGCTCGCGCGTCGGCGCGCCGATCTGGCTGTTCGCACCGGGCGCGACATCTGCGTGGCCGCCTACAGCGCGCGTTCGGCCGGTGAGCGCGGCCTGCCCATTTCCGACGCCAAATATTTCGCCGACGCGGTCGAACTTGCGCAAAAGGGCGAAATCGACCTTTTCGTCGAACTGATAGGCGGCGCCGACGGGCCAGCCTATGAAGCCGTCAAGTCGGCGTTGCGGCGCGGTCTTCCCGTCGTCACCGCCAACAAGGCGATGCTCGCCGCGCATGGCGTCGAGCTTGCCGAACTGGCGGAGAGCCGCGGCGTCGCGCTCGCCTACGAGGCGGCGGTCGGAGGCGGCGTGCCCGTCATCAAGACGCTGCGCGAAGGCCTTTCGGGCAATGGCGTGCGGCGTGTCAGCGGCATCCTCAACGGCACCTGCAACTACATATTGTCACGTATGGAGACCGACCGGCTGCCGTTCGAGGTTTGTCTCGCCGACGCCCAGAAGCTCGGCTATGCCGAGGCGGACCCCACTTTCGACGTTGGCGGTTTCGATACGGCTCATAAACTCGCCATTCTCGCCTCGCTCGCTTTCGGCACGAGAATTGACGCGGGCGCGGTCTCGGTCGAGGGCATCGAGACGATCACGCTTGCCGACCTGGAAGCGGCCGACGAACTCGGCTTTCGCATCAAGCTGCTCGGCGTCGCCGAGCGCACCGATCACGGCGTCGAGCAGCGCGTCCATCCAACCATGGTCGCCAAATCCGAACCGCTGGCGCAGACGATGGGCGTCCTCAACGCGGTGACGATCGACGGCGACGCAGTCGGCGCGCTGACGCTGGTGGGGCCGGGCGCGGGCGGCGACGCGACCGCCTCGGCGGTCGGCGCCGACATCGCCGACATCGCGCGCGGCATCGTCGATCCTGTGTTCGGACGTCCGGTCGGAACGCTGGCAGAGATCGAACGCGCCTCGATCCAGCGTCACGAGGGCGGCTATTACGTGCGCCTCGCCGTCGTGGAGCGCCCCGGCGCGATGGCCGCGATCGCCACCCGCATGGGCGAGCGCAAGATTTCGCTCGAAGCCATCATGCAGAAGCGCCCGCCCAAGAACGCGCCGACGAGCCCCTACGTCTCCGTCGTTCTCATCACCCACGCGACGACCGAATCCTCGATTCGCGAGGCGCTGGCTCAGACGGTCGCCGACGGCGTTGTGCAGCCGACGCCGCAGGTGATCCGCATCGAACGGGCCTGACCTCCTCGTCAGGCCGGATCAAGCAGCCCGAAGTAGCTCACCAACGCGACGACGCCAGCGCCGAGCGCGAGTTCGACGATCGCCATCGCGCGCAGCAACTTCAGCGTCGCCGCGCCCGGTTGCAGCCGAGGCAAAATCGCGTATCGATTGAATAGCGCAATACAAATCATTGTTATTACGATCAAAAGTTTCGTGTCCAACAGGACTCGGTAGGGGCTGGTCGGTGGCCAAGGCGGCGCATGGGTCGTCAACCCGACGTTCAGGGCGCCGGTTCCCAACACGAGAATCACATTGAAATGGCCGGCGGCGGAGAATCGCGTCATCGCCGCCGCCGCGGCTTCGCGCAGGTCCGCGCGCGCGAAGGCCGCGAGGCTCATCAGGAACGGGAGCAGCGCGCCGATCCAGGCGCCCGTCGCGAGCAGGTGCAAGGCGTGATTGGCGCGATGTAAGAGGCCCATGTCGCCGCTTTGCATCGCCGCGTGGCCGACGAGGCCGAGGCTTGCCAGCCAGGCTGCGCCGAGCGCGGTCGCGAGCGCCCAGCGGTCAGGGCGGCCGCGCACAAGCGCGATAAGCAAAGCAACGCCGACAATGAGCCGCGCGCGCCAGACCTCGCCAAACGCGGTGTCAAAAAGGACTGCCGAAATCGTGCCCAAATCGAGCGCGTCGCGCCACTCCCCGCCCATCGCCGCAGCCTCCAGCAGCGTCCATGCGACGGCGGACAAAAGCCCGAGCGCGCACGCGAGGACCGTTAAACGCCGCAGCGGCGCCGACAGTTCCGCGCGCAGCGCTCTGGGCGCGAAGGCCAGCGCGAAAAACGCGCCGCCGAACGCCATCATCGCGCCCAGGAAATGCGCGAAACGGCAGCAGGCCAGGGCGATCTCCATCGCGGCGTTCAGCCCGCGCCCAGGAGCTGCGAACGCGAGGCCCCGTTCACATCTTCATTCCTTTCATTTCCTCTTTCGCGCCGGGCCCCGCGGCGCCGATCCCGCGCACATCGAATTCGACTGCTACGTTGCCGGCGCGCTCGAAATGAAGCGTCGCCTTGAGGGGCTGCCCCTTGGTCAGTGGGCTTTTCAGTCCGATGAACATAAGGTGATAGCCGCCGGGCGCGAACGTCACAGTCGAATGGGCGGCGATTGCGAGCCCGCCGTTCATTTCGCGCATCTTCATGACGCCGCCGTCCATGTTCATTTCATGAAGCTCGACCTTGCCGATCTCGCTCGCGCCGCCGATGAGGCGATCCGCCTCGATCCCGTCGTTGCGAATGACGAGATATCCCACTCCCACTTCGGCGCCTTTGGGTGTGGCGCGCGACCAGGGCCGCTCGATGCGGATGTCCCCGGCCTTGACCTCCTGCGCGAGCGCCGGGGCGGAGAGCGCGAACATGGCGAGCGCCATCGCGATTTTACGAGACATATTTGCTTCCTCTGTTCGAAGCGGAGTTGGCTTACGGCTTAACCGTGAAATTGAATGCGCCCTGAGTTTTGTGCGTGTCGACCGAAACGGCTCGCCATTTGACGCTATAGACGCCGGGGACGAGCGCCTTGCCGACCTTGACGATCAGCGTCGCGGCGTCTGCGGAGTCGACCGACGGCGGCCCCAGCGGTTCGGTCGCGCCGCTCTCGTCGCTCAGCGCGACGCTGGAAAAGCGGGGCTCGACGGCTTCGCTGAACGTCAGGCGGATTTCGGTCGGCGCGGCGACGACGCCGCCGACGGCGGGGACGGCCTTCTGCAATTGCGCGTGGGCGTACGCGATTCCGGGAAAGGCCAGCGCCAGCGCGACGGCCGCCGCGGCTAAAGTGCGGATCGAAGTCATTTGACGCCTCCAAAGAGCGGTTTGCCGAGAGAATCGGAGAAAATGTCGTCGAAGAAGAAGTGCAGCTCGCCGACGGCGCCGACGCCGGGATCGTCGATGCCGAGCGCGGCTTGAAATATCCGATCGCCGCGGACAGCGGGGGAATAAGCGGGCGTAGTCAGCGCTCCCGCGGCGGGCGGAGCGCCCAAAAAAAATCGAGACATGTGAATTCGGCCTTCCTGATCTGAGCTAGGACCGCGCGCCCGATTGGGGCGCGCGTCACGGATTTCGGCTCAGGCTTGGAAGGGCGGGGCGCGCGGTTGGGCGAGGGTGGCGCGCAATCGACGCGGGCTGGGCAACTGCGCGAACGAGGCTTCGCCTAAGACATCGGCGAGAGGGGGCAGTGGCAATTCCGCCGGTCCGGGCGGAAGCAGCAGCGCCAGCCCCGTCGCGTGCAACTGACAGAGCGGGCAGGAATCGTCGCACGATCGGCCCTGTTGGCCTGGCGTCGTCTCGTCGGCTTGCAGGCAGAGCAAGGCCGTGTCGCCGAACGTGGCTTTCAGTTCGGCCGCGGCGATCGCCTCGGGCGACGGCGCCGCCATGCGATGCGCCGGGACCGCCCAAAGTTGAACCAGCATCGCGAGCGCGGCGAGTAGGGACGCCAAAGGCGAGCGTAAACGCCCGGCGCATAAGCGCGCGCCCTTTCGCGAAAAAGTCCGTTTGCGTCCTTGTGACAACCGTGCTTCCCAACTCGCCGGCGGCGAAAGTTAAAGAGGACGATCACATATATGTCAATTCGCCGTCCGCCGAGCGCGTTGCTGGAATAGGCGCGACGCGCTAGGACCGGTCCCGCAAAATCCACAAAACAAGGGGCGCACGGAAGGGTCTTTCCCGATTTCGCGCGTCAATGAATTGACCGCGATCGATCTTACCTTTACCGCGCCCGCCACCGGCGCCCAGTCTGCATCGCGGAAGCGCATCATCGCCATCGCCATGATGTGCGGGGCGATGATCTGTTTCACGTGCCTCGATACTTCGGCCAAATGGCTCGGGCGCGAACTACCCGCGCTGGAGGTCGTCTGGGCGCGTTACATGGCGGCGGCGTTTTTCGCGCTGTTCGCCACCCGCGCCTTTTCGCGCCCGCGCGTTCTCGTCTCGCAACGACCCGTCTTGCAGGGCGTGCGCTCGGCGTTGCTGCTGGGCTCGACCTTGGCCAATTTCGTCGCGCTCCGTTATCTCCAGCTCGCGGAAACCTCGACGATCGCCTTCCTGCAACCGATGTTCGTCGCATTGCTCGCCGGACCGCTTCTTGGCGAAAGGGTCGGCGGCGCCCGCGTCGGCGCCATCGGCGCCGGCTTCCTGGGCGTGCTCATCGCGACCCGGCCGGGAACGACGGCGTTTCAGCCCGTCGTGCTGCTTTCATTGGCCGGCGTCGTCTGTTCGGCGCTCTATTCGCTGGCGACGCGGTCGCTGGCGGGCGTCGATTCTCCGGAAACGACATTGGCGTGGACCCAAATGGCCGGCGTCGTGGCGTTGACGCCCGCGCTGCCTTTCCTTTGGGTGGCGCCGTCGAGCGCGCTCGGTTGGGCCTTGATGGCGGGAATGGGGCTGTTCGCGAGCTTTGGCCACGCGCTAATAATCCTCGCGCATCAGCGCGCGCCGGCGCCAGTCCTGACCCCTTTCAACTATAGTCAGCTATTGTGGATGATCGCGGCAGGGCTCCTTGTGTTCGGCGATCGCCCGCCCGCGGCGACTCTTATCGGGGCTGGAGTCGTTGTCGGATGCGGCGCCTTCCTGGTGATCTATGAGCATCGGCGCCGAGGAACGCTCATTCCCGAAAATCAAATCCGCGGAAGCGACGAAGCGCAGAGCGCGATCGCGAAATGATCTAAGTTGATAGAAATGATAGAATGATATAAGAGACGGACGCCGCCCGGACGGCCGTCGGGAGACCTCTCGTGAGTTCAGCGATTTCCACTATCGACCCGCTCTATTCGCTTGCGGGCCTGATCGTAGGCCTGCTCGTCGGTTTTACGGGTGTTGGCGGCGGCGCGGTGATGACGCCGCTGTTGGTGCTGGCTTTCGGCGTCCATCCCGCGACGGCCGTCGGCACCGATCTGCTCTGCTCGGGCCTGACTAAGATCAGCGGCGCCGCGGTGCATGGCTTCAACGGCGCGATCGACTGGCGCCTCGTCCGGCGCCTGGCGACCGGAAGCGCGCCGGCGGCCGCGCTGACGCTGCTGGGGCTCGCCCATTTCGGGGTCGACGCGAAAGCGAGTTCGGCAATCATCTCCGGGATGCTCGGTTTCGCCCTGATCCTGACCGCCGTAACGCTGCTGTTCCGAAAATGGCTGCTCAACTCACTGGCCGCGCGCATCGAGCGCGCGAGCGAGGCGCAAGTTGGCGCGCTGACCGTCGCGCTCGGCGCCGCGCTGGGCGTACTCGTCACGATTTCCTCGGTCGGGGCGGGCGCCATCGGCGTCACGGCGATGCTTGTCCTCTATCCGAAAATGCCGGCGGTGCGGATCGTCGGCAGCGACATTGCCCATGCCGTGCCGCTGACGCTAATTGCGGGGGCGGGCCATTGGTGGATCGGCTCGGTCGATTGGACGCTATTGATCGCGCTGACGCTCGGCTCGGCGCCGGGCGTGGCGATCGGCAGCCATTACGCCTCGCGCGTGCCCGAGAAGGTGCTGCGCCCGGTGCTGGCGACCACGTTGGCGCTAGTCGGCGGCCGGCTGGTGTTCTGAACCGTCAGGCCGCCGCCGGAGCGCATTCGCGGCATCGGCCGACCAGTTCGACCATTCTCCGGCGCGTCGAGAAACCCGCACGCTCGGCCGTCGATTGCAACGCGCGCCCGAGCGCGGGATCTTCGACCTCGTCGCTGCGTCCGCAAATTTCGCACAACAGCAACACGCCTTCGTGCGCATGGCCAAGATGCTCGCAGGGCGCATAGGCGTTGCGGCTTTCGATCTTGTGCAGAAATCCGTGTTCGAGGAAGAATTCCAGCGTGCGATAGACCGTCGGCGGCGCTATCGGCTTGCCCTCGCGCTTCGATAGCGCCTCGATGATCGCGTAGGCGCCGAGCGGGGCAGGGCTTTCGGCCAGAATCGCCAACACGTTGTGACGCAGCGGCGTCATTTGCAGCCCCTGGCGATCGCAGGCGGCCTGCACTTCGCGCGTCCAGGATTTCGGAACCGCGTGTTTTCCGTGCGTGGACATGGTCGGGCTTCCCAGGCCGGCGGGGCTTCGGCTTTCGCCCGCCTATATCATATGTTTTGCTCCACGTGCTTGCTTTGAGTATCGTTATAACATAACACTTGCGCCCCCCGCCGTGCAACGCAAGCAGCGCCGCATGTCTATGCATCGAAATCTCGCCGCCTTGGCGCTTTGGATCGCGCTCGCCGCCCCCGCGCTGGCTTCGGACCCGGTCAAGGTCGTCGCGGCGGAGAATTTCTATGGCGACGTCGCCAAGCAGATCGGCGGCGCGCATGTCGACGTCGTCAGCATCCTCAGCAACCCCGATCAGGATCCGCACTTGTTCGAGGCCAGCGCACAGACGGCCAGGGCGGTCGCCGAGGCCAAGCTCGTTATCGCCAACGGCGTCGATTACGATCCATGGATGCAAAAGCTCCTGGACGCGCACAAGACGAGCGGCCGAGTGGAAATCGTCGTGGGCGCGCTCGCGGAACGCAAGGCGGGCGACAATCCACATCTGTGGTATCGGCCCGATTATATGAAGCTGGCGGCCGAGGCGATCGCCGCCCGTCTGGAAGCGCTCGACCCCGCCGACAAGGGGGACTACGAAAAGGGCGCCGAGGCGTTCACCAATTCATTGCTGCCGTTGGAGGCAAAAATCGCGGCGATGCGCGCGAAATACGCGGGTTGGCCGATCACCGCCTCGGAGCCTGTTTTCGGCTATCAAGCCGAAGCGATCGGTCTCGACGTTCGCAACGCCAAATTCGCGCTGGCGGTAATGAATGGCGCTGAGCCGGCGGCTTCCGAGGTCGCGAACTTCGAGAACGACCTCAAGAGTCGGAAGGTCAAGGCGATGATCTACAACGCGCAGGCGAGCGAACCCGCCGTGCGGAGGCTCCTTCAGATGGCGAGAGACAATTCGGTGCCGGTCGTCGGCGTTTCCGAGACCGAGCCGCCAGTCACGACCTATCAGAACTGGATGCTTTCGCAGCTTGAAGCGCTCGACGCGGCGCTGGCCGGCGGCGCGAAGTGAGCGCGCTGCGATTCGATAACGTCACCGTTCGGCTCGGCGGACGCGATATCCTCAAGGCCGCGACTTTCGAGATTGAGGACGGGGAACTCGTCGGGATGCTCGGCGCCAACGGCGCGGGCAAGACGACATTGATGCGCGCTGCGCTGGGGCTGGCGCCTCTGGCCTCCGGGTCCATTCAAGTGCTCGGCGGACCGGTCAGGGCAGGCCATTCCGGGGTAGGCTACATGCCGCAGAATCGCGGCGCCGCGTTGGGTCTGCGCATTCGCGGCTATGACGTCGTCGCCAGCGCGATGCTCGGAACACGCTTCGGCTTCGCGCGGCTCGACGCGGCGATGCGCAAGGAGATCGATTGGGCGCTGGACACGGTTGGCGCGCGCGACCTCGCGCGGCGCTCGATCGCCGAACTCTCGGGCGGCGAGCGCCAGCGTCTGCTGCTCAGCCAGGCGCTGCTCGGGCGGCCGAAATTGTTGCTGCTCGACGAGCCGCTGATCTCGCTCGATCCGGCGCATCAAAGTGTCGTGGTCGAGATCGCGCGGCGCCTGCGCGACGAACTTGGGCTCGCGATCCTCTTCAGCGCGCATGAACTGAACCCGCTCGTCAACGCGATCGATCGCGTGCTCTATCTGGGCGGCGGCGCAGCGGTGCTCGGCAAGGTCGAGGATGTCGTCACCGGCCCGGTGCTTTCCCGCCTCTACGGCGCCGAGATCGAGGTCGTGCGCGTGCGCGACCGCTTCTTTGTGATGGCCGGCGGCGTCGAGGTCGAGCGGGACGCGCATCGCCACGAAAACGGCCATTCGCACGATCACGGCCACGCGCATGTTTGAATATGACTTCATGCGGACGGCGTTCGCGGCCTCGGGCGTCGCCGCGATCTTGGCCGGCACGGTCGGCTATTTCCTGGTGCTGCGCGGCCAGACTTTCGCCGGCCACGCGTTGAGCCATGTGGGCTTCACCGGGGCGACCGGCGCGGCGTTGTTCGGCCTTTCGCCGCTGGCGGGGCTGCTAGGCTTCACTTTGCTGGCCGGCGTCGGCATGGGGCTGTTCGGCGAGAAACTTAGCGAGCGCGACGTCGCTGTCGGCATGATGCTCTCGCTCGCGCTCGGCCTCGGCCTGTTGTTCCTGCATTTCTATACGGCTGCGGCGACACAGGCGACCGCGCTGTTGTTCGGCAACGTGCTCGGTGTCGACGATTCCGCGCTGTGGATCCTGACGCTGCTCGCCGTCTGCAGCCTCGCCGCGCTGGCCTACATCGCGCGGCCGCTGATCTTCGCCAGCCTCCAGGGCGAACTCGCCGAGGCGCGAGGCGTGCCGATGCGGCTCGTCTCGGTCGCCTTCCTCGCCATCGTCGCCGTCGCAGTCGCCGAATGCGCGCAGATCGTCGGCGTGCTCCTGGTGTTCACGCTGATGGTCGGCCCGGCGGCCGCGGCTCAAAACCTATCGCGGCGTCTCGGCGGCGCGGTGGCGCTTTCCGCAGGGCTGGCGCTGTTCGACGCCTGGTGCGGATTGACGCTCGCCTATTACACGGATTGGCCCGTCAGTTTCTGGATCACCACGCTTTCGGGCCTGGTCTATTTCGCCAGCCTCGCCGCGCGGCCAGGCTGACCGATCAGTGGAACGTGTGGCCGGATGCCTGTTCGACGCGATCGGCGTAATGCGGGCCGTGGACGGCGACGACGATCTTGCGGGCGAGATCCTCGAAATCGCGATCGAGCGGCCTCGTGGCGAAGTCGGTGCGCACTTCGGCGCGAACCGAAGCGGGCGCGCAAGCCCATTCTTCCGTCTCGTGCATGAATTGCGAAAATTGATCGTAGGTCATGACATGTCCTCCGGCTTGGGCGGCGGCGGAAGCGTCGTCGTCGAATTTTGGGGGTGGGATGCGATCCCATATCCGTTGGTCGCGCCGGGGCGGCGCTCGGTTCAACGCCGGCGCGGATTTTTTCGCGGGTGCGATCTTCGCTAGGAACTTTGCCCCTCGCGTGTTACCTCGCCTCGCCATGCAGCGGCGCCTGGGGCGCCTCCCTCCAGCCGAGGAACATCATGGCGCTCATCGACAAGCTCAATTTCGCGGACGGCCTCGCGTTCGACGATGTCTTGCTGCGGCCCGGCCATTCCACGGTCATGCCGAGCGGCGTCGACGTCGGCACGCGCCTCACGCGCGCGATTCGGCTCAATCTGCCGATCCTCTCCTCGGCGATGGACACCGTGACCGAAGCGCGATTGGCCATCGCGATGGCCCAGGCCGGCGGCATCGGCGTTATCCACCGCAATCTGACGCCCGAAGAGCAGGCGGAGGAGGTGCGCAAGGTCAAGCGTTTCGAGAGCGGCATGGTCGTCGATCCCATCACCATTTTTCCCGACGCGACGCTGGCCGACGCGCTGGCGCTGATGAAGCGCGCCTCGATATCGGGCATCCCCGTGGTCGAGCGCGGCGCCGACGGCAAGCCCGCGCGGCTTGTCGGCATCCTCACCAATCGCGACGTGCGCTTCGCCGACGATCCCGGCCAGCCCGTCAGCGATCTGATGACGCGGAAAGTCATCACGGTCGGGGAGGGCGTCTCGCGCGAGGAGGCGCGCCGGCTGCTGCACCAGCACCGCATAGAGAAGCTCGTGGTCGTGGACGAGAGCCGGCGCTGCGTCGGCCTTGTCACGGTCAAGGACATCGAGAAAGCGACCGCGCATCCCAACGCCGCCAAGGACGCTGACGGGCGCCTGCGCGTCGCCGCCGCGACGACGGTTGGCGATAAGGGCTTCGAGCGCGCCGAGCGGCTGATGGCGGCGGGCGTCGATTGCCTCGTCGTCGACACCGCGCATGGCCATTCGGAGCAGGTGTTGGAACAGGTCCGCCGCATCCAGCGGGCGACCAACAAGGTCGCGATCATCGCGGGGAATGTGGCGACGCGCGAGGGCGCACAGGCGCTGATCGACGCGGGGGCCGACGCGATCAAGGTCGGCATCGGCCCCGGTTCGATCTGCACAACCCGCATCGTCGCCGGCGTCGGCGTGCCGCAGCTCTCGGCGGTGCTGGAGGCGGCGGAGGCGGGCCAGAAGGCGGGCGTGCCCGTCATCGCCGACGGCGGCATCAAGTTTTCGGGCGACCTCGCCAAGGCGATCGCGGCGGGCGCGGAATGTGTGATGATCGGCTCGCTGCTCGCCGGCACCGACGAAAGCCCGGGCGAGGTGTTCCTCTACCAAGGCCGGTCCTACAAGAGCTATCGCGGCATGGGCTCGCTGGGCGCGATGGCGCAGGGCTCGGCCGACCGCTATTTCCAGCAGGACGTGCGCGACCAGATGAAGCTGGTGCCCGAGGGCGTTGAGGGCCAAGTGCCCTATCGCGGTCCGGTCGGGGCGATCCTGCACCAGCTCGCGGGCGGTCTGCGCGCCGCTATGGGCTATGTCGGCGCCGCGACGATCCCCGAATTGCAGGCCAAGGCCCAGTTCACCCGGATCACCTCGGCCGCCTTGCGCGAGAGTCACGTGCATGACGTGGCGATCACGAGAGAAAGCCCGAATTATCCGTCGGGGGCGTGAGGAAGCCGCAGAGCGCACCTTCCGACGAATGAGGGCCAACGAAAGGCCAAGCGCGTCGCGAAAGCGCGCCCGGATCAGATCGCCTTGTTCATCGTGCGCAGCCGGGTCGCCAGCACCCGCATGACCTTCAAGGCGAAATACGGCGTTTGGCTGACCATGAACAGGAATTGCTTTTCGCCGACCGGGATCAGTTCGACGTCCGTCGAAGCGATCGCGGTGGCGCTGCGCGGCTCGTTATCGACCAGGGCCATTTCGCCGAAAATTCCGCTTTCGCCGACGTCGCCGAGCTTACGGTTGCCGCTCATGACGCGCACGCTGCCGGTTCGGATCACATAAAATTCTTCCGCCGGATCGCCTTCGCGAAAGATCGTTTCTCCTTGCTTGAAGGCGCGCGGAGCGGCCCCCGAATTGATGAGAACGCTGAAGTTGACTTCGGAACCCCCCATTTCGCCCCCCTCGAAGCGGAAAAATATTGGCGCCCGCGAGAGAGATAGAGAGCGACGTTTGTGTGACAGTTTGATGACTGCCAATTGGGGGCGCTCGTCTTTCGTTACCGCGCCTCCATCAGCCGCGCCGCATAGCGCGCCATCTGATCGACTTCGATGTTGACGAAATCGCCTGCCTTGCGCGCGCCCCAGTTCGTCACCTCGAGCGTGTGCGGGATCAGCAGCACTTCGAAGGCGTCGCCTTCGACTGCGTTGACGGTTAGCGAGGTTCCGTCCAGCGCGACCGAGCCTTTCACGGCGATGAACCTGGCCAGCGCGGGCGGCGCGCGGAAGCGGAAGTGCGCCATGCCGTCGAAGTCGCGTCGCGATTGGATTTGCGCGACGCCGTCGACATGTCCGCTGACCATATGCCCGCCGAGTTCGTCGCCGACGCGCAAGGACCGTTCGAGATTGACCCGGTCGCCCGCCTTCCAGCCGCCGAGCGTCGTCACCGCCAAGGTCTCGGCGCCCACGTCGAAATCGAGGCGCGCGCCGCCATTGCGCGGCGTCGCGGCGACGACGGTGAGGCAGACGCCGGAATTGGCGACCGAGGCGCCGAGCGCGAGGGTCGCGGGATCGTAGGCCGAGGCCACGCTCAGGCGGCGCAATTCGCCATGCGGCCTCACTTCGATCACTTCGCCGACGTCGCTGACGATTCCGGTGAACATGGGCTTTCCTTTCCGCGCATCAGCCGACGCGCTCGAAGCATCGCATCTCGTCGCCGCCGAGATGGGTCGTCTCGCGCTCGGTGTAGCGTGCGGGGTCTTGCAAAGCCGCATAGGCGCGTGGGTCGAGCGCCTCCAGGCCAGGGCGCCCAAGAGGTTTGGGCGCGGTCAGCAGCACAACTTCGTCGGCGAGGCCTCGCGCGATCAGCGCCGAGCCGACGCGCGGGCCGCCTTCGCTGAAGACGCGCCCGATCCCGCGTTTGGCCAGCGCGGCGAGCGCGGCGGCGAGATCGACATGTCCCTCTGGGTCCGCCGCGACGCGCGAGACTTCGACACCGCGCTCGGCAAGCGCAGCTTCGGCCTCGCGTGACGCGGCGGTGGTCGCGATGGCCAGGGTCGGGAAGTCGCGCGCCGTCGCGCAAAGGCGCGAATCCGGCGGCAGCGAGAGCTGCGAATCCAGCACGATGCGCAGGTTCTTCTGCTCGACGCCGGGCAGGCGCACTGTCAGCAGCGGATCGTCGCCGATGACCGTGCCGACCCCGACCATGATCGCCTCGTGCGCCGAGCGCATCACCTGCACGCGCAGATTGGCGATCTCGCCGGTGATCGCGAGGCGCCGGTCGTAAGCGTCGCCGGCGGCGTAACCATCCGACGTGCGCGCGAGCTTCAGCGTCACCATCGGCCGCCCCTCGGTGACGCGCAGGATATGGCCTAGGTGGTCGCGCCGCGCTTGGGCGCCGCCGATCCCCGTCACGACCTCGACGCCGCCCGCGCGCAACATCGCATGGCCGCGCCCGGAAACGCGCGAGTCGGGATCGCCGAGCGCCGAAACGACGCGCGGGACGCCGGCGGCGAGGATCGCGGCGGCGCAGGGCGGCGTGACGCCGTGATGCGAGCAGGGCTCCAGCGTGACATAGAGCGTCGCGCCGCGCGCCGCCTCGCCGGCCTCGTCGAGTGCGCGCCATTCCGCGTGCGGGCGCCCGCCGGGCTGGGTGACGCCGCGCCCGACGACGACGCCGTCTTTGACGACTAGCGCGCCGACGCAAGGGTTGGGGGCGGTCAGGCCGAAATTGCGACGCGCCAGACTGAGCGTCGCGGCCATCCAGCGCTCGTCATCTTCGATGGCGAGCGGATCGGTCATTTGGGCGCGCGCCGGGGTCTGGGCGCCTCGGCGGGTTCAGGTTCCGCTTCAAGCTCCCCAACGATCGCATTGAAATCGCGCGCTTCCCGGAAGTTGCGATAGACGGACGCGAAGCGCACATAGGCGATGTCGTCGAGGCCTTTCAGCCCCTCCATCACGAGTTCGCCAATGCGATCGGTGGGGATGTCGGAATCGCCCTGGTTTTCGAGCTGGCGCACGATGCCGTTGATCATGCGCTCGATCCGTTCCGCGGGCACGGACCGCTTGCGCAACGCGACCTCGACGCTGCGTTGCAGCTTGTCGCGATCGAACGGCGCGCGGCGGCCGTTCTTTTTCACGACGACAAGCTCGCGCAATTGCACGCGCTCGAAGGTGGTGAAGCGGCCGCCGCAGTCGGGGCAGACGCGGCGGCGGCGGATCGAGGAGGCGTCCTCGGTCGGACGCGAGTCCTTCACCTGCGTCTCCAGGCCGCCACAATAGGGGCACCGCATGGCTTCCGACTCCCGTCCTCGGCCGCCCGAGGCTTCTTAGTAGATCGGAAAGCGCCGGGTCAGTTCGGCGACGCCTTCGCGCGCTTTCGCTTCGACGCCAGCGTTGCCCGATTCTCCGTTCGCCGCCAACCCGTCGAGCGTCGCGACGACCAACTCGCCAACCCGCGTGAATTCGCGGACGCCGAACCCGCGCGAGGTCGCGGCGGGCGAGCCGAGGCGAATGCCCGAGGTGATCATCGGTTTTTGCGGATCGAACGGGATGCCATTCTTGTTACAGGTGATGTGGGCGCGCCCGAGCGCGGCTTCGGCGGCCTTGCCGGTAAGGCCCTTGGGCGTCAGATCGACCAGCATAAGGTGATTGTCGGTGCCGCCGCTGACGAGCTTGTAGCCGCCGGCCAGGATCGGCGCCGCCAGCGCCTTGGCATTGGCGACGACCGCGTGGGCGTAGGCCTTGAATTCGGGCGTCAGCGCCTCGTGGAAGGCGACCGCCTTGGCGGCGATTACATGCATCAGCGGCCCGCCCTGGAGGCCCGGGAAAATCGCCGAATTGATCTTTTTGGCCAGGTCCTCGTCGTTGGTCAGGATCATGCCGCCGCGCGGCCCGCGCAGGGTCTTGTGGGTGGTTGTGGTCGCGACATGGGCGTGCGGGAACGGGGAGGGATGCGAGCCGCCCGCCACAAGGCCGGCGAAATGGGCGATGTCGACGACGAAATAGGCGCCGACCTCGTCGCAGATGGCGCGGAAACGTTCGAAATCCCAGTGGCGCGCATAGGCCGAGCCGCCGGCGATGATGAGTTTGGGGCGATGCTGGCGCGCGAGTTCGGCGACCTGGTCCATATCGATGCGATGGGTGACGGGATCGACGCCATAGGAAATCGGCTTGAACCAGCGCCCGGACATGTTGACGGGCGAGCCGTGCGTCAGATGTCCGCCGGCGGCCAGATCAAGGCCCATGAACACGTCGCCCGGCTGCAGCAGCGCGAGGAACACGCCCTGATTGGCTTGGCTGCCGGAGTTCGGCTGCACATTGGCGAATTTGCAGCCGAACAACTTGCAGGCGCGTTCGATCGCGAGTTTCTCGGCGATGTCGACGAACTGGCAGCCGCCGTAATAGCGCCGGCCCGGATAGCCCTCGGCGTATTTGTTGGTCAGCACCGATCCCTGCGCCTCCAGCACCGCGCGCGAGACGATGTTCTCCGAGGCGATCAATTCGATCTCGTCGCGCTGGCGGCCGAGTTCGAGTTCGATCGCGCGCGCGATCTCCGGGTCCGCGTCCGAAAGCGAGGCGGAGAAGAAGGAATTTGAGCGGATGGGCGTCGCGGCGTCGTGCATGGGGGGCCTGCTTGGCAACGGGTAAACGTGGCGCGCGCATAGCATGAAGGGGCATGGCGGGGGTAGGGATATTTCGCACGGCCGGCCTCGTGCTAAGTTGGCGCCGCATTCCCCGGAGCGCGCATGTCCGTCTACACCGCCACGATCCGCTGGACCCGGAAGCCCGCCGAGCGCTTCGTCGACGGCCAATACAGCCGAGCGCACAGCTGGAGCTTCGACGGCGGCCTCACGGTGCCCGCATCGGCTTCGCCCCAAGTCGTGCGCGCGCCCTATTCCGATCCTTCCGGCGTCGATCCCGAGGAGGCGCTGGTGGCGGCGCTATCGTCCTGTCACATGCTGTTCTTTCTCGACTTCGCCAAACGGCCGGGCTTCGTCGTCGAGAGCTATGAGGACGTCGCCGAAGGATGGATGGAGAAGCGCGCCGACGGGCGCATCGCCATGACCCGGGTGACGCTGAAGCCGCATATCGTTTTTTCCGGAGAAAAGCGGCCGACGCGGAACGACCTCGCGAGCCTGCACCACAAGGCGCACGACGCCTGCTACATCGCCAATTCGGTGACGGCCGAGGTGCGGATCGAGGACGCCGCGGAGGGGCTTCAGGACTGAACGCGGGGCATCGGCGCGGGCGCGCCGCCTCGCCAGCGCGCCATCGCCATGCCGCGCAACCCCGCGACGTCGAAGATCGCCACGACGGCGCCAAAGATCGCGCCGCCGACGAGCAGCGCCAGCGCCGCCGCGAGCGCGTGCGAAGGCAGGCGATTCAGGGGTTCGATCGCCGCCGTCATCGCCACAGTCGAGGCGATGGTGAGCGCGAGATCGCGCAAGCGCGGGCGCACCGCCGGATTGCCCAAGGTCATCGCCGCGGCGACGACGAAACCGACGAACATCGAGATTGTGTAGGCTCGGGCGAGCGCATCGACGCTGTCCGCCCCGACGATCGAGAGGACCGCGAAATCGGCGCCCAGCGCGCATAGCGCAGCGATCGTCGCAGGCCAGGTCCGGCCCTTGAGTTGCAACACCGGATTGAGCATCGAAGTGACCGCGCATTGCGCGGCGAAGCCGGGCGCGAGCAGGAAGCTAAGGCGCGCGAAATCGCCGTGGAACGCGGCCGGAACCATCAGCGCCTCGAAGGTCGGCGCCATGACCATATAGCCGGCGGTCAGCGGCGCCAGCAACGCGAAGGCGATCGCCGAATTTTCGCCGATCCGCCGCTCCGCCGCCGCGCGCCCCTGTTCACGCTCGCTTCTCAGCACCATCTGAAACAGCCACATGTCGGGCAGCGTGTTGAACGCCCAGAATAGGCGAATGCCGAGATCGGCCGCCAGCGACAATTCGCCGGTCGGCGCGGCGCCAAGACGACTGAGCGCATATTGACGATTGATGAGGACCACGAGTTGAAAGATCACCATCGAGGCGACGACGGGCTTCGCATAGAGCGCGAACCGAAGCAGGTTCCTAGCGCGCGCGTCGCGCAGGCGAGCGCCGGATGTGCGCAGCGCGCCGGCGAGCGCGATGGCGGGGACGAGGCTCGCGAAGGCGAGCGCGGCGATGGTCAGCATCGCGCTGTGGCTGAAATAGGCGGTCGCGACGACGATGGTGAAAATCAGCGCCTGTCGAAGTCCGTAGAGGGCGGCGAAGGCGCGCGCTTGATCGCGGGCGCGAAACTGCGCTCCGGAAAAATCGACCCTATGCAGCGCCACCGCTGCGAGCGGGGTGAGCGCGAGCATCGGCGGCGGCAGACCGAAATCGACGCCGACCAGCGCCAGGGCGCCGAAGCTGAGATAAAGCAGCGCCATCATCAGCAGATAGCCGGCGTCGAGGCTGGCGGCGACGCCGACGCGCGCTTCGGAATCGCCGGAAAAGCGCAGCGACGATAGCCGCAGCCAGTCGAACATCGCCCCGCCCAGCGTCGTTGCGGCGAGCGCGACGGTCGCGTAGCGACCGAATTCGGCTGGACCCAGCAGCGCGCCGAGCACGACGCCGAGCGCGAAATTGGCGGCGGCGTTGAGAAAAAACACGAAAGCGAAAACCATCGATACCCAAAAGAAGCGAAATCGCCGCCGAGGATACGCCGCAGGCGTTAAGAGCGATTTTAGCCGGGAAGATCACGCCGAGCGCACGATCCGATCCGGGGCGGGTCGACATCGCCGGACTTTGTGCTCGGATTGGCGGATCGCGCCGGCGGTCGCGCTTGCCGCAGGCCAGAAACTGGCGCAGGTTATGATAGCGTCTGCGGCTATTGGGCGGCGGCTCACCAAGAACCCCGCATCTAGCGCCCGGGCGAATTTGTAACGGGAGGAGAGGAACATGGCGGGACAATCGTTCGACTCCAGCACGCTAATACGAGATGTTTCCAAGGATCCGGATTTCCCTCATGCGCCGGTGGCCTGGACGCGCCAGAGCGCGCGGGAAGCCGCCGATCGCGAGGGGCTGACGCTGACCGACGAACATTTGGAAGTCATTCGCGCGCTGCAAAGTTTTTATTCGCGCCACGACGAAGGGGCGATCAATCTACGCGAGTTGCATGATGCGCTGGACGAGAAGTTCCATATTCGCGGCGGCATCAAGCATCTTTACCGAATTCTCCCCGGCGGACCAATCTCGCAGGGATGCAAACTGGCGGGGCTGAAGGCGCCGTTCCTGGCCGTCGATGCGAGCTTCGGCAGCGTGGCCTAGCGCGCGCGGAGAAAGATCAGCGCGAATTGGACGGACCGGTCATTATAACGACGTCGTCCTTGCCTACGCGGTCGAGGACGGCGCGCGCTTCCTCGTCAAGGAGATCGCGATCGACCGATTCGGACCGCATCGCGGCGACGCGCCGCTCCCAGCGGCCGCGCTCGTCGCGCAGGGACTTGAGGTCCGACTGTAGGCGCGCGAATTCGGCGTCCTGCGCGATCTTGGCTTTCAGGCCGCGTTGCCCATTCGAAGCGCCCCAGACCAGATAGCCGCTCGCCACCCCGAGCAGGAGATAGAGAAATACGGGTATGAGAATGGCGCGTGCGCGCGTCCTGACGACCATGCGCAAACAATGCCGAAGTCGCGGTTAAATTTGCGTTTACCACCCATCGATTCAGGACGCCGCTTCGAGGGCCCAATCGATGCCGTGGAAATCAAATCCGTCGCCCAGCGTCGGCTTGACGACCTCGAAGTAAGGCGAGACGTCGAAATCGCAGGGCGCGAACAGACTGTGATGGCGGATGCGCAGCACTTCCTCGCGACATCCCGGACATTCCAAGGTCGGCGTCGGCCGCTCCGAGCGCATCGGCAAGATGGGATAGCCGATGCTCTGGAACGCCTCGGCGACAAGGGTCGAGCAGATCGCGCGCGTGGGGTCGCCGCTTCCCAGTGCGATCATTTGACGGCGAAATCGCCGTGGCACGGGCGGATTGGGCAGGAGGTAGCGCGCGAGATCGATCACATTGCGAAGATCGTAGCGGCGTCCGATCTGCGCGATGCTCCAGTCGATCAGCGCGCGGGTTTCCGTTTCGTTGAGCCCGACCGGGCGGCAGATGCGCGAGGGGTAGGCCTGGTAATTCTCGATTCCGGCGCTCCGCACGCCTTCGACCAGATCGGCCTCGACGAAGACATGGTTGGCGTCGGCGAGCCGTCCCGGCGGCTGCGGGCCGACGTAGAGCGCCACATGCGACCATGTCGATTGGGTCAGATATCGGATCGCCGAACTGATGAGCGTGTCGCCTTCCACTAGCAACACGTCGCCCGGCCGTAGCGCGGCCCGTAGGCGCGCGACCGGGGTCGGCGCATGAGCGCTGTGATAATGGCGCCGCGTGGTCAGATAAGCGGCGAGGCGTTGGCCTATCGCCGATAAAATGGGATTCATCGCGAACTCCGGGTCGGTCCCGTCCTAGCTTTCGTCCCAATGGCGATCCCCGTTACCGCCCTCCGTCACACCGCCTTGCCGACGAGCGCGCCGATGCCAGCCGTCACCAGCATCGCCAGCGCGCCCCAGAAAGCGACGCGCAGCATCGGCTTGAGGATCGCCGCGCCGCCCGCATAGGCGCCGATCGCCCCGAGCAGCGCGAGGAAAACCAGCGCGACGATCGGCGCGACGGAAAGAATATGTGGCGTCGGGGTCAACAAAACGGCAAGCGTCGGCGCGGCAGCGCCGGTGGCGAATGTGACCGCCGAGGTCAGCGCGGCCACGGTTGGTTGGGCGAGCGCGATTTCGGATATGCCGAGTTCGTCGCGCGCGTGGGCGCCGAGCGCGTCCTTGGCCATCAACTGACGCGCCACTTCGCCGGCGAGGGCGGGCTCGAGCCCGCGCGCTTCGTATATAGCGGTCAGCTCGAGCGCTTCCTCATCAGGCGAACCGGCGAGCGCGCGGCGCTCGCGCTCGATGTCGGCGGCTTCCAGGTCGGCCTGCGAACTGACAGACACGAACTCGCCCGCCGCCATCGCCATCGAGCCCGCGGCGAGACCCGCTACCGCGGCGGTCAAAATCTCGAGCCGTCCGGCCCCTGACGATGCCACGCCGACGATCAGACTGGCCGTCGAGATGATGCCGTCGTTGGCGCCGAGCACGGCCGCGCGAAGCCAGCCCACCCGGGTGACGAAATGCTTGTCGGCGCTCGGCATGGGCCTAGGCTCAACCTGCCTTGATCGCGCCGCGTCCGGCGTAACGCGCCTGTTCGCCAAGCTCCTCCTCGATGCGGATGAGCTGGTTGTACTTGGCCAGCCGGTCGGAGCGCGCGAGCGAGCCGGTCTTGATCTGCCCGCAGTTGGTGGCGACCGCGAGATCAGCGATCGTCGAGTCCTCGGTCTCGCCGGAGCGATGCGACATGACAGCCGTATAGCCGGCGCGATGCGCCATATCGACCGCCGCCAGCGTTTCCGTCAGGGAGCCGATCTGGTTGACCTTGATCAGGATCGAATTGGCGACGCCTTCCTTGATTCCCCGCCCGAGGCGCTCGACATTGGTGACGAAGACGTCGTCGCCGACGAGTTGGCGCCGGCCGCCGAGTTTCTTGGTCAGCAGCGTCCATCCCTTCCAATCGTCCTCGGACATGCCGTCCTCGATCGTGACGATCGGGAAGTCGCTGGCGAGCTTGGCGAGATAGGCGACCTGGTCCTCGATCGATCGCGTCTTTTTTTCCCCGGAATAGACATAGGCCCCGTCCTTGAAGAATTCGGTCGCCGCGCAATCGAGGCCGAGCCCAATGTCCGCGCCCGCCTTGAAGCCGGCGCTCTCGATGGCCTTGACGCAGAATTCGAGCGCCGCCTCGGCCGAGGGCAGGTTGGGGGCGAAACCGCCCTCGTCGCCGACATTGGTGTTGTGACCCGCCTTTTTGAGCGCCGCCTTGAGGGTGTGGAACACCTCGGCGCCCCATCGCACCGCCTCGCGCAGCGAGGGGGCGCCGAGCGGCATGATCATGAATTCCTGGAAGTCGATGGGGTTGTCTGCGTGGACGCCGCCGTTGAGAATGTTCATCATCGGAACCGGCAGCACGCGCGCCGTCGTCCCGCCGACGTAGCGATACAACGGCAGGCCCGAGGCTTCGGCGGCTGCCTTGGCGACCGCGAGCGAAACGCCCAATATGGCGTTGGCGCCGAGCTTCGATTTGTTCGCGGTTCCGTCGAGCGCGATCATCGCCTCGTCTATCTTGACCTGATCCTCGGCTTCCAGGCCCGCGACGGCGTCGAAAATATCTCGGTTGACCGCCTCGACCGCTTTCAGGACGCCCTTGCCGGAATAGCGCTTTTTGTCGCCGTCGCGCAGCTCCACCGCCTCGTGGGCGCCGGTCGAGGCGCCGGAGGGCACCGCAGCGCGGCCCATCGAGCCGTCCTCGAGCGTGACGTCGACTTCGACGGTGGGATTGCCGCGGCTGTCGAGAATTTCACGGGCGACGATGTCAACGATGGCGGTCATTGGGGGCTCCTGGCGTTCACGAAAATTGGCGCTTTCGCGCGCGTTCTTACGCCAACGCCCAGTCGCGCGAAAGCGGTCACGGCGATCCCGGTGGCTCGCGATCGACCCAAATCCGACGTCTTTCACGGTGGAATTGGCCAAAAAAGGGGCAGTCAGAAAAAAATCGCATGGCAGCCCTGCCCAACATGGTGACACGGCCCATGGGATCGACTAATGATGACGGGCTTGTGAAAAGGAGGCCGCCGCCTCGAAAGAGGCGACGCCGACGCCGAGTCTGTGGGAGGACGGGGAGCTTATCGGTCGAAGAGCGCGGCGCACGACGCCAAAGACGCGAAATGGCCGGTCGGCAAAGCAAGGAACGGGTACAAGGACAAGGCCGGAGATAGCCTCCGGCCTTGTTTTTTTGCCCGCGCTTTAGGCGCCGTCTTTTTCGCCTTTTTCCCAGCCCTCGCGAGTTTGCGCGACATAGTCCTGCAGCCGGCCCTCGCGAATGGCGCTGCGCGCCCCCGCCATCATGTCCTGGTAATAGGCGAGATTGATCGCCGTCAGTCCCATCATCGCCAAGATTTCCCCCGACTTGACGAGATGGCGCCAGTAGGCGCGCGAATAGTCGCGCGCAGCCGGCGCCGACGAAGCCGGATCGATCGGACGTTCGTCGTCGGCGAAGCGCGCGTTCTTCAGGTTCATGCGGCCGTGGCGAGTAAAGACCATGCCGTGCCGTCCGGCGCGGGTCGGCATCACGCAATCGAACATGTCGACGCCGCGCGTAAGACTTTGCAGGAGGTCGTCGGGCGTGCCGACTCCCATCAGATAGCGAGGCTTGGCTTGCGGCAGATGCGGCTCGACCGTCTCGATCATTTCCAGCATCACCGCTTGCGGTTCGCCGACGGCGAGGCCGCCGATCGCGTAACCGTTGAAGCCCATGTCTCCGAGTTCGCGCGCGCTCGTCACTCGCAGGGCTTTTTCGGCGCCGCCCTGCACGATGCCGAACGCGGCGCGGCCGGGCTGCGCGCCGAAGGCGACGCGCGAGCGTTCGGCCCAGCGCAGCGAAAGCCGCATCGCACGATCCGCCTCCTCGAACGAGCAGGGAAGGCGCACGCATTCGTCGAACTGCATCTGAATGTCGGCGCCGAGCAGGCGCTGGATCTCCATGGCTCGTTCAGGCGTCAGCTCGTGCCGTGAGCCGTCGATGTGCGATTGGAACACGACGCCACGCTCGTCGAGTTTGCGCAGCTTGGAAAGGCTCATCACCTGGAAGCCGCCGGAATCGGTGAGGATCGGATGCGGCCAGTTCATGAACTTGTGCAGGCCGCCGAGCCGGGCGATGCGTTCGGCGCCGGGCGTCAGCATGAGATGATAGGTGTTGCCGAGCACAATATCGGCGCCGAGCGCGCGCACCTCGCCCGGATACATCGCCTTGACGGTGGCGGCGGTGCCTACCGGCATGAAGGCGGGGGTGCGGATTTCTCCCCGCGGCGTGTCGATGCGCCCGAGACGGGCGGCCCCGTCCTGGGCGAGAATCGTGAAGGCGAAGTCTTGCGTGTCGCGCATTTCGTCATGCCGGGGGAGAAAGCGGCAGGCCTAAGCACGGGCGCGCGACAAAGGCAAACGCCCGCTCGGCCCTGTTTCGTGTCTCCCCGGCGCGCGCCCGCTTTCGCCTAAGCCGCGACCGCGCCGGGCTTGGCGCCGTCGAGCATGTCCTCGATCTCGTCGGCCGCGTTCTCCGCCCCGTCGACGCCTGTGAGTTCGCGCGCGATCGCGCTCGCCGCCAGGCGATAGTCGGCGCCGCTGAGAACGGCCGATATTGCTTCCCGCATCGCCTCGGCGGTCGCGTCGGCGGGCAGGGCGCGCCCGACCCCCCATGCCTCCGTCGCCGCCGCATTGACCGGCTGATCGCCGCCGAGACCGGGGATGACGACCATCGGCAGGCCATTGCGCAAGGCGCGCATGAAGGTTCCGTGCCCGCCATGCGTGACGACAAGCGCGGCGCGGCGCATCAGATCGTCGTGGTCGGCGGTCGCGAACACGACGACATTGTCGGCCGGCCGCAGTTCCCCCGGATCGATGCTGTCGCCGACCGTCACGACGGCGTGGACCGGAAGCGCGCCGAGCGCATCGATCGCGTTCTGGAACTTCGCGACCCGGCCCTGTTCCGGCATGGTCGAGAAGCTGACGAGCACGAGCGGGGTCGGGTCGCGCCGGCTCCATGGCACCGAGACGCGAACGCCATGCTTCTCGCGCTCCAGCACCGGCCCGACGTGCCGCAGTTTATGCGATTGGCCGAGCGCGCCCGAGGCGCGATCAAGCGAGGCCAGTGTCGTCGCGAGCATCTTGTCCTGCGCCATCCAGAGGCTTTCGAGATCCTTCGGGATCGCGCCGAACCCGGCCTCCTCGCGCAGCGACGCGAACATCTCGAAGTGCCGGCGCCACATGTCGAGTCCGCGCCAGACGCAGGTGTGGCAGACAGCGACCGAGGGCTTCGCAAATCGCGCCGCCTCCATCAACGCCACCGGGAACATCTGGTCGACGATCACGACGTCGGGGTCTTCGCGCGGCAGCAGTTCGCGAATTTCCTCAGCGACGGCGGGCGAGGTGATGTAGCTCGCGGCTCGTTTGATCCACTTGTCGGGATAGGCGGCCGCCTGCTCGTAGGCGCGCGTCAGCTCGATCGCGCGAAATCCGGCGCGCTCGACGCGCGCGACCATTTCCGGACGGCCCGCGAAGGCCACTTCGTGACCGCGCTCACGAAGAACGCGCGCGATTCCGAGGCTCGGCGGCAGATTGCCGCCGCCCGACCAGTTCAGCCACAGCATGTTCGCCATTGCTTTCCTCCTTCAACAAGGCCGTCACCATTCTGCGGATCACGGCCTGCGCGGCCGCCGGTTCGAGTCCGAGGTCGCGCCGCAGCAACTTCCAGGCGTAGACGTCGAAGGCGACGACAAGCGCGTTCATCAGTTCCTCGCGCTCCGGCCCAGCGCGGCGCGCGAGCTCGGCTGCGAAGGCCTCGGCGACCCAGGAACGCAAATGGCGTCGGCCGATTTCGAGATGGCTCGCCATCGCCGGCAGCCGCTGTTCGTCGGCGAGCCAACGCACCACCGCGTCGCCGATCGGCTCGTAGAAGTCATACATGCCCGCGACCAGCGCCCCGACATCGCCGGCGACGATCGGCGCCATGCCCAGCTCGCCTAGAGTTTCCAACGCCGCGGCGATCAACATCTGCTTGGAGCCGAACAGCCGCATTACCGTTCGGGGCGTCGTCCCGGCCCGTTCGGCGATGGCCTCGATGGTCGCCAGATCGAACGATCGCTCGAATATGAGGCTCAGCGCGCTGGCCAGGATGCGCTCGCGCGTCGCCGCCGCGGCCTCGGCGCGGGCCTTCATTCGATAGGAACGGGGAGACGAAATATTCATATCATAATGAATGACGCGAAAAACATTTCATGTCAATAGCGATGACGCGAAATTGCGCGACTTCGCGCATATCTACGCGACTCCTCGGCGCGCTCGGGAGTTCAACTCGCCTGCGTCAAGAGGCAGGCGTCGCCGTAGCTATAGAAGCGATAGCCGCTTTCGATCGCATGGGCGTAGGCGCGCTGGATCGTCTCAAAGCCGGAGAATGCCGACGCTAGCATCAGCAGCGTCGAGCGGGGCAGGTGGAAATTTGTGAGCAGCAGGTCGACCGCTTTGAAGCGATAGCCCGGGGTTATGAAAATCGCCGTCTCGCCGGAGAAGGGATGGATACGCCCGCCCTCGTCCGCCGCGCTTTCGAGAGCGCGCAGGCTCGTCGTGCCTATGGCGACAATTCGCCCGCCGCGCGCGCGCGCCGCGTTGAGCGCCTCGGCGGTCGCCGCGTCGAGCCGGAACCACTCGGAATGCATGACGTGGTTCGCGGTGTCCTCGACCTTCACCGGCAGGAACGTGCCTGCGCCCACATGCAACGTAACGCGATGCAGGCTCGCGCCGGACGCCACGGCGCGGCGCGCGAGATCGGCGGTGAAATGCAGGCCCGCGGTCGGCGCGGCGACAGCGCCGGGTTCGTCCGCGAACATGGTCTGATAAGTCGCGCGGTCGGCGATCGTGACGGCGCGCCGCGCCGCGATATAGGGCGGCAAAGGCGGCTGGCCGAGACTCTCGATCGATTCGTCAAGCACGGCGCCGTGGAAAGCGAAGTTGAGCGTGACTTCGCCGGCCTCGCCCTTTTCCTCAACCTCCGCGTCGAGCGCGCCCAGCAGGCAGGCGCGGCTTTCCGAGGCATCCCCGAAGCGGACGCGCTCCCCGACCTTCAGCTTTTTGGCGGGTCGCACGAGCGCGCGCCAACGGCTGCCGTCGAGGCGCTTGATGAGCGTCGCCTCGATGCGGGCGACCGCGTCGCCGCGCACGCGCACGCCGTCGAGCCGCGCCGCGATGACGCGCGTGTCGTTGACGACGACGGCGTCGCCGGGGCGCAGGAAATCCGGCAGATCGCGAATATGCCGGTCCGCGAGCGCGCTGTCGGCGCCGACGACCAGCATCCGCGCGCTTTCGCGCGGGTTCGCCGGCTCGAGCGCGATGCGATCGGCGGGGAGTCCGTAATCGAAGAGGTCGACGCGCATGAAATGGGATCGAGCCGCCTCTCAATGCAAAGGGGACGGGCGGCGGCGCCGTCCGTCCCGGAGGAATATCGGCGGACGCCTCAGCTCAAGGTCGCCTTGAGGATCTTGTCGGGATCGCGCACGGGCTCGCCACGCTTGATCTTGTCGACGTTCTCCATGCCGGAGACGACCTTGCCCCAGGCCGTATATTGACGGTCGAGGAAACGCGCGTCGTCGAAGCAGATGAAGAATTGCGAATTGGCCGAGTTCGGGCTCTGCGCGCGCGCCATCGACACCGTGCCGCGCACATGCGGCTCCGCGTTGAATTCGGCCTTCAAATCCGGATATTTCGAGCCGCCGGTTCCGGTCCCGTGCGGGCAACCGGTCTGGGCCATGAAGCCGTCGATGACGCGGTGGAACACGACGCCGTCGTAAAAGCCTTCGCCGACCAGCTTCTTGATATGGGCGACGTGGCCGGGGGCGATAGCGGGGTTCATCTCGATGACGACCGGCCCTTTGGTCGTCTCCAAGGTCAGGGTGTTGCCTGCGCTCATAGAATTGTCTCCTTGCGGGATTTCGAGGCGATCACTTCGCATCGGGCGCGAAGCGGATCGAGATGATCTTGTCGGGATGGTCGACGGCGCCGTTATTGGCCTGGCTTCCGGCCTTGATCTTGTCGATCGCGTCCATCCCCGAAACCACCTCGCCGAACACGGTGTAATTGCCGTTCAGGAACGAGGCGTCGGCGAAGCAGATGAAGAACTGCGAGTTGGCGGAATTGGGATCCTGGGCGCGCGCCATGCCGAGCGTGCCGCGCTTGAACGGCGTGCTGGAAAATTCAGCGGGAATATTCGGCAGGTCCGAGCCGCCGCCGCCGGTTCCGGTCGGATCGCCCGTTTGGGCCATGAAGCCGGGAATCACACGGTGGAATACAATGCCGTCGTAGAACTTGCGCTTCACCAGCGCTTTGATTTGCGCGACGTGCTTGGGCGCAAGGTCGGGGCGAAGGCGGATCAGCGTCTTGCCGTATTTGGTTTCCAGCACAATCGTGTTGGTGGCGGCGTCCTCGGCCAAAGCGGGCAGGGCGGCCAAGAGAGGGAGCGCGAGCAGCGCGCGGCGACTGAAGAAATGCATTGGGGGCCTCGTGGGAGCGGCGGGTCGGCCGCGGGCGCGCCTTGTTAGCAGCTTGGCGCGGCAAATCAACTTCGCGCCAGGCTGGACAACCGGTTTCGCGGCGGGCAGAAAGGCGCCATGACCCGCATCGCCTATGTCAACGGCCGCTATGTCCGCCATGCCGAAGCCGGCGTATCGATCGACGATCGCGCCCATAATTTCGGAGACGGCGTTTACGAGGCGATGGAGGTCTCGAACGGCAAACTGACCGATCTGGAGCGCCATCTGGCGCGGCTGAAGCGCTCGCTGGGCGTGCTGCGAATCGCCCCGCCCATGGGCGAGCCGGCGCTGAAATTCGTGCTGCGCGAGACCGTAGCGCGCAACCGCGTGCGCAACGGGATGCTTTATATGCAGGTCTCGCGCGGCGCGGCGCCGCGCGATCACAGCTTTCCGCCCGCTAGCGTCAAGGCGAGCCTGATCGTGGTCGCCAAGTCGATCGATCCCGATAGTTTCGTGAAACTGGCGGCGCGGGGCGCGTCCGTCATCACCGCGCCAGACGAGCGTTGGGCGCATCCGCACATCAAGACGTTGCAATTGCTGCCCAACGTGCTGGCGAAAGAGGCCGCGCACGCGGCCGGCGCGGAAGAGGCCTGGCTCGTCGACGCCAAGGGCCTCGTCACCGAGGGTTCGTCGAGCAACGCCTGGATCGTTTCCAAGGACGGCGTACTGATCACGCGCCACGCCGACAACGCGATTCTGCGCGGGGTGACGCGCACGACGCTGATCGACGTCGCGGCCGAGGAGGGCGCCAAGTTCGAGGAACGCTCCTTCTCGCTCGACGAGGCTCTGTCCGCGCGCGAGGCGTTTTATTCGAATTCGACTTCGGTGGCGATGCCCGTGGTGGCGATTGACGGCAAGAAGATTGGCGACGGCAAGCCGGGCAAACTGACTCTGGCGCTGCGCCGCCGCTATCAGGAAATGGCCGCCCGCACCTGATGGCGGCTGGACCTCGTTGCCTCGCGATGCGAGAATGAGGGTCTGCTTTCCCAGTCTTGCGAGGCCTGCGATGAGCAATCTCGATCTCAAGCCGCGCGTCAAACCCGTCGCCAAGACGGAACGGCCGAAGCTGCATAAAGTCATCCTGCTCAACGACGATTTCACTCCGCGGGAATTCGTGGTGATCGTGCTGAAGGGCGAATTCCGCCTCTCCGCGGATCAGGCCCACCGTGTGATGATGACCGCGCATCGGCTGGGCGTCTGCGTGGTGTCGGTCTTTCCGCGTGACATCGCCGAGACCAAGGCGGCGCGGGCGACGGAGGCGGGTGCGAGGATGGGCTTCCCGTTGCGCTTCGAGACCGAGCCCGAGGAATAGGCCGACGCCCGCCGGCCGAAGGCGCGGGGCTCGCCGGGTCAGCGCGGATTTTGCCGCGAAGCTCGCAATTTGATCGATTTCCTTAAATTGGCCTGAGCATTTTCGAAGGAGATTGACGAGGCGATTGGCGCGGCTCGCAGACCCGCGTCGAGGCCTCGAATGCGCGGGCGCGCCGAGGCTATAGGCTTCGGGGCGCGTTGTGGCCAGTATCAGCGTTCAGAATATCGCGCTCCAACAGAATGACGAGACGTCGTATTTCTCGTTTTTTCCGAACGACGTCGTCGCCGGCGCAACCGAATACGCGATCTACGACAGCGGCGCCGCGGGCGGACTTTTCACGTTGAACGGTTCGGCCCTCGCCGACGGCCAATGGAATTATCTCAGCCAGAGTCAACTGGCCGGACTTGTCTATGTCGCGGGCGCAGGCGCGGGTTCCGAAACGGTCAGTTTCGGCGCTTACAACGCCTCCACCGGCTGGGCTTTCGGCTCGGCGACCGCCTCCGTCTCCGCGCCGAGCGCGAGTCCGCCCGCCGCGCCTTTCGCCGGGGCCAATCTCACGATCGACGCCAACCAATCCGTAGCCGCCTCGGCGCTGATGACTTCGAGCGGCGGCGCCGCGCCACCCGAATACTCTTTCAACGATCAGGGCGGCGACGGCGGCTATCTCGTTCTCAACGGCGTCGCCCTCGCTTCGGGCAAATCCATTGTCGTCACTGCCGCGCAGCTATCCCAGCTGACTTATGTCGCGGGCGCCGGCGTCGGGACCGATTCCGTTTCGATCGAGAGCTACAACGGTTCTGTGTGGTCCGCCGCCACGACCGCGTCGGTCCAAATTCTGGCCGGACCATCGTTGATCGCCTCGGACAAGTCGATTTCCGCCGAGCGGACGATTTTCGCTTCGTCGCTGATCGCTTCGAAGTCGCTGCCGTCAGGGCAGAGCGCAACCGAATACGCGTTCATGAACAGCGGCGGCGACGGCGGTCAATTGTTTCTGAACGGCGTCGCCTTGGCGGCCGGGCAATGGACGACGATCGCCGCCGCCGATCTCTGCCACCTGACCTATACCGGGGGACTCGCCGACGGCGCCGACACGGTGTCGATCAAGATTTTCGACGGCGTGTCGTGGTCGGCGGCGGCGAATTCAACGGTGACGCAGACCGTCACCAACGTGTTGAGTGAAATAAACAACACCGCCATCGCCGCCGACGTCGGCCGACTGATGAGCGGGGGATCGCTTAGTTACGACTCCATGCTGACGATCCTTCAGGACGCGGCCAAGGGCGGCATGACCGTCAACAAGCTCGACGCCTTGCAGACGCTCGGCGGATTGCTCGACGCGCCGGGCGGCATATCGACTTCGGCCTATGTTCAGGACATCACGCGCAATGTCGTCGACGGCAATGGCGCGAACGCCTTCTGGACGGGCGGCTCGACGTCGCCGTCGGCGCTTGGAAATCTCAGCTCGACGTCCCTGTCGGGTCAGTTCAACGAACTGATCGGCAAGTGGTTTCTAGGAACCGATCTGCCCAATGCCGATCTGTCCTCGGTCGGCGAGACATCCTACGGCGCGACCTACCAGACCGTCGTCAATCCTTTATTCGCCTCGTCGGGAACGCCGAGCTATCTCGATGTCAATCAGGGCGCTGTCGGCGACTGCTATTTCGTCGCCTCGCTCGGCGAGGTAGCGCTTCAGGATCCAAGCGCGATCGAGTCGATGATTTCCACCAATGGCAACGGCACGTATGGCGTCCGCTTTCTCATCAACGGCCAGGCCGATTACGTCACGGTGAACGATTCCCTGGCGGTCATGTCGTCGGGACAATGGTCCAACGGGCAAACGCTCGCTTTCGCGAACGGAAATATCGCTTGGCCGGAACTGATCGAGAAGGCCTACGCCCAGCTTAACTCGGACCCCGTTGCGTCGGCCTTCTCGCAGCGGCCCGGTACGACCAACGCCTACGCCAACATCGACAGCGGTCTGGCCGTGCCGCTCACCGAAATCACCGGGCAGGCGGTCAACACCGTTTGGATGAGCAGCACGGATACGAGCAGTCAGATCGCCTCGGATGCGACGCAACTCGCCCAGGCGTTCGGCTCGGGCCAATCGGTGCTGCTGGATTCCAGCGTCAACGATGGCAGCTTCTTCACCGGTCATATGTATGAATTGGTCGGCTTCAACGCCGCCACCGGCGTTGCGACGCTTCATAACCCCTGGGGATCGGCCGGAACGTCGTCGGGCTATCAGATGACCTTCACGGAGACGATGTCGCAACTGGCCGTCGATGGCGCGGGATTGTACATGACCACGGGCCGTCCACTCGTCTGAGCGCGCCGCCATCCACAGGGCGCGCGCGCCGAGTTCGCCTTTGCGGCTCGCTCGCGATAAGACGCCGGCATGGCCCTCCACCTCGTCAAACTTTGCGTCGGCGCGGATTCGATCGCCGATCTCGAGCGCTGGGTCGAGGAGCGGGTCGCCGAGCGCGTGCGGCAAGGCGGGCCGCGTCGTTCGCAACATGTCACGCGCATGGTCCCGACCCGAGCCGCCGAAATCGTCGCGGGGGGTTCGCTGTACTGGGTCATCAAGGGCCAGGTCTCGGCGCGTCAGGAGATTATCGACATCGAGCCATTCAAGGACGTCGACGGAATCGGGCGCTGCCGGCTCTGGCTCGATCCTGACGTCGTCAAGGTGCGCCCGCGTCCGTTTCGCGCCTTCCAGGGCTGGCGCTACTTTCCCGAAAAGGATGCGCCGCCCGATCTCGACGCCTCGAGCGCCGGAGCGGCCGAAATGCCGGAGGCGCTGAGGCGCGAACTCGGCCAATTGGGGCTGCTTTGAGCCTTCAGGCCGGCGCCAGAATATGGATTGCCCGGCTCGCCACCAGTTCCCTCGTGCGCTTGCCATAGGCGATCATATGCGGCGACGCCGCGTGCGCGGCCAGCGCCTCGGCGCTGTCCCATGTCTCAATGACGAAGAACGTATCCGGCCCGATCTTGGCCTGGAACGCTCCAAAACCCTCGGCGTCGATGACCGCCCCATATTCGCGGCAGCCCTTTTCGGCGAGCACGGCGGGCACATTGGCTTTGAAAATTTCAAGCGCTTCGGCCCGGCGACCGGGATGCGCTGTTATAACGGCGACGACGCGGATCATGGCGGTTCCTTCGATGCGGCTTGCGTTCTGTGTTGCCATGGCGCGGAGAATTCGCCAAGCCGCCGCTTGCGTCCGCACTCGGGCGCCCCAATCTTAGCTTCGCGCGAATCCGAGCGGGCGGTGGACGATATGACCAAATCGAACGTCGGGGCGCCGCGAAATGCGAGCGCCGAAATCGCCGCCTTCGTCGAGGCGGCGCGAAACATTCCGGCGCCTTCGGCCTCGGCGGGCGGCCGGCTGATCTTCGCGCTCGACGCGACGATGAGCCGACAGGCGACCTGGGATCTTGCGCAAAGCCTGCAAGGGAGCATGTTCGAGGCGGCGTCGGGAATCGGCGGCCTCGAAGTGCAACTCGTCTATTTTCGCGGCACGGGCGAGTGCCGCGCCTCGCGCTTCGTTTCCGGCGGCAAGGGCCTGGCCGATTTGATGAGTGGCATCGGCGTGCGCGCCGGTCTGACGCAAATGCGTAAGGTGCTCGCACACGCCCGCGACGAAGCACGGTGCGGCAAGGTCGGCGCGTTGGTGTTCGTCGGCGACGCGATGGAAGAGAGCCTTGACGAAACGCTCGGCCTAGCCGGCGAACTGGCGCTCGCGGGAACGAAGGCGTTTATGTTCCTGGAGGGCGATGATCCCCAGGCGCGACGCGCGTTCCAGGAGATCGCGCGGGTGACGGGCGGCGTATATGGGACGTTCGACGCGGGCTCGGCCACGCGCCTCGCCGCGCTGTTGCGCGCGGCGGCGACCTATGCGGCCGGAGGACGCAAGGCGCTGGAAGCGTTGGCGCGAAGCGAGGCTGAGGCGCGGCCATTGCTGGAGCAGATGCGGGGCGGCTGAAACAGGCGTAGGCTCGATCGCCTCGGCCCGGCGCCGGTTGTCCGGGCGTCACGGTTTTCGCTATGTAACAGATTAGAATATCGCTCTACTATTTTGTTTATGATACGAGATTGATGCAATGCCGACCTTCTTCCTAGGCCTATTCGCGCTCTATCTGCTACTGGTGGCGATCAAGCAATTCGGCCGTTTGAGTCCGGCGGATGCGGCGCGCCTGGTGCGTAAAGGCGGGGTCGCGCTCGGTTTGGTCAGCGTGCTGCTTCTCGTGCTTCGCGGGAGCTTCGGTCTCGCGGGTACGCTAGCCAGCCTCCTGGCGGGCCTGGGATTGCGAAACGGCGTCAACCCGTTCGCGAACGCGTTTCAAGCCGCCGGATTCGGTCGTAAAGCCGCGAGAGTTTCGCTGGCTCGCTCGGCGACGATCGAAATGCGGCTCGACCTCGACAGCGGCGCGATGAGCGGCTCGGTGATTGGCGGGCCGTTCCAGGGCAGCGAACTCGCCAGCCTAGCCCGGCCAGACAGCCTCAAACTCCTGGAGATATGCCGGCGCGACGACCCCGAAGGCGCGACGCTGCTAGAGACTTATCTCGACCGCCGGTTCGCCGGCTGGCGTGAGGCAGACGAGGGTGAGCCGCAGGGGCGGAGGGACGCTCGCGGCGCCGGCGCGATGACGCGCGACGAAGCGTACGAAGTCCTGGGCTTGCCGAAGGGCGCGGGCGCCGAGGAAGTCATCCGGGCGCACCGCGCTCTGATGAAGAAGTTTCATCCAGATCATGGCGGCTCGACCGCTCTGGCTGCGCGGGTCAATCAGGCCAAGGATGTTCTGCTGAACCGACATCGCTGAACTCAACTCTGCGAGGACTGGCGGGGATTGGCTTAGGGGCGGGCCGGTTAATCGTGGGCGGTGAAGCAGGAGAAGCCATTGCGCTTGAGCGCGCGGCACGCTTGTTCGGCGCTGTTCGAGTCAAGGCCGGCGAAACGCGCGCGATAAAACGTGCCTTCGCCCTTCTTGACCTTTTCGGTGAACGCCTTGGCCGAGGCGAGCGTCGCGCGATTCTGCGCGCGGGCGCGGATCAGCAGGTCGTTGGCCTTATCGGCGTCCTCACTGGCGCCGATCTGGATGACCCATCCGCCTTGGGCGCCATCGTCCGCCCGGGCGACCCGCGTCTCCGTCTTGGCCACCTCGTCCTTCTGGGCGAGCGCGCGCGGACGCGGGGCGGGAAGCGGGGCTTCCGACTTCGCATTCCGGGCGGCTTCGGCGCCCTTGACCCAACCCAGTTCGCGCGGCGTCGGCGCGTCACTCTTTTCGACCCGCGCCGGCGGGACAAACTCCGCGGGCGCCGGAGCGGGCGGCGCGAGGGCGGCCAAGGTGAGCGGCGGCTGCGCGGGCGCCTTCGCGACGGCCAAAACGGGGCGCGGCGGCGCCTCGGCGTCGTCCTCGACCGTATTGTCGCCCTCGCCTTGCGGGTCGACTGTCGGGCGGGCCGGCGGGACAGGGGTCTTGGCGAGAGCGAGTTGAACCGGACGCGAAGGCGTGGCGTCGGCGTCCGAACCGTCGTTTTCCGCGATCATGGAAGCGCTGTGGCCCTGGTTGCTCGCCTCGGCCAAGTGGTCCGAAATAAGGTTCTCCATCACGCGGTCGCGGGCCCCGGAGGTCCGCCCGCCCAGAACCACCGCGACGATCGAACGCCCGTCACGGTGCACCGACGTCAGCAGGTTGAAGCCGGAGGCGCGGGTGTAGCCGGTCTTGATGCCGTCGACGCCGTCGATCCGGCCGAGCAAATGGTTGTGATTGCCTATGACTTCTCCGGCGTATTCGAATTCATGCGTGGAGTAATACTTGAAGTATTTGGGGAACCGCTCCTCGGTCGCGCGCGCCAGGACCGTCAAGTCGCGGGCGGTGGTGATCTGCTCGTCGTTGGGCAGGCCCGAGGCGTTTCGATAAATCGTGCGCGACATCCCCAGCGAATGGGCCTTGCGCGTCATCATTTGCGCGAACGCGTCTTCGTCGTGGCCGATCGCTTCGGCGATGGCGACCGCCACGTCGTTCGCCGAACGGGTGACGACCGCCTTGATCGCGTCTTCGACCGAAATCGTCTCCCCGGCGGCGATTCCCAGCTTCGAGGGCTCCTGCGCGGCGGCGTGCTCGGAGATCGGGATGCGGGTCGCGAGCGTCATCGCGCCTTTGTCCAACTGCTCGAACAACAGATAGAGGGTCATCACCTTGGTGATCGAGGCGGGATGGCGCAGCGCGTTTTCGTTTGCGCCATAAAGTTCGCGGCCCGTGTTGGCGTCGACGACGATCGCGGAAAAGGCGGGCGAGGAAGGAACGGCCTGGGTGCGGGCGTAGCCTTGCGTGCGCACCGCCGCGTAATGATGGGAATAATGCCGGTGGAAATGTCTGGAGTGGCGGGCTTGCGCGGGGCCGGAGGCCGCGACGATCGTCGTCGCCGCCAGACATACCCCCGCCGCCAAACGAAGCCAGCCGGAAACCCCAGGACCGATGCCGCAATTCGCCATAACGCGCCCTTACACACCACGCCGCTTGGCCCTCGGGGCCGCGCGTCGTTGCAAAACACACACACAGTCAGACGTTATGGCTTTGCGGTTACGGTTGGGTTAACGGCCGCGCCGATTCTTCGCCGGATGCCGCGCAAGCCCCCGGATTCGCGGGCGAATTTGACGCAGTGCGACGCAATGATCCGGTCGCGGCGCAGGCGCGCGCCGGAAACTCTTTTAATATGATTGTCTTAAGCGCGACTTGCCGGAGCGGGATTCCACCATGCGCCGGCGGAAT
This sequence comes from Beijerinckiaceae bacterium, assembly GCA_037446355.1. Taxonomy (GTDB): domain Bacteria; phylum Pseudomonadota; class Alphaproteobacteria; order Rhizobiales; family Beijerinckiaceae; genus Roseiarcus. Next base: position 20,972 of record JBBIIT010000019.1, on the reverse strand, counting down.
TGGTGCAATGCAAAATGAAACTTGACTTTATTGTGCGCTGCACCTAAATGAATTCCAACGCCGGCGCGAAAGTCGCGGACCGGCGCAAACGGCGAAATCCAGCCCAGAGGCGTCCCATGACCACGACCCCGAAATTCGAAGACTTCCAGAAATTCAGCAAGCAGCAGATCGACACCGTCAATGCCGTCGCCACGACCGTGACGAAGGGCCTCCAGGAGATCGCCGCCGAGTCGACCGACTATTCGAAGAAGGCTTTCGCCGCCAATACCGCTGCGGTCGAAAAGCTGCTCGGCGCCAAGACCGTCGAGACCGCGATCCAGATCCAGACCGATTTCGCCAAGACTTCCTACGAAGGCTTCGTCGCTCAGGCGACCAAGCTGAACGAGATGTTCGTCAAGCTGGCGACCGAAGCGTTCAAGCCGGTTGAGAGCGCCTTCTCCGCCGCGCAGGCGAAGTAAGGCTCAACTCGTTGCGTTGAGTGGCGTAGCCCCGGCGTAAGTTTCGGGGAATAGTTTTCAAAGGGTCGGCCGTGAGGTCGGCCCTTTTTTGTTGTCGATATTGTGTCGTGTCGGCACTTGCGCGCTCGAAACAAATTGGTGATCCTCACCGGGTTGCGTCGCCCTCTGGCGGTCCGGGCTTACGGCGCCTAGATGAAATGCGAGAGCGAGGCGGCGGGCTTAGGAAGCGTCGCGCCCGCGTCGCTCTTATCGTCGAGAGGTCGAAAGTGGGTTCCGAGCCGCATCCGATTTTCAGCCGATTCCGGGCCGGAGTGGCGCGCTTGGCGCGCTTGCTGTTCGCTGCGCGCTCCGTATCGGTCGCGGAGCGCACGAGTCTCGATGTCGTCGCCGCGCGCGAGCCGCGGCGCGGCGACGAAACGCCGGGAAGCGGCGCCGCCGTCATCACCCGCACGCGAACGCAGACGAAGCGGCCCAATATGTATCGCGTGCTCCTGCTCAACGACGACTACACGCCGATGGAGTTTGTGATCTCGATCCTGCAGTCTTTTTTCAACAAGAGCCCGGAAGAAGCGACGCAGATCATGCTGCATGTCCATCACAACGGCGTGGGCGAATGCGGGGTGTTCACCTATGAAATCGCCGAGACGAAAGTCGCGCAGGTGATGGACCACGCACGCAAGAATCAACATCCGCTGCAATGCATCATGGAAAAGAAGTGAAAGGTCTCAAATGCCCGTTTTTTCCCGAGCGCTAGAAAAGACCCTTCGCAAAGCGCTCGCCGTGGCGAACGAGCGACGGCACGAATATGCGACGCTGGAGCATCTGCTGCTGGCGCTGATCGACGATCCCGACGGCGCGGCGGTGCTGCGCGCGTGCAACGTCGATCTCGACATATTGCGCAAGAATGTCGCCCGTTACGTCGACACCGAGCTTGAAAATCTCGTCGTCGAGGGCGGCGAGGAGGCGAAGGCGACCGCCGGCTTCCAGCGCGTCGTCCAGCGCGCCGCCATCCATGTCCAGTCGTCCGGGCGCGAGGAGGTGACCGGCGCCAATGTGCTCGTCGCTATCTTCGCCGAGCGCGAGAGTCACGCCGCGTTTTTCCTGCAAGAGCAGGATATGACCCGTTACGACGCGGTCAATTACATCAGCCATGGCATCGCCAAACGCCCCGGCCTGTCCGACCCGACTCGCACCCCGCGCGGCGCCGACGAGGACGCCGACGGTCGCGAGTCCAAGGACGCCAAGGAGACCCAGGAAACTAAGAAAAAAGAAGGCGCATTAGACGCTTACTGTGTTAATTTGAACAAAAAGGCGAAAGACGGGCGGATCGATCCGCTCATCGGCCGCGAGGCCGAAGTGCAACGCACGATCCAGGTTCTGTGTCGCCGCCAGAAGAACAATCCGCTGCTGGTCGGCGATCCCGGCGTCGGCAAGACGGCGATCGCGGAAGGGCTGGCGCGCAAGATCATCAACGCCGACGTGCCCGAGGTGCTGCTGGGAGCGACCGTGTTCGCGCTTGACATGGGCGCGCTGCTTGCGGGCACGCGCTACCGCGGCGACTTCGAAGAGCGGCTCAAGCAGGTGATGAAGGAGATCGAGCAGCACAAGGACGCGATTCTCTTCATCGACGAAATCCATACCGTGATCGGCGCCGGGGCGACCTCCGGCGGCGCGATGGACGCCTCGAACCTCCTCAAGCCCGCGCTCGCGCAAGGGACATTGCGATGCATCGGCTCGACAACCTACAAGGAATACCGCCAGTATTTCGAGAAAGACCGCGCTTTGGTGCGCCGGTTTCAGAAGATCGACGTCAAGGAGCCGAGCGTCGAGGACACGGTCGAAATCCTCAAGGGCCTCAAGCCCTATTTCGAGGAATTCCACAAGCTGCGCTACACGAACGAGGCGGTGAAGGCGGCGGTGGAGTTGTCCGCGCGTTACATTCACGACCGCAAACTGCCCGACAAGGCGATCGACGTGATCGACGAGACGGGCGCCTCGCAAATGCTCGTCATCGAGGCCAAGCGCAAGAAGGTGATCGGCGTCAAGGAGATCGAGGCCACCGTCGCGTCGATGGCGCGCATTCCGCCCAAGTCCGTTTCCAAGGACGACACCGAGGTCTTGCAGCACCTCGAGGAGACGTTGAAACGGGTCGTCTACGGCCAGAACGAGGCGATCTCGGTGCTGTCCTCTGCGATCAAGCTCGCCCGGGCAGGTCTGCGTGAACCGGAAAAGCCGATCGGCTGCTATCTCTTTTCCGGCCCGACGGGCGTCGGCAAGACCGAAGCGGCGCGCCAACTCGCTTCCAGCCTCGGCCTGGAACTAATTCGCTTCGATATGTCCGAATATATGGAGCGCCATACCGTCTCCAGGTTAATCGGCGCGCCTCCCGGCTATGTCGGCTTCGATCAAGGCGGCTTGCTCACCGACGCCATCGACCAGCACCCGCATTGCGTGCTGCTGCTCGACGAAATCGAGAAAGCCCACCCCGATCTCTTCAACATCCTGTTGCAGGTGATGGACCACGGAAAACTGACCGACCATTCGGGCAAGCAGATCGACTTCCGAAACGTAATTCTCATCATGACGACCAACGCCGGCGCGCAGGATCTGGCTAAAGAAGCGTTCGGCTTCCACCGTTCGAAGCGCGAGGGCGACGATTCCGAGGCGATCAATCGCCTGTTCACGCCGGAGTTTCGTAATCGACTCGATGCCGTCGTGCCGTTCGCTCGGCTCCCGCACGAAATTATCGCCCGCGTCGTCGACAAATTCATCCTGCAACTCGAGGCGCAATTGGCCGACCGCAACGTCACGATCGAACTTGCCGACGAGGCGCGCGCGTGGCTGGTGGCGAACGGCTATGACGAGGCGATGGGCGCGCGACCGATGGCGCGCGTGATCCAGACGCAGATCAAGACGCAACTCGCCGACGAGGTGCTGTTCGGGCGTTTGAAAAACGGTGGCGTGGTGCGTGTCGTCGTCACCGCAGACGACGCCGGGGTCAAGAAACTCGGCTTCGTTTACCCCGAAGGTCCGGCGCAGCCACGGCTGGAACGCGATCTCCTGGTCGCCGGGCGCGAACGCGCCAAAGACCCGCCGTCGGATGCGAAGAAGCCGAAGAGGGCGAAGAAGAGCGACGGCGAGAAGTCGCCTAGCGAGCCGCAGGCGACGGAATAGGCAGGGGCGAAGCTTCGCGCCCCGCGCCAGAGCCCGGGGTGGATTAACTTAGCCGGCGCGCCGCGCCGAATCGCGAAAGTGCTGACATTCAGGCGACCGTCGTGCGCGCGCGTCGCCTTAGGCTTCGCGCGCGCGGAAAGACAAACGCAGTTCTTCCGAGCTATCGTTCACGATTAAACGGGGATATCGACGAATCGAGTTGGCGGGAGTAAGCAATACCGGGGATGCAGGGGGGAACTAATGCAAGACTTCGATCCAGTGGAACTAACCACAGATGTAGTAGCGGCTTTCGTGTCGAACAATTCCGTGCCGCGCGCTGAACTGGCGGGCCTGATCGAAAATGTTCACGCCGCTTTGTTGAAGCTAGTGAAGGGCGAACCGGCGCCGCCGCCCGTTGAAATCAAGGAGCCTGCGGTATCTGTGCGTAAATCGATTACGCCGGACTACATGATTTGCCTCGAAGACGGAAAACGTTTCAAGTCTTTGAAGCGGCATCTGGGGACTCTGGGGCTCACGCCGGAGCAATACCGCGCCAAATGGGATCTTCCCTCCGACTATCCCATGGTAGCGCCGAATTATTCCGCCAAACGTTCGGCGCTCGCCAAAGAGAACGGGCTCGGTCAGCTTGCCAAGAGCGCGCGCCGACGCAGATCGGCGAAGTCCGGCGACTAATCCGGTTCGCCCTCGAAAACGATCTGATCGGCCCACAGACGTGCGCGGCGCTTTTGTTCGGCGTCGCGGACGGTCCAGACCATGACGGGCGCACCGCGCAACGCGCGCAGCAACGCCGGCGTCGAGTGCGGCAGATCGTCCACGCGCCAGGAGAGGAAGTCGGGCCGCGTCTGGGGATAGTGCAGGAACGCGGCGCAGGACTGGCGCTGCTCGGCCGTCAGCGCGCGCCAATATTCGCCTTCGTAGTTCGCCTCGGCGACCACGCCGAGCGGCGCCGAAATGCCGGAAGCGCGCAGGTGGGCGACGACCGCGGGATCGAAGCTTTTGAGCGCGAGCGGTCCGGGATAGCTCGCCGTGATTTCCGCGACTCGGTCGGCCAGGCGCATGTCGCCGGCGAATTCGCTCTTGATCTCGCAGACGAGGGGAACGCGGGCGCCGATGAACTCCAACAATCGGACGAGCGTGGGAATGCGCTCGTCGGTCGCCTTGAATTCCACCTCGCCGAGTTCGGCAAAGCTCCGCGCCGCGAGCGCGCCCGTCGCGCGCGTCAGGCGCTCCAACGTCGCGTCGTGAAAAACCACGGCCTCGCCGTCGCGCGTGAGTTGCACGTCGCATTCTATGGCGAAGTTGCGCGCGAGGGCGGCCTCGGCGGCGCCGAGCGTGTTTTCGATTCGGCCGCGCGTCGCGTCGTGCAGGCCGCGATGGGCGATGGGGCGATCGGTCAGCCAGGCGAACGCCTCGGCGCTCAAGGCTCGATCTCGAACATCGCCTCGACTTCAGCTATCGCATTCAAAGGCAGATGCGCCACGCCGACCGTAGTGCGCGCATGTCGGCCGCGCTCGCCGAACACTTCTGCGACGAGGTCGGAAGCTCCGTTCATCGCCTGCGGCAGCGCGCCGAACTCGCCCTCGACGTTGAAGAAACCACCGAGACGGACCACGCGTGCGATACGGTCAAGATCGCCTAGCGCCGCCGCAGCCTGGGCGAGGACGTTGATCGCGCAGAGCCGCGCCGCCTGCCGCGCCGACTCGACCGGGGAGAGTTCGCTGAGCTTGCCGATCTGCGCCGGGGCCATCTTGCCGTCGGGGCCGAGCGGCAATTGCCCGGAAACGACGAGCAGCGATCCTGTGCGCACGGCGGCGACGTAATTAGCGACGGGCGCGGCGGGTCGAGGCAGCACGATGCCGAGGGCTTCCAGGCGTTGGGCGACGAGGCTCATGAGGTCTCCAAATGGGCGCGGGAAGCGCGCGTCGGACCCTACGTCAACGCGCCGCCGCGGGAAAGGCGCACGGCTGGGAACGCGGCGGGCGTTCGTGTATGCGTTCGCGGCGCCATGACCGAGGACGGGATTTCGATGCTGGCAATTTTCAGCGGCAAAGGTCCGAAAGGGTTCAGCTCTGCTTCGACGGCGGAGGATGTCACGGCGGGCCTTTCGCTGGCGGGCCGGACCATCCTCATCACCGGCTGCAATCCGGACAAATGCCACGAGGATGTCGACGATCCCGCCTTGGCCCGTAAATTGTGGGAAGTTTAGGAAAAAATAGTCGCTGAACTACCCGCCTGAGGAGGCGTGCGCGCGGCCGCGGGCATCCGTTCGGCTTGTTTTTGCGCCCGTGCGCGCTTAGGTTCGCTCCGAGACAGTCTCGCGCCGGCTACGGACGAGGGCGAGAATTGGGACGCTGCGGCGCTCCCCAAGTAAGGTGGACGTCATGGGTAGCTTCAGCATTTGGCATTGGATGTTGTTCGGGGCGGTCGCGCTGCTCCTGTTCGGCGGCAAGGGCAAGATCTCCGATATTATGGGCGACGTCGCCAAGGGCATCAAATCCTTCAAGAAGGGCATGGCCGACGACGACACGGCCGACGCGAAGGCGCCGCCCGCCGTCCGCAGTCTGGAAAACCGCGCCGCCGGGACGGTCGACGCCAGCGACAAACAGAAGGTCGGCTGACGCGCCTCGCGCATCATCGCCTGGGATCGCCTCCCAAGGGGCGCGCCGTGGGGCGGGCCCGGGTTTTCGTTTGGCTAGTCCGGTAAAATGTTCGATTTCGACGTTGGCAAACTCATGATCTTCGGCATCGTCGCGCTGGCGGTGATCCCCCCCAAGGATCTGCCGCGCGTGATGCGCACCGTCGGCCAATATGTCGGCAAGATGCGGCGCATGGCGTCCGATTTCCAGGGTCAGTTCATGGACGCCATGAAGGAAGCGGACATCGATGCGCTGAAAAAGGAAATCGAGCAACTGAAGGAAGCCTCGAAGGTTGATGTCGCCTACGATCCGGTCAGCGCGATGCGCGCCGAAATGACCAATGCGATCGAGCCGCCCAAAGAAGTCGCGTCTACCGAGATTGAGACAAAGTTGAGCGCCGCGCCGGCCGACTCGGCGCCGGCCGAGGCCACCGTTCCCCCGCCGGTCGCCTTCGAGGCGCACCCGGCGGTTTCCGCGCCCGAATCCCATACGAGCCCGGCGCCATGACCGACGCGGAAATCGACGCCACCAAGGCGCCGTTGATGGACCACCTGATCGAGCTGCGCCAACGGCTGATCCGCGCGCTCTATGCTTTCTTCGCCGCGTTTTTCGTCTGCTTCTATTTTTCGCGGGCGATCTACAACATCCTGACCGAGCCTTACGTCCACGTGGTCGGACCGGAAAAGGCGACGCTGATCGCGACGCACTTTCTCGAACAGTTCTATACCAATATTCGCCTGAGCATGTTCGGCGCGGCGATCATCGCTTTCCCGGTCATCGCGATCCAGATTTATCGCTTCGTGGCGCCAGGCTTGTATCGCAATGAACGACAGGCGTTTCTGCCTTATCTGATCGCGACGCCAATCTTCTTCGCGCTCGGCGCGCTGCTGGTCTATTTTGCGGTGATGCCGCTGCTGATCCGTTTTTCGGTTTCGTTGCAGCAGGTCAATACGCCGGGCGAGGCGACGATCGAATTGCTGCCGAAAGTGAGCGAATATCTTTCGCTCATCATGACGCTGATCTTCGCTTTCGGCGCGGCGTTTCAACTTCCGGTCATTCTGACGCTGCTCGGCCATGTCGGCATCGTCGATTCCAAATATCTGACCTCGATGCGGCGCTACGCGATCGTCGCGGTCGTCGGCGTCGCCGCGATCCTGACGCCGCCCGACCTCATCAGCATGATCTCGCTCGCGCTGCCGATGCTGCTGCTCTACGAAGGCTCGGTCGTCGCCGTGAAGATCCTGGAAAAGCGGCGTGCGGCGGACGAGGCCAAGAAGGACGCGGCCTGAGGCCCGGCGCATACGAGGCGAAATGACTACGCGCGACGCGCTGACGGGGCTGCTTGCGGCGTTCGTCTGGGGCCTGACGTTCATAGCGATCAAATACGGCGTCGGCGAAGCGCCGCCGTTCCTGTTGACGGCGCTGCGCTTTGCCTTCGCCGCCGTTCCCGCGATCTTCTTCGTCAAGCCGCCAAAGGCGCCGATCTCGATCGTGATCGTCTATGGCCTGCTGATCGGCGTCGGCCAATTCGGCCTGTTGTTCCTGGCGATGAAGCTGGGGATGCCCGTCGGACTCGCCTCGCTCGTCATGCAATTGCAGGCGTTTCTGACGATCATCTTCGCGCGTATCGTCCTTGGCGAGCATCCGACGCGCGTTCAGATCGTCGCGAGCGCGCTCGCCCTCATCGGCGTCTGCACGATCGGTTCGGCCAGGCTCAACGGCGCCGCGCTGCTGCCTTTCGCGCTCACTCTGGCCGCCTCGGCTTGCTGGGGCGCCGGCAATCTCGTCGGTAAGATGGCGGGCAAGATCGATCCCCTCGGTTTCACGGTCTGGTCGAGCCTCGTCGCGCCGCTGCCGATGCTGGCGCTCTCTTTCTGGCTCGAAGACGGGCGCGCTTTGCCGGCGCTGTTGCATCCGACATTGACGCTGATCGCCAGCGTCGCGGTGCTCTCCTATGGCGGCACGCTGCTTGGATTCGGCCTCTGGAGCCGCCTTCTCATGCGCTACCCCGCCGCGATGGTGGCCCCTTTCGCGCTGCTGGTGCCGGTCATCGGCATGGTCGCCGGGCGCGTGCTTTTCCGCGAGCCGCTGAGTCTCATTGAGTTCCTGGGCGCGCTTCTGGTAATGGCGGGGTTGAGCTTCAATGTCCTGGGCGAGCGGCTCAAGCCTCTCCGCCGCGCCAAAATCGGGTGAGCCATGCACGATATCAGAGCGATACGCGAGGATCCCGAGGGGTTCGACAAGGCGCTGGCGCGTCGTTCGCTGCCGCCTCGCGCGCAAAGCCTGATCGCGCTCGACGATTCGCGTCGCGCGGCCATCGCCGAATTGCAGAAGGCGCAGGAGCGGCGCAACGCGGCGTCCAAAGAGATCGGCGCCGCGATGGCGCGCAAGGACGCCGCGCTGGCGGAGGAGATCAAGGACGAAGTGGCGCGGCTCAAAGTCGCGATGCCGGAACTGGAGGCAGTGGAAAAGTCGGCCTCGATGCTGCTCGACAACGAACTGGCGGCGATCCCGAATCTACCGGCTTCCGAAACGCCGGACGGCAAGGACGAAAATGACAACGTCGAAGTGCGTCGGATCGGCGCGCCGCCGAAATTCCCCGATGGCTTCGAGCCAAAGGAGCATTTCGATCTCGGCGAGGCGCTAGGCCTGATGGACTTCGAATCCGCGGCCAAACTCTCGGGCGCGCGCTTCGTGGTGCTGAAGGGCGCGCTGGCGCGGCTGGAGCGCGCGCTCATGCAGTTCATGCTCGATCTGCATACGCAGGAACATGGTTACGAGGAAGTGAATCCGCCGGTGCTGGTGCGCGACGCCGCGATGTTCGGCACCGCGCAACTGCCGAAGTTCCGAGACGATCAATTCGCAGCCGGCGACGGTTTCTGGTTGATCCCGACCGCGGAAGTGCCGATGACCAACCTCGTGCGCGAGCAGATCGTCGATGAGAAGCGCCTGCCGCTGCGCTTCACCGCCGGCACCCTCTGTTTCCGAGCCGAAGCGGGCGCCGCGGGACGCGACACGCGCGGCATGATCCGCCAGCATCAGTTCGAGAAGGTCGAACTGGTTTCGATCACAACGCCCGAAGATTCCGCGGCCGAGCACGAGCGTATGATAGGTTGCGCCGAGGAGGTGCTGAAGCGCCTCGACCTGCATTTCCGCACGGTCGCGCTCTGCGCAGGCGACATGGGATTCGGTTCGCGCAAAACCTATGACATCGAAGTCTGGCTGCCAGGGCAGGGCAAGTTCCGCGAAATTTCGTCCTGCTCGGTATGTGGCGAGTTTCAGGCGAGGCGCATGAATGCGCGCTGCAAGGCGGCTGACGCCAAGTCGACGCGCTTCGTTCATACGCTCAACGGTTCGGGCGTCGCGGTCGGGCGAGCGCTGGTCGCGGTGATGGAGAATTATCAGAACCCGGACGGCTCGATCTCGATCCCCGAGGCGTTGTGGCCCTATATGGGCGGCCTCACCCGTATCGAGCGCGCGAAGGCGCGGGGCTGAATGGCGCCGTTCGCGCGCGTCATTCGCGCGAATCGCCGGGGCGGGGTAGAACTTGGGCGACTAGCTCGAACCCGGGACCACAGGCCGACTATGCGCATCCTGCTCACCAACGACGACGGCATACACGCGCATGGACTGAAGCTCCTGGAAGGGATCGCGCGCACGATCTCCGACGACGTCTACGTGGTGGCGCCGGAGATCGACCAGTCGGGCGTCGCTCATTCGCTTTCGCTCAGCAATCCCCTGCGTCTGCGCGAAATCTCGCCGCGCCATTTCGCCGTCCAGGGCACGCCGACCGACTGTGTCATCATGGCGGTGCGCAAGCTCTTGACCGATCGCAAGCCCGATCTCGTGCTGTCGGGGATCAACCGCGGCCAGAACGTCGCCGAGGACGTCACCTATTCCGGCACCATCGCCGCGGCGATGGAGGGTACGCTGCTGGGAATAAAGTCCATCGCGCTCTCGCAAGCTTATGGCGGCATCGAGATGCGCGACCGCCCGCACTGGGATTGCGCGGAAAAGCTCGCAAGCAAGACGATCGCCGAGATTCTGAAGGTCGGCGTCCCCGAGGGCACGCTCGTCAACGTCAATTTCCCGCCCTGTGCCGCCGACCAGGTCGGCGGTGTCGCGGTGACGCGCCAAGGCCGGCGCGACGCGGAAATGTTGCGGATCGAGGAGCGTCGCGACGGGCGCGCGATTCCCTATTATTGGCTGATGTTCCAGCGCTCGGGCGTCACGCCGGGCGAAGGCACCGATCTCGAGGCGCTGGCGGCGCGCAAGATTTCGGTGACGCCGCTGCGGCTCGATCTGACCGACCAGATCGAGCGCAAACGATACGCTGAGGCTTTCGCGGCGCTCTGATCGGAACCGGGCAGGGGGAATGGACGCCAACGATCGAGACGCCGAGGAACGCGCCCAGTTCATGTTGCGAATGCGTGCGCGCGGCGTCGGCGATCTACGTCTTTTGCGCGCGCTCGAACGGGCGCCGCGCGCTCTGTTCATGCCGCAGCGCTATGCCGACATCGCCGGGCGCGACGTCGCGCTGCCGATCGGCTGCGGCCAGACCGCGCCGCCTCCTTCGATGGTCGCGGCTATGATCGGGGCGCTCGATGTCGCGCCCGAAGCGCGCGCGCTCGAAGTCGGAACGGGATCGGGCTATTGCGCGGCGCTGCTCGCGCAAATGGCGCGCGAGGTCGTGTCGTTGGAGCGATGCCAGTCGCTTAGCGTCGAGGCGGCGGCGCGACTTTCCGCGTTCGGATTGACCGAGGTGCGCGTCCTCTACGCCGACGCGCTCGCGTTCGATTCCAGCGGACGCGCGTTCGATCGCATCCTCGTTCATGCGCTGATCGAGCCGCCCGCGCCGCAATTGCTTCGCTTGCTGGCGCCCGGCGGCAAGCTGGTCGCCGTCGTCGCCGGCGCCAGCGCCGCCGAGCAGCGGATCGTCCGTCTGACGCGCGACTCCACGGGGCGCATCGACGCGAGCGCGCACGGCGCGGTCCGAACCTACGCGCCGCTTGCGCCGGGTTTGGCGCCCGCAATCTGAGCGCCCGCTTCGTTTTCTCGGGCGGGGTCAGGCGACTTTCGTCACCAACGATTCATTCTAAACCTTACCTTAACCCGGCCCGGTCATTCTCTCCAATGTGTAGAGTCGCGTTGGGGTGGTGGCAGGCTATGAGTGAGTGCGCTTCGCTTTGGGTCCGACGGAATGGCTTCCGTTTCGCATTGACCGGTCTTGTGGGAGTCTGGTTGTCAGGCTGCTCGGCGGATGTGACCCGCCTGAGCGATCCGATCGGCAACCCCTTCTCCAATCCGTTCTCGACCGCCTCCAATGATAGCGCCGCGCCGACGCCGAAAGTGACGTCTTCGCCGCTGGCCTCGAACAATCCGAATCCGAATTTCGTCGCCGCCGCCCATCCGAGCCCCGTCGCGGTTTCGGCTCTGCCGACGCCGGAGCCGTCGACGACCGGCCAGATCCGGGCCGCCGCCTCGGCTCCCGTCGGCGGTTCGACCGCAGGTTGGAGCGCGGTCGGCGGCTCGCCGATCATTGTGGGCTCGGGCGATAGTCTCGACGGTCTGTCGCGCCGCTATGGCGTGCCGACAGCCGCGTTGTTGAAGACCAACGGACTCGCGTCCGCCGCCGATGTCCACACCGGAATGCGCATGGTCGTGCCGGTCTATAACGCCGACAACAAGTCCGCCTCGTCGAAGGCGCCGAAGCCGGAAGCGGACGTCGCCGACGCCGCGCCGCGCAAGGCCAAGCCTGAGAAGGTCAAGCACGAGAAGGACGCCGGCGCGAGCGACGCGAAGCCGCTCGTCAAGGCGAAGGAAGCCAAGAAAGTCGCGGAAGTTGCGCCGGCGCCCCGTTCGCTCGCCAAGCCCGACGCCGTCCCCGGCGCGAAAGCGGCGAGCGTCGCGGCGGCGCCGAAAGCCGATCCCGCCAAGACGTCCAAGAGCAAGCCGGCGGTCGACGCCACCGAGACCGGCGCCGTCAACGCCGCCGCGCCTTCGGGCGGCGTCGAGCAGGCGGACGCCTCAGGCGCGCCCGAGTTCCGCTGGCCGGCGCGCGGCCGCATCATTCAGGGCTTCAAGACCGGCGGCAACGACGGCATCAACATCTCGGTTCCCGAGGGCACCTCGGTGCGCGCGGCCGAGAATGGCGTCGTCGCTTACGCCGGCAGCGAACTCAAGGGTTACGGAAATCTCGTACTGATCCGTCATCCCAACGGATTTGTCAGCGCCTACGCGAACAACGGCGAAATCGACGTCAAGCGCGGCGAGACCGTCAAGCGCGGTCAGGTGATCGCCAAATCTGGCCAAAGCGGCAACGTCAGCTCGCCCCAGCTCCATTTCGAGCTGCGCAAAGGTTCGACGCCGGTCGATCCGACCTCTTATCTCGCCGGCCTCTGAGCTTTAGCGGGATTGCCGAAGTCCGACCTCCAGTCAGGACAAACGCGACGCCGGTTTTCCACGAGACCACGTAAATCGGGCGAAGCAAAGCGGTAAGGGCGGGTCCAAGGAAAGGCCCGCCCTTATTTTATCCGTCTTGGACGGCGAAGCGGCTTGCCGCGCGCCGGCAAATGTGGCCTCTGGGCGCATGGTCCCTCCGCGCCGGCTCGACCGTTACGCTTTAGCCCTCATGGCGATGTGCTGCGGCAGTTGGGGCTTCAACCAGGTCGCCGCCAAACTCGCGCTGGCGGATTTGCCGCCCTTCACGCAGGCGGGCCTGCGCTCGCTGTTCGGCGCGATCGTCGTCGCCGCCTATGCCTGGCGCTACAAGCCGCAAATCTGGCGCGCGGACGGCACGCTCGGCGCCGGGCTGGCGATTGGCCTCGTATTCACATTGGAATTCGTCGCTCTCTTTCTGGCGGTCAAATTGACGACCGCGGCGAGCGCCATCGTTTTCCTGTTCACCGCCCCTTTTTTCGTAGCTCTCGGGGCGGTCTGGTTCCTGCCGCACGAACGTCTGACGCCGCTGCAATGGATCGGCATGTCGCTGGCGTTCGTGGGCGTCGCCGCCGGGCTCTATCGCCCGGTCGAGGGCTCGACGCTCGCGGGCGATCTGCTCGCGCTCGGCGCCGGCGCCGCCTGGGGTGCGACCACGGTTATCGTAAAGGCGACCAAGCTGCGAACCGCGGACGCGACGAAATCCTTGCTCTATCAGATCGTAGCCTCGGCGCTGCTCAGCCCGGCGATCGGCTACGCCGCCGGCGAGCGGTTGCCCTCTCAACTCAGCTGGATTTCCGTCGCGAGCCTGGCGTATCAGTCGATTTGGGTGGTCGGCTTCACCTATATCGTCTGGTTCGCGCTATTGAAGACCTACAGCGCCGCTGAACTCTCGGCGTTCACCTTTACTAGCCCGGTGGTCGGGGTGCTCGCGGGCTGGGCCATTTTGGGCGAGCGGCCGACGCCCGCCTTCCTGGCCGCGCTGGCGCTCGTCGCGCTCGGCATCGTGCTGGTCAACTGGCCTAGCTCTCGATTTTTCGCCCGAGCCGGCCCGCGAGATCCTGCGTGAACTGCCAGGCGGTGCGGCCCGAGCGCGAGCCGCGCGTCGTCGCCCATTCCAGCGCGCCGCGTTCAATTTCCTCGCTCGGCGCGCTCAGGCCGAAGTGTCGGGCGTAACCGAACACCATTTCTAGATATTCGTCCTGGCTGCACTTGTGGAAGCCGAGCCAGAGTCCGAAACGGTCGGACAGTGACACTTTCTCCTCGACCGCCTCGCCGGGATTGATCGCGCTCGAACGCTCGTTCTCCATCATGTCGCGCGGCAATAGATGGCGCCGATTGGAGGTGGCGTAAAACAGCACATTGGCGGGGCGTCCCTCGATGCCGCCCTCGAGAGCCGCCTTCAGCGACTTGTAAGAGGTGTCGCCGCCGTCGAATGAGAGATCGTCGCAGAATACAACAAATCGGTGAGCGTCGAGGCGCAGTAGCGCCATGAGCGCCGGCAGGCTCTCGATGTCCTCGCGATGAATTTCAATTAATTTCAATGGCTGAGAAACATGTCCTTGAGTGTTTATCGAAGCATGAGAAGCCTTCACCAGCGAAGATTTGCCCATTCCGCGCGCGCCCCAGAGCAAGGCGTTATTGGCTGGCAGGCCCTTAGCGAAACGCTCGGTGTTTTCCAGCAGCGCGTCGCGCACCCGGTCGACGCCGCGCAACAGCGCGATATCCACCCGATTGACCTTCTTGACCGGCTGCAACAGGCCCCGGTCGGCGTGCCACACGAAAGCGTCGGCGGCGCCGAAATCGGGCGCGGGCGGCGGCGGGGGGGCGAGCCTTTCGAGCGCCGCGGCGATGCGCGCGAGCCAGTCGTCGGCGGCGGGGGCGGGGGACTTCGGCATTTCGGGTCTCATTGGGGGAAGCCTGCGCCATGTGCCACATTGCCGGCGCGGCCGCCAGCGCGGGTAGGCCCCCTGTGAAACATGCAAGGCAGGTGTTATATTTTCAATGACGTTCCGGGCCTTGAACCCGGTCGACGGAGAAATGAGAAATGGCTTCGAGACTATCTCGACTGAGGGTGATGAGTTTGACCGACGCCGCTGCGGAGCGGGTCAAGGAGATCATGGCCAAATCCGAAACGCCGATCGCCGGCCTTCGGGTCGGCGTCAAGAACGGCGGGTGCGCCGGAATGTCCTACACGATGGAATTCGCCGAGAGAATCGAGCCGCTCGACGAGGTGGTCGAGGACAAAGGCGTCAAGGTGCTGATCGATCCGAAGGCGGTGCTGTTCCTGCTCGGCTCGGAAATGGATTTCAAGGTTGACGAACTCGCGTCCACTTTTACCTTCCGCAATCCGAACGAAACTTCGGCTTGCGGTTGCGGCGAGAGCGTCGCCATCACGCCCGCCGATCCCGAATCGATCTCCGCCGGAGCCTGAAATGGACGCCGAAGGCCTGAAAGAGCTGTTCGAGCCTTTTGGCGCGGTGACGGTCAAGCGCATGTTCGGCGGCCACGGAATTTATGCCGACGCGTTGTGCTTCGCCTTCCAGGCGGACGGCGAGGTCTACGTCAAATGCGACGAGGCGAGCGAAGCCGAATTCCGTGCGGCCGGCTCGTCGCCGTTCGTCTATATGGCTAAGGGCAAGCCGATGAAGATGGGCTATTGGCGCCTCGTCGAGAGCGCCTACGACGAGCCCGCCGAGTTGAGGCGCTGGGCCTCGCTCGGTCTCGAAGCCGCACGCCGCGCCGCGCGCGCCAAGGCGGTGAAAGCGTCCGACAGGTCGGCGTCCGCGAAGCCCAAGTCCGTTTCGGCGAAGCGCAACTCCGCGTCCACGTCTCCCAAGGCTAAGTCCGCGTCCGCCGGACCCGAGGCCAAAGCCAGTCCCAAGTCCAAGCCGCGCTGACGCGCCGCCCGGCATGGACGCGCGGGAGGCGGCGTGCTAAGGGCCGCGCTCGCGCGCGGGTTATGCCGCGCCCGCAAGGAAATTCCTCATGCAGTCCGTTCTGATCGTCATTCACCTGCTGGTGGTGATCGCCTTGGTGACCGTGGTTTTGCTGCAGCGCTCCGAAGGCGGCGCGCTCGGCGCGGGGGGAGGCGGGGGCGGCTTCATGACCGGCCGCGGGCAGGCCAATGCGCTGTCGCGCGCGACCGCCATTCTGGGCGCGCTGTTTTTCGCCTCGGCGCTGCTGATGTCGATCCTCGCGTCCTGGAACCGCGCGCCGCGCTCGATCCTCGACAGCGCCCCGACCAGCAAATCCTCCGCGCCGAGCAAGTCCGACGGTCAGGGCAGCTTGCTCGATCAATTGAAGCAAATGAACGGCGGCAAGGGCGAAGCGCCAGCGCCCGTCGCGCCGGCGGCGCCGGCCGAAGCGCCGAAGTAGGGCGGCGAGCCGAGGGGGACGCATGGCCGCGCCGCTGGCGATCGCGACCTTCTTCACGATTTGGTGGATCGTGCTGTTCGCCGTATTGCCGTTCGGCGTGCGCTCGAACGCGGAGGCGGGCGTGACCGACGCGCCCAAGGGCGCCGATCCCGGCGCGCCGGTCGTCGCGCATCTGCGCGCCAAGGCGCTTTGGACCACCGTCCTCGCGGCGATCGTGTTCGCCGCGCTCGACGCTTGCGTCTATTGGGCGGGCTGATCGCTTGCCGTCATTTCGCGACGCCCGCCGCGTTGGCCATTCAGCGGCAGAAATGTTCGATCTCGTCGCCGACGTCGAGCGCTACCCCGAATTTGTGCCGCTATGCCAGTCTTTGCGCATCAAGCGCCGCAGTGGCGATCCGGCCGGGCAGGAGGTTTTGGTCGCCGACATGCGCGTCGGCTATCTCGCGATCCGCGAGAGCTTCACCAGCCGTGTCACGCTCGACCGGGCCAAACTGAAAATCACGGTCGAATACGTCGACGGGCCGTTTAGCCACCTCGAAAATGTCTGGACTTTCCGCGACGAAGCGCAGGGCGCCGCGCCCGCTTCGCGCGTGGAGTTTTTCATCGACTATTCCTTCCGAAGCCGGATGCTCGGCGCGCTGATGGGCTCGATGTTCGACGCCGCGTTCCGCAAATTCGCCGACGCTTTCGAAGCGCGGGCGGGTCGCATTTACGGCGCGCCCCGGCCCTCGCTCGCCTGAACCGCGTCCTCGAGCAAGCGCAACGCCTCCGCGACCGCGGCCATGCGCACGCCCGTGCGCCCGAGATCGCCGAAGCGTCGTTCACTATGGGCGAACCCGCGCGGGCTTGCGCAGGCGAAAAGCACCAAACCGACCGGCTTCAGCGCGCTACCGCCGCCAGGCCCCGCGACCCCGGTGACGGCGACGGCGACATCGCCGCGCGAATGGGCGAGGGCGCCCAGCGCCATCTCGCGGGCGGTGGCCGCGCTGACGGCGCCATGCGTCGCCAGCGTCTCGGCGCGGACGCCAAGAAGCTCCTGCTTCGCTTCGTTGGAATAGGTGACGAAACCGCGCTCGACGACATCGGACGAGCCGGGAATTTCCGTCAGCAGCCCCGAAACGAGGCCGCCCGTGCAGGATTCGGCGATCGCAAGTTTCAATCCACGTTCGCGGAAACGGTCGAGTAGGGCGGCGGCGCGGGCGAGGAGCGGAGGAGGGAACATACGCGCAGCATAAGGCAAATCGGTCAACTGCGGACCCCCCCGACGCCAGCAGCTTTGAAGTCAGCGCGTCACGGCGGACGGAAGCTTCGTCAAAGAACAGTTGCGAAAGACCGGCGGTTCGAAGGTGGTCATTTTGTCGCATCGGCGAACTTCTTCGTCCGTTCCGCAGCATTTCAAAACCAAGGCCACAACTTTTCCTGACTTAAATCCGAGGAGCAGGCCGATTTTGCTCGACATGGATAACGAGCGATCCTGGTTAATTGACTAATGATTCGCGACCCCGCGGGGTCGGCGCCGCGTCGTCGCCGCGATTTGTCCTGGTCATTCGAGTTCCCGACGCCGCGATATCAACGATCGGGTGAAAGCATCATCCGGGTTTGCTCATAGAAATCAGGTGTTTCCAACTGCAAACGGATATTGAATCTCAAAACATTTCCCCAGTTGTCATTGATGCTGTCAGCTAGAAGTAAGCAACAATTCGTAATATGCAGCTCAAGACCCGCAGTACCGAATGAGAAGGTTAGACTATTCATTGTCGACAATATTTTCGTAAAATTGTACCAAGTAAACGCTCATATACAAAAAATGCACGATGTAATCGTTAGTTTTTGTCAACGTTTGGTTGGTGAATTGGATTTCGAAAGAAGACAGGGACAACCGTTTGTTCGACAATCACGAAGATTTCCATTCGACGTTGTGGGCTTTCCGTTTCGTGACGATTTGCGTTCTGCCGGGTCCCTGCCGGGGCCGTCCGTGCGCG
This sequence comes from Beijerinckiaceae bacterium, assembly GCA_037446355.1. Lineage (GTDB taxonomy): Bacteria > Pseudomonadota > Alphaproteobacteria > Rhizobiales > Beijerinckiaceae > Roseiarcus. The sequence goes on along the minus strand of JBBIIT010000019.1, from coordinate 2,906 downwards.
CCTAGATGGAGCCTTGGATGATCCATAGAAAGACGTACCATTTGAGACACCATACTAACACGAGTCTCTCCGCTGCGAATGTCATGCGCGTAACCGCGTCGCCGGGGACGGGTGTTGAAGCTTCTGGGAGCACCATCACTCTTGCGCTGCAAATGAGCGAGGTCGTGACTGTCACGGGCGTTCCGACTCTCAGCCTCAACGATGGCGGCGTCGCCACTTATAAGAGCGGCTCCGGCACCAATACGCTGACATTCAGCTACGCGGTGGGCGCGACCGACACGAGCGTTTCGGCCTTGGCCGTGACTGGGGTGAACCTGCCGAATGGGGCGACGATCGACAACAGCGCCGGCGCGGCGGCCATTCTTTCGGGCGCGAAGACGACCCTTACCGGCCTGCAAGTCGACACCACGATTCCGACCGTCACAAAGGCCGTCGCGTCACCCGCGACAGGCACGGAAATTCCGGGGAACGTCATCACGCTGACGCTGGATATGAGCGAGGCGGTGACGGTGAAGGGAACACCGACCTTGAGCCTCAATGACGGCGGCGTCGCGACCTACGCGAGCGGCTCCGGCACTAATGCGCTGACATTCACTTACACCGTCGCCGCGACCGACTCGAGCGTTTCGGCGCTGGCCATCACCGGGGTCAATCTGCCGAACGGCGCGACGATCAACAATAGCGCCGGTACGGCGGCCGTCCTTTCGGGCGCGGCGACGACCTTCTCGGGTCTCGCTGTCGACCCGCCGACGGCTCCGACGGCTCCAACGATCAGCGGCATCGCCGCATCGCCGACGAGCGGCGATGAAGGCGTGGGCAAAACGATTTCGCTTTCTGTCACGTTCAACCAAGCGGTGACGGTGACGGGAACCCCGACCCTTAGCCTCAACGACGGCGGCATCGCGACTTACAAGAGCGGCTCCGGCGCCAATACGCTGACCTTCGCTTACACCGTCGGCGCGACCGACACGAGCGTTTCGGCGCTGGCTGTAACCGGCATGAACCTGCCGAATGGGGCGACCATCGACAACAGCGCCGGCGCCGCGGCCGTTCTTTCGGGCGCAACGACGACGCTCACCGGCCTGCAAATCGACACCGCGACCCCGACGGTGACCAAGGCTGTCGCCCTGCCGGCGACGGGCACGGAAGTTCCCGGGAACGTCATCACGCTGACGCTGGATATGAGCGAGGCGGTGACGGTGACGGGAACGCCGACTCTCAGCTTGAATGATGGCGGCGTCGCGACCTATGCGAGCGGCTCCGGCGGCAATGCGCTGACGTTCACTTACACGGTCGGCGCGACCGACAAGAGCGTTTCGGCTCTGGCGATCGCAGGGGTCAATCTGCCGAACGGCACGACGATCGACAACGGCGCCGGCACGGCGGCCAACCTTTCGGGCGCGGCGACGACCTTCTCCGGTCTCGCTATCGCCCCTCCTTCGGCTCCGACTGTCCGCGGCATCGCGACTTCGCCAGCGAGCGGCGACGAAGGCGTGGGCAAAACGATCGCGCTCACCGTCACGTTCGACCAAGCCGTGACAGTTACGGGAACCCCGACTCTGGGCCTCAATGACGGCGGCGTCGCGACCTACGCGAGCGGCTCCGGCGCCAATGCGCTCACCTTTACTTATACGGTCGGCGCGACCGACAAGAGCGTTTCGGCGCTGGCCATCACGGGGGTCAATCTGCCGAATGGCGCCGCGATCGACAACAGCGTCGGCGACGCCGCTATTCTCGCAGGTTTAACCGCGACGCTCACCGGCCTGCAAATCGACACTGCGACCCCGACCGTGACCAACGCCGTCGCGTCGCCAGCGGCGGGCACCGAATTTCCTGGGAGCACAATTACGCTGACGCTCGATATGAGCGAGGCGGTGACCGTGAAGGGGACGCCAACCCTCAGCTTGAACGATGGCGGCGTCGCGACCTATGCGAGCGGCTCGGGCACCAACGCGCTGACATTCACCTACACAGTTGGCCAGAGCGACGCCACGGTTCCGGCGCTGGCGATTACGGGCGTCAACTTGCCGACCGGCGCGACGATCGACAACGGCGCCGGCACGGCGGCCAACCTCTCCGGCGCAGTGACGACCTTCTCGACCCTGGCGATAGATCCGCCACCCGCGCCGAGCCCGACCGCGTCGGGTTATGCGGACGGGTCGACGGGCGCCCCGACGGGCACGGCGCAGTTGCCGACCCTTCTGAGCGGTCTTGCGGCGATGCCGCCATGGGAAGTCGCCGGCGTCAACTATTACGTCGGCGTGCCGTCAAACATCACGCTCAAGGATCCGACCGCCGCCGGCGCCTTGCCCGCAGGTGCGACGCTCAGCGGGGACGTTGTCTACGTCAGCGGCTCCAACGTCGTCCTGAACGGCCTTGACTTCTCGCTGCACGGCGGAATGAAAGTCGTTATCAATAGCGGCGCCTCGGCGACGATCGAGAACTGCAACTTCGCTGTCGGTTCCAACGCCATCGCCCCGATCGACGCGCTTTCCGGGAGCGGCAATCTTACCATTGAGAATTGCACGATCAACGGCAACGGCATTAATAACACCGGCGACAACTTGAACGCCTTGGTCAATTATAATGGAAGTGGGAACTTTGTCTTCGATTATAACGTACTGAAAAATACTTGGTCTGACGCGATCGACTTCGGTGGCGGCACTTTCACGAATACAGAACAATATAATCTATTCATGAATCAGGGTATAGATCCGGCGGCGCATGCCGACACCATCCAGTTCGCTGGCGGCGTCGCGACCGATACCGTATTTCAATTCAATACGATCTATCAGCCGCAGAGCGGTGCAGGGGCCGAGGGGCCCGAAATGATTCAGCTGCAAGGGCAGCTCGGCGGCGTGATTACGAACGCGACGGTGACGAACAACACGATGATGTCGTCGAAC
>JBBIIT010000018.1:59077-60444 GCA_037446355.1 Beijerinckiaceae bacterium | reverse complement strand
CCGTCGATCTTGACTTCGGTGCCCGACCACTTGCCGAACAGCACCTTGTCGCCCTTCTTGACGTCGAGCGGCGTCAGCTTGCCATTCTCGTCGCGACCGCCGGGACCGGCGGCGATGATCTCGCCTTCTTGGGGCTTCTCCTTGGCGGTGTCCGGGATGATGATGCCGCCCTTCGTCTTCTCCTCGCCTTCGAGGCGCTTGACGACGACGCGGTCATGCAGGGGACGGAATTTCATGGTTACGGCTTCCTGTCTCGAGTTCGCCGACGCCGGGGCGCCGGTCCGTTGGGCTCTTGCGAAGCGCAGTTAGCACTCAAGGAAAGCGAGTGCTAGCGGCCGGTCTTGAGATAGGGCGTAGGCCTGAGGGCGTCAAGGGGCGCGGGATCATGCCGGGCGGCCATTTGCGCGCTTGGTTAGCCCGAGCCGCGCGGCCCAAATCCTCGATCAAATCGCTACTCAGGTTGAATGTCCGCGCCGCCGTCCGATTCCTGGTGGGGTTTCAAACGTAACCAAAACTAAAGGATTCTTTAATTGAGGGAGCATTGCGGCCCGGCGGCGAACGCTTAAGTTTTCATTAACGAGCCAGTTTAACTCATTTTCGACTGGGCTCCGAATAGAGGAGTAGTGATATGTCAAATCGCATTTCAGCTACCGTCGGCAAAGCGCTGGCCCTGACCGCGGCCATGGCCCTCGCCGCGCCGCAAATGGCGTCGGCGGCCCCGTCGATCGGGGCGTCGGGACTCGCCAAAGCGACGCAAAATTCGAGCTATCTCAACAAGGCCGCTTGGCATCGGCACGGCTATCGCCATCATCACTACGGCTACGGCGGGTACAACGACGCCGCCGGACTCGCGTTCGCCGGCGCCGCGATGGGCATTCTTGGTCTGGCGATCGCCAATTCCTACGCCTATCCCGACTACGGCGGCTGCTATTACGGCGGCTGCGGCTACGGCTATGGCTACGGTTATCCGGCCGCCTACGGCTACGGCGGGTATGGCGGCTACGGCGGGTATGGCGGTTACGGCGGCTATGGTGGTTACGGCGGCTATGGCGGCCACAGGTTCGGATACGGCGGCCGTGGGTTCGCCGGTTACGGCGGCCACAGGTTCGGCGGCTTCGGCGGCCATGGCGGCGGGTTTGGCCACTTCGGCGGTCATGGTTTCGCGCATATGGGCGGCGGCGGTCACTTTCGCCACTGAAAGCCGGACGGGCCCGCGCACCTCGGCTCGACCGAATCGCGCGCGCCGAATAGCCTGGTCCCCGGGATCTAAATCCCGGGGAGCCGGATGGAATGGCGCTGAATTCGGAACAACGACGCCAACGCCTCGTGACGCGCGCCGGGGAGCTGACGCTGTGGCGCGTTCGCGA
>JBBIIT010000018.1:0-58977 GCA_037446355.1 Beijerinckiaceae bacterium | reverse complement strand
CAGCCCGTGCGCGAACCCAAGCTGGAGCGGGCCGCGCTGTTGCGCATTGATCGCCCCGTCGAGCGGCTGCATCTGCTGCTGACGCAAATCGCGGAGACGGTCGAGGCGTTGGCTGGCGACGACGTCGTTCCGCACTTGCTCGACGCCGCCGAGGCGGCGCTGCGCGCGCTCGGCTGGCCCTCGGCGAGCCTCGATTACGCCGCGCGCCTGGCGCCGTCGCGTCAGCAACAGACGATCTGGCGCCAGCCTCCGCTACCGAGCGCGCCGCCCGGGCTCGACGAAGGTCAGCGCGCCAGCGTCGTCGCCGCGCACGAGGCTCTGGTAGGCCAATTGCGCGATTTGCAGCGGCGCTTTCCTCCGCGCGGTCGCGTCGCTTTGACGGGTCACGCGCATATCGACCTCGCCTGGCTCTGGCCCTACGACGAGACCCGCCGCAAGCTGCGCCGCACGTTTCACACCGCGCTAAACTTGATCGCGCATTCGCCGGATTTTCGTTTCAACCAATCGACCGCGCATTACTATGCGCAACTCGAAGAGGACGATCCTGAGTTGTTCGGGCGCATCGTCGAAGCGGCGCGAACCGGGCGCTGGGAGCCGATCGGCGGCATGTGGGTCGAGCCGGACACCAACATGCCCACGGGCGAAAGTCTCGTGCGTCAGTTGCTCTACGGACAACGCTATTTCGAGCGCATGTTCGGCGCGCGCCCCGCCGTCTGCTGGTTGCCCGATTGCTTCGGCTTCTCGCCGGCGCTGCCGCAACTATTGCGGCAGGCGGGAATTGAAAGCTTCTTCACTATCAAAGTGAATTGGTCGGAGACCAACAAGTTCCCGCACGATCTCTTCTGGTGGGAGGGGCTCGACGGGAGCCGAGTGCTCGCGCATACGTTCCACAATCCTGTTGGCGGCTACAATGGGCAGGTGCGCGCGGATGCGCTCGCCGCCACCTGGCGCAATTTTCGCGGCAAGACCATGCACGACGAAACGCTGCTTGCGGTCGGTTATGGCGACGGCGGCGGCGGCGTAACGCCCGAAATGATCGAGCGCGAGCTGCAACTTCGCGACTTTCCCGTGCTGCCGCGCGCGCGTTGGGAACGCGTCGACGAATTCTTCGCGCGCGCCCGGGCGGCCGCGCGGCGGGGCGAGGCGCCGGTATGGTCAGGAGAAATTTATCTGGAGCTGCATCGCGCGACCTTGACGACGCAGAGCGGCGCCAAGCGCCGACACCGAAAGGCGGAGCGCGCTTTGCTGACCGCCGAGACGCTGGGCTCGCTTGCGCATCTTCTTGGCGCCGAGGCGCCCGCTTCGTTGGAGCCGACTTGGCGCGCCGTGCTCAAGAACGAGTTCCACGACATCCTGCCAGGTTCGAGCATCGCCGAGGTCTATCGTGACGCCGAGGCCGAGTTGGACGCCGCGATCGCGACCGGGCAGGCCGAGCAACGCGCCGCCCTCGCCGCCATCCTCGCGCGGGCGCCGAAAGGCCCGCTCGCCGAGGCCTGCGTCGTCGCCAACCCGACGCTGTCGCCGCGGCTGTTGCGCATCGCGCTCGACGACGGCGCCGAATTCGCGACCGACGACATCGCGCCGCCGTTGAGCATTACCGTTATCGATCGCAGCCGGTTGCAGGCGGCGCCGGGCCTCAAGGTCGATGCGCGTCGGCTTGAGAACAAACACCTTAGCGTCGCGATTGGCGCCGACGGGGCGATTGAAAGCCTCGTCCATAAGGCGAGCGGGCGAGAGGCGCTGGCGGGGCGCGGCAATCAACTCTGGGCCTATCCGCAAGACAAGCCGCGCGCCTGGGACGCCTGGGACATCGAGGAGGATTTCGAAAAAAGCGGCGAGGAGATAAGCGGTCTCGAAAGCTCCGAAATCGTCGAGAGCGGCCCTCATTATGCGGCGCTGCGAATCGTGCGCCGCTATCGCGCCTCGCGCATCGAACAGACGTTGCGGCTTGCCGCTAACGGTCGGAGGCTCGACATCGTCACGCGGCTCGACTGGCGCGACCGGCGCGTGTTGCTGCGCAGCCTCACGCCGGCGGCTTTGCGCGCGCGCCACGCGACCTTCGAGTGCGCGTTCGGCGTCATCGAACGCCCGACCCATGTCAACACATCCTGGGACGCGGCGATGTTCGAGGCCGTCGCGCATCGCTTCGTCGACATCGCCGAGCCGGGCTTTGGCCTCGCGCTGCTCAATGACGCCAAATACGGCCATAGCGTTCGCGACAACATTCTCGGTCTCAGCCTCGCGCGCTCGCCGGTCTATCCCGATCCGCTCGCCGACGAGGGCGAGCAGACCTTCACCTACGGGCTGATGCCGCACGAGGGCCATTGGCGCGACGGCGGCGTCGGCGTCGAGGCCGACGATCTCAACCAGCCGCTGCTCGCCTTCAGCGCATCAGGCCTCGCCGCGGGCGCGCTGACGCCGCTAATCGTCGAGGGCGGCGTCGCGGAACTGTCGGCGCTGAAACGCGCTGAGGATGGCGACGGTCTGATGCTGCGGCTCTACGAGCCCGCCGGCGCGCGCGGCGCCTGCCGTCTCGCCTTGCCCCTGGGCTGGCGCGCCGACGGGCCGCTCAATCTGACGGAGGAGCCGATGGCGCGCGCGGGCGAGGTCGACCTGACGCCATTCGAGGTGCGCACCTGGCGCCTGCGCAAGGGGTCGGCATGAACATTCGCGATCACTTCGCGGTCAGCGGACAGCCGGTCGCCCCGAGCGGACGAAACGCCTCGGCCGCAGGAATCGTCGCGACGATTTCGAGATAATCCCAGGGGTATCGCGAGTCCTCGGGTTTTTTCACGCGCATGAGATAGCGGGGATAGACGACGCGCCCGTCCTCGCGCACGCTTCCATTGGCGGTGAAGACGTCATGGATCGGCGCGGCGCGCATCGCCTTGCCGACCGCCTCCGGGTCGGCGCCGCCGCTGGCCTGAACCGCTTCGAGATAATGCCGCACCGAGGAATAGAGCGCGGCCTGATTGTCGTTGGGCATCCGTCGCGTGCGCTCGAAAAAGCGTTTGGCGAAGGCGCGCGTGTCGTCGTTGAGATCCCAGTACCAGGACTGCATGAAGGTCAGGCCACGCGCGAGCTTCAATCCGGCGGCATTGACGTCGCTGAGATAGGTGATCGGCGTCGCCAGATATTGTTTCTCGGCGAGGCCGAACTCGCTCGCCTGTTTCAGCGCGTTGGATAGGTCCGCGCCGGTGTTGGCGAGCACCACCACCTTCGCGCCCGAGGCCTGGGCGGCGAGCAGATAGGAGCTGAAATCGGCGGTGTTGAGCGGCGCGCGCACGCTGCCTAAAATCTTGCCGCCCGCCTTTTCAATCGCCGCGGTCGCGTCCGCCTCCAGCGATCGTCCGAAGGCGTAGTCGGCAGTGATGAAAAAGAACGTGTCGAGTTTTTGCTGAGTCAGCAGTCGCATCGGCGAGGTTCCGTTCGACCAATTGTCTGCGTTCCATTGGAAGGTGTTGGCCGAGCAGGCCTTGCCGGTCAGATCGGACGAGGAGGCCGAGTCGAAGATCACGATTTTGTGGCGGTCCTTGGCCAGATCGACCAGCGCCAGCGCGACGCCGGAATTGGTGATGTCGAAGATCGCCTGCACGCCTTTGGAATCGTACCATTCGCGCGCGATGTTGAGGCCGACGTCAACTTTGTTCTGATGATCGGCGACGAGCAGCTCGATTTTCATGCCGATGACGGCGCCGCCGAAATCCTCGATCGCCATCTTGACCGCCTGCACGGAACTCGGGCCGGAAAGGTCGGCATAGGGGCCGGACTGGTCGTTCATGATCCCGATCGTGAAGGCGCCCTCGTCGGCTCGGGCGGCCAAGGAGAAAAAGGCGAGGACGAAGGCGAGGAAGGCGCGGCGCGGCATGGCGGGTCTCCGGGCGAAGGCGGCTCATCATCGCGGAGGACGCGCTCGCGGGGAAGCCAAATTAGCAATGCGAGCCAAATTCGCAACCTATTGAATTTCAAAGGCTGCCGGCTAGAAATTGTGGCGCTGGCGCGAGGGCGGATCGAGGAGCATCACCGCTACATGCAGGGATTGTATATCGGCGCTTGCCTGATCGCCGGACTATTGACGCTGCTTCCCGGGCGTTACCTCGGCGATCTCCTGTGGCGCCATGCGCGGGGTCGGACCTGACCTCGTATTACGTCAGGATCCGCCCGCAGGCGCAATCGCGGTGACGACGAAGCTCAACGGCCGGCCTTGGTGACCCCAAGCGTCGTGTTCGAGCGTGATCTCCTCACGCGCCGTCCTATCGTTGGCGAGGCGCAAGGTCGCCTGCGTGCAGACCGCGTCGTCCTTCAGGCAGACGCTGAGGAGGCCAAATTCCTTCAACTTTTCGTCCGTAACCCAGCGGGCGCCGAAAGAATCGAAATTCGCAAAGGCGTGCGGGCGCTCGTCGCTGTAGAAAGCGACGGCGTTGTCGTAGCGAAAGCTGCCCGCGACATAGACCAGCGGCTTGCCGGTCGCTTCGCGCCAGAACCGGGTCGCAGCGGCGGCAAGCTCCTTTCGCGGCTCCGTGTCTTCGGGAAATCGTGACCATCGCGCCTTGCCGAAGGCGACCAGCGGCGAAGCGGCGAGCGCGCCCAGACTGACGATCGTCGCAAACCGGACGGCCAGCCGCTTGAGGCGAGCGAGGCCGCGCGCGCCCGCGACCTCGATGGCGAACAGCGGCGCGAGGCTGAAAACGCCGATCATCATGTTGGTCGAGACTTTCGTGCGTAGGACGAGCGCCGAAAGCAGCGTCAGGGCCAGCGGCGCGAGCGTCAGCGTCGCGAGCATTCCAAATCGCGGATGGCGCTCCCCGGCGGCCTCGCACGGCTTCCTCAGAGCGACGAATGCGACAAGACCGATCATCGCGAGATTCTGCGTCAGCGCGCCGATGACCGCCGCGGTCGCGAAAAAAACAGTTTGATCAAAGCCGCGCCCGGATACGCGGCCAAGATAGCGCAGCGGCGGCGCGCCGCTGGTCACAAGCCAATAGAGATGGGGCGCGAGAATCGCCGCCGCGACGGCCGCGGAAAGGTAAGGAGAGATCGAACGGAAATATCGTCCGCGGGAAGGATGCCGCCAAGCCGCGATCAGGCAAGTCGCGCCGAGGACGCCGGCGTAATATTTGGAGAGGAGCGCGCAACCCAGGAAGACGCCGAAAGCGACCGCGTCGCGCAGAGCGCCCTCGTCGATCGCGCGAAGGAAGAAATAGATCGTCCACGGCCACAGCGAGAGGAAGATCGAGTTCGCGTTGAATTTGTATGAGAGGAAAGTGTAGAAGGGCGTCAGCAGCAGCAACGCGGTCGCGGCGACGCGCTTGTCGCCTTCGGCGAAGCGGCCGATCAGACGCCATGAACCCCACAAGCCCAGAGACGCGTTGAGAACGGAAAGAATCGCGAAGCTCCAGCCCGCACGCGGAAAGATTGCGAACCAGACGCCGCAGATCCAGGCCCAGAACGGCGGATGTTGATTGTAGCCAAGTTGAAACTCGCGCCCCCAGGCGTAGGCCTCGGCCATGTCGTTGTGTATCGAGGACTGGGATTCGGAGATCGCGAAATAGAGCGACCAGACCGCGACGAAAGCGACGAACGACAGCGCGAGCGTTCCGGCTCCGGGCTCCTCGTTGGCTCCGAGCTTCACTTGGCCGCTTTCGCTATTCGAACCATTTGGAGTAAATCGCGGTGAACTCGCCGTCTTCCATCGCCATATGCAGCCATTGGTCGACAAAGGCTTTCAGCGCGGGGTCGTAGCTCATCCAATAGGCTTTCTCCGCGAAGTCGAACGGCTTATCCGGATGGATCGCACACAAGATATTTGGATGGAGTTTCTGCTGATAGCGCGTCTCCGAAGCGTCGGTGATCATCACGTCCGCATCTGCGGCCGCCAAGCGATCGAAGATCGTCAGATTGTCGGGATAAACGAGAATCTGCGCGGCTTTGAAATGCGCGCGATCGAAGCGCTCGTTGGTTCCGCCGGGGTTGGCGATCACTTTCACGCCGGGGCGATCGATCGCCTCGAGCGTCGCGAACCTGTCCTTGTCGGCGCAGCGCGCGATCGGCGTCTTGCCCTCGCGCAGATAGGGCAGCGAGAAGAAGCCCTTTTTCGCGCGGTCGAGCGTGATCGAAACTCCGCCCATCGCGATGTCGAAGGCGCCGGCGTCGAAATCCCCGGCCAAGTTCGGCCAGCTCGTCTTCACGAATTCGATTTTGACGCCGAGCGCCCGGCCCAGCGCCCGCGCCATATCGATGTCGAAGCCGGAATAGTCGCCACTCGCGGCGTCGAACGCGTTGAACGGGCGATAGTCGCCGGTCGTGCCGACGCGCAAGACGCCGCGCTGGAGAATTTCCTCGAGTCCGGCCGCCTCGGCGCCGGTGGCGGCCGATAGCGTGGCGAGGACGAGCCAAAAGAGGGCCGCGAGTACACGCACGTCAAACTCCGAAGTTGCGTGAAAGCAGCTTGGCTGGGTGGGGCGCGGCGGGCAAGGGGAAAGGAAGAGCGCGCCTCAGGCGGCCTGCAACAGGCGCTGTACCTCGTTGACGAGGTCGCGCAAGTGGAACGGCTTGGAGAGCACGCGCGCGTCCTTGGGGGCTTTGTTGTCGGGGTTGAGCGCGACGGCGGCAAAACCGGTGATGAACATCACCTTGATTTCTGGGTCGAGTTCGGTCGCGCGGCGGGCGAGTTCGATGCCGTCCATCTCCGGCATCACGATGTCGGTCAGCAGCAGTTCGAACGGCTCCTCGCGGAGCCGGTTATAGGCGGAAAGGCCGTTGTCGAACGAGGCCACGCTATATCCGGCGTTTTGCAACGCCTTGACGAGGAAGCGGCGCATGTCGTTGTCGTCCTCGGCGAGCAATATGCGGGCGTTCAGTTCGACCGGCGCGTTCATTGATATTCCTCTGGGCTCTGCCGAGGCTTGAAGCATTAGTGTAAAAATCGGGTGAAGTCGAACCCGTCGCGTCGGTTTGTTCACCGGTTCTGGTTTACGAATTTCGTGGATTGCGTCTATTATCAATCCATTCGCCGGATGGGCGTGAAGCGCCGGCGGAGGGAGCGCGGTAGGCATGGACGACAACGATTCGAAAGGGACGGGCGCGAGAGACTCGACGCCGCCGTTCGATATCGTCGAGCCGACCAGATTGCAGACTCCGATCGTGTTCGATTCGCCGCATTCGGGCTCGGATTATCCAGCCCCCTTTCTCGCCGCCGCAAGGCTGGATCCGCTGGCGCTGCGCCGCTCCGAGGACGCTTTCGTCGACGAATTGTTCCTGCCGAGCCTTGTCATCGGCGCGCCGCTGCTGCGCGCGCGCTATCCGCGCGCTTATCTCGATCTCAATCGGGAACCGTTCGAACTCGATCCGCAAATGTTCGAGGGACGGCTGCCGACCTACGCGAACACCCGCTCGCTGAGGGTGGCGGCGGGTCTTGGCGTGATTCCGCGTGTGGCGGGGGACGCGCAACCTATCTACCGCGCTCCGATTCCGATCGCCGAGGGCCTGGCGCGGATCGAAGAGTTGCATCGCCCCTACCATGCGGAACTGACCGCGCTGATGGCCCGGGCGCAGCGCCGGTTCGGCCGCGCGATCCTTATTGACTGCCATTCAATGCCTTCGACGTCGGCTGATATAGTGGGCTGCGACGTCGTGTTGGGGGACCGGTTCGGTTCGAGCGCCGCGGGCTGGATCGTCGATTGCCTGGAGCAGTCGCTGCGACGCGCAGGTCTTGTCGTACGCCGCAACAAGCCCTATGCCGGCGGTTACATCGCGGAGCGATATGGCGAACCTTCGGCGGGTCGTCACGCCGTGCAAATCGAACTCAATCGCGCGCTCTATCTCGATGAGCGGTCGATCGTGAAGCTCGGGAAGGCCGTGGCGCTCGCAGAGGCGTTGCTGGGCATGTCGCGAGACTTGGCCGCGAAACTCGAAGGCCTGGATGGAATGCGGCTCGCTGCGGAGTGACGCTTGGGCGGGCGAGGCAGATGCGCGCGGGAATGCGAACGGCCCGAGACAAAAAAGGAGGCCGCCATGTCGCCACGGCGGCCTTGAGTCTAGGGAGGAAACGCCCAAGGAGGGCATATGCGGCAGATCATGCCGCACCGCAACAATATCGGCGCGCGAGCCCCGAATTGCAAGAAATTTCTGAATTGGCCGCGAGGGTTGAACCGCAATGCGACCTTTTTGCCACACGTTAAACAAGCTCTCTGAAACACAGGTTACAGTTTTAGGTTTCCAAACAATGGTTTACATGTGTTCTAATTCCTCCGAGCGGCCCCATCCCCGATACTTCGACATATCAGCTATGCGACGGACGCAAGACAAAAAGTCGTATTTTTCGGCGTTCCGTCAGGCGCGCCAATGACCGCGGTCGATTTCGCCGCCTTCGTCGAGCGGCTCGCGCAGGTTTCCGGCGAAGTGATTCTACCTTTTTTCCGGTCGTCGATCGGCGCCGAGGACAAATCGCGCGGCGGCGTGTTCGACCCGGTCACGGAAGCCGATCGCGGCGCCGAGGCGGCGATGCGTCGCCTGATCGCGCAGACCTTTCCGGCGCATGGCGTGATCGGTGAAGAATACGGCCGCGACCGACCCGACGCCGAATTCGTCTGGGTGCTCGATCCCATCGACGGAACCAAGAGTTTCATTTCCGGCCTACCGACGTGGGGCACGCTGATCGGCCTCATGCATCACGGGCGTCCGGTTTACGGGATGATGTCGCAGCCCTTCACCCGAGAGCGCTATTCGGGCGATTGCAAGCGCGCGAAACTGCGCTCGCTCGCCCTTGCGCGCGGCGAGTCGGGGCCGTCCGAGTGGACAACACGCGCGCTGCGAACGCGAGGCTGCGCCGCGCTTTCCGAAGCGACCCTGATGACTACCAGCCCGGCGCTGATTCCCTCTGAAGCCGACCGCGCCGCCTATCGCGCCGTCGAAGCGGAGACGCGGCTCGTCCGCTATGGCGGCGATTGCTACGCCTATTGCGCGCTGGCGGCAGGCTTTGTCGATCTCGTGATCGAAACCGACCTGAAACCGCATGACATTATCGCCCTCGTTCCCATCGTCGAAGGCGCGGGCGGGGTGGTCACGACCTGGGAAGGCGATTCAGCGGCGGCGGGCGGGCGCATCGTCGCCGCCGGCGATCCGCGGTTACACGAGATCGTTCTCAAACGATTGGCGGGCGCGAGCTCATCTAGCTAGTCCAACGGTAGATCGGAGAAGGGGTCGGCTCGCCCGTCCGCGTTCGACTTTTCGGGCGTGGGAAAGAGCGCCGCGAAGGCGAGCCCGCCGGTCAGCGCCGCCACGCCCGCGAGCAGCGCCTCGGCGAGCAGGGCCGGTCCCTTCGGGAACGCCGCGAAGGGATAGAGACGCGCTATGGCGACGACAATGGCGCAGGCGAGCGCGAAAGACGCGGCCCCCGAAGCGGCGCGCCGCCAAAGCGTCAGGGCAAGCCCGGGCGCGATGAACGCGAGTCCTATCGCCAAAGCGCCGTATACGGCCGCACGGCTCGCCTCCGGCTCGATATGCGCGACATAGACGGTCGCCGCGATGCCCGCGACCAGGGTCAGCCGGATCCGGGCGATGCGTCGGCTGGAGAGCACGATGAGCTTGGCGTAGGCGATGCGCAGATCGAGACCTGCCGCACGCGCCGCCGCCAGCAGGCCGCTTCGCGCCAGCGCGAGACCCGGCAGCCAGGTCGCGGCGGCGGCGAGCGCGCGCGCGACCGGCGAGGCCTGCGCGCCCGCGGCGGCGAAGGGCAGCGCAAGCGCGGCCGCCGCAAAACCAAAAACACAGAAGAGGACGCCGATTAATCCGGCGCGCCGCGCTTCGATTGGCGAACGCGCGCCGAGCGCGGGCCAGGCCAGCGTAAACGATCCGGCGATGGCAAGCGCCGCCGCGAGTTCGGTCGCGAGGGAGGCGGAGTCGCCGGAGCGCGCGGCGAGCGTGGCGCTCACAGCGAGCGCCAGCGGCGGCAACGGATCGGGCGAACCCGAAATCGCGAGCAATGCGCCAAGTGTGACGATCAGAAGCGCGCCGCCGCCGCTCGCCGCGTCGCTCCACAGCAGCCCTTTGAGGCCGCCCGGAATCAGCGTCAGCGCGAGCGTGAGCGCGACCAGCGCCTCGGCCGCGCGCGCGCTGAAATTCGCGGAGGCGACGAGCGCCCGCGTCGCCGTTGCAAAGCCCGCAAGCGCCGTCAGCAGCGCCGCCGCCGCGATGACGCCGGTAAAGGCGATACGCGAGGGCAGGGCGGGAAAGCGGGTCGCCAACCGATCGCTGATGGCGCTGGCGTTATGGCGGCGCAAGCTTGGCGCGACGACAAAAGCCGCAAGCGCGACTCCGGCGACAAAGCCGCGCCAGGGCGCACCGTGTTCGGAGCCGTCGCCGAGCGAAAATGCGATGCCGGTAGCGGTCGCGGCAAAGGCGAGGCCGCCATAGAGCGGCGGCGCGCCACGCCGCGCGGCCAGGAATTCTGTCTGACTGGGCGCGCGCGCGCCGACGCCGATCACTGCGAGGCCGAGAAACATGAACAACGGGCCCAACGCTTCGACAAGCCCATCGGGCGCGCCGACGCGCGCGAGCGTCGCGATCAATCCCGTCACGAGCAACAGCGTCGCGGCGGCGAACACCGCGCGGCCGTCGCTTCGCTGTCGATCCGCTTGGGAAACGCCGCTCATCTGCGCCGCCTGGGGCCGGCCGCCCCGGAACCGTTCCAGAGCGGGGCGTAATCCCTAAGCGAAGCGCGGCGCTGGCGCCAGCGCTTCAGGGCTTGGAAACGCCAATGCGGGGCCGGCCGGCCGCTACGGCAACGATCTCGGCGTCGACGAACATGCGTCGACCCTCGACGACGGCGACGCGCAATTCGCGCTCGATCGCGATCTCGACCTCGGCGGCGCCGGCGGCGTCGGCGCAGCGCGCGGCGCTTTCTCGCGCCCATGCCTCCGCGGCTTCGAGCGCCGCGTTCTCACTGGAAAAGGTTTGAACGCGTTCGCCGACGACGACGCGGAAATGGCCCTCGACCGGTTGAGTGATCGCGCCTTGCGCCCGCACGTGGACCTGTCCGACCACGGCGCCAAGCGCATTCGCGACGTCCGCGTCGCCGGGGGTGATGCAGCTGTTCCCGACGAGCGCGGATAGCCCGGCATAATGGAGCGCGGCCGAGGCGCCCAGACCGATCACCGGCCGGTCGAGCGCGACCGTAACGCGCGCCACACCCTTGAAGCCGTCGAGCGAGCGTTGCACGAGCCCGTGCGCCGCAGTCGCGGCGCCGTCAAATCCGTCCTCCGCGAAAGCGGTCTCGAGCATGGCTTCGGCCGAGCGTCGCGTAAGCGTCCGCAGCACCCGCTCGGCGAGTTCGACGCCAGAGGCCGCGATCGTCTGGCCGCGCCCGTTCTTGCGCCGCGCGAACAATTCGGCGCCAAGCCGCGCCGCTTCGGCGTTCCAGTTTGATTGCCTGCCGACGACATGGGCGGCGTCGGATGGCGTGAAGCCGACGACCTGCGCGAGACCGCGCGCGACAAGTCGGTCGAGCGCGAAGCGCTGCGCGGAGGAAGCGATCAGGCCGTCGAGCGGTTGCGGCTCCATATTGAGGCGGGCGTAGAGTCGGGCGTCACTGGCGGACAGACCCGCCGCGAGGCGGTCTGGCAGGCCGGCGCGCATGGCAAAAAGCCCGGCTTCCGCCGGCGTCGCCGCCGCGCGCGACTGGCGCTCAAGCGGCCCCAACACGGCCTCGCCATGGAGGGCCGCGGCGAGCGAGAGCGGCACGAACCGCCGCGGACCCAACGCGATCCTGTTGTCGAGGCCAACGGTCGCGAACGCGACTTCCGAATCCCCGCCAAGCCCAAAGGTGCGCATGGCGACCGCCTCGACCATGGTGCGATAGCCGCCGACAAAGGCGCCGTCGGGATCGAGCCGTGGCCGCCCGTCGCTCAGAATGGCGACGTCGGTGGTGGTGCCGCCAATGTCGGCGACGACGGCGTTGGGCAAGCCCGTCATATATTTGGCGCCAATGAGGCTCGCCGCCGGGCCGGAGAGGATTGTCTCGATCGGACGCGACCTCGCGAATGCGGCGGAAACGAGCGCGCCGTCGCCGCGCACCACCATCAGCGGCGCCGCGATTCCGCGCCGAGCCAGAAATCCTTCCGTCGCCGCGATGAGGCGGTCGATCATCGAAATCAGGCGCGCGTTCAGCAGCGTCGTCAGCGCGCGCTTCGGCCCGTCGAGTTTGGTGGAAAGCTCGTGGCTGGCGGTGACGGGCAGCGCCGTCGTCGACCGGATAAGATCGCGCACGGCGATCTCATGTTCGGGATTGCGAACGGCGAACAGGCCGCAGACCGCGAAAGCCGAAACGTCGCGAGCGAGTTCGGGCAGGGCGGCGCGCAAATCGTCGAGCCGCAGCTCGCGCGCCTGCCCATGCGCGTCGTGTCCGCCGGCGCAATGGATTACGGGGTCGGCGCCGAGGGCCGCCTTAAGGCCGCTGCGCGATACATCCGCCGCGTCGAAGCCGATCAAGACCAGCGCCGCGCGTTCGCCCTGACCCTCGACCAAGGCGTTGGTCGCGAGCGTCGTCGACATCGAGGCGAGCTTGATCGTTTCGGGCGCCATCCCGCTTTTGGCGAGGATGGCGTCGACCGCCCCGCCGACGCCGACCGCCAGATCGTAACGCGTCGTCAGCGCCTTCGCCTTGGCGACGACGCCGCGCGTGCGCGACCACAGAACGGCGTCGGTGTAGGTGCCGCCGGTGTCGATGCCGAGGAAAAGGGGATCGAACGGTTCGGCAGACGACATCGAGACACCGGCGGGATCGGAAAGACCCGTCCTGTAGCACTTTTCCGGCGGCGAAACTGTCACGGCCCTGTCACCCGACTCTCATACTCGGGGGCCGACTATCGCATCTCGTGAGGGCGAAACAGATGTCCGGGCTACGTCAGGCGATCAAGAGCGCCACCCATCGCGGCCTCGGCAAGGCCGTGCATCGCCATCGTCCGCTTTCGCGTCGCGGCATCCAGGAGCGCCTGTTCACTTTCGCGTTCCGCAAGCTCGTCTATCCGCAAATCTGGGAAGACCCCGTCGTGGACATGCAGGCTCTGCGATTGCAGCCGACGGACCGCGTGATCGCCATCGCTTCGGGCGGTTGCAACGTTCTATCCTACCTTACCGCCGATCCCGCCGAGGTGATCGCGGTCGATCTCAACGGCGCTCATATCGCGCTCAATAAATTGAAGCTTTGCGGCCTCGCCGAGCTCGACGACCACGGCTCATTCTTCGAGTTCTTTGGTCGCGCCGACCGTCGCGACAATATCGCGACTTACAATGCACGGCTGCGTCCGCATCTCGATCAGGATTCGCGCGATTACTGGGAAGCGCGCGGAGTCGATGGACGCCGGCGCATCGAGGCTTTCGCGCGAAATTTCTACCGCCACGGCCTGCTCGGGCGCTTTATCGGCGCGGGCCACGTTGTAGCTAAGCTCTATGGCAAGAAGCTCGATGCTGTATTGGCGGCTGAAACGCTCGATCAGCAGCGGTTCGCGTTCGAGCGCGAAATCGCGCCGCTGTTCGACAAGCGGCTGGTGCGCTGGCTCGCTCGCCGCCCGACGACGCTCTACGGCCTCGGCATTCCGCCCTCGCAATATCGCGCGCTCGCCGGCGACGGCCCGGACGGCATAGCGATGGTGCTGAAGCGGCGCGTCGAGCGCCTGGCCTGCGACTTTCCGGTTCGCGAGAATTACTTCGCTTGGCAGGCCTTCGGCCGGCGCTACGCCGCCGCGGCGCCGAGCTTGCCGCCCTATTTGCAGGCTGAGAATTTCGACCGCGTGCGTGCGCGCGCCGATCGCGTAAAGACGTATCACGGCTCGCTGACGGATCGCCTGGCCGCTGAGCCGGACGCCAGCCTCGACGCCTATGTGCTTCTGGACGCGCAGGACTGGATGAACGACGCCGTGTTGATGGAACTGTGGACGCAGATCCGCCGCACCGCGCGCCCGGGCGCGCGCGTGATCTTTCGCACCGCCGCCGACGAGCGCCTGTTGCCGGGGCGGGTGCCTGACGAAATCCTGAATGCATTTTCCTACGACGAAGCGATTTCGCGAGAACTTGGCGCGCGCGACCGATCGTCGATCTACGGCGCCTTCCACCTTTATGTGCGCTCGCATGACTGACGCCGCCGCGTCGCGCCCTGACGCCGCTGGTCCGATGGACCGGATGTATCGGCGCCAGCGCCACATCTACGATCTCACGCGCAAGTTCTATCTGCTCGGCCGCGACGCGTTGATCGCCGATCTCGCGCCCCCGCCCGGGGGGCGCGTGCTGGAGATCGGCTGCGGCACAGGCCGAAACGTGATTCTGGCGGCGCGGCGCTATCGCGAAATCGCGGCCTATGGCGTCGATGTTTCCGATCAGATGCTGACGACGGCGCGCGCGAACGTTGAGCGCGCCGGGCTCTCCCACCGCGTCATGCTGGCGCGGGGCGACGCGAGGAATTTCGATCCCGCCGCGCTGTTCGGCGTCGCTGCGTTCGACCGTGTCTTCATCTCCTACGCTTTGTCGATGATCCCACCCTGGCGCGAGGCGGTGGCGCACGCCGCCGGTTTGCTCGCGCCCGGGGGCTCCATGCATATCGTCGATTTCGGCGATCAGGCCGAATTGCCGAAAGTGTTTCAGGCGAGCCTCAGGCGTTGGCTCGAACTGTTTTCGGTTCATCCGCGATTGTCGCTGGAATCCGAACTCGACGCGTTCGCGCGCTCGGCGGGGTTCGACCTCGAGTTCCGTCCGCTTTATCGTCGTTACGCATTTCTGGCGACGTTGAAGCCGGGCGCGCGGGCGGCCTGATCCGCCCGCCAGCAGCGAACCGGCGTCGGAAGGCTCGTTTCTGCGAACGCGTTTACTGAAAATTTGCCCCTGTCGCCCAGTATTGAAACGTCTGGCGCCTGAAAAGGCGCGGCGTTTGGATGGGTTCATGCTGAAAAGTGCGCTTTCGTTCGCGGGTTCGGCGCTGATCCTGGGCTTGGTCGCGCCGATGGCGCTTCCCTACCTTAACATGCGCGCGCGGCAGGCGACCGACGCGGAAGCGCCGCGTATGGCGGCCGTCCAGGTCGCGCCGGCGCCGAGCGCGACGGTCTCGCATGACGTGCATGGCGAAGCCTCGATCCAGGCTAACGCCAACGGTCAATACCCTGTCGTGGTCACTATCGAGGGGCAACCGGTGCAGATGTGGGTCGACACCGGGGCGACGATGGTGTCGATCTCGTCCAGAACCGCCGAGCGCATCGGCGCCGTTGCGGATCTCGGCAAGCCGTTGCAGCAAGTTTCGACCGCCAATGGGGTCGCGACGGTGACGCCGACGACGCTGCGCTCCGTCAGCCTCGACGGCATTTTCATGACCGACGTGCAGGCGCAGATCATGGGGCCGAGCGTCGGCGACATCAATCTTCTGGGCATGAGCTTCCTCAAGCGCCTGGTCGCGGTCGAGCAGCGCGACGGTTGGCTGATCCTGAAGCAATAGCTCGCCTGCCCGAACCGGCCGCGCGCGGCCCCCACCGCGCTTGCCTGAACCCGTCGAACAGGTTCAGATGCCCGCGCCCGTTCCCAACCCGTGAGGCCCGAGCCTTGTTCCCGAAGCCGCAGAGCGATTTGAAGCCCAACAGCTACGCATACGAATCGCGTCCGCTGGTGAAGCCGACGGGCTTTCGCGAATATGACGCGCGCTGGATGTTTGGCGCGGAACTCAATCTGATGGGCGTCCAGGCGCTGGGGCTCGGCCTCGGCGCGCTTTTGGGCGAACTCGGCGTCGCCAAGCGGATCGTCGTCGGCCACGACTTCCGCTCCTATTCAGCCTCGATCAAATATGCGCTGATCAGCGGTCTGATGGCGGCTGGCGTCGAGGTCGTCGACATCGGCCTCGCCATCACGCCGATGGCCTATTTCGCGCAATTCGCGCTCGACGTTCCCGCCGTCGCGATGGTCACGGCCTCGCACAACGACAACGGCTGGACCGGCGTCAAGATGGGCGCCGCGCGGCCCGTGACTTTCGGTCCCGAGGAGATGGCGCGTCTGCGAGATATCGTCATTTCCGGCGCGGGCGTCTACGCCGAAGGCGGCAGCTATCGTTTCGAGCCAGACTTTCCCGCCCGCTATATCGCCGACCTGACGACGCGGCCGAAGCTGAAGCGCAAGCTGAAAGTCATCGCCGCCTGCGGCAACGGCACCGCCGGGGCTTTTGCGCCCGAACTCCTTTCGGCGCTGGGGTGCGAAGTCATTCCGCTCGATTGCGAGCTTGATTTCAATTTCCCGCGCTACAACCCAAATCCCGAAGATCTGCATATGCTGCACGCGATGGCGGACGCCGTGAAGACGCAAGGGGCCGACGTGGCGCTCGGCTTCGATGGCGACGGCGATCGTTGCGGCGTCGTCGACAACGAAGGCGCCGAGATTTTCGCCGACAAGATCGGCGTCATGCTCGCGCGCGATCTGTCGAAACTGCACGCCAACGCTCAATTCGTGGTCGACGTGAAGTCGACCGGCCTGTTCGCTTCCGATCCCGAGTTGCTGGGGGCGGGCGTGAAGGTCGATTATTGGAAGACCGGCCATTCGCACATCAAGCGGCGCGTGCGCGACCTGAAGGCGCTGGCGGGCTTCGAGAAGTCCGGGCATTTCTTCTTCAACGCGCCGGTCGGGCGCGGCTACGACGACGGCTTCGTCACCGCGATTGCGGTCCTCGACATGCTCGATCGCAATCCGACGAAATCGATGGCCGACCTTTATCGCGATCTGCCGAAGACCTGGGGGTCGCCGACGATGTCGCCCCATTGCGCCGACGAGGTCAAATACGAAGTCGCCGACCGCGTGGTCGCGCGCTTCAGGGGCATGCAGGCGAAAGGCGAAACGCTGACAGGGCAAAGAATCGTCGACCTCGTCACCGTCAACGGCGTGCGCGTCACCGTCGAGGACGGAACCTGGGGCCTCGTTCGCGCCTCGTCCAACAAGCCCGAACTCGTCGTCGTCGTCGAAAGCCCGGTCTCTGAAGGGCGGATGCGCGAGATGTTCCACGCCGTCGACGGCGTTTTGCGCGAAAACGGAGAAGTCGGCGCCTACAATCAGACGATCTAGCGTGACGCCGATACTTCCCGACGTGCTGACGCCGGGTCTGCGCATCGTCTTCTGCGGCACGGCGGCCGGAACGGTTTCGGCGGCGCGCGGCGCCTACTACGCGCATCCGCAAAATAAATTCTGGCGCGCGCTGCACGAGGCCGGCCTGACGCCGCGCCTCGTCGCGCCGCTCGAGTATTCACTGCTGCCTCAGTGGGGACTCGGCTTGACCGACATCGCCAAGACCGTGAGCGGGATGGACAAACAATTGCCTCGGAGCGCGCTCGGCCGCGCCGCCTGCGAGGCGATGGCCGAAAAAATAGCCGCCGCGCAGCCGCGCTTCCTGGCTTTCACGAGCCTCACCGCCGGGCGCCGCTACCTCGCTCGGGACGCGGGTTTGGGCGAGCAACCCGAACGCATCGGCGCTACGCGGCTTTGGTTGCTGCCGTCGCCGTCGCCGGCGGCGGATTGGAATTGGGACGCGGATTGGTGGCGCGCGTTAGCCGACGCCGCGCAGGACAGCCGAGCTTGAGGCGACGCGCGAATTAGAGCCTGAATTCCATGTGCGCGCGCCCGTGACGATGCTGCGCGAGCGGAAGGCCCGATCGGGCGCCGCCATGCGCGCGGCGTTGGTTGACCGGCGCCGAATTCGAGCGCGCCGCGTGCGCCTGCGGACCGAGCTTGGCGAGGCAGGCGTTGTAGGTAAGCGATTCCTGGAATTTCGCGCAGGCAGGGTTATCCTCGGCTCGCGCGGGGAAAGCGATCAACCCCATCGCGAGCAGGAATATCTCGAAGACCTTCCGCATTCGCGCCTTTCAGCCGCGCAAAATCGCCCCGGTCTTCTTGCCGACCTCGGCGACGATCTTCGCAACGGTCGCTTCGATTTCGGCGTCCGTCAACGTGCGCTCGCGCGGTTGCAGCTTCACCATCACCGCGACCGATTTATGGCCGTCCGGGACGCCTGCGCCGCGATAGACGTCAAATATTCCGGCGTCCGTGACGAGATTACGCTCGGCGCCGAGCGCGGCCTTGAGGATTTCGGCCGCTCGCGTCGTCTCGGGAACGATGAAAGCGAGATCACGCTCGAGCGGCATGAAATCGGAGCGTTCGAGCCTCGCTTTGGCCTTCGTCGGCTTGGCCTTGGGCGCGGGGATCGCATCGAGCACGATTTCGAAAGCGACCAGCGGCCCCTCGACGTCGAGCGCCTCACAGGCGCTTGGATGTAGCTCGCCGAACCAGCCGACGACGTTCTTGGGTCCGAATTGCAGCGTCGCCGAACGTCCCGGATGCAGGAACTTCGGCCCGCCGGGAACGATCTGCACCGCCGAAGCGTTGACGCCGAGCGCGGCGAATAGGGCCATCACGTCGCCCTTGGCGTCGAAAGCGTCGACGACGCCCCCGCCGCTCCAATGACGCCCCTCGCCCTGACGCTTGGCGAGGCCCCGCCGCAGCGCGGCGGCGGAGATGCGCTGATCGCCGTCGCCATCGCCAAGGAAAATCTGGCCAACCTCGAAAAGCGCGACGTCCTTCGCGCCGCGCCGCGCGTTGCGCTCGGCGGCGGCGGCGAGCCCGGGGATCAGGCTCGGGCGCATGTCCGAGAGATCGGCCGCGATCGGGTTGGCGAGCGCCAGCGCGGGCGCGCCGCCGCCGAAAAGCTCGGCGTGCGGCTTCGAGATGAACGACCAGGTGATGGCTTCGCCGAGGCCGAGCGCGGCGAGCGTGCGCTTGGCGAGCCGGGTGCGCTTTTGCAGCAACGTCAGCACCGGCCTCGGCACGCCTTCGCTCTCGCGCATGAGCGGCGTCGAGGCGACGCGGTCGAGGCCCGCGATGCGCACGATCTGCTCAACGATGTCGGCTTTGCCGTCGATGTCGGGGCGCCAGTTCGGCACGATCGCGTTGCCGCCCGCCACCTCGAAGCCGAGCCGCGCGAGAATGGCGACACCCTCGGCCTCAGGGATTTCGAGCCCGGTGAGACGTTTGACCTCGCTATACGGGAATGTCACGACCTGCCGCGGCTTCGCAGGATCGCCGGCGACGATCAGTCGCGAGGGCTCGCCGCCACAAAGCTGCATCACGAGATCGGTCGCCAGTTCCGCGCCGGGCACGCAGAAATCGGGATCGACGCCGCGCTCGAAACGATAGCGCGCGTCGGTGACGATGCCGAGGTTGCGCCCCGTGCGGGCGATGTTGCCCGCGTCCCAGAGCGCGCTCTCGATCAGCACGTCGCGCGTATTTTCGTCGCAGCCGGAATGTTCGCCGCCCATCACGCCGGCGATCGATTCCACGCCATTGTCGTCGGCGATCACGACGTTATCGGAGCTCAGCGCATAGGTCTTTCCGTCGAGCGCGATGACGCTCTCGCCATCACGCGCGCGGCGCACGACCAGCGCGCCTCTCACTTTCGCCGCGTCGAACACATGCAGCGGCCGACCGCGATCGAAGGTGACGTAGTTGGTGATGTCGACCAACGCGCTGATGGGCCTGAGGCCGATCGCGCGCAAGCGCTTCTGCATCCATTCGGGCGAGGGGCCGTTCCTGACGCCGCGCACGAGGCGCAGCGCGAAGGCGGGGCATAGATGTTTGTCTTGCGGCGCGAATTCGAGCTTCACCGCGACGGGGCAATCAAAAGCGCCGGTGTGTGTCTCGATCCCGGGCGTCTTCAGCGTTCCGAGCCCGGCGGCGGCCAGATCGCGCGCAATGCCAGCGACGCCGGTGGCGTCGGGGCGGTTCGGCGTCAGGTTGATGTCGATGACGGGATCGTCGAGGCCGGCATAGGCTGCGTAGGCGACGCCGACCGGCGCGTCATCAGGCAGGTCGATGATGCCGTCATGATCGTTGGAGAGTTCGAGTTCGGCGGCCGAACACAACATGCCGTTGGATTCGACGCCGCGGATGACGCCTTTGACCAGTGTGATGTTCTTGCCGGGAATGAATGTGCCGACCGGAGAGAACACGCTCCTCATACCGGTGCGCGCGTTCGGCGCCCCGCAGACGACCTGCACCGGCGCCCCGCCGGCGTCGACCGTGCAGACACGCAGGCGGTCGGCGTTAGGATGCGACGCCGCCTCGATCACGCGCGCTACGACGAAACCTTTGTACTTCGCGCTCGGATCCTCGACGTTCTCGACCTCGAGGCCGATGCGCGTCAGCGTTTCGACGATTTCGGCTAGCGAGACAGTGGTGTCGAGGTGGTCTTTGAGCCAGGAGAGGGTGAGTTTCATGGGGTGTCGCGGGGTTTCTTTGTCTGACTCTGCAAGCTGTCGCTGCGGGGCGCGCAAAGCGCTATGACGACTGCGTTTTCGGCGCCCTCTTTAGCGGACGAAATTGGGATTGCCGAACGTTATTTTTGCGCCCGTAGGCGAAGCGCCTGTGGCGC
Organism: Beijerinckiaceae bacterium; assembly: GCA_037446355.1. GTDB lineage: Bacteria > Pseudomonadota > Alphaproteobacteria > Rhizobiales > Beijerinckiaceae > Roseiarcus. The sequence continues at coordinate 38,543 of JBBIIT010000018.1, read as the reverse complement.
CTTACCGAATCCCACGGGATCCGATCAGAGCCACAACCGATAGATGACGTCTCCGTTCATGTTCACGCCGGTCGATCGCCAGCCCCGCGACCGATAAAACCCTTCGGCTTTCGTATCCTTGCCCGTAGAAAGGAACGCCTGTCGGTGCTCCAATCGCCGCAGCCGATCCATCGCGGCGCCAAGGAGTGCGGTCCCGTGTCCGCGTCCGTGAGCGTCGTCGATTACGAACAACGCCCAAACATAGGCTGTTTGGTGGTTCACGCAGGTGAAACCCTGAATGTCCGCCGCGTCCTCGGAAACAAGGAAAATCGCTTCGTCCAGGTACCAAGCGACCTCTGCATCGGTGGCCAGCGATGGATCGTTCAGGCGATTCTCGTTGGTTCCGTGGCGCACTTCCCGGATGCGGGCAAGATCGGCGCGCGTCGCCGGACGAATGCATGGGGTCATTTACCCGCTCAATCCCCCCGCCAGCGTCGGCAGGTCGAGCGGCCGGAAGCCGTAGTGCTGTATCCAGCGCAGGTCAGCGTCGAACAGATCGCGCAGGTCGGGCAGGCCATATTTCAGCATCGCGATGCGGTCGATGCCCATGCCCCAGGCGAAGCCCTGATATTCGTCGGGGTCGATGCCGCAATTGCGCAGCACGTTGGCGTGGACCATGCCGCAACCGAGAATTTCCAGCCAGTCCTCGCCTTCGCCGAAACGGATTTCGCCACCCGAGCGCCGGCATTGGATGTCGACCTCCATCGAGGGCGAGGTGAAGGGGAAGAAGCTCGGCCGCATCCGCATTTTCACGTCGGGCACCTCGAAGAACGCCTTGCAGAATTCCTCCAGCACCCATTTCAGATTGCCGAGATTGGCCGACTTGTCGATGACGAGGCCCTCGACCTGATGGAACATCGGCGTGTGCGTCTGGTCGAAATCCGTGCGATAGGTGCGGCCCGGGCAGACGACGCGGATCGGCGGCTTTTGATTGAGCATCGTGCGCACCTGCACGGGGCTGGTGTGCGTGCGCAGCAGTTTGCGTTCGCCGCTGGCGTCCGGCGCGAAGAAGAACGTGTCGTGCATCTCGCGCGCGGGGTGGCCGGGCGGGAAGTTGAGCTTGGTGAAATTGTAGTCGTCGGTCTCGATGTCCGGCCCCTCGGCGATCGAGAAGCCCATGTCCGCGAAGATCGCCGTCACCTCGTCGATCACCTGGCTGATGGGATGGATGCGACCGGTCTCGACACCGGCAGGGCGCACCGGCAGCGTGACGTCAAGCGTCTCGGCCTTAAGGCGCGCTTCGAGCGCGGCCGCCTTCAGCACCGTGCGGCGCGCGCCGAGCGCCTGCGTCACATCGTCTTTCAGCACGTTGATCGCCGCGCCGGCGCTCTTGCGCTCGTCGGGCGACATTTTTCCGAGCGTCGCCAGCAGGGCGGAAATCGAACCCTTCTTGCCCAAGGCGGCGACGCGCGCGGCCTCCAGCGCGGCTTCATCGTGCGCGGCGGCGACGCCGGCGAGGATTTCGGATTTGAGGACGGAAAGATCGGTCATGGGGGCCTGTCCAAGACAGGCGCCGCATGACCCTTCTCCCGTTTCAACGGGAAAAGGTGGCGCGCAGCGCCGGATGAGGGGCTATCGAGGGAGAGCGCGGTCCGAGACTTGCCCTCGCCCCAACCCTATCCCGCGGGCGGGAGAGGGGGCAGGCTTTAGGCCGCCTTCGGCAGGTGGCCTTTGGCCTTCTCGACGATGGCCGCGAAAGCCGCCGGCTCGGTGATGGCCAGATCGGAAAGCACCTTGCGGTCGACTTCGACGCCGGCCGTGATCAGGCCCGAGATGAAGCGGGAATAGGTGAGGCCGTGTTCGCGAACCGCCGCGTTGATGCGCTGAATCCACAGCGCGCGGAACTCGCGCTTGCGGTTCTTGCGGTCGCGGTAGGCGTATTGCATCGACTTGTCGACGGCCGCCTTGGCGGCGCGGATCGTGTTCTTGCGGCGGCCGAAAAAGCCTTTGGCGGCGCGCAGGGTCTTCTTGTGTTTGGCGTGGGCGGTTACGCCGCGTTTAACGCGAGACATCGAAATTCTCCGGGAAAATCAGCAGGGCAGGGGTTCAGCCGTTCGGCAGGAAGTATTTCTTGACGTTGTCGCCGTCGGTCTTGAACAGCACATTGGTGCCGCGCAGATTGCGGATCTGCTTGGTCGTGCGCTTGATCATGCCGTGCCGCTTGCCCGCCTGGGCGTAAACGACCTTGCCGGATCCCGTGATTTTGAAGCGCTTTTTGGCGCCCGATTTCGTCTTCAGCTTGGGCATTTGGCTCTCCCGGGCTTGTCGCCCTTTTGGAAAATTGGCGGACCTTTCGGCCCGTTCGCGTCGGAATGAGCGAATAGAACCGCCACGGCAGCCCTAACGGCCGGGCGGTTCGGATAGAGGCGGCTCGTATAGGCGAAAGCCCGACGCGACGCAAGCCGCGCCCGGCGCGCAAAAAGACTGGGTCCGTGATATGAAGCGCGGGCGCTACCGCGAGGACATGAAATTGAGCAACGTAACGATTCTGGGGTCCGGTTTCGGCGCCTTGACTGCCGTGCGGACCCTGCGCGCGCGCAAGGCGCGCTGCGATATCACGGTGATCTCGCCGCGCGACGCGCTCCACTATATCCCGAGTTCGATCTGGATACCCAGCGGCGAATCGAAGGCCGAGGATCTGAAGGTTCCGCTCGCGAATTTTTTCCAACGTATGGACGTTAAATATGTTCGTGCCTCCGCTGCGGGTCTGGAGGCGGGCGGACGCCGCGTCATCACCGACGTCGGCGCCTACGACAACGACCATCTGATCGTCGCCACCGGCGCGCGGTTCATCCGCAAGCTGCCGGGCATCGAGCATGCGCTCGTGCCCTGCGAAGGGATCGATGTCGCCGAAGAGATCGCCCGGCGCCTGCAAAGACTCGAAAAGGGGACGATCGCTGTCGGTTTCGCTACCAATCCCAATGAGCAGGGGGCGATGCGCGGCGGGCCGATGTTCGAATATCTTTTCATCATCGATTCGCTGCTGCGCCGCCAGAGCCGGCGCGACAAGTTCGAACTCGTGTTCTTCAATCCGGCCGAACGGCCGGGCGCGCGGCTGGGCCCGACTGCCGTCGACGGCTTGCTGAAGGAAATGGCGCGGCTCGACATCAAGACGCGTCTGGGCAAGAAAATGGTCCGGTTCGAGGCGGATAAGGTGGTGACGGAAGGGGGGGAATTCGCCGCCGATCTCATCTTGTTCATGCCCGGCCTTACCGGGCAGGCCTGGCTCGAAAAGGCCGATCTGCCGCTGTCGCCGGGCGGCATGATCGCGGCCGACTCGAAATGTCGAGTGAAGGACCGTCCGGGAGTGTGGGCGGTCGGCGATTGCGGCAGCTATCCCGGGCCCGAATGGCTCGCCAAGCAGGCGCATCAGGCCGATCTCCAGGCCAAGGCGGTCGGCGCCAACATCGCGGCGATTTTGCGCGGGGAAGAGGCAAAGACCGACTTTCGCGCCGAACTCGTTTGCATCGTCGATACGATGGCGAGCGGAATGCTCGTCTATCGCGACGAGAAGCGCAATTTCGTCACGCCGAAATCGAAATTGTTTCACTGGGCCAAGCGCGCGTTCCAGAACCGCTACCTCAAACCCTACCGCTGACATTTCGCCGCAAGAGGAACCATGGACCCGCTTATCGAAGGCTATCGACGTTTTCGCGTCGAGACCTGGCCCGCCGAACGCGACCGCTACGAAAAGCTCGCGCATTGGGGTCAAAGCCCGGACACGATGATCATCGCCTGTTCGGATTCGCGAGTCGATCCGCAGACGATTTTCGGCGCAGTCCCCGGCGAAATGTTCGTTCTTCGCAACGTCGGCGCGCTGGTTCCGCCGTATCAGCCGGATTCGGCCGGTTATCATGGGACCAGCGCCGCGATCGAATTCGGCGTCTGTGTGCTGAAGGTCGAGCGGCTCGTCGTTCTCGGTCACGCCCAATGCGGCGGCATCCGGGCGATGGCGTTCGGCGCGCCGCCGCAGGCGCGCGACTTCGTCGCCGAATGGGTGGAGATCGGCCGGCCCGCGCTCAAAGGCCTCGGCGAAGACAAGGGGCCGGCGCGGCTCGCGGAGGCCGAAATTGGCGTCGTGCGGCTCTCGCTCGCCAATTTGATGACCTTTCCTTGGATCGCCGAGGCGGTCGGCAAGGGGCGGTTGGCGATCCACGGCTACCGCTTCGACATCCACACCGGCGTGCTCACGCGCGTTTTGCCTGATGGCGTCGAATCGGTGGAATAGCCGCGCCGAGTTATTCGTTTTGCGCGGCGAGCCTCGGCGCGCGATAAACGAAAGCGGAGCGCGCGCCGATTCTGGCGCCCGCAGCTACGGGATCGGGCATGGCGGAAGCCGTTCGCGCGAATCAGCGCACCGCACCGGATTTCGACGCGAACTTTCGCGCCGAATTTGAACAGTTGCTGGCCTGGCGGCGCGACATCAGGCGCTTTCGCGCCGAGGAAGTGCCGGATGCGCTGCTCGCCGAACTGATCGACCTCACCGCCTATGCGCCCTCAGTCGGCAATTGCCAGCCGACGCGCTTCGTGCGGGTCGAATCTCCCGAGCGTCGCGCGGCGATCCAGACCAATTTCGAAGCGGCGAACCATGAGGCGCTCAGCGCCTACGAGGGCGATCGGGCGGGCCTTTATGCGCGATTGAAGCTCGAAGGCCTGCGCGAGGCCCCTGTGCATCTGGCGGTCTTTTGCGACGAGGCGACGGAACTCGGGGCCGGCCTTGGCGCGCGCACAATGCCGGAGATGCGCCGTTATTCCACGGTCTGCGCGCTGCACACGTTTTGGCTCGCCGCCCGTGCGCGCGGGCTCGGCGTCGGCTGGGTTTCGATCCTCGATCCCTCGCAAGCGGCGGCGACGCTCGATGTGCCCGCGGCCTGGACGTTCGTGGCGTATCTGTGCGTCGGCTGGCCGGCCGAAGCCAATCTTACGCCCGAACTCGAACGCCTTGGCTGGCAAGCGCGGGTCGCGCCGACCGTCCTGCGCCGCTGAGGCTGGCTAGCGGCGCGCCGGCGGCGTATTTTGCCGCCATGAACGATGCATCCCCGCTCGAAGCGCCCAAACGCCTGACCGCCCGCGCGCTGTTGGTCGGCGATCGAATAGATACTTCGGGCCTTGAGCGGCCGGACACGATCTCGACGGTGCCGCTTGCCTATCGCGTTGGCGCCGGCGGCATGGTGGCGCTGTTTCGTTTCGGCGTCGCGGTGCTGATCGGCCTCACGCCGCTCGAAGAGGAAGACACGCTCTCCAAGCTCAAGTCGCGCGTCACCGGCCCGCGCGCCCGCGCCGACGACGAAACCGCGATTCTGGAGATCGCGCCCGACAGCGACGAACCGAGCGAGGTCGGCGGCCCGATCCAGATCAAGAATCTTTCGCCGCAGCGATTTCTTGTGTTGGCCGACGCGCTCGCCAAGACGGTCGCGCTCGGGCGTGACGAGCGCGAAGTCAATGCGGTGTTCGACGTGATCGAGCCGTTCGCCGCGGAACTCGCGCGGAGCGGCAAGCCGCCGTTCCGCCGTCGCGCGATGTTGCGCCTGATCGGCCAGGCGCTGCTCGCGCAACATCGTGTGTCGGGGCGCGTCGCGGTCGAGGAAAAACCTGACGTTCTATGGGATCGGCCCGATCTCGAGCGTCTCTATGCGCGGCTCGAGGACGAATACGAACTCAAAGAGCGCGCGGGCACCCTGAAGCGCAAGCTCGACGTGATCGTCGAAACCGCGCACGCCCTAACCGACATCATCGACGCCGACCGGGCGACTCGGCTCGAGGCGACGATCGTGGTGCTGATCGTCGCCGAACTGATCGCCTCGGTGGTGCAGATCTGGCTGGCGATGCACGGGCGCTAAGGACGCTGCCGCTTATCGGCGCTTCCCCCAGCCCCCGCCCGTCGGCGTCACGATCTCGATCGCTTCGCCTGCTTCAAGCGCAGTCTGCGTGCAACCGGCAAGCTCCTCGCGGCGCCCGTCCGCGTGGCGCAGGTAATTGTGGCCGAGTTCGCCGACCTCGCCGCCCTCCATGCCGAAATTCGGAACGCGGCGGTGACCGGTCAGCAGCGCGAGGTCCATCTTTTCGCGAAAACGCAAGCGCCTCAAGGTGCCATCGCCCGCGTTCCATTCGCCTTTGCCGCCCGAGCCGCGCCGGATGTGAAAATCTTCGAGCACGACAGGGAAGCGGCTTTCCAACACTTCCGGGTCGGTCAGGCGCGAGTTGGTCATGTGGGTGTGAACGCCGCTCGCGCCATTGAAGCCAGGACCGGCCGGGGCGCCCGAGCAGATCGTCTCGTAATATTGATAGGCTTTGTTGCCGAAGGTCAGGTTGTTCATCGTGCCTTGCGCGGAGCCGAGCGCGCCAAGCGCGCCAAACAAAGCGTCGGTGACGGCCTGCGAAGTCTCGACATTGCCGGCAACGACGGCGGCGGGGTATTTCGGGCTCAGCATCGAGCCGTCGGGAATGATGACGCGGATCGGCCTCAGGCAGCCCGCGTTCATAGGAATTTCGTCCTCAACCATCACACGGAAGACATAAAGCACCGCCGCGCGCGCGACAGGCTCGGGCGCGTTGAAGTTGGTCGGTTGCTGCGGCGATGTGCCCGAAAAATCGACCGTGGCCTCCCGCTTCTTCCTGTCGACGCGTATTTTCACCTTGATGATCGCGCCCTGATCCATCTCGGTCTGGAATTCGCTGTCCTTCAAGCGGTCGATTACACGCCTGACGCTTTCGGCGGCGTTGTCCTGCACATGGCCCATATAGGCCTTCACGACGCCGAGGGAGAACGTCTCGACCATGCGCTTGAGTTCCTGCGCGCCTTTTTCGTTGGCGGCGATCTGCGCCTTGAGGTCGTTGACGTTCTGCAAGGGATTGCGCGCGGGATATTGGCCCGAGCCGAGCAACTGATAAAGCTCCGCCTCGCGGAAGCGGTGGCGATCGACGAGCAGGAAATTGTCGATATAGACTCCTTCCTCATTGATGTCTGTGGCGCGCGGACTCATCGAGCCCGGCGAGACGCCGCCGACGTCGGCGTGATGGCCTCGCGAGGCCGTCCAGAACAGGATCGACTTGCCTTTCTCGTCGAAAACGGGCGTGCAGACCGTTATGTCAGGCAGATGCGTGCCCCCGTTATAGGGCGCGTTGAGCGCGAACACGTCGCCGGCGCGGATGCGTCCCTTGTTGAGGCGGATGATCGTCTCGACCGAACGGTCCATCGAACCCAGATGCACCGGCATGTGCGGCGCATTGGCGACGAGGCTGCCATCCGCGTCGAACACCGCACAGGAGAAGTCGAGCCGCTCCTTGATGTTGACGGAATAAGCTGTGTTTTGCAGCGTAACGCCCATCTGCTCGGCGATCGACATGAAAAGATTGTTGAAGATCTCGAGCATGACGGGATCGGCCTTCGAGCCCACCGCTTCGCGCCGCAGCGCCGCCTTCACGCGGTTGAGTACAACGTGGTTCTTCTGGGTGATCTGGGCGCGCCAACCCTCTTCGACGACGATGGTCTGATGCGGCTCGATGATGAGCGCGGGGCCGTTGAGTTTCGCGCCCAGCGGAACCTCGGCGCGAAGAAATACTTTCGCTTCGCGCCACGCTCCGTTCGAATAGAAACGAGTCCTGCGTTCAGCCTTGGCGCGCGACGATGCCTTCACGCGGTTTGCACGTTCGTTGAAGCGCGCCGCGCCGCCGCTCGCCTCGACATTGACCGCCTCGACGACGATTTCCTTGGCCTTGTCGATGAAACCGAAGCGCGCCTTGTGCGCTTTTTCGAACGCGCGCCGCATTTTCGGTTCGGTCGTGAAATCGACTTCGAGCGCGGTGTCGGAGCCCGCGTAGCGCAATTGCGCGCGCGGGCGAGCGACGATGCTCGCCTTGTCGACGCCCTGGCGCGCAACTTCGCCTACGGCGTCAGCGCGCAGACTTTTCACGATTCCAGCGAGCCGCTTCAACGTCTTCTCGCTCAAGGCGCCTTCGATGCCCTGGCCGCGATGCGCGCCGATGTCGGCAAGGCCCATGCCATAGGCCGAGAGCAACGAGGAGAGCGGATGGATCAGCACGGTCTTGATCGCCAGTTGATCGGCGACGTCGCAGGCGTGCTGACCGCCGGCGCCCCCGAAACAATTGAGCGCATAGCGCGTCACGTCATATCCGCGCGCGACCGAAATCTTCTTGATCGCTTCCGCCATCTTGGCGACCGCGATAGCCAGAAACCCGTCGGCGACCGCTTCGGGGCCGCGTCCGTCGCCGACTTCGCGCGCGAGCTTTTCAAACCCTTCGCGCACGGAAATCGCATCGAGCGGCTGATCCTGTCGCGGCCCGAATATCTTCGGGAAGAAATCCGGGATCAGTTTGCCCGTCATCAGATTGGCGTCGGTGACAGCGAGCGGACCGCCGCGTCGATAGCATTTCGGGCCGGGATCGGCGCCCGCCGAGTCAGGTCCGACGCGAAAGCGCGCACCGTCGAAATGCAGGATCGAGCCGCCGCCAGCCGCGACGGTGTGAATGCTCATCATCGGCGCGCGCATACGAACGCCCGCGACCTCGGTCTCGAAGGCGCGTTCGTATTCCCCGTCGAAATGCGCGACGTCGGTCGAAGTGCCGCCCATGTCGAAGCCGATCACGCGATCGAAACCGGCGCTCTTGCCGGTGCGCGCCATCGCCACGACGCCGCCGGCGGGACCAGAGAGGATCGCGTCCTTGCCGGCGAAGAGATCCGCTGAGGTCAGGCCGCCCGACGACATCATGAACATCAGCCGAGCGCCGGTGCGCGCGACGTCGAGTTCCCCGCCGACCCTCGCGACATAGCGCGACAAGATCGGCGAGAGGTAAGCGTCAACGACGGTGGTGTCGCCGCGTCCGACCAGCTTGATCAGCGCGGAACATTCATGACTGACGGAGACCTGCGCGAAACCCAAATCGCGCGCGAGCGCGGCGACTTTTCGCTCGTGGTCGGGATAGCGATAGGCGTGCGTGAAAACAATGGCGACCGCGTTGAAGCCGTCGCGCTTGGCCTTCGCCAGATCGCCGCGCACAGCGTCGAGATCAGGCGCGGTCTCGATGATTCCGTCCGCGAGCACGCGCTCCGCGACCTCGACGACGCCGGAATAAAGCTGCTCGGGCTTGACGATATTGCGAGCGAAGATCTTCGGCCGCGCCTGATAGCCGATTTCGAGCGCGTCGCGAAAGCCTTTGGTCGTGACCAGAAGCGTGCGTTCGCCCATGCGCTCGAGCAGCGCGTTGGTGGCGACGGTGGTGCCCATCTTGACGAAGCCGATCGTCGCGTCGGGGATCGGCGCGCCGGGCTTGAGGCCGAGGAGATCGCGGATCGCCTGCACAGCGGCGTCAGCGTAGGCCGGGCTTTCCGACAGGAGCTTGCGCACATGCAGCTTGCCCTTGGGATCGCGGCCGATAACGTCGGTGAAGGTGCCGCCGCGATCGATCCAGAAATCCCAGCGCGCCATCGGTTTCGCCTTCACAGCCATGTGATCCCCTTCGCGAGCCGCCGCATTGGCGCGGCGTTGGGCGCGGTCTAAAGTGCCGCGTCATACTGCATTTACAGGCGCGCGCGGGCGTGGCGCAATCGGAGAGTGACGATGGATATTGTGCGCTTCGGCGATACCGGCATGAAGGTTTCCCGACTTTGCCTCGGCTGCATGACCTACGGCGCCAAAAGCTGGCGCGAATGGGTGCTCGACGAGGAGGCCTCGCGCCCCTTCCTCAAGGAGGCGCTCGAGCGCGGCGTCAATTTCTTCGATACGGCGGACGTTTACTCGATCGGCCTCAGTGAGGAGATCGTCGGCCGTGCGCTGAAGGACTTCGCCAGACGGCACGAAGTCGTGCTGGCGACCAAGGTTCACGGGACGATGGGCAAGAGCGCCAATGCCGGCGGCCTGTCGCGTAAACACATTCTGGAAGCGATCGACCATTCGCTGAAGCGGCTCGGCACGGACTACGTCGATCTCTATCAGATCCACCGCTTCGATCCTCTGACGCCGATGGAGGAGACGCTGGAGGCGCTGAACGACGTCGTGCGCGCCGGCAAGGCGCTCTATGTAGGCGCGTCCTCGATGTACGCCTGGCAATTCGCCAAGATGCGCTCTCTTTCGCGCGAGCGGGGCTGGGCGACGTTCGCCTCGATGCAGAACTATTACAATCTCGTCTATCGCGAGGAAGAGCGCGAGATGATGAAATATTGCGAACACGAGGGGATCGCGGTCATTCCCTGGTCGCCGATCGCGCGCGGGTATCTCGCGGGCTCCGGCGTCGGGCCGAACGCTGCGACGGTGCGCGGGCGCACCGATCCGTTCAGCGTTACGCTCGGGCTCGGTTCGGCGCAGGACGAAGAGATTCGCGGCCGCGTCGTGCGCACGGCCGAAAAGCTCGGCGCAAAACCGGCGGTCGTCGCGCTCGCCTGGGTGCTGTCGAAGCCCTACGTGACCGCTCCCATCATCGGCGCCTCGAAGCCGCACCACCTGCAAGACGCCGTCGCCGCGCTGGCGCTGAAACTCGACGCCGAGACCGTGGCGTATCTCGAAGAGCCCTACCGCCCGAAGGCGATCACCGGGCATGTCTGAGACAGGCTTCTTCTCCCCGCTCTGGGGGTGAAGCAAGCGCTATCGCCGGCGGCGTTTGGGCGGCCCGGCCTCCTTGCGGTCGGGGAGCTTTATCGCCTTGGCGAGATTCGTGAACGGGTCGCTCGCGTGCGGAAACGCCATCGCGGCGACGAAATGCTGCTGGAAATGCGGCTCGATCGCGGTCTCGATCTTTTCGATCTTGCGCACGACGCTTTCGATCTCCGCGCGCGAAGCGAGGTTCAGCAAGGCGATGCGCGCGCCTGTGCCGGCCGAATTGCCGCCCGCCGCCACATGATCGAGATCGCAGTCGGGAATGAGCCCGAGCGCCATCGCATAGAGCGGGTCGATGTGGCTGCCGAAGGCGCCGACTAGCGTCACCCGTTGCGGCTCGCCAGCGCCGCGCTTTTCGATCAGCAGCCGGGCGCCTGCATAGAGTGCGGACTTGGCGAGCTGGATCGCGCGCACGTCGGTCTGATAGATCAGCAGGCGCGGCTCGCCCTCGTTCAGGACATAAGCGAACGAGCGGCCGACCGCCTCGATGCGCTTGGTCTTGTCGATCAACGCGCCGTCGATCACGCCGTCCTGCGAGACGATGCCGGACAGATACATTTCGGCGATCGCCTCGATAATGCCGGAGCCGCAGACGCCGGTGACGCCGAGCGAAGCGGTCGCCTCGGCGAAGCCCTGTTCGTTCGACCAGAGATCGCTGCCGATCACCTTGAAGCGCGGCTCCAGCGTAGCGCGGTCGATGCGCACACGCTCGATGGCGCCGGGCGCGGCGCGCTGGCCGCAGGAAATCTGCGCCCCTTCGAAAGCGGGCCCGGTGGGCGATGAGCACGCGAGCACCCCTTCTTTGTCGCCAAACAGAATTTCCGCGTTGGTGCCGACGTCGGCGATCAACGTCAGTTCGTCGCGAAGATACGGGCCTTCGGCGAGCGCGACGCCCGCCGCGTCGGCGCCGACATGGCCGGCGATGCAGGGCAGGGCGTAGACGAAGGCGCCGGGCGCGATGCTCAGTGCGAGTTCGCTCGCGCGCGCTTCATAGCCGCCATCGAGGGTTAGCGCGAACGGCGCGCCGCCGAGTTCGGTCGGGTCGAGACCGAAAAAGAGATGATGCATGATCGGATTGCCGACCACGGTCATCTCGAAGATTTCCTCGCGCGCGACGCCCGCTTCGGCAGCCGCCTCGCCGATCAGTTGATCGACCGCCGCGCGCACGCTCGAAGTCAACTCGACCTCGCCGCCGGGGTTCATCATCACATAGGAAACCCGGCTCATCAGATCCTCGCCGAAGCGGATCTGCGGGTTCATCGCTCCGCGCGAAGAAACGACTTCGCCGGTGTCGAGATTGCACAAATGCGCGGCGATGGTCGTCGAGCCAATATCGAACGCGACGCCAAACGCACGGTCGGCGAAGCCCGGCCGCAGCGCGACGATTTCGCGTCCCTTGCGCAACGCAACCGTGACCTTCCAGGCGCCCGCGCGCAACGTTCTTTGCAGCCCTTGCAGCACGGCGAGCCCGACGGAAGTCTCGCCGACCCCCCATTGCTCGCTCAAGGCCTGTTGCAAGCGGCGCAGATCGCTGGAGGGATCGTGCATGTCGGGCTCGGCGACCTCGACGTAATGCAGGCGCACAACCGGATCGATGTCAATCGGGTGCGTTTCGGCGCGCTTGCGCACGACTTGACGATGCACTTGGCTTTCCGGCGGCACGTCGATGACGAGGTCGCCGCAAATCTTGGCCTGACAGCCGAGTCGTCGCCCCGGCGCCAGCGCGCCGCGTTTGTCGGCGTAGCGCTGCTCGACCGCCCCTGAGGCCGAAACGTGGCCCTGCGAGGATGCGATCGCGTGCTTGGCGAATTCGCCGTCGGCGACCTCGATCTGACAGCGACCGCAAATGCCGCGCCCGCCGCAAACCGAATCGAGATCGACGCCGAACTTGCGGGCCGCCTCCAGCACGCTGACGCCGTCGGAGATTTCGCCGCGCTTGCCCGAAGGCGTGAAGACGATCCGGTGGACGCCCATGTTCAGCCGCGCGCCCGCCGACGCCCTTCGCGTCGACCCGCTCCGCTCGCCGCCTCGCCCTCGGGCGCGGGCTCGCGATAGGCCTTGATCCACGCGCTGCAATTGGCGTCGTGACCCATGACCACGTCGGCGCCGAGGATCGCCTGCCGGTCCTCGGGGTGGAGCGGGTTCATGATCGCCGAGGTGAGGCCGGCGCCGATCATCATCGGCAGGAAACCGGCGTTGAGGCCGCGCCGGTTCGGCAGACCGAACGAGAAGTTGGAGGCGCCGCAACTCGTGTTGACCTTCAGCTCCCCGTGCAGACGGCGCAACAGATACATCAGGCGAAACCCAGCATCGTTGATCGCGCCGACCGGCATGACGAGTGGATCGACCACGACGTCCTCGCGCGGAATCCCGAAATCGGCGGCGCGTTCGACGATCTTCTTGGCGACCGCATAGCGCACGTCGGGGTCTTCGCTGATGCCGGTCTCGTCGTTGGAGATCGCGATCACGGCGGCGTTATATTTCTTGACCAGCGGCAGCACGCGCTCGAGCCGCTCCTCCTCGCCGGTGACGGAATTGACGAGCGGCTTGCCCTTGTAGACCGCTAGTCCCGCCTCCAGAGCCTCGACGATCGAGGAATCGATCGAGAGCGGAACGTCGACTGTCTCCTGCACCAGCTTCACGCATTCGGCGAGGATGCGGGGTTCGTCGGCGAGCGGAATTCCGGCGTTGACGTCCAGCATCTGCGCGCCGGCCGCGACCTGCGCCAGCGCGTCGGCGACGACGCCGGAATAGTCGCCCGCCGCCATCGCGGCGGCGAGGATCTTGCGCCCCGTCGGGTTGATTCGCTCGCCGATCATCACGAAGCGACGCTCGAAGCCGATGACGACTTCCTGTTTGTCTGAGGATACGCGGGTCTCGGTCATGTCAGGCTTTCGGATTGAGGTCAGCGATTTCAGGTGAAGCTTTCTGGTTGCGTTCGTCGCGCGCGGCGCCCCGCGATCGCGCCCACATCGGGAGCGCCCGTCATGACGCACTCAGGCTTTCGACCGCCTGCATCTTCGGCACGAAGTCGCGCCGCCACGGCGCGCGACCTTTCAGAACGCCGGATTCATGAACGATCTCGGAAACATATTGCTCCTGCCGATAGGCCATCACATGCACGCCCGCGACCCCCTTCACCTCGTGCAATTGCTGGATCATCTCTATGCAGATGCGCTTGCCTTCATCTTTCTGGTCCTTCGCGCCCTCCAATCGCGCGATCACTTCGTCGGGAATATGCACGCCCGCGACATTGGCGCGCATCCAGCGCGCTGTCCTGGCCGAGGCGAGCGGTCCGACACCGACGAGGATGAAGCACTTCTCGTGCAGACCCATGTCGCGCACTTTCGTCATGAAGGCGTTCAAACGCGGCAGGTCGAAACAATATTGAGTTTGAATGAACTGGGCGCCGGCAGCGATTTTCTTGGCGAGCCTTAGGGGACGAAAGTCGTAGGGCGGCGCGAACGGGTTTTCCGCGGCGCCGATGAATACGCGCGGCGGCGTCGTGATCTTGCGCCCGGAGAGAAATGTTCCCTCATCGCGCATCCGCCGGATGATCGCGAGCAAGGAGGTCGAATCGAGATCGAAGACCGGTTTGGCTTCGGGGTGGTCGCCACATTGCACGCCATCGCCCGTCAGGCACAGCATGTTGCCCACGCCCATCGCCGCCGCGCCGAGCACATTGCCCTGGATCGCGATGCGATTGTAGTCGCGGCAAGAAATCTGAAACACCGGGGCGTAGCCGACGCGCGTCAGCAGCGCGCAGATCGCCATGCTCGACATATGGCAATGCGCGCCCGAACCGTCGGTCGCATTAACGCCATCGACCCAGCCCTCGAAGATTTTCGCGCGTTCATAAACCTCTTCCGGGTCGGCGGAATCGGGCGGGTTCAGTTCGGCGGTGACGGCGAATTCGCCGCGCCGCAACACCCGTTCGAGCCGCCCGCGCGAAGTATGGCCGGGCAGATCGACGAGCGGCGCCGCGGGGTCGGCCCCGATGTCGTGCGGATGCGGTTCGGGCAGGCTCATGGCGCCGCCAGCCCCGACTTCGCGGCGGCCACTTTCAACCAGGAGGAGCCGCCTTTCGCGCGATGGTCGATCGGCGGCAGGCGCTCGGCGATGCGCGCGCCATGCGCCATTGCGAGGCTTCCCTCGTAGGCCTTGACCCAGACGCAGGGCATCGCCGGATAGACTTCGCAATTGCCGTCGCCGCGCACGCCGCCGCAAGGGCCGTTGCGCAAAGCCTTAGGGCAGTTCATCGGACAGGACATGCCGGTCGAGGACAGCACGCAGTCGCCGCACATGCGACAGTCGAACAACACGCCTTTGACGGCGCGCTCGAAAGCCGCGACGGGGCGTTCAAGGCGGGGCAGACCGATCGCGCGCAGGAGCGGCGCGGCGCCGATCAGCGCGCTTTCGACGAGCGCGTAGAGGGTCTCCATCGCGCGCGCGTGGCGCAGGCTCCAGAGCCGCAGTCGAGGCTGCCGGTCGGGCGGCGGCCGTTTGCCCCGCGGCTCGAACGCGGAAGGGGTGAGGGCGGTCAAGCCTTGGCCTCGCGGCCGTCGTGCTTGGCGAGTTCGGCGAGGCGATGCGTCGTATATTCGCTTTCGAGCCGGGCGGCGGCGGCAGCGGCCTCGGCTTCGAGGTCGTCGCCGCAGGGCGCGGTGTCGCGTCGCCAATCGGCGAGATAAGCGTCGGTGCTTTTGGCGTTGGCGTGCATCGCCGCGGCGTCGATAGCGCGGATGAAACGCTCGGACAATTCGCGTTTGGCGGCCGCGCGCCCCGCCTTGACGATGACCTGACTGGGGATGTCGCGCCAGTAGAGAACGGTCAAGTTGGCCATTTCGTCGCCTCCTTGGGTTGGACGGGATTGGCGAAGAATTCGGACAGGCCGTCGAGGCCGGTGTAACGGCGCTCGAAAGCAAGGCCGAGGCGGCGGGCGCCCGCCTCCGCTTTCGCGGTCAATTCGGCGTCGTTGGTCTGCGCGAGATAGACGAGCTTGCGGTAGTGGCCGAAATAATCGTCGCGCAATTGCGGGAAACGGTCGAGGCCGAGCGTCTCGATAACGAAGCGGTCGAAATGGCGCGCGAGGAAATCGGTCAGGAAGAACGTGCCGACTTCGGCCTCCATCAGCGCGGCATAGTCCGTCTCGCCAGCGAAGAATTCGTAGCAATGCGCGCCTGCGATGCGCGTCACGCCTTCCTCGGCGAGCACGCGGTCGAGTTCGCCGCCGGTGCCGCAATCGCCGTAGAGACAGAGGATTTCGCCGTAGGCGGCGCGGTTGTCGCGGATCTTCTCGCGCATCCGTTCGGGGATGCGCTCGGGGCGCGAATGCAGGACCGCTGGCAGGCAGGTCACGTCGACATGCGCTAGCGGTCCTTTTTGCAAATGTAGGATTTCGCGCGCCAGCGCGCCGCACGCGATCACCAGCGTCTTGCGCGGCGCGCCGCCGCGCCCGGGCAGTCGAGCCTCGCCCTCAATCTCGGCGATGTCGATGGCGGTTGCGTTCACGTCCGACGCCTTTCCCGGTGTCGAGGAACCTTCCCGGCGCCGCCGGTCGTCTCAAGCGTGCGCCGATCCTTGACGGCGCGCCAGCAGAGTCTTGGCTGTCTCCACCGCCACCGCGGCGTCGCGGCAATAGGCGTCGGCGCCGACGGCTTCCGCGAAAGCCTCGTTGAGCGGCGCGCCGCCGACCAATACGATATAGTCGGAGCGCATCCCCTTTTCCTTTAGCGTATCGATTACGACCTTCATGTAGGGCATGGTCGTCGTCAGCAGCGCCGACATGCCGAGAATTTCCGGCTGATGCTTTTCGATCGCTTCGAGATATTTCTCGACGCTGTTGTTGATGCCGATGTCAAACACCTCGAAGCCGGCGCCTTCCATCATCATGCCGACAAGGTTCTTGCCGATGTCGTGGATGTCGCCCTTGACGGTGCCGATCACCATCTTGCCCATTTTGGGCGCGCCAGTCGCCGCGAGCAGCGGGCGCAGAATCGCCATGCCCGCCTTCATCGCGTTGGCCGACATCAGGACTTCCGGAACGAACAGGATGCCGTCGCGAAAATCGACCCCGACGATGCGCATTCCCTCGACCAGCGCCTTGGTCAGCACGTCATAGGGGGTCCAATTGCGCTCGAGCAGGATGTTCACGCCGTCCTCTATCTCCTCCTTGAGGCCGTCGTAGAGATCGTCGTGCATTTGCGAGACGAGATCGTCGTCCGAAAGGGAGCGGAGGTCGAGTTCGTCATCGGCCATGGCGGTTCTCTGACACTAAGGGGTCGCGGGCATCGGGCGATCGCCACTATTCGTGGGAAAGCCTTATCGACAAAGCATAATTATCGCGCATTGCCGACAAATTTTGCGTTGCCCGGCGCGAGCGGTTCGTCTTGGATCGTAAAGGACGGCGCTTGCGCGGCTGCGCAGACAGCCCCTCGCGAGCGTTATTCCCGGCGGCGCCTGTTGACGCGGGCGCCCGACG
Source organism: Beijerinckiaceae bacterium (assembly GCA_037446355.1). GTDB lineage: Bacteria > Pseudomonadota > Alphaproteobacteria > Rhizobiales > Beijerinckiaceae > Roseiarcus. The sequence continues at coordinate 21,413 of JBBIIT010000018.1, read as the reverse complement.
ATGGCGCAATGGTTCGCCAGGACGGAGGCGGCCGATGGCCAAGAAAGTTAACGTACTGGTCGGGACGAAAAAGGGCGCCTTCATTTTCGAGAGCGGCGTCGAACGGAAAAGTTGGACGTCGCGCGGGCCTTTTTGCGAGCACTGGCCGATCCAGCATTGCGTCGGCGATCCGGAGACCGGCGCGATTTACGCCGCCGGCGGAAACGAATGGTTCGGGCCCGCGATCTGGACCTCGCGCGATCTCGGCGCCACCTGGAGCCATTCCAGCAACGGGCTCGCCTATGCCGAGGGCTCGGAACCGGTCAAGAACGCCTGGAGCGTCGCCGTCGCTCACGGGCGCATCTATGCCGGCGTGGAGCCCGCCGGTCTGTTTGTCAGTTACGATCAGGGCGCGAGCTGGTCGCATGTCGAGGGACTGCGCAACCATCCCTCGCGCCCGCAATGGACGCCGGGCGGGGCCGGCCTCATCCTGCATTCGATCGCGCCCCATCCCGAGGACGCGGAGCAAATCTGGATCGGCATTTCGTCCGTTGGCGTGTTTCATACCGCCGACGGCGGCGCGACATGGACGACCCGCAATCGGGGCACTCGCGCCGATTATCTGCCCGAAGGGCAGCGATACCCCGAGTTCGGGCAGTGCGTTCATGGCCTAGCGATCGCGCCCGGGGCGCCGAACCGGCTCTACCAGCAGAACCATTGCGGCATGTATCGCAGCGACGACGGCGGCGAGAACTGGCGCAGCATCGAGGCGGGTCTGCCTTCGAGTTTCGGGTTTCCGGTCGCCGCGCATCCGAGCGACCCTGACAGGCTGTTCTTCCTGCCGCTCAACGGCGCCGATCAAGGCCGCTATCCCCCGGGCGCTCGCGCCGCGGTGTGGCGCAGCGACGACGGCGGCGCGCATTGGAGCGCCAAATGCGAAGGGCTGCCGCAGTCGGGCGCCTATTTCGGCGTGATGCGGCAGGCGATGGCGACGGACGCGCTCGACCCCGCCGGGGTCTATTTCGGCTCCAGCAACGGCTCGCTCTACGCGAGCCGCGACGAGGGTGAATCCTGGGATTGCATCGCGCGCGATCTTCCGGCGATCTCCTCGGTCGAGACGCTGGTGACGGAGGGCTGACAGCCAATGCCCGCGCCCGTCGTCGTGCGCCTGCCCGCGTTGCTGATCGCGTTATTTCCCGACGCCGAGCGCATGGTGTCCCTCGAAGTCGAAAACGTCGATGCGATGATGGATGCGTTGGACAAGCGTTGGCCGGGAATGCGCGCGAGGCTCTGCGACGAAAGCCCGGCGGTGCGCCGACACATTAATGTTTTCGTCGACGGCAAGCGGTCGAAACTCTCGACGCCGCTCAGGCCCGGCGCGGACGTGTTCATCCTGACGGCGGTCAGCGGCGGCTGATTCGGCGGCGACGTCGAGCTGTCGCGGCGCCGCAACCGCTCGACGTTGGCGCGCTCGCCGCCATCGACTTCGGGCGCGTCCGGGAACGCGCGCTCCACGAGACCGCGGTTGATCGCAAAATAGCATTCGTCGTCAGGCCGGATCAAATTACGGTCTTTGCTCCGCTTGATTTTTGTGGCGTGCGCATGGGGCTTTCGCCGCGCGGGGCTGACTTGTCACCCGCGCAATATCCGGGATCGCGTGGAGGCGTCACCCCGCCTTGAACGCCACCTTATGCTGCGCCACCGGGATCAACCGGCGCGCGCGCCTTACCTGTTCCATGTCGAGCCGGCTCGAAACGACGCCGACGCCGTCCGAAGCCTTGGCGACGACGAGGCCCCAGGGGTCGGCGATCAGCGAATGGCCGTAGGTCGCCCTGGTCTCGTTGCCGACCGAGAATGTGCCTGTCTGCGCGCTTGCGCACATGTAGGTCTCGGTCTCGATCGCGCGGGCGCGCAGCAGCACTTCCCAGTGGTCCTTGCCGGTCTGCTGGGTGAAGGCTGCGGGCAGCGCGATCATTTCGGCGCCCTTGTCGGCGAGCGCCTGGAACAGGCCGGGAAAGCGAAGATCGTAGCAGATCGCGCAGCCGACCGTGACGCCCTCGCAATCATAGGTGACGACGAGGTCGCCCGCCTTCACCGTCGCGCTTTCCCGATAGGCCGCGCCATCGGGAGTGGTGACGTCGAAAAGATGGATCTTGCGATAGCGGGCGATCTCCTCGCCCTCTCGATTGAAGACGACGGAGGTATTGTAGATGCGCTCGTCGCCCTCGATCCTTTCCATGATCGAGCCTGCGTGCACGAATATCCGGTGCTTGGCCGCAAGTTCGCGCGCCATCGCATAAGCGGGCCCGCCCGGCAGCGCCTCGGCGTTTTTCGCTTTGTCGCCTTTGATCCCGCCCGCCCAGTCGAATTGCTCCGGCAAGAGCACCCAGTCGGGCGCCTCCTCTGCGACGGCGCGTTCGATCAACGCGCGCGCCGCCTCGATATTCGCGGCCTTGTCGTTGACGGAGTTCATCTGGATCAGGGAGACTTTCATCGTGGATTCTTCTTCGCCTCTACGGAAGCGGTCGAGTCTCGACCGCCTTGGCTACGCCGTCAAGTTTCGCGCTGCCGCCGTTTGCGTTAGCCTCAGCGCGAATCCCCCGGGAGTCTCGACCCATGTTCGCATTGCCCGATCTTTTCTCCGTCAAGGGTCGCACCGCGCTCGTCACCGGCGGCGCGACCGGGCTCGGGCGGGTCTGCGCCGAGGCGCTGCTGAGCGCGGGCGCGCGGGTGCTGATCGCGTCGCGCAAGGCGGAAGCCTGCGAGGAAGTCGCGGCGGAACTCTCCGCGCTCGGCCCGTGCGAGGGCTTCGGCGGCTCTGTCGCTTCGGAGCCGGGCGTCATCGCGCTCGCAGAGGAAGTGCGAAAGCGCGCGGACGGGCTTCATATCCTCGTCAACAACGCCGGCGCGACCTGGGGCGAACCGTTCGAGCGGTTTTCCTGGAAGGCGTGGGAGCGCGTGATGAGCGTCAACGTCTCGGGTCTGTTCACGCTTACGCGCGAACTGACGCCGATGTTGAAAGCGGGCGCCAGCGCCGAACGGCCTGCGAATGTCGTCAACATCGGATCGGTGATGGGCACCGTCACGCAAGCCGAGAATTCCTACTCTTACTCGGCCTCCAAGGCGGCGGTGCATCACCTGACCCGCATTCTCGCCGCCGAATTCGGACCGAGCCAGATCACCGTCAACGCGATCGCGCCGGGGCCGTTTCCTTCCAACATGACGAAATTCGCGATCGGCGATCCCGAGGGCGAGGCGCGCGCCGCGCGCACCGCGCCGATGGGCAGAGTCGGCCGGCCCGACGATCTCGCCGGGACGGTGCTTTATCTGACCGGCCGCGCCGGCGCCTATACGACCGGCGCGGTGATCCCGCTCGACGGCGGCATCAGCATCGCCGCCGCGCCGCCGATGTTCCGCGACGGCCATTGACGCGCCGTCGCGGTGCTCGCGTCAGTGAACCGCGCGGGCTCGCGGCGCAGCGTGGCGCGCATTCCACCAACCCGCGATATGCGCGAACGAGCGCGCGAACGGCAGGATAAAACTGCTGCCGACGGTCGCATAGTCCGCCTTTTCCGGGCCGACGCCGAAGGTGATGTCCTCGCGCGCTTTGGCGGGCATATAGAGCGTTCCAAACGCCCAGTCCCAGAGTGCGAGCGAAAAGCCGAGGTTCTTGTCCCAGTGGGCGGGGCTGTCGGAATGGTGCAACTGATGATGCGCCGGGCTTTGCAGAAGCTTGCCCGGCAGGCCCGTGAACGCGATCCACATATGGCTGTGGCGCAGGTGCCCGTAGCTGATAAGGAACAACATCAGCAGGATGTTGGCGTTGAGCAGCGTGAGATGGCCTGTCCCCGGCCCGAAAAGATAGCTCATCAATCCGAACACGAAGCCGGTCGCGATCGCGATCAGATTGACGAAGGCGAGGATTTCGATCGGGTGCTGGCGCAGTTCTGTGAAGGTCGTCATCACCTCGGCAGAATGGTGAACCTTGTGGAATTCCCACAGCCAGGCATAGCGGTGGAAGAGGTAATGGCCGAACCAGTAGGCGAGTTCGTAGGCCAGCAGCTCCAGAACCGTTGAAATTAGCAGCACCGGCGCGATCGGCCAGGCGAGCGGCGCGTGGACCCCGAAAACCTTCGAAAGGGCGGAGACAGTGAGGTCGCGACAGCCGAAGCCGCTCACCGCCAGCCAGCCGTAGGCCGAAGCGAGCACGAGGCCGTTCAGCATCCACATACGCATGTCCACGCGCGACGAGGGATGCCAGAGAATACGCGCCGGGAAAATCGAGCGCAGGAAATCGCCGACGCTGATCGGCTGGCCTCGGGCGAGGCGGCGATGGAGGTAATAGCCAATAGTGAACAGAAGCGCGCCAAGCAGGGCGGGCGCTCCATAGGGCGAGCCGTTTTGGAAAGTGGAGTGGATCTGGCCGACGACGGCCGACCAGAGCCAGTAGTGCTGAGACATCGCGCGATCTCCCTCGGGCGTTTCGATCCGAGGGTGGCCCCGCGTTGTTGCCGAAGGGTGAACAAATTCCGCGCAAGACGTTGCGCCGACGCGCGAATCGGGCGCTCAAGGTGCGCGATTTTGTCGCAGGCGCCGCGCCTCAGGCGAAATGGACCGCCGCGCCGCCGCCTGCGCTGGTCAATTCGCCCTCCCACATAACGCGCCGGCCGCGCACGAAGGTCCCGACCGGCCAGCCCGTCACGCGCTTGCCATCGTAGGGCGTCCAGCCGCAGCGCGAGGCGATCCAGGAATCGCGGATCGTCTCCTCACGCTTGAGGTCGACGACGGTGAAATCGGCGTCGTAGCCGGCCGCGATCCGGCCCTTGCCGACAATTCCGAACAGCCGCGCCGGCCCGGCGCTAGTCAGATCGACGAAGCGCGACAGGGTGAGGCGGCCCTTGGCGACATGGTCGAGCATGACCGGTACGAGCGTCTGCACGCCCGTCATCCCCGACGGGCTCTCGGGATAGGGCTTGGCTTTTTCCTCCAGCGTGTGCGGCGCGTGATCGGAGCCGAGCACATCGACGACGCCCTGTTCGAGGCCTCGCCACACGCCCGCGCGATGCTCGGGGCCGCGCACCGGCGGGTTCATCTGCAACTTGGTTCCAAGTGTGGCGTAGTCGTCGCTGCTGAGGGTCAGGTGATGCGGCGTCGCCTCGCAGCTCGCGACGTCCTTCGCCCCTTGCAGAAAGTCGATCTCCTCGCGCGTCGAGATATGCAGCACGTGCACCTGAGCGTGCGCCTCCCGCGCCAGCTGAACCAACCGCTCCGTACAGCGCAAGGCGGCGATTTCATCGCGCCAGACGTGATGCGAACGGGGGTCGCCCAGAACGCGCAGGCCTTTTCGTTCATTCAAGCGCGCTTCGTCCTCGGAGTGGAACGCGGCGCGGCGGCGGGTCATTCTTAAGATTTCGAGCACGCCCTTGTCGTCGGCTACCAGCAGCGACCCGGTCGAGGAGCCCATGAACACCTTGATCCCCGCCGCGCCGGGCAGTCGCTCAAGTTCGGGGATGCTGGCGACATTCTCATGCGTGCCGCCGACCCAGAACGCGAAATCGCAATGCATCCGTCCGCTCGCTCGCGCGACCTTGTCGGCGAGCGCCCCGGGGGTGGTCGTCTGGGGGTTGGTGTTGGGCATTTCGAAAACGGCCGTCACGCTACCCATGACCGCGGCGAGCGATCCGGTCTCCAGATCTTCCTTATGGGTCAGGCCCGGCTCGCGAAAATGCACCTGGCTGTCGATGACGCCGGGCAATACGTGCAGGCCGACGCAATCGACGCGCTCAGCGGCCGAGGCGCGTGCGAGGTCGCCGATTTCGGCGATGCGTCCGCCGACGACGCCGATGTCGCGCCGGCCGATCCCGTCCTGATTGACGACGGTTCCGCCGGCCAGAATGAGATCGAAGGTTCGAGTCATCGGGCGTCTTCCTTGCATGGCCGCGCAAGCGGACTAATTAACACGAACCGCTAATGCAAGCCGCGCCAGGAGACGGGCCATGACGAAGAACGCCGTATTTCTGGAAGATCGGGGCGTCCTGCGCGTCGCCGGCGAAGACGCCGCGAGCTTCCTGCAAGGCGTTCTGACCAACGACGTCGAGCGTCTGGGGCGCCATGAGGCGCGTTACGCCGCGTTGCTGTCGCCGCAGGGCAAGATCTTGTTCGATTTTCTCGTGGTCCGCCTGCCCGCCGACGAGGGCGAGGCCTTCGCGCTCGATTGTGACGCCGCGCAGGCGTCCGAACTCGCCAAGCGGCTGGGCTTCTACAAGCTGCGCGCCAAGGTGACGATCGGTGACGAGAGCGCCGATCACGGCGTGCTCGCCTATTGGGGCGGGGAGCCGGAAAACGCGCCTGGGGGTATCGTTTACGCCGATCCGCGCGCCTCGGGCCTGGGAACGCGCGAAATCCTGCCGCACGCCAAGGCGGTCGCGGTCGGCGAAGCTTCGCTGGCCGACTACGAGGCGCTGCGAATCTCGCTCGGCGCGCCCAAGGGCGGCGTTGATTTCGCCTATGGCGACGCGTTCCCGCACGACGTCAATATGGACTTGCTGCATGGCGTCGATTTCGAAAAGGGCTGCTATGTCGGGCAGGAGGTCGTGTCGCGCATGAAGCACAAGGGCGGCGTGCGCAAGCGCGTCGCGCGCGTCGACCTGCAAGGCGTGGCGCCGGCGCCGGGAACGCCTGTTCTCGATGGGGAACTGCCGGTCGGAACGCTCGGTGGCTCCGCCGGGCGGCGCGCGCTCGCACTGGTCAGGCTTGATCGTGTCGAGGACGCCAGGGCCGCCGGCCGCGCGCTAACGGCGGGCGGGGTCGTTTTGCGCGTCCAGGCGCCGTAACGGCCCGGGGCGCTTCGTCATGGTCGCAGACGCGCAACCGCGATAAGCTCTCCGCGTCGCGGCCGACCGCGATTCGGTTCGGCCCCAGGGGAGCGTCGTCCATGGTTTCCGGATTTGGGATATTCGCGCTCGTGGTCGCGGCTTTCGCGCTGCTGACCATTTTGATGGGCGTGCGGCAAGTGCCACAGGGCTGGAACTACACCGTCGAACGCTTCGGCAAATACTACAAGACGCTCGAACCGGGGCTCGGGCTCATCATTCCCTATATCGACAGCATCGGCCGCAAGCTCAATGTGATGGAGCAGGTGATCGACATTCCGAGCCAGGAAATCATCACCAAGGACAACGCGACAGTTAAAGTAGACGGCGTCGCGTTCTATCAGGTGCTTGACGTGCGCCGCGCGTCCTACGAAGTCGCCAATCTCGAACAGGCGCTGCTCAATCTGGTGATGACCAACATCCGCACCGTGATGGGCTCGATGGATCTCGATCAGCTGCTTTCGCATCGCGACGAGATCAACACGCGCCTCCTAACCGTGATCGACGCGGCCTCGCAACCCTGGGGCGTCAAGGTGACGCGCATCGAGATCAAGGACATCGAACCGCCGAAGGATCTCATCGACTCGATGGCGCGGCAGATGAAGGCCGAACGCGAGAAGCGCGCGGTGATCCTTGAAGCGGAGGGAATGCGCCAGGCCGACATCACTCGCGCCGAAGGCAAGAAGGCGGCGGTGGTGCTGGAGGCGGAGGGGCGTAAGGAATCCGCGTTTCGCGACGCCGAGGCGCGCGAGCGCTCCGCCGCAGCCGAGGCGACCGCGACGCGGGTGCTCAGCGAAGCGATCGCCAGCGGCGACATCGCCGCGCTCAACTATTCGCTCGCCGAGAAATACATCCGCGCCGTCACCGCGCTCGCGCAAGCGCCCAACCAGAAGACGTTCATTGTGCCGCTGGAACTGTCGTCGCTAGCCGGAACGCTCGGCGGCATCGCCGCGATCGCCGCCGGCGCTCAAGGGGAAGGGCGCGCGGAGGACGCCGCGCGCGCCCCCGTGCGTCGCACGATCGTGCCCAACACGCCGCCGACGCCGAGCGCGACATGAGCGAGGCCGGCGTTCCCTTTTACGTCTGGCTGATCGCCGGGCTGGTTCTCTGCGCGCTCGAGACCCTGGTCCCCGGCGCCTTCCTAATCTGGATCGGCCTCGCCGGGCTGATCCTCGGCGCCGTCGATTTCTTCTTTCCGATGGCCATGACGGCGCAGGTTCTCATTTTCGCTGCGCTCGTCGTCGCGCTCGCCTTCCTCGGCCGGCGCGTCTATGGCGCGATGGAGCGCGTCGGGCCGTCGCTGCCCTCGAGCCGCGCCCACGCGATGCTTGGCCGCGAGTTCTTTCTCGACCAGGCAATCGTCAAGGGTTTCGGAACCATGCGCGTCGATGACAGCATCTGGCGCGTCGCCGGGCCCGATCTGCCCACCGGCGCGAAGGTGAAAGTCGTCGCGATCGAGGACGGCGTCGCCATCCGCGTCGAGAAAGCATGAAGCGGCGGAAGCCACGGGCTTGGAGAAATCAGGAATGAGGGATGACGAGGCGCTGGCGAAAGCGCGCGATATTCTGAGCCGCGCGCCGGTGTTCGACGGCCACAACGATCTACCGTGGGTGATCCGTCAGGATCGTCAAGCGCGCGGCGATGTCGTCGCCTATGATTTGACGCGCGTGCATGAAGGCGCCGACACCGACATTCCGCGCTTGCGCGAGGGCTGCGTCGGCGCGCAGTTCTGGTCGGCGTTTCAGCCGACGAGCGCGCCGCATCCTGCGCGTACGACGCTGGAGCTGATCGACACCATCCATCGCATCGAGGCCGCGCATCCCCAGGTTTTTCTTCCCGCGCGCGCCGCCGCCGATTTCGCGCGCGCGCGCCGCGCCGGCAAGATCGCTTCTTACATTGTCATCGAGGGCGGCGTCGGACTGGAAAATTCACTGGCGCCTTTGCGTGTCTGGCACGTCGCCGGCGCGCGAATGCTGATCCCCTGCCACAACGAAACGCTGGACTGGGTGGATTCGGCGACCGACGCGCCGCGCAACGGCGGCTTCAATGCGTTCGGGCGCGCCGTCATTGGCGAATGTAACCGGCTCGGCATGATCGTCGACGGCGCGCATGTCAGCCACGAGGGCATCCGCAAACTGCTCGACGCGACGGAAGCGCCGATCCTGCTTTCCCACTCCAACGCCTTCTCGCTTTGCGATCACCCGCGCAACGCGCCCGACGATGTGCTGAAGCGGCTGAAAGCGAATGGCGGCGTCGTGATGGCGACCTTCGTTCCCGGCTTCGTCTCACAAGGCTTGCGCGACTGGTTGAAACTGTCGCGCGACGGCTACGGCAAGGCGCCGCTGGCGAGCGATCCCAAATCGCAGATGGCGGAGGCGGAGCGAAAGCACGGCGCGGCGCCGCGCGCCACGCTCGCCGAAGTCGCCGACCATGTCGTCTATCTCGTCGAGACTGCCGGACTCGATCACGTCGGCATCGGCTCCGATTTCTTTGGCGGCCCGCAGCCGGTCGGCCTGGAACACGTCGGCCGCTTTCCCCATCTCTTCGCTGAACTCGCGCAGCGCGGCTTCTCCGAGCGCGATCTGGCGAAAATCGCCAACCGCAATGTGCTGAGGGCGATGCGCGCGGTCGAGCGCGTGGGCGAGCGGCTGCGCGTGGCGCGCGAGCCGGCGATAGGCCGGCTGGAGGACTACCCCGGCGCCTGAGCCACTCTCGACTTCGCGCCGCCGCTGGCGCAATCTCGCGCCCAATGGCGCGACGAAGCGCGCCCGTGAGGTCGGGAGGCGCCTTTGTATCCAGGCTCGTATGCGGTTTCGCGCGCGGATCGGCCCGCCGTCGTCATGGCGAATTCGGGCGAGACGATCACCTATCGCGAGTTGGAGGCGCGCAGCAATCGGCTCGCGCATTATCTTCGCTCGCTCGGGCTTCGGCGCCTCGATCACTACGCCAACTTCCTTGAGAATCATCTTCGCTTCGTCGAATGTTGCGCGGCGGGCGAGCGTTCGGGGCTCTATTACACAAACATCAATTCGTTCCTGACTCCGGCCGAGGTCGCTTATATCGTCAACAACAGCCTCGCCAAGGTTCTCATCACCAGCCAGGCCAAGCGCGAGGTCGCGCTCGCCGCGCTGAAGGACTGCCCGGCTGTGACGGTCTGCATCGTCGTCGACGGTCCGGGCGACGGCGATCGCGTCGTCAATCTCGATGAGGCGACGCGCGCGTTTCCCGAAACGCCGATCGCCGACGAAAGTCTCGGGACGGGCATGCTCTACTCCTCGGGCACGACCGGCCAGCCCAAAGGCGTATTGCGGCCGTTGCCGATGCAGCCGCCGGCGCAAGCGCTGCCGGTTCTCGCGATCTTCACCAAGCTCTGGCGCTTTCGCGAAGGCCAGATCTATTTGTCGCCGGCGCCGCTCTATCACGCCGCGCCGTGGGTCGGCGTCGCCGGCACGATCCGCATGGGCGGGACGGTGATCGTGATGGAGCATTTCGACGCCGAGCGTTATCTGCAACTGGTCGAGATGCATCGCGTAACTCACACCCAGCTCGTGCCGACGATGTTCTCGCGCCTGCTGAAGCTGCCCGAGACTGTGCGATGGCGCTACGATGTGTCTTCACTGGAATCGGCGGTTCACGCCGCGGCGCCCTGTCCCGTACCGGTGAAGACGGCGATGATCGAATGGTGGGGGCCGATCATTCTCGAATATTACAGCGCCACCGAAGCGATGGGCGTTACGTTCTGCGAAAGCGAGGAATATCTCGCGCATCCTGGCACGGTCGGGCGCACGGTGGCGGGCGAGTTGCATATTCTCGACGACGAGATGCGCGAAGTCCCGACCGGCGAGATCGGCAAGCTCTGGTTCAAGACCGCCTCGCCGTTCGAATATTTCAACGATCCCAAAAAGACGGCCGAGGCCAATTCGCCCGACCGCAGCATGAGCACGGTCGGCGACATCGGTTACGTCGACGCCGAGGGTTACGTCTATCTGACCGACCGCGCCGCGTTCATGATCATTTCCGGCGGCGTCAACATCTATCCGCAGGAAAGCGAGAACCTGCTCGTCACCCATCCCAAGGTCGCCGATGTCGCCGTATTCGGCGTTCCGAACGAGGAGCTTGGCGAGGAGGTCAAGGCGGTCGTGCAACTGATGCCGGGCAATCTGCCGGGGCCGGCGATCGCGGCGGAATTGATCGCCTTCTGCCGCGAAAACCTCGCCCATCCCAAATGCCCGCGGACAATCGATTTCGAGGCGCAATTGCCGCGCTTGCCGACCGGCAAGCTCTACAAACAGCCGCTGCGCGAGCGCTACTGGAAGGGGCGTAACAGTCGGATCATGTGAGCGATCAGGGCGACGGCTTCGCGGCCCGCATCCGCTCGCGCGCCCGCGCGTTGCGCGCCGCGATGATCGTCGCCGCCGCAGTCGCGATGACCGCGTATTCGCCATTCAGATTCGCCAAGCTCAGAGCGTGAACCTCGGCGGCGGGTCGCAATTGGCCGCTCCAATCGCGGACATCGACCGCCCACGTCGCGTCTTCGACCACGAACACGCGAAATCCCAGCGCCGAGGCGTGGCGGGCCGTCGCCTCGACCGAATTGTGCGTCAACGTTCCGCACAGGACGAGCGTCGTCGCGCCGATGGCTTCAAGCGCTGCCTCCAACGCCGTGTCGGCGAACGCGCTCGGCGACCGTTTGCCGACAATGGTTTCGCCCGGCAGGGGCGCCGCTTCATCCTTGAAGGCGTGACCGGGGCCGCCGGGCCGGTAGGGAGATCGCACCGCCTCGGAATCGTGGCGGACATGGAAAAGCGGCAGCCGCTGTTCGCGCCAGACCCCGAGAAGCTCGGCGATGCGCGCCTCGGCCGAAAGATTGCAGCGCGGGCCCCACTTCGGGTCGTCGATCGCCCGCTGGACGTCGATGACGATGAGGGCGACATCTCCAGGAAATCGCATCGCGCGCCCTTATCGCGGAAGCAGCACCCAGATGTCGAAGTCGAGCACGACGCTGGGGTCGAACCCCTCGCCCGCCCGCAGCGGGAAATCGGCGCAGGGGCGATTCTTGGTCGCGACCAGCCGCACGCGCAGCGCCCCGACGTCATCGCGGTCGGGCAGGGGGGCGACGTCGAGGATTTCACTCCAGGCGAACACGGTGTCGCCGGCGAACAACGGCGCGACATGCCGTCCGGCGTTGATCGCTGCGACATGAAAGGCGTTGGCGAGCCCGTTAAAGCTCAACGCGCGCGCCAGCGAAATGACGTGGCCACCATAGATCAACCGGCGTCCGAACCGCCCCTGGCCTTCGCTGAACTGGTTGAAATGCACCTTGGCGGTGTTCTGATAGAGGCGGGTCGCCAGCATGTGGTCGGATTCCTCGACCGTGACGCCGTCGACATGGTCGATACGCTCGCCTTTGGAATAGTCGCCCCAGCGGTGGAGCGAGCCGGCGAGCCCGAAATCGTAACGCGAAACTTCGAGGCGCGGGCACGCGGCGCCAAGATCGGCGGGAGCGACCATGGCCGGCAGATCGGGCACGAAAGCCGGCGCAACGGGCGCCTCCGCGTCGCGCTTGCGAACCATCACCCAACGCACATATTCAATCACGATCTCGTTGCGTTGATTGAGGCCGCGCGTACGGACATAGACGACGCCGCTCTGGCGATTGGAGTTTTCCTTGAGGCCGATCACCTCCGAGACCGCCGCAAGCGTATCGCCGGGATAGACGGGCCTGAGGAAGCGTCCGTCGGCATAGCCGAGATTGGCGATCGCGTTGAGCGATACGTCGGGCACCGTCTTGCCGAAGACGACGTGAAACGCCAGCAGATCGTCGATCGGCGCGCCGGGATAGCCGATTTCGCGAGCGAAAGCGTCGGCGCTCTGCGCCGCGAAGCGGGAGCCGTAAAGCGCGGAATAGAGTGAGGCGTCGCCGGGATTCAGCGTGCGCGGCGTCGCGTGGCGAAGCCGCTCGCCAACCTTGAAATCCTCGAAGAAGCAGCCGGGCGAGGTCTTGGCGGGCGAGTTCTTGGAAGGGTTCGGCATGGCTTCAGAAGGCGTGCGGGAGCACGTAATAGATGATCATCTGCTGCACCAGAAGAATGCCGAGGAACAAGATCACCGGCGAAATGTCGATGCCGCCGGTATTGGGCAGATAGCGGCGAATCGGGCGCAGCAGCGGCTCGGTCAGCGAGACCAGCGTGTTCCAGATCGAGCGCACGACCTCGTTGCGGATGTTGACGACGTTGAAGGCGATCAGCCACGACATCACGGCCGAGCCAATAATGACGTATTTATAGAGGTCGAGGGCAAGCAGCACGACATTCAAAATCGGAACCATGAGTGCTCCTTGCGGTCGGCCGGGACGTCGAAAAGGCCGCCCGCCGTTTTTGCCTCGTTGACATGCGCGGGGCTCGCACGTAAGTAGCCGCGCGACGGGGCTGTAGCTCAGATGGGAGAGCGCTGCAATCGCACTGCAGAGGTCAGGGGTTCGAATCCCCTCAGCTCCACCAAGTCTCCCAATTTCAATTCGCTATTTCGATCAGGCGCTCGAATGGCGTCGGGGGCTGGCGGCCGGAGCGGGCCGAGCGCGCTTAGTCCTTTTTCGCGGCCCAGAAGTCCTCTTGCAGGCGCGCCGCTTCCTCCTCCAACAACGGGCCGACCACTTCGGTTGGGCGCTGTCCCGCCGCGAAGACGATGCGGCAAGGCAGGTCGAGCGTCGGGTTCTCGTCGTGAGCGCCCGTTTGCGCTTTGAGGCCCTTTTCGCTCTGGCCGTAAACGACCCGGCCGACGCCCGCCCAATAGATCGCGCCCGAGCACATCGCGCAGGGCTCGGCGGAAGTGTAGAGCGTGCAACGCCCGAGCGTATCAAGATCGAGCGCGCGCGCCGCCCAGGAAGCGAGCAGACGTTCGGCGTGAGCGGTGCGGTCGCCGCCTTCCGTACGATAACCGTTGCCCTGTTCGCGCAGCACCGCGCCATCGGGACCGGCGAGCAGCGAGCCGAACGGATGATCGCCCGCGTCGCGCGAGCGCCGGGCGACATCGAACGCTCTGCGCAGAAGGGCTAGATCGTCGCGGACCAATTCGGATTTCATGACATTGCGCCCCAGGCTTCGCCGCTGGGCCATTCTTTCCCGCCGCGAGCCTACGATCTAACGATTTTTCTTGTAAGCACCTTCGCACGGATTCGAATCGAGGCCTCGGCGCGCCGCTTTGCGAATACGGGCTTGCAATGGCGACGACAGGCTTCGATTTCGTATAGTTTATCTAAATCAATGCTTTGCGCGGTCCTTGAGATTAACCGGCGAGCTCGCGGAGCCGCCGCCGCCGAGGCTTCGCGTCGAGCTATCGGGCATCGGCGCCTAATTGACGGGCGGGGCTATCGAGCGTCTAACTCGACGCAACAAAAAATAACGCACGAAAAGGGGACGTTCGCTTAGGAACGATCCTTGCACGGGAAGAACGCCGATCGCGGACCACGCGCTTTCGGGAGGTCCAAGGGGGCGAGCACGGAATGGCCGAGGTGGGCGGGGCCGCAGACAAAGACGCGAAGGCGCCGGCGCGACTGGAAATGCGCGGCGTCACCAAACGTTTTCCAGGCGTTTTGGCCAATGACAATGTCGGCTTCAGCGTGGCGCCCGGCCAGATCCATGCATTGCTGGGCGAAAACGGCGCGGGCAAGTCGACGCTGGTCAAGATGATCTACGGGGTTCTCGCGCCGGACTCGGGCGAGATTTTCTTCGATGGCGAGCCGGCGCGCGTCGCCAATCCCAAGGCCGCGCGCAAACTCGGCATCGGCATGGTGTTCCAGCACTTTTCGCTGTTCGAGGCGTTGACCGTGTTGGAGAATATCGCGCTCGGATTGGATTCCAAGATTTCACAGCGCGATCTCGAAGCCGAGATCCGCCGCGTGCTCGATCTTTATGGCCTCAAGCTCGATCCACGCCGTGTCGTCTCGACGCTGAGCGTCGGCGAGCGTCAGCGCATCGAAATCGTGCGCGCGCTGTTGCTCAATCCACGGTTGCTCATCATGGACGAGCCGACTTCGGTGCTGACGCCGCAGGAAGTCGAGCAACTATTCGAAACCTTGCGCAAGCTCGCCGCCGGAGGGTGTTCGATCCTATACATTTCGCACAAGCTGCACGAGATCATCGCGCTGTGCGACGTCGCGACGATCCTGCGCGGCGGCCGCAAGGTCGCCGAATGCGATCCGAAAAAAGAGACCTCGAAGAGCATGGCCGAACTGATGATCGGCGCGAATCTCAAGGAGATCGCGCGCGCGCCGGGCCGCGCCTTTGGCGAGGAGCGGTTCGCGGCGCGCGCGCTGAACCTGCCCAAGCATGGAGATTTCGGCATCGCGTTGCACGACATCGACTTCTCGGTGCGCGCTGGGGAAATTCTCGGCGTCGCGGGCGTCGCCGGCAACGGCCAGAACGAATTGATGGAGGCGCTCAGCGGCGAGGTTTCCGCACGCTCGGCCGACGCCGTCGTTTTGGCGGGCGAGCCGATCGGCCGCCTTGGGCCGACCGAGCGGCGCGCGCGCGGCCTGTGCGCGGTGCCGGAGGAGCGTAACGGCCACGCCGCCGTCGGCGATTTCACGCTCGCCGACAATGGCTCGCTGACCGCGCGCCGTCGCATGGGCTTCATGCAGGGCGGCCTGATCAGCGCCGGGCGCGCCGCCAATTACGCCGAGACCGTCATCAAATCGTTTGCCGTCAAGGCGCTGGGATCGACTTCGACGGCGGGGTCGCTTTCCGGCGGCAACCTGCAAAAATTCATCATGGGTCGGGAGATATTGCAGGAGCCGGCGGCGCTCGTCGTCAGTCAGCCGACTTGGGGCGTCGACGCGGGCGCCGCGGCGGCGATTCGCCAGGCGATCGTCGATCTCGCCGCGCGCGGCGCGGCGGTCGTCGTCGTCTCGCAGGATCTCGACGAATTGCTCGAAGTCTGCGACTCCCTCGTCGTCATCAATCTGGGGAGACTCTCCAAGGTGTTGAAGGTCGGCGAGGTCACGATCGAAGAGATCGGATTGTTGATGGGCGGCGTGCACGGCGATCCCGAGGCGACGGCGCAGATGACAGAGGCTTTGCATGCGCATCCGATTTGAGAAGCGCCGCGAACCTTCGAAGGCGATGCAACTTCTGACGCCGATCGGCGCCGTTGCGCTGACGATGTTGATCGGCGCGATCATCTTCTGGGCGATCGGCTACGATGGCCCTCGCGCGGTGAAGGAGATTTTCCTCACGCCGATCACCGCTTCCTACAAATGGTCCGACGTCGGACGTCGCGCTGCGCCTTTGATCCTGATCGCGCTTGGCCTTTGCGTCGGCAATCGCGCCAAGGTCTGGAATATTGGCGCCGAGGGGCAATATCTCGTCGGCGCGCTCTCGGGCGCGGGCGTCGCCAATCTCACCCGCGGTTTAGAGGGCTGGTGGATCGTACCGATGATGCTGATCGCCGGCATCCTCGGCGGCGCGCTCTGGGCCGCGATTCCCGCGTTCCTGAAGACGCGCTTTCGCGTCAATGAAATTCTCTCCAGTCTGATGCTCGTCTATGTCGCGCTGCAATTGCTGAACTATCTTGTCGCCGGTCCCTGGAAGGATCCCAACGGCCACAATTTTCCGCAGACCGCGCCGTTCACGCCCTCGCAGATGCTGCCGCATACGGCTTTCGGAACTCCGTTTCCTCCTGGCCTCTTCATCGCCTTCGCATTGAGCCTCGTTTTCTGGATCGTGATGGCGAGATCGGAATTCGGCCTGGGCGTGCGCGTCGTCGGCGACGCGCCGAAGGCTGCGCGCTACGCTGGTTACAACGCCGACCACATGGTCTGGCAGGCGATGCTGATTTCCGGCGGCATGGCGGGGCTGGCCGGCATTCTCGAGTGTTCGAGCCAGTCGGGTATGCTCAATCTCGGCTTTCCCTCCGGCTACGGCTTCACGGCGATCATCGTCTCTTTCCTCGGGCGACTGCATCCCTTGGGCGCCGCGCTCGCCGGCATTGTGCTGGCGATCACTTATGTCGGCGGTCAGGTCGCGCAGACGGTCGTGCATGTGCCCAACGCGACGGCGGGCATTTTCCAGGCGACGATGCTATTCCTGATTCTGGCGAGCGACGTACTGGTGCGACGGCGGATCCGTATCGATTGGGGCCGGCCTGTCGCGCAAGCGGCGGAGAGCGCGGCATGAATCTCGAATTCCTCATCGCCGCGCTCGTCACGGTCGTCAATGTCTCCACACCGATCCTATTGGCGGCGACGGGGGAACTCGTCGTCGAGAAGAGCGGCGTCCTCAACCTCGGCGTGGAAGGCATGATGCTGCTCGGCGCAATCGCCGGATTCGCGATCACCTTCATTTTGGGCGACCCGCAATACGCGGATACGCTTCCCTGGCTGGCGCCGCTCGCGCCGTGGCTTGGCGTCGTCGCGGGGGCGATCGCCGGCGCGCTCGGCTCGACTTTGTTCGCGCTCATGGTGCTGACGCTTGGCGCTAACCAGGTCGCGACTGGGCTCGCGCTGGTTATCTTCGGCACAGGCGTTTCGTCGCTGATCGGCTCGGCCTATGTCGGCCTCGCGCTGACGCCGTTCGATCAGATATTTCCCGACAGCCTCGCGCAGGATCCGATCCTGAAGGTCGCTTTCGGGTACAGCCCGCTGGTCTATTTTGCCTTTATCATGGTTGGCGCGGTGTACTGGTTCCTCAATAAGACGCGCGCCGGCCTCGTGCTGCGCGCGGTCGGCGAGAACGATCTTTCGGCGCGCTCCATCGGCTATTCGGTGCGCGGCGTGCGTTTCGCGGCGATCCTGTTCGGCGGCGCGATGGCGGGAATCGCGGGTAGCTATTTCTCGATGGTGATCACGCCGCTATGGGCCGAGGGCATGACCGCGGGGCGCGGCTGGATTGCGTTGGCGCTGGTGGTGTTCGCGGGTTGGCGCTCCGGCCGCCTGCTCGCCGGGGCGTATTTCTTCGGCTTGTTCATGACCCTCGAACTTTACGCCAAGGCATCCGGATTTTCCTTTCTTCCCTCGCAGTTCTGGGCTTCAATGCCCTATCTCATGGCGATCATCGTTCTCGCGCTTATGTCGGCGCGCGAGAGCGGCGGCGCCGAGGCTCCGGCGTGCCTCGGCAAACCATACCTGCCCGACGCGTGACGCAGTTCCGAAGTTCAACAGGAGACGTGAAATGACGATTCTTACTCGGCGCAATTTCGTGAAGTCGGCCGCCGCAGCCTCGGCGCTGCCGTTGCTCGGGCGCGCCGCTTTCGCCGACGAACCGCTGAAGGTCGGCTACATCTATCTCGGGCCGGTTGGCGACTTCGGTTGGACTTGGGCGCACGAGAAGGGCCGCAAGGCGCTGGTCGAGCATTTCAAAGGCAAGGTCGTCGCCGACTATGTCGAGAACGTCAACGAGGACGCGAGCGCGACGCCTGTCATCAAAGATCTCGCGGCGCAGGGCCACAAGCTGATCTTCACCACCTCGTTCGGCTACATGGACCAGACGCTCGAAGTCGCCAAGGCCTATCCGGACGTCAAATTCGAGCATTGCACCGGCTACAAGCACGCCGATAACGTCGCGACCTATAACAACCGCTTCCACGAGGGGCGCGCCGTGCTTGGCACGATCGCCGGCATGGTTTCGAAGACCGGCACCATCGGTTATCTTGGCTCGTTCAAGGTTCCCGAGGTCGTGATGGGCGTCAACGCTTTCACACTGGCGGCGCAGGCGGTCAATCCGAATATCAAGGTCAAACTGGTGATGATTGATTCGTGGTTCGATCCGGCCAAGGAAGCCGCAGCGACGGAAACGCTCGCCAACCTTGGCTGCGATGTCGTCACCGCGCATACCGATAGCGCCGCGCCGTTGCAGACGCTCGAAAAGAAGAAGCTGTTCGGCTTCGGACAAGGCGCGGATATGTCGCGTTTCGCGCCGCACGCGCATCTGACCGCAATCGAAGACATCTGGGGTCCGTATTACATTTCGCGCGCGCAGGCGGCGATCGACGGCACTTGGAAGGGCGGCGGCGATTCCTGGTGGGGCATGAAGGAAGGCTCCGTGGTGATGTCGCCCTACAACAAGTCTCTACCCGCCAATGTCGTCGCCGCGGCCGAGAAGATCGTCAGCGGTTACAAGGACGGCAGCTACGACGTATTCACCGGCCCGATCGCCGACCAGACCGGCGCGGAAAAGGTCAAGAAGGGCGAACGCATGGCGCTCAAGGATCTCGCCACCATCGACTGGTACGTCAAAGGCGTGCAGAGCTGATCGGTCCCAAATAGCTTGAGGCTTCGCCGGAAACGCGAGTTTCCGGCGAAGTCGTTTTGGTTGGAGACGAGGGCGTGGGTTTCGATCTGATCGTGCGCGGCGCGACCTTGCCGGACGGACGCGCCGACGTCGACATTGGCGTCATCGCCGGTCGCATTGTCGCGATCGAGCCGAATCTTGGCGCCGAAGCGGGCGAGATCGTGGAAGCCGCCGGTCGTCTCTTGGCGCCGCCGTTCGTCGATTGCCATTTCCATATGGATGCGACGCTTTCGCTGGGGTTGCCGCGTCTCAACATGTCGGGCACGCTGCTCGAAGGCATCGCCCTCTGGGGCGAATTGAAGCCATTGTTGACGCCTGAAGCTGTCGCCGAGCGGGCGCTGCGCTACTGCGATCTCGCGGTCTCGCAGGGCTTGCTGGCGGTGCGCACCCATGTCGACGTATGCGACGATCGGCTGACCGCCGTCGAGGCGCTGATCGAAGTCAGGCGAAAGGTGAAGCCCTATCTCGACCTGCAACTGGTCGCCTTTCCGCAGGACGGCTATTTCCGCTCCGCCAACGCAGCGCGCAACCTCAAGCGCGCGCTCGACATGGGGGTCGATGTCGTCGGCGGCATTCCCCATTTCGAGCGCACGATGGCGGACGGAGCGGCGTCGGTGACGGCGCTGTGCGAGATCGCCGCCGAGCGCGGACTGCGGATCGACCTTCATTGCGACGAGAGCGACGATCCCCATTCGCGCCACATCGAGACGCTGGCGGCCGAGGCCAAGCGTCTCGGCCTCGGCGCGCGCGCGACCGGTTCGCATCTGACCTCGATGCACTCGATGGATAATTACTACGTTTCGAAGCTCATCCCGCTGATCGCCGAATCCGGCGTACAGGTCGTCGCCAATCCACTCATCAACATCACGTTGCAAGGGCGGCACGACACCTATCCGCGCCGCAGGGGCCTCACGCGCATTCCCGAATTGCGTGCGGCGGGCGTCGCGGTCGCGCTTGGGCAGGATTGCGTGATGGACCCCTGGTACGGTTTAGGCAGCGCCGACATGCTCGAAGTCGCCAGCATGGCGGTCCATGCGGTGCCGATGACGAGCCGCGAGGCGATCGCCTGGACCTTCGAGGCGGTGACGCGGAACGCCGCGCAGGTGATGGGGCTGGAGGGTTACGGGCTCGAAGTCGGCGCCAATGCCGACATGGTGGTGTTGCAGGCGGCCGATCCGATCGAAGCGGTGCGGCTGCGCGCCGCGCGGCTCGTCGTTATTCGCCGGGGCAAAGTGATCGCCCGCACGCCGCCAAGGACCGCGGAACTGCGGCTCGAAGGGCGCCCCGGACAGGTCGACCCCGCCGCCTACGCACCAAATTCGGACGCGAATTAGCCGACCACCTCGAATTCGCTCGCCGGCGCGCCCCAAACGACCGTGTTGGAGCTGAATTTGACGTCGAGCCGCTCGCCGGCCCCTTGCCGCGCTGCTACGACGCGATAGTGGCACATCACCGCGCCTTCCGCGCCGTGCGGCACGCCCCAATCCACCGCCGCGCGCGACGACTTTCGAATTCGGACTCGTTGACCCTTTTGCAATCGCGCCTCCTTCAAAGGGAGACCGCAGCGGATGCCCAATGGGCGATCTCTTGCGCACCGCGTCATGATATTGTTGCAATGCGAAATTGCAAATGAAATCGTTGAACGCGAACCGGAGTTCGAAAGCAGAGCCGGGCCGCAATCAGCCGAACTTTCGCAACGCCAGATTTCTGGTGCGTTGCGCAAGATTGCCGGGTCCGCCGGTCTTTCGCACGAACAACTGGTAGCCGATCCGCAGGATTTGGTGATGGGGATGCAGACGCAGAAAAGTATGAATGGCGGTCATCGGCCGCTCGGCCTTCGGCCAATTCGAAGCGCCGCGATAATCGTCCCAGATTAGAACGCCGCCGACCTTCAGCAGTCGCCAGCACAAAATCGAGTCGACGACGATGTCGTCCCGTTCATGGCTGCCGTCGATGAATATCACGTCGAATTCCGCTTTCGAGACGATCAGCGATTCCAGCGCGGGAACCGAACGGGACGCCAATTTTCGCACGCGCGAACCGAATGGCGCCATCGCGGCGTCGAAGCGGGCTTCGATCGTCGCGACATCGCCATTGTAGGTCTCGCCGCCAAATTCGTCGCCTGTGAACGGATCGATGCAGGTGATGTTGGCCTTCGGGAGCAGAGTCAAGAATCGCGTCGCCGACTCGCCCACGAACGAGCCGATCTCGAGAATGTCTTGAACGTCGCCCGCGAGCGGCGACAACATCCGCGTCCATATCGTTTTGACGTCCGTCA
>JBBIIT010000017.1:51197-60459 GCA_037446355.1 Beijerinckiaceae bacterium | reverse complement strand
GCTCCTCGCCCAGCAGATTTCCCGCCCCGCGCAGATCGAGATCGTGGCTGGCGAGCTGGAAACCGGCGCCGAGCGTATCGAGCGATTGTAGCGCGATCAGGCGCTTTTCGGCCTGCGGCGTCACCGTCTTTCCCGGCGGGGTGGTGAAGATCGCATAGGCGCGCGTCTTCGAGCGCCCGACGCGGCCGCGCAGCTGATAGAGCTGCGCGAGGCCGAACATGTCGGCGCGATGCACGATCAGCGTGTTGGCCCGCGGAATGTCGAGCCCGGATTCGACGATCGAGGTTGAAAGCAGGATGTCGTACTTGCCGTCATAGAAGGCGCCGATCTTGTCATCGAGTTCGCCCGCCGCCATCTGCCCGTGGGCGATGACGAACTTCGCCTCTGGGACGTTCTGGCGCAGGAACGCCGCGCATTCGTCGAGATCCTCGATGCGCGGACAGACATAAAAGCTCTGGCCGCCGCGATAACGTTCGCGCAGTAAGGCCTCGCGTACGATCAGCGCGTCGAACGGCGAGACGAAACTTCGCACCGCCAGCCGATCCACCGGCGCCGTCGCGATGATCGAGAGATCGCGCACGCCGGTCATGGCGAGTTGCAGTGTGCGCGGGATCGGCGTCGCGGAGAGCGTCAGCATATGTACCTCGGCGCGCAATTCCTTCAGACGCTCCTTGTGCCCGACGCCGAAATGCTGCTCCTCGTCGATCACGACAAGGCCGAGGTCTTTGAACTGCACGCTCTTGCCCAGAACCGCGTGCGTGCCGACGATGATGTCGAGCGAGCCCTCGCCTAGCGCTTTCTTCGTTTCGCGCTGTTCGGCCGCGCCGACCATGCGCGAGAGCTGGCCGATGCGGATAGGCAGGCCCGCGAATCGCTGAGTGAAGTTCTTGTAGTGTTGTCGCGCGAGCAGCGTCGTCGGCACGACGATCGCGGTTTGCTTGCCGTTGATTGACGAGGCGAAGGCGGCGCGCAGCGCCACTTCGGTCTTGCCGAAACCGACATCGCCGCAGATGAGCCGGTCCATCGGCCGCCCCGCTGCGAGATCATCGAGCGTCGCCTCGATCGCCTGAGCCTGATCCTGCGTTTCGTCGTAGGGAAAGCGCGCGCAAAATTCGTCGTAGAGCCCTTCGGGCGGCGCGAGGCGCGGCGCGGCGCGGGTGAGGCGCTGCGCGGCGATGCGCACGAGTTCGCCCGCCATCTCGCGCACACGCTTCTTCAGCCGCGCTTTGCGCGTCTGCCAGCCGCTCGCGCCGAGCCGGTCGAGATCGCCGGTCTCCGAGCCGTAGCGCGACAGAAGTTCGAGGTTCTCGACCGGCAGGAACAATCGGTCGCCGCCGGCGTAGTGAAGCTCCAGACAGTCGTGCGGCGCGCCCGCCGCCTCGATGGTCTTCAAGCCGACGAAGCGCCCGACGCCGTGATCGATATGCACGACGAGATCGCCCGCGCTCAGCGCAGAGGCCTCGGCGAGCACGTCCTGGGCGCGGCGCTTGCGCTTGCCCTGACGCACCAGACGATCGCCCAGAATGTCCTGCTCGCCGATGACCGCGAGATCAGGCGCCTCGAAACCGCGCTCCATCGCGATGACGGCGAGCGGCAGCGCGCCCGCGCGCGCCGTCTTGACCTGCGCGAACGACGAAACGAGTTCGAGCGACTTCAAACCGTGTTCGGCGAGCACATGGCTGAGGCGCTCGCGCGAGCCATCGCTCCAACCCGCGACGATGACCTTCGATCCGCGCTCGCGCAGCCCCTTGATATGCGCGACCGCCGCTTCGAATACGTTGACGTTCTCGTTCTGCCGCTCGGGCCCGAAATCGCGGCCGACCCGGCCGCCCGCATCGATGACGTCCACAGCGCCCGGCGCCGATTCGAACGGCGAAAGCCGCGCCAGCGGCGTTCTCTCCAATCTTGCGCGCCATTCGTCGGGCGCGAGATAGAGCCGGTCCGGCTTCAACGGACGATAGTCCGCCGTGGCCGGATCGGTCTCGTCGCCCTGCTTACGCGCGGAGTAATAGTCGGCGATCTGCGCGAAACGGGCCTGCGCGACCTCCTCGACCCGCGCGTCGAGCACCAACGGCGCGCCGACGACGTAGTCGAATACGCTGTCGAGGCCGTCGTAGAATAACGGCAGCCAATGTTCGAGCCCGATCGCGCGCCGTCCTTCGCTGATGGTCTCATAAAGCGAATCGCCGCGCCGCGGCGCGCCGAATTCGGCGACATAGCCCTGGCGAAAGCGGCGGATGGTCTCGGTCGTCAGTTGCGCTTCGCTCATCGGCACGAGATCGAGCGAACGCAGAGCACCCGTGCTGCGCTGCGTCTCGGCATCGAAACCGCGGATCGATTCCAGGGCGTCGCCGAAGAAATCGAGCCGGATCGGCGCCGCCATGCCGGGCGCGTAAAGATCGAGCAACCCGCCGCGCTGCGCGTAATCGCCGACGTCGCGCACCACGGCGGCGCGCGAGAAGCCGTTGGCTTCCAACCAGGCGGCGAGATCCGACATGCGCAGGACATTGCCCGGCGCCGCCGACAGCGCCGCCTTGGCGACGAAGGCCCTCGGCGGCGCGCGCTGCGTCATCGCGTTGACCGTGGAGACGAGAATGCGCGGGCGCTCGATCGCGCCGCGCGTCAGCGCGAGGCGCGCCAGGGCCGTCATGCGCTGCGCCGAGATCGCCGCGTTGGGAGAGACGCGGTCGTAGGGCTGGCAATCCCAGGCCGGCAGGACAAGCGCCTCGATTTCCGGCGCCGCGAAGGCGAGCGCGTCAACGAAGGCCTGCGCGCGCAAGCCGTCCCGGGCGAGGAAGGTCAGCGCGACCGCCCGCGCTTCGGCGGCTTTGGCGAGCGCGCGCGCGAGATCGGCGACGAGGAAGGCGTCGTAACCCTCGGGCGCGCGGGCGAGCGTGACGGCGCCGCCTTGGGCGAGGCGCAGGGCGAGGGCGGCCGAAGCGTTCACTTGCGCGAAGCCTCGCGGGTCAAGGCGACGCGCGGCGCCGCCCGCAGGCGCTCGAACAGCGGCGTGTCAAATTCGGCCGGCGTCGGCGCCTCGCCGGTCAACCAGGAAAGAATGTCCGGATCGGGCGCATCGAGCCAACGCTCGAATTCGGCGAGCCCGGCCTCGTCGAGAGAGGCGAGGTTGGCTTCGGCGAATTGCCCCATCGCGAGATCCATTTCGCGGATGCCGCGGCGCCAGGCGCGAAACAGAATGCGGCGGCGGCGCGGATCGAGCCCGGCGCTGGATAGCGAGGTATCGGACATGGGTTACTCGTGAGGGGAGCGCGGGCGCCTCCCGTATGCGAGCGGCTTATAGTCGCCCGCGCGTACGCTGTCAGCCCACGGAAAAAACGGCGCGACGGCGAAGGAGACGCTATACTGGCGCTTCGGTCTTGTCAGGGAGTTCCCGATGTCCACGCCGCTCGTCGTCACCTTCGTCGGCCCCGACCGGCCCGGCCTCGTCAACACGATCTCCGACAAGATCGCCGCGCACGGCGGCGCCTGGCTCGAGAGCCGGCTGGCGCATCTTGCCGGCGAGTTCGCCGGCATCGTGCTGGTCAGCGCGCCAGAGGCGGGGGCGGAGGCGTTGACGGCGGCGCTGCGCGATTTGGAGAGCGCGGATCTGCGTGTCACCGTGGCGCCGGGCCTCGCCGACGCGGCCCCGCCGCGCGAGATCTTGCGCCTCGATCTCGTCGGCCTCGATCGCCCCGGCATCGTGCGCGACGTGACGCAGACCCTGACGGGCCTCGGCGTCAATATCGAGGAATTCGAGAGCGGCATCGAAAGCGCGCCGTTCAGCGGCGAGCCGATGTTCCGCGTCGCCGCTCGCCTCGGCGCGCCCGAAGGACTTGCGCGCGCCGATTTGAGCAAGGCGCTCGAGCGCCTCGCGGGCGAACTGATGGTGGACATATCCGTGCATGATGCGAAGGCGCCGGCGAAATGAGGACGCGGATGCTGTTTGCGGCGCTCGGGCTGCTGCTCCCGCTCGCCGCCGCCGCCGCGACCCCGTTCACGCTGCGCGGAAAGCTCGACTCGGTCTCCCCCGACGGTCAAACGCTGGTCGTGACAAGCCGCACGGGCGAAACCGCCAAGGTCCATATCGGCGACCAGGCCCGGGTGACGCGCGTGGGGCCCGCTTCGCTCGCCCAAGTGAAACTGGGCGACTTTGTCGGCGTCGCGGCGGCGCCGAACGCCAGCGGCGAACTGCATGCGCTGGAGCTGCATATTTTTCCCGAATCGATGCGCGGCGTCGGCGCGGGCACGCGACCTTTCGACCTCGCCCCCGGCAGCAGCATGACCAATGGAGCGATCTCCGTTCGGGTCGAAAGCGCCGACGGCCCGAAGCTGACCGTCGCCTACAACGGCGGTTCTCAAGACATCGTCATCGACAAGACGACGCCGATCGTCGCCTTCGCGCGGGGCGCGCGCGCCGATCTGAAGCCGGGCGCGTCGGTGATCGCGCGCGGCGAGAAAGGCGCCGACGGGACGATCGAGGCGAGCAGCGTCCTCGTCGGCTTGGACGGGCTGGTTCCGCCGATGTGACCTCAAAGGCCGCCGTCTTCCCGGCGCGGCGGCGAATCGTTAGATAGAGCGATGCGACCCGCCCTCCTCGATCCGCTGTTCGCCCCGGCGAGCGCGCTGCCCGGCGTCGGACCGAAGAACGCCAAGCTGTTTGACAAGCTGCTAGGCCGCCCCGACGGCGCGCGCGTGATCGACGTCTTATTTCACTTGCCGCACGCCGCGCTCGACCGCCGCGCGCGGCCCAAGATCGCCGAAGCGGCCCGCGACGCGATCGCGACCCTCAGGGTGCGCGTCGTCGAGCATCGCCCGCCCGCGCCGAACCGCAAGGGGCCGTTCAAGGTTTTGGTCGAGGACGAAACGGGCGATGTCGAACTGGTGTTCTTTCTCGCCAATGTCGATTGGATCAAAAAGCGGCTGCCGGTCGGCGAAACGCGCTGGGTCTCCGGCAAACTCGAAATGTGGGACGGCCATTTGCAGATGGTCCATCCCGACAAGGTGATGGACGAGGCTGAGCTGGCGAAAATGCCGCCGGTCGAGCCGGTCTATGGCCTGACCGAGGGGCTTTATCCGCGCGTGATCCAGAAAGCCGCCGAAGCCGGCCTCGCGCGTCTGCCGGAGTTGCCCGAATGGATTGACGCCGCCTCGCTGACGCGAATGCAGGCGCCGGGCTTCGCCGAGGCGCTCGCACGGATGCACGCGCCGCAAACGCCCGGCGACATCGAGCCGACGAGCCCGGCCGGAAACCGCCTTGCCTATGATGAGTTGCTCGCCAACCAACTGGCGCTCCTGCTGGTGCGCGCGCGGATGCGCGAATTGCCGGGCCGCGCGAACGTTGGCGACGGGCGCATCGCCGACAGGTTGCTGGCCGCTCTGCCCTACGCCCTCACCGGCGCGCAGACGCGCGCGCTCGCCGACATCCGCGCCGATCTTGCCGCGCCGGAGCGCATGATCCGCCTGCTGCAGGGCGATGTCGGTTCGGGCAAGACCGTCGTCGCGCTGCTGGCGATGGCGCATGTCGTCGAAGCCGGCCGGCAGGCGGCGCTGATGGCGCCGACCGAGATTCTCGCGCGCCAGCATTTCGACCGCATGAAGCCGCTCGGGCAAAGCGCGGGGCTGCGACTGGCGTTGTTCACCGGACGCGATACGACGGCGACGCGGCGCGCCCAACTCGCCGCCCTGCGCGCGGGCGAGATCGACATCGCCGTCGGCACCCACGCTTTGTTTCAGGAGAGCGTCGAGTTCCGCGATCTCGGCCTCGCCGTCGTCGACGAGCAGCACCGTTTCGGCGTGCATCAGCGCCTCGCGCTGGCGAGCAAGGGCGAGGCGGCGGACCTGCTGGTGATGACGGCGACGCCGATCCCGCGCACTCTGGTGCTGACCTATTTCGGCGACATGGACGTCTGCGCGCTCGACGAGAAGCCGCCGGGGCGCACGCCGATCGACACACGCGCGATGCCGATCGAGCGGCTCGACGAAGTCGTCGCGGCGGTCGGGCGCGCGATTGGCGCGGGCGCGCGCGCCTACTGGGTCTGCCCGCTCGTCGAGGAAAGCGAGACGCTCGACGTCGCCGCCGCGCAGGAGCGCGCGGAGAGCTTGCGCGCCTGGTTCGGCGACGCGGTCGGCCTCGTGCACGGACGCATGAAGAGCGCTGAGAAGGATGCGGCGATGGAGCGCTTCCAGCGCGGGCAAACGCGAGTGCTGGTCGCGACCACCGTGATCGAGGTCGGCGTCGACGTGCCCGAGGCGACCGTCATGGTGATCGAGCACGCCGAGCGCTTCGGCCTCGCGCAGTTGCACCAGCTGCGCGGGCGGGTCGGACGCGGCGCCGGCCGCTCGACCTGCCTGCTGCTCTATAAAGGGCCATTGGGCGAGGCCTCGCGCGCGCGCCTGCAAATCCTGCGCGAGACCGAGGACGGCTTCCGCATCGCCGAGGAGGATTTGCGCCTGCGCGGCGAAGGCGAGGTGTTGGGCGCGCGCCAGGCGGGAACGCCGGGTTTCCGGCTCGCGCGGCTCGAAGTCCACGGCGCGCTGCTGCGCCTCGCGCGGCTCCAGGCCGAGGCGGCGCTGAAGGCGAGCGCGCGGCTGGCGGGCGCGCAGAACGCGGGGCTGCGGACGCTGCTCTATCTGTTCGAGCGCGACGCGGCGGTCCGGTTGATGGAGGCGGGGTGAGCGCCTATTTGCCGCGTTGAGCGCGATTGCGCGAAACCTCGCGCGAAAGGCTACTGGCGTTCGGACTAAGCGTCCGGCGACTTGATTGAGGGGAAGGTCAGCCTTTCGCACAATTGCTTGATCCAGCGCGAGGGATCGGGTCCCGGGTCCAGACTCCGGGTCCGACTCACGTTGGAGCGAAGGACGCGCGCGGGCGAGCCGCCGACGCTGGACAGAGCCGGAACCGACTTCGTCACCAATGCTTGCGCCCCGCGCGCCCGACCACCCGGGCTCACGACGAAACGCTCCCGAGGGCGGCGACCCGCCCTAAAAATACGCCCCGAACGCCTCCCTCGCGACATGGTCGGATTGCGGCAACATTTGCGCGTAGCGTTCCCGCTCCACCGGATGGATGAAATATTCGCGGTTGATCTGGTCGATGAAGTACGGATTTTCGTATCGGCGGCCCATGACGCCGAAGTACAATTGCATGACTCCGCCAAAATAAATCGCCTTTTTCCTCAGCTCTTTCTCAATGAATACCCCCAGAGGCATCGCGTAGGAGCCGCAAGCCAGCAGCGCGATGTCGAAATCCCGCGCCCGGATCTCCGTCTCCAACGAGCGTACGGTCGCGAACCAATCGACGTCAGGATACATTTCCTTCGGCATCCCTGCGTAAGTGATCGGTGAATTCACGATCCGTAGATCGAAGTCGGGATAGACGTAGCCGTGCTTGAAGAAATGCCGCCGGTTCTTGAAATTCAATTCTATGCTTTCGCCAAATGGGCATATCACCAAGACTTTCTTGCCTTTCAGAATCTTGGAAAGCGCAAAAAAGAGACTGTGCCTGCTGCGGACCATCCCCTCTATAAAATTGTAGGGATAGGCGCCGATGAAATCCGGAAACGCCGCAAATTGCTCGACGAGCTTGCGGCGCTGCTCAAGATGCGGAACATTCTTGGTGAAAAAATTCGGGTGTATGGACTCTGGGAAAAACACGGAAAGAAAGTATGTGTGGACCATCGTGGTCATTTTGATCTGGGCGTAGCACCCTTTCAACACGTCCAAATAGCGGTGATAACTTTCAATTCTTTCGCCTTGCGGGCAATAGAAGCCGTTATAGCGTTCGACGAACGTCAGGTGGGCTCGATAATGATCTTCCATCGCCTTCTCGTCGGCGCCCGCCAGGCTTTGCATGTCCAGCAGCGCCTCGGTGTCGCTGCCGCCGATTCGGGACAAAAACGCGGGCTGGTCGGCTGAGAAAACCTCGACGACGTCATCGTAAAATTTCGACCATTCGGAAAAAAACTTGTCCATAATTTCCCTCGCGAAAACGCTAATAATTGCGGCGCGCGCTTCTCGATATGGCGTTTTGTCGCATTAGCGTCAATTCGCATGTTCGCGAAGGCGGCGCCCGGCGTATCGCCCCCTGGCCAGGCGGCGCGGGGCGGGGCAGACTTCGCCCCATGCCCGAGCCCCTCCGCATCCTGCGCATTCTTCCCCGCCCCGGCGCCAAAGCGCGCGGGTGGCTGATCGCCGGGCCGCTGCGGATCGCCTGCGCGCTGGGCCCGGCGGGGGTGGTGCGGATCAAGCGCGAAGGCGACGGCGGCACGCCGGCGGGGCGTTTCGCGCTGCTGTGGGGCTATTTCCGCCCCGACCGGCCGCGTCCGCAGGCCGGCGGCGTCCGGCTGACGCCACTCAGGCCCGACAGCGGCTGGTGCGAAGCCCCCGCCAGCGCGCGCTATAACCGGCCCGTACGCCTGCCCGCGCCCGACTGCACCGACCGCATGTGGCGCGAGGACCATCTCTACGATCTGACCTTCGTGCTCGACCAGAATTTCACCAGGCGCGCGAAGGGACGCGGCAGCGCGATCTTTTTTCATCTCGCCCGCCCCGGCTTGAGCCCGACCGCCGGCTGCGTCGCGATCTTGGCCGACGACATGCGCAAGCTCGCGCCCCGGCTCGCCAAACGCGCGCAAATGCGGATCGGCTAGCTTTTGGCGAGCGCGAGCTTGGCCGCGCGTTCCAGATGGGCGCGCATCGCCGCCGCCGCGCCCGCCCCGTCGCCGGCCAGGATGGCGGCGCCGATCGCGCGGTGCTCGCCAACCGACAGCTCCAGCACTTGCGAAGTCAGGATGTCGCCGACCTGCGCCATGATGAGCGGCAATTGCAGCCGCACGGCCAGCTCGCGCAATTGCCGGTTGCCGGCAAGGCGCATCACCGCGTCGTGGAACGCCTCGTTCTCGGCCATATAGGCGCCCGCCTCGCGCGTCGACTCGGCGAAGATGGGGCGAATGGCCGAAGCGAATTGCGCGCGCCGGGCCGCGTCGCGCTCCTCGGCCGCCAGCCGCGCCGCCAGCGCCTCGAGCTCGACGCGTATCTGGAACAATTCCCGGATTTCTTCGCGCGTGAGGCGCCTGACCAGCGCGCCGCGATTAGGCAGATGCTCGATCAGGCCTTCGGCCGCCAGCCGGCGCAACGCCTCGCGCACGGGGCCGCGGCTGACCGAAAAGCGCAGCGTCAGATCGTTCTCGACCAACCGTGTCCCCGGCGGCTGGCGCCCGGCGAGAATTTCGGCGCGCAGGCGCTCGACCAGATGCGCCACCGT
>JBBIIT010000017.1:0-51097 GCA_037446355.1 Beijerinckiaceae bacterium | reverse complement strand
CGTGCGCGGGCGCGATCTGGCCGCCGATCTGATGGGCAAGCAGAGCTTCACCGAATTCTTCTTTCTGCTCGCGACCGGCAAGGCGCCGAGCGACGATCAACGCTTCTTTCTCGATCTCGCTCTCGTCGCCATCGCCGAGCACGGCCTGACGCCCTCGGTGCAGGCGGCGCGCATGACCTACGCCGCCGATCCCGCCGCCATGCAAGGCGCTGTCGCCGCCGGGGTGCTCGGCTGCGGCACGGTGATCCTGGGCGCCGCCGGGCAATGTCAGGGCCTGATCGACGAAGTGCTAGAAAAAGTCGACGCGGGTGAGCCGATCGGCCAAGCCGCGCTCGCGCTCGCGCGCGCCTATCGCGAGGCGCGCCGCCCGATTCCAGGCTACGGCCATCCCCTGCACAAGCCGGTCGATCCGCGTGCGGAGCGTATGATCGCGCTCGCAAGGGAACGCGGCGTCGCCGGACGGGCGGTCGCGGCGGCGCTGGAACTGACGAAGGCGGTGGCGGGGGCCTGGGGCAAACCGTTGCCGATGAACGTCTCGATGTCGATCGCGGCGACGCTGAAGGACGTCGGCGCGCCCGCCTCGCTTATTCGCGGCATTCCCATTCTCGCGCGCACCGCCGGTTTGATCGCGCATCTGGGCGAAGAGGCGCAGACTCCGATCGGTTTCCTGCTGGCCTCGGCGGCGGAAGAGGCGATCGAGCACACCGCGGGAGGCGGCGCATGAGCCTCGTCGATCCCTTGATCGAATCGGCGCCCTGGGAAAGCCAGCGCGCCTTCGACGAACCGTTCTACCTCAAGCAGATCGAATATCTGTTCGAGCGTTCGCGCTTCTATCGCGAGAAATTGACGCGGGCCGGATTCGCCTCGCCCCACGAGGTCGGCGGCCTCGCCGATATCGCCCGCCTGCCCTTCACCGAGAAGGACGAACTGAGGCGCTCGCGCACGCGCGACGAGCCGATCGGGATGCATTGCACCGCGACGCGCGACGAAATTGTCCGCATTTATTCAACCAGCGGCACGACGGGAACGCCGAGCTATATTCCACTGGTTGAAAGCGACCTTGATGTCTGGATCCGCACCTCGTCGCGCTCCTACGCCGCTTCCGGCTTGCGGCGCGGCGAGCGCATTGTCTCCACCTACAACGCCGGGCCGTTCGTCGCCGGCGCGGCGCTCGGCGCCTTCGACCGGCTCGGCCTCTGCCATATTCCCGTCGGCACGGGAAACACCGAGCGCCTGATGGCTGCGGTCGATCTCCTGAAGCCGACCGTCGCGGCGATGACGCCCTCCTACGCGCTGCATCTGGCCGAATGGGCGCGCGCGCGCGGCGTCGACCTCGCCGGATCGAGCGTGAAACGGCTGATGGTGGCGGGCGAGCCCGGCGGCGGCGAACCCGCGATGCGCGCCAAGCTCGAATCGGCCTGGGGCGCCAGCGTCACCGAGGCGATGGGCATTGGCGACATCTCGGTTTCGCTGTGGGGCGAATGCGAGGAAAAGTCCGGGATGCATTTCAGCGGCCGTGGCTTCGTGCATTTCGAGCTGATCGACCCCGTCACCGAAGCGCCTGTCGCCATCGAGGACGGCGCAAGCGGCGAACTCGTGCTCACCCATCTCGTCAACCGTTCCGCGCCGCTGTTGCGGTTTCGCACCCGCGATCATGTGCGCGTCGGCGTCGGGCGCTGCGCTTGCGGGCGTAACTCGCCGCGCGTGCGCTGCGTCGGCCGCACCGACGACATGCTGATCGTGCGCGGCGTCAATGTTTTTCCGTCCGCCGTGCGCGAGATCGTCAACGAGTTTTCGCCCGATGTGACCGGCGTATTAATGATCCGCCCGAAGGCGGCGGGCGTGCGCCAGGAGCCACCGCTGCCGATCGCCGTGGAAGCGTCGGCGGAGGCCGCGCCAGGTCTTGCCGAGCGCATCAGGACGCGGCTGCGCGACAAGCTCGTGTTCACCGCCGACATCGAACTCGTCGCCGCCGGCGCCTTGCCACGCAGCGAATACAAGTCGAAGCTGATCGAGAAACTCTGAAGGGAGGGAACGATGGAGAAACTGCAAACCCAGGGCGTCCATCACGTCACGCTCGTCGGGTCGAATCGGCAAACTTCGATCGACTTCTGGGAGGGCCTGCTCGGGATGCCCTTCATCTTCGAGCAACCCAATCTCGACAATGCGTTGGAGAGCCACATCTACTTCGATCCCGGGGACGGGCGGCTCATCACGATCTTCACGCGCGAGGATCGAAAGCCCGTGCAGCGACGCACGCCGACCGAGCCCGGCTGCGTGCATCACATCGCCTTCAACGTCTCGCGCGCCGTATTCATGCAGGCGGTCAAGCGCCTCGACGCGCGCGGGATCAAACATACCGGAGTGCGCGACCGGCAGATTTTCGACGCGATCTATTTCGAGGATCCGATGGGCCTCTTGATCGAACTCTCCTGTTACAAGTTCGAGCCGCCGGTCGGCCACACTCACGCCGCCGTGCTATTCGAGGCGCATAACCTGCGCGTCGCGCGCGGCGACCGCGCCATCGGCGAGACGCACCTCGCCGACGCTGTCGAGAACCTGGTGCGGCGCTCGACGAAGAGCCTGTCGGAAGACCGCTCGCCGAAGAATCCCTACCCGCATTCCTGAAGCCCCCGACCGAGGAGAAGCCGATGTCCGCGATCAAACTTCACGTCATCAAGCCAAGCGTCAACAACATGACGGCGCGCGTTTTCATTCGCGCCGCCAAACTCGATTTCACCGAGGACGACGTCTACGGCAAGACGCGCTCGCCTGAGTTCATGGCCAGGAATCCAGCGCATCTGACGCCGATGATGGAAGGCGACGACCTGCCCAAGGGCGTGATGTGGGAGAGCTGCGCGATCATGCAGTATCTGTGCAACAAACATCACCTCGATAGATTTTATCCGACGGCGCCGGCGGCGCGGGCGATGATCGACAGCGCGATGTTTTATATCATCGGCACGCTCTATCCCTATCTCGCGCGTGCGACCTATCCCGCGCTCGGGTTCCCGCTCTATGCGGGAGAAGTCGGCGCCAGCGAAGCCGATGCGGGCGCCAAGTCGGCGGCGCAGAAGGCGGCGGTCGAAGCGATCGCGGAGCCGCTCGGGGTGCTGCACCAATTCTATATGAGCGGCAAGAACTTCATCGGCGGCGACCACCCTTCCATCGCCGACATCAGGCTCGCCGCGACGCTCGAGTTCCTCGCGGTGATCGACTATCCCCTGCCCGCTTGGGCGACGCATTATATGCAGGCGATGGAAAAGTCGCTGGGCGCAGCTTATTCCGAACCGGCCGCCGACGTGCGCGGCTACATCGCCTACGTGAGGTCGCAGAAGAAGTGACGCGAACGGCGGGGCGAATGCCTCGCCGCCGCCTCAGCCATAGCGGGCCGCGAGCAAATCGAAGAGACCACGCGCGGCCTGAATTTCGCCGCCCTGGGGCCCATGCGCGCGCGCCTTCGGGTTCCAGGCGTAAACGTCGAAATGCGCCCAGGACTTTGCGCCTTCTGCAAAGCGGCGCAGGAACAACGCGGCGGTGATCGAGCCCGCGAACGGACTGCCCGGAGCGTTGTTGAGATCGGCGATCGGGCTCTCCAGCATCGCATCGTAGGGACGCCACAACGGCAGGCGCCACACCGGATCGCGCGACGCCGCCGCGTAGCGCGCGACGTCGATCGCGAGCGCCTCGTCGTCAGTGTAGAACGGCGGCAGGTCGGGGCCGACGGCGACACGCGCGGCGCCGGTCAGCGTCGCGAAATCGAGCATGAGGTCCGGCGCCTCTTCGGCCGCATAGCTGAGCGCGTCGGCGAGGATGAGGCGCCCCTCGGCGTCGGTGTTGCCGATCTCGACCGTCAGCCCCTTGCGGCTCTTGACGATATCGCCCGGCCGCATCGCCCGCGCCGAGATCGCGTTCTCGACGATCGGAACCAGGACGCGCAGCCGGACGTCGAGTTTCGTCTCCATGATCAGGCGCGCGAGGGTCAAAGCGGTCGCCGCGCCTCCCATGTCTTTCTTCATGATTTCCATGCCGCTCGCCGGCTTGATGTCGAGGCCGCCGCTGTCGAACACGACGCCCTTGCCAACCAGCGTCACTTTCGGCGCGTCGGCGCGGCCGAATGTGAATTCAACGAGACGCGGCGGCTCGGCGGCGGCGATCCCGACCGCATGGATCAGCGGAAAATTGCGCGCGAAGAGTTCGTCGCCGCGGATCGTCTCTACTTTGGCGCCGTGCGCCCGTGCGAGTGCGGTCACGGCATTCTCCAACGCCTGCGGACCCAGATCGTTGGCCGGCGTGTTGACGAGATCGCGTCCAAACGCGACGGCGGCGGCGAGGCGTTCGAGCGCGGGAAAATCGACGCCTTCGGGCGCCTCGAGCTTCGCTAGTCCGTTGGGCGCGGCCTTGTAACGATCAAACCTGTAGAGCCCCAGCAGGAAACCGAGCGCGCAAAGGCGCGGATCGGCGGGCGCGTTGGCGAAGCGATAGAGGCCGGCGGGAAGGCTCGTCGCGAGCTTGCCGGCGCCAAGCGGATCGCCGTCCGGCGCGTCGCCGAACAGCACGCCCGCGAGCGCGCCTGCCTCGTTAGGCAACAACTGGAGGCGCCCCGGCTTCGGCTCGAAGCCGCAGGCGGAAGCGAACCGCGCCGCATTGGCGCCGATCGCGCCTTGCGTTTCCAGCCAATTGGCCGGGGTGACGAACCAGATCGGAACGGCGAGGGAAGGAGCGGACAACGGATGTTTCCTTGGCGGCGACGATTCGCGTCCGAGCTTAGGTCATCGCGCGCGCCAAGTGTAGGCGCGCGAAACGTTCACAGCCTCGCGATGCAGCCCCTCGCCTCGAGTTCCGAAATCACCCTCTCGGCCAGCGCATCGGCGCTCGCGCCGCCGGTGTCGAGCGTCATTTCGGGCGTTTCGGGCGCCTCATACGGCTGATCGACGCCCGTAAAATTCTTGATCTCGCCCTTGAGCGCGCGCTTGTAGAGTCCCTTGGGATCGCGTGCGATCACGGCCTCCAGCGCCGCGTCGACGAAAATCTCGATGAATTCGCCGGACGCGGCGATTTCGCGGGCGAGACGCCGCTCGGCGCGGAACGGCGAGATGAACGAAGTCAACACGATCAAGCCGGCGTCGGTCATCAGCCTGGCGACCTCGCCGACGCGGCGGATGTTCTCAACGCGATCGGCGGCGGTGAAGCCCAGATCCTTGTTGAGGCCATGTCGCACATTGTCGCCGTCGAGCAAGGCGGTGTGAACGCCGCGCGCGTGCAATTTGCTTTCGACGAGATTGGCGATGGTCGACTTTCCGGCACCCGAAAGACCGGTGAACCACAGGATCGCCGGCTTCTGATGTTTCAATGCGGCGTGCGCCTCGCGTGTCACCGCATAGCCGTGCCTGTGGATGTTGGTTGCGCGCCTAAGGCCATGCGCAACGACGCCGGCGGCCGCCGTCTCGTTGGTGCGCCGGTCGATCAGGATGAATGCGCCGGTGTCGCGATTTTCGGCGTAAGGATCGAACGCGACAGGCAGCGTCGCGGCGATATTGCAGTAACCGATCTCATTGAGACCCAGCGTCTTGGCGGCGAGTTTCTCCTGACTGTTGACGTCGATGCGATGTTTCAACTCGGTGATCGCGGCCGGCGTCGTACGCGCGCCGATCTTCATAAAATAGGAGCGCCCCGGCAGCATCGGTTCGGCGCTCATCCAGATGACATGGGCGGCGAACTGGTCGGCGACCGCGGGCCGCGCATTTCGATGGGCGAGCACGTCGCCGCGCGCGATGTCGATCTCATCGGCGAGCGTCACGGTGACCGCGTCGCCCGCCCCCGCCTCTTCGGACAGGCGATCGGCGACATAGAGACCGGCGATCTTCGACACGCGCCCCGAGGCCGCGACCACGATCTCATCGCCACGCTTCAGCTTGCCGCTGGCGATCGTGCCGGCGTAGCCGCGAAAATCAAGATTCGGCCGATTGACCCACTGAACGGGCAGCCGCAACGGCGCCTTGTCGCGATCGACATCGACATCGCAGGCCTCAAGGTGCTCCAGCAGCGTCGGGCCCTTGTACCAGGGCGTGCGATCGCTGCTGGCCGATACGTTGTCGCCATAGCGCGCCGACATCGGGATCGCGACGACCGACTTGAACCCGAGCGGCTTGGCGAAGTCCTCGAACGCTTTGACGATCTCGCGGAAACGCGCCTCGTTGAAATCGACGAGGTCGATCTTGTTCACCGCGAGCACGACGTGACGGATGCCGAGCAGCGAGACGATCAGCGAATGACGACGCGTTTGCGTTAAGAGGCCCTTGCGCGCGTCAATCAGAAGGATCGCCAGATCGGCGTTGGAGGCGCCGGTCGCCATGTTGCGGGTGTATTGCTCGTGGCCCGGCGTATCGGCGACGACGAAGGAACGTTTTGGCGTTGCGAAATAGCGATAGGCGACGTCGATGGTGATGCCCTGCTCGCGCTCGGCTTCGAGCCCGTCAACCAGCAACGCGAAATCGATATCGGCGCCGGTCGTGCCGTGCTTCTTCGAGTCGCGTTCGAGCGCCGAGAGCTGATCGTCGAAGATCAACTTTTGTTCGTAGAGTAAACGGCCGATCAGCGTCGATTTGCCATCATCGACGGAGCCGCAGGTGAGAAAGCGCAAAGTCGGAAGCGCGGCGGAGCGAAGCGTCTCGTCCATGGTCAGAAATACCCCTCGCGCTTCTTCTTTTCCATCGAGCCGGCTTCGTCGGTGTCGATCAAGCGGCCCTGGCGCTCGGAGGTCGTGGAAGCGCGCATTTCATCGATAATGTCGTCGAGCGTCGAAGCGTCGGATTCGACCGCGCCGCTCAAGGGATAGCAACCGAGCGTGCGGAAGCGCACGCGCCGCATTTGCGCCTTTTCGCCCGGAAGCAGCGGCAGGCGGTCGTCATCGACCATGATCCATGTGCCCGAACGCTCGACGACCGGCCGCTCCTTGGCGAAATAGAGCGGCACCACCGGAATGTTCTCGGCGCGCACATATTCCCAGACGTCGAGTTCGGTCCAGTTGGAGAGCGGGAACACGCGCACCGATTCGCCCTCGCGAATGCGCGTGTTGTAAATCTTCCAGAGTTCCGGGCGCTGGTTGCGCGGATCCCAGGCGTGCGCCGCCGAGCGATGCGAGAATATGCGTTCCTTGGCGCGGCTCTTTTCCTCGTCCCGCCGCGCGCCGCCGAAGGCCGCATCAAACTTTCCCGCGTCGAGCGCCTGCCGCAATCCCTCGGTCTTCATCACCTGGGTATGCAACTGGCTGCCCGAAGCGATAGGCGAAACGCCGCGCGCGACCCCATCCT
Source organism: Beijerinckiaceae bacterium (assembly GCA_037446355.1). Taxonomy (GTDB): domain Bacteria; phylum Pseudomonadota; class Alphaproteobacteria; order Rhizobiales; family Beijerinckiaceae; genus Roseiarcus. The sequence goes on along the minus strand of JBBIIT010000017.1, from coordinate 43,784 downwards.
GATTGATATGCACGCGCAGGTCGAGCCCAAGCCGCTTCGCGGTTTCGTCGCGAAACGCAATCATTTCGCGAAACTTCCAGGTCGTGTCGACATGTAGCAGCGGAAACGGCAGCGGCGCGGGATGAAAGGCCTTTATCGCGACGTGAAGCATCGCGCTGGAGTCCTTGCCGATCGAGTATAACATTACTGGTGAGCGAAATTCAGAAACAACCTCACGCATAATGTGAATTGCTTCCGCCTCAAGACGTCGCAGATGAAGCGGCAATTGGCCCGACATGGGTTGGCTCCGAGAAAAGTCACCGCAGCCCCGTCGCGTCGGAGCCTATGCAACAGCCACCCCGGCGCTCGCGCGCAGGAACGAGGGGCGAAGGGCGCTGCTATGGCGAAAGGCGGCAGCCAGGTCAAGGCCGTGCTGGCGCGAGAGCGGAGCGAAGTCGATCCGAAATGGCGCTGGCATGCGCCGCGCTGCGGAGCGATGATGCCCGCGCTCCGCCGCGAAAGCGCGACCGTGTAGGCATCCGATCTCATGCGAACCGCCAAAGTCATTCACGTCGTTTCCTGCCACGCCGAAGGGGAGGTCGGCGACGTCATCATCGGCGGCGTCGCGCCGCCGCCGGGCGAGACGCTTTGGGAACAGTCCCGCTTCATCGCCCGCGACGGAAAGCTAAGGAATTTGCTGCTCAACGAACCGCGCGGGGGCGTTTTCCGCCATTTCAACCTGCTGGTCCCGCCCAAGCACCCCAAGGCGCAGATGGGCTTCATCATCATGGAGCCCGAGGATACGCCGCCGATGTCGGGCTCGAACTCCATCTGCGTCGCGACCGTGCTCCTCGACGCCGGCATCCTGCCCATGCACGAGCCGCAGACCCGCCTCACCCTCGAGGCGCCCGGCGGCCTGATCGAGGTGATCGCGGAATGCCGCGACGGCAAGGCCGAGCGGATCAGGGTTCAGAATGTCCCTTCCTTCGCCGACCGGCTCGACGCGCCCCTCGAAGTGAAAGGGCTCGGAACCCTGAAAGTCGACATCGCCTATGGCGGCGATAGTTTCGTCATTGCCGACGCGGCGGCGTTGGGCTTTTCGCTCCGGCCCGACGAGGCGCGCGACCTCGCCGAGGCCGGAGTCAAGATCGTGGCGGCCGCTAACGCCCAGCTCGGCTTCGGCCACCCCGAGAACGCGGACTGGGACCATATCTCGTTTTGTCAATTCGCCGGGCCATTGGCGATGGAAGAGGGCGCGCTGACCGGCGCCAATGCGGTGATGGTGCAACCCGGCAAGATCGACCGCTCGCCAACGGGCACCGGATGCAGCGCGCGCATGGCGGTCCTTCGCGCGCGCGGGACAATGAAGGTTGGCGATCGCTATCGCGCGCGATCCATCATCGGTTCGACCTTCGATTGCCGGATCGTCGCCGATGCGCAAGTCGGCGCGCGCCCGGCCATCATCCCGGAGATTTCCGGGCGCGCCTGGATCACCGGGACGCACCAACATATGCTGGACCCGAGCGACCCCTGGCCGGCGGGTTATCGACTTTCCGACACCTGGCCGAAATTGGGCGGCTGAGCGCGCAGGCCTCGGCTCGCCTAAAGATTTGGCGTCGCGCGCGCGGTCTCGACGTCCGGACTGCGGTAGAGCCCTTCGGGCACGCGCGCCAAGGTCGAATCCAACACCTGTCCGTCCGCCAATCCGTAAAACTTCGCGAAGCTCATGATGAGCGGTCGCCATTTATCGGGATCAACCCGATCGGCGTCGCCGTTCATGAGTATCGATTCGTCCAGGTGGACCCGTTGAATGCGCGCTTCAAATACGATGGCCCGCCCCCTCACCTTCTCGTCCTCGGCCGCCAATTCGCGCCAATCTTCGATCTTCGCCTCTAGATTGACCGGACATTCCTGGACGCGAGGGGCGCGCACGGTCCGCGCGGGCGCCGAAGTCAAGCCGGCGACGTCGAACTTGCGCTTCTCGTGCCGATAGCCGCGGGCGAGTTTGTTTGAGGGCACGGGATCGGAGCCGGTCGTCAGGGCGAGACGATTCACCGCTTCGGCCTGCGCTACGGAAGGCAGATTGAGCACGCATTCGCGGGTCCGCTTCAGATTCTCGGTAGTCTTGGACGCCGCCGCAAGCCCTAGAACGCAACGCCATCCGAGCCACCAGGCCGACGACATCGGCGCCAGATTTATCGACCCGTCTTCGTTTTCGGTGCTGATCAGCACTACCGGCGTGCCGAAATAAAGTATGGGCGGCTCGCCAAGTCGATGGGAGGATTTCGGATGGAGTTCCTCGGTCATGTCGGCCTCGTGCGAAAGTGCGCGACACTGTTAGTCTCGAGCGTCAAGAGCGCCCACCCGATTACGACGGCGCGGCGACCGGTCGCCGTTTCAGACGCGGGGCCGCTAATCCTCGGCCTTGCGCAGCTTGCCGACGATCCCCGTGGGCGCGAAATAAATCGCGAGGATGAACATCACGCCGAGCCACAGCAACCAGCGGTCGGGATGGAGGAGGCTTGGCAGCACGGGCAAATGCAGATTCGCCGCGCCCTTGGAGAGCGCGCCGATCAGCGCCTGGAGATAATTCTCAGCGATCACGAACAAAGCCGCGCCGAGCAGCGCGCCGTAGAGCGAACCCATGCCGCCGATTACGACGATGACGAGTACATCGATCTGGATAGAGAAGCTCAAGGCGGTATCCGGCCCAACATAGCGCAGCCAGACTGCGTTGAGCGCGCCCGCCGCGGCCGCGCCCGCCGCGCTGAGACAGGTCGCCAGCGTGCGGTGAAACACGATGCGATAGCCGAGCGCCTCCGCGCGCAGCGGATTCTCGCGGATCGCCTGCAACACCCGCCCGAACGGCGAGTTGACGACGCGCAATACCGCGAGAAACAGAACGACGCAGAACACGAACACGAGATAGTAGCTCAGCATTCGCCCATTGATCGAGAAGCCGCCGATCTCGGCGAGCTTGAAACCCGGCTTCAGCGCATCCGGAACCTGGAACGAGCGCCCATCCTCGCCGCCGGTGATGTTGGAGAGTTGCGAGGCCAGCACATTGAAGGCATAGGCGACGGCCAGCGTCACCATCGCGAAGAAGATCGCCTGCACGCGCAGCGAAAAAAGCCCGACCGCCAGCGCCAGCAACGTCGCGAAGGCGAGGCCCCCCGCGGCGCCGAGCGCCATCGCGCCCCAGCCCGGCCCCAAGCCGTAGAGCGCCAGCGCGACGCCATAGGAGCCGATGCCGAAGAACATCACATGCGCGAACGAAACGATGCCGGCGTAGCCGAGCAACAGATCGTAGCTCGCCGCCAGCAGCGCCATTACGCAGATCTTTTCGGCGACGTTGAGCGCCTTCGCGCCCGGAAATAGGAACGGCGCCAGCATCAGCGCGGCGAATACGAGGATCAGCAGCGCCCGCAGCGCCCCGCCGCGCGGCGCCTCGCCGGAAAGGAGCCTCATCGTCCGCTCACGGGGTAGAGGCCGCGTGGGCGCCACAGCAACACAACGACCATCGCCAGGATATTGGAGACGAGCGCCAGCTTGGGCGCCAGGAAACCTGCGTAATTGGCGATCAACGCCACCAGGATCGCGCCGGTGAAACAGCCGCCGACCGAGCCGAGGCCGCCGATGATGATGACGATGAAGACCAGCACCAGCAACTCGCCGCCCATCGAGGCGTGCACTTGTCCGCGATAGAGCGCCCACAGCACGCCGCCGAGCCCCGCCAGCGCCGAACCGGCCATGAAAACGCCGACGAACAGGCGATCGATGCGATAGCCGAGCGCCTCGACCATTTCGCGATTCTCAACCCCGGCGCGGATCAGGAGGCCGATCCTGGTGCGGTTGAGCACGACGATTTGCGCGACAAAGACGGCGAGCCCTACCCCCATCGCGACCACGCGATATTTCTCTATCGCGGCTTCTCCGAAGACGAACGATCCGTTGAAGGAAGCGGGCGGGGAAATCGGGATCTGCTCGGGTCCGAACAGGGCGTAAAGCAGTTGCTCGACGACAATCGAGCCGCCGAGCGTCACCAGGATCTGCTTGAGATGCTGGCCATAGACCGGGACGATCAGCACGCGCTCGAACACGAAGCCGAAGGCGCCGGTGACAACGACCGCCGCGATCAACGCGAGACCGAACACAGCGAAGTTGAGCATGAGCGAGTCCGCCTGCGCCCAGGCCGCGAGCGGCAGGAACACCAGAGTCGCGACATAGGCGCCGAGCGAAATGAACGCCCCGTGGCCGAAATTGAGCACGTCCATCATGCCGAAGGCGAGCGTCAGGCCGGAAGCCATCGTGAAAATCATCATGCCCATCGCGAGGCCGGCGAGCGTCAGCGTCGCGAAGGTCGACCAGGAGCCGATGAAGGGCGCGGCGATGGCGGCGACGATCAGCGGCGTCAACGCCGGCAGGATTTCGATTTTGGCCCGCGGCAGCGCCGCGCCGACGTCGATTGCGCTCATTGATGCGAATCCAGGGAAAGGCCGAGCAACCGAGCCTGCAGTTGCGGGTCCTCGGCAAGTTCCGCCATCGCGCCAGCATAGACGATGCGGCCGTTGTCCATCACGCGCACGAAATCGCCGACCTCGCGGGCGACGCGAAAATTCTGCTCGACCAGCAGAATCGTCACGCCGCCGCGCTTGATCTCTTTCAGGCAGTCGATCAGGCCGCTGACGATCGCCGGCGCGAGGCCCTTGGTCGGCTCGTCGATCAGCAACAATCGATGCGGCTCGACGATCGCGCGCGCGATCGAGACCATTTGCTTCTGCCCGCCCGAGAGCGAGCCCGCGCGCGAGAGCCAGAATTTCTTCAAGGCCGGGAAGAAGCCGAAGATCCATTGCAGCCGCGCCTCGTCCAGCGGCCCCTCGCGCGCTGCGAGCAGCAGGTTCTCGCGCACGCTGAGATCGGAGAAGACAGCCATCGTCTCCGGCACATAGGCGACGCCGGAGCGCGCGACGGCGCTCGCCGGCAGATTGGCGATGGGCGCCGAGCCCAGCCGGATCGCCCCCCGTGAAGCCTTCCACAGCCCCATGATCGTGCGCAGACACGTCGTCTTGCCCGCGCCGTTGCGCCCCAGCAGCATCGTCGTGTGGCCGCCGGGCGCGTCGAAATCAACGCCCTGCAGGATGTGATAGCGCCCGATATGCGTATGGACGCCTTGCAGCGTCAGGCTCTCGCTCATTTCGGCGCCGCTCCGAGATAGGCTTCCTGCACGATCGGCGAGGCGATCACCTCGGCGGGCTCACCGTCGGCGACGAGACGGCCGTTGTGCAGTACAATGATGCGGTCGGCGAGCGAGCGCACGACGTCCATCTTGTGCTCGACCAGGAGAATTGTCTTGGTCTTGTCCTCCTTCAGGCGCGCGATCAGATCGAGTAGCACAGGCGCCTCGTCGACGCTCATGCCGGCGGTGGGTTCGTCGAACATCATGATTTCGGGCTCGAGCGCGATCATCATCGCCACTTCCAGCTTGCGCTGGTCGCCATGCGAGAGCGAGGCGGCGCGCTGCGCGGCGCGGGCCGAGAGACCGACCTCGCGCAAGGCCGCCTCGGCCTTGTCGACGAGATCGCGCCGCTCCGTCCACGGCCGCGTCAGTTCGTAATGCACGCCCGCCTTCGCCTGCGTCGCTAGGCGCACGTTCTCGATCACGCTGAGATTGGGGAAGAGATTGGTCAACTGAAACGCGCGCCCGAGGCCGAGCCGCGCGCGTTGCGGCGCGCGCAGCCTCGTGACATCGTCGCCGCGCACGAACACGGCGCCGCTGGTCGCCGTAAGTTGACCCGACATCAAATTGAAATAGGTCGTCTTGCCCGCGCCGTTCGGCCCGACGATCGCGGTCAACCGCCCCGGCCGGAACGCGCAACTGACGCCGTCGACGGCGAGGTGGCCCCCGAAGCGAATCGTCAGATCGCGCGTTTCCAGCGCCGGAGCGGCCGGGTCCAACGCCGCCTCAACGCTTGTTGCGGATCGGGACGCTCATATCGTCGATCTTCAACTCGCGCACGAGTTCGGGCACCGCCCAGGCGACGTTCGGATCGACCTTGATCTTGAAATGATACATCGATTGCAGCGCCTGATGGTCCTCCTTGCGGAATATCATCACGCCCTTCGGCGTATCGAACGACATGCCTTCCATCGTCGCAATCAATTTCTCCGCATCGGTCGATTTGGCCTTTTCGACCGCCGTGACCAGCGCCATGGCCGCAGAGAAGCCGCCGGCGGTGAAGAAATCCGGCGGCGCGTTGAAGCGCTTCTGATGCTCGGCGACGAGCCAGTCGTTGATCGGATTCTTCGGCAGGCCGTAGTAATAGTAGGCCGCGCCCTCGAGACCGGGGAACGCCTTGTAGGAGGCGAGCACCGGCAGAATGTTCCCGGCGGCGGCGAACCCGATACCGAAGCGGCCGGGGTCCATCTCTGCGATCTTGGCCATCGGGTTCACCGCGCCGGCCCAGATCGTGAAGATCAGCTTCTTGCCGGTCTTATCCTTGAGCGCGTCGAAGATGCGCTGGCCGACGGCCGTGAAGTCCGTCGTGTTGGCGGGCGCATATTCCTCGGCGGCGAGCGTCGCGCCGGTCTTGGCGAGCGCCTCCTTGAAGGCGGCGACGCCGTCGCGCCCGAACGCATTGTCGACGCCGATGACGGCGACATTGACGCCCGGCGCGCCGATCGCGACGGCGTTGGAGATCGCATCCTGCGAGGAATTGCGCGCCGTGCGGAATATATAGCGGTTCCACTTCTCGCCGGTGATCTGGTCGGCGACCGCCGGCTCGACAATCAGGATTTTCTTGTGCTCCTCGGCGACCGGCAGCATCGCGATCGTCGCCGGCGAGGACGTCGTGCCGACGGCGATGTCGGCGCCGTCGTCATCATAGGCTTCGGCGAGCGCGGCTTTGGCGAGGTCAGGCTTACCCTGATCGTCCTTGAGGACGATGACGATCTTGCGGCCGTCGATCGCCATCGTCCCCTTGGTGGCGTATTCGAGGCCGAGCCGAAAGCCGGTCTCGGTCTGCTTGGCGTAGGCTTCGAGCGGCCCGGTCAGGCCGCGCAGCAGCGCAATCTTGAGATCCTCGGCGAGGCTCGCGCCGGCGCCCGCGGTCAGAATCGCGGCAGCGGCTAACATTTTGAAAAGCAGTTTCATTTTTCCCTCCCAGGGCCCCCGTCCGGCGACGCGGCCCGACCCGCGCGCGATGTTGGCGATGAGCGTAACCTCGCGCCGGGCGCCCACGCAAGCCATCGCGCTGCTCATTGTCGCGCCAGGCGCTTGCGCGGGCCGGGCGAGGCCCCTATAAGGCGCGGGCGAGCGCCAGCGCTCGCGATGTCGGAGTGTAGCGCAGCCTGGTAGCGCACCTCGTTCGGGACGAGGGGGTCGGAGGTTCGAATCCTCTCACTCCGACCAGTTTTCCTGCTTTTTCCCGTCGCCTCAAGCCCGCGCAGTCCCGCCGATGAGGCGGGCAAAAATCTCGCGCACGCCCGCGCGTGCTTCGTCGATCGCGGCGGCGAGGCTTTCGAAATTCGGCAGGTTCGCCGCTGCGGCGATACGCCGCTTGACGCCGCTCGCCGCGGTCGCGGAATCGAACGCGCCCGAAACCGTCAGCCGCATGATCTGGGTCGCATCCGTATAGAGCCGGTGGGCGTCAACGAGCCGCGCGCGGTCCTCGGCGCTTAGCAGCCCGAGGTCGCCCGCCTTGGCGATCGCGGCGCGGGTGGAAACATCGCAAAGCTCAGGATGGGCGCCCGCGTGCGCCAATATCAGGTATTGGGCGATGAATTCGACGTCGAGCAAGCCGCCGTCGACGAGCTTGAGATCCCAGGCGTCGTTGGAACTCCTTTCGCGCGCGATGAGGGCGCGCATTTCGCCGACTTCGCGCGCGAGTTTGGCGCGATCGCGCGGCGCGCATAAGGTTCGCGCAACGATTTCTCCGGCCTCCTTGGCCAAACTCGCCTCGCCCGCCAGCGCCCGCGCGCGGGTGAGCGCCATGTGCTCCCAGGTCTCCGCCTCCTCACGCTGATAGAGCGCGAAGGCGGACAGCCGCGTCGCGAGCGGCCCCTTGCGGCCCGAGGGGCGCAGTCTCAGATCGACTTCATAGAGCTTGCCCGCTTTGGTCGGCGCTGTCAGCGCCGAGATCAGCCTTTGCGTGAGGCGCGCGTAATAGAGCGCGGGACTCAACGGCCTGCGGCCATTCGAGTCGGCGGCCTCGTCGGGAAAATCGTAAATCACGATCAGGTCGAGATCGCTCGCCGCCGTCATCTCGCGCGAGCCGAGCTTGCCCATCGCCAACACGACAATTCGACCACCGCCGACGAGACCATGTTCGGCGGCGAAGGAATCGCTCACGCGGCGCAACAGCGCCGCCACCAGACCTTGCGCCAGCGCGCTGTAGGCGCGCCCGGCCATGTCGGGATCGAGCGCGCCCGACAGCAGCCGCACGCCGATCAGGAATGTTTCCTCGGCGGCGAAGTCGCGCGCGCGATCGAGCATATCCTCGAAGTCGGCGCCAGCGTCGAGGAAGGCTTCCACACGCGCCGCCTGCTTGCCTTCGTCGAGGCTTTCGGAAATCGCCGCCGCGCGACCGGGGTCAATGGCCGCATCAAGCACGTGCGGGCGCGAGACGACGATTTGCGCCAGGCGTGGCGCGCCGCCCAGAAGATCACCGAACAATTCGCGCACTGGCGCGTTCGATCTGAGAATGGAGAGCAACTCGACCGCCGCCGGCATCCGCGCCAGCGCCGCATCGAACGCGGCAAGCGCGGCGTCGGGATCGCCGGAGCCCGAGAACGCCTGCAACAGCGCCGGCGTCAGTTCGGTCAGCACTTCGCGCGCGCGCGCGCTCTGCACGGCGGCGCGGCGGCCGAAGTGCCAGCCGCGGATCGTCTCCGTCGCCGCCTCCGGACGCTCGAAGCCAAGGCCCCGCAGCGTTTCCAGCGTATCGGGATCGTCGACGACGCCGGTGAAGACGAGGCTGCCGGCGGCGACGTCGAGCGTCGGCGCATCCTCGAACAGGCGCGCGTAATGCCTCTCGACTCTGCGTAGCCGCCGCGTCATCGCCTCGACGAACTTCTCCAAGCTCGCATAGCCGCAAAACTTGGCGAAACGCGTCAGCGACTCGTCCTCGAACGGCAGGCGCTGGGTCTGCTCATCGCCTATCATCTGCAAGCGATGCTCGATCGCACGTAAAAAAATGTAAGCCTCGGAGAGATCGTCGACCGCCTGCTTCGTGACCCAACCCTCGGCGTGCAATTCGGCGAGCATGTCGAGCGTACGGGCCCCGCGCAGGCGCGGTCGGCGGCCGCCGAAAATGAGCTGCTGCGTTTGCACGAAAAATTCGATTTCGCGAATGCCGCCGCGCCCAAGCTTGACGTCATGTCCGGGCACGGTGACGCGCTCGTGGCCGCGCACGGCGTGAATCTGCCGCTTCATCGCATGGACGTCGGCGATGGCGGCGTAGTCGAAATATTTGCGCCAGACGAACGGCGCCAGTTCTTTCAGGAAGGCGTCGGCAAGCGCGAGATCGCCCGCCACAGGGCGCGCCTTGATCATCGCCGCGCGTTCCCAGTTCTGGCCGAGCGTTTCGTAATATGAGGCGGCGCTGGCGGTCGACATCGCCACCGGGGTCGCGCCGGGATCGGGGCGAAGCCGCAGATCGACGCGCAGCACGTAGCCGTCCGGCGTGCGCTCCTGAAGCAGCCGCGCCAGCGATTGCGCGATGCGCACGAACAATGGCCCCGGGGCGACGCCTCCCGGCACGCAGGCGCTTTCGGAGTCGTAGAACACGATGAGATCGACGTCGCTGGAATAATTGAGTTCGCGGGCGCCCTGCTTGCCAAGCGCCAATACGAACAGGCCGCAGCCTTTTTCGATCTCGCGCGCGTGCGGATTGAGATTGAGACGCCCCTCTCGCGCCGCGCGGCGCAGCAGGAAGCCTAGCGCCGATGAAACCGCCGCGTCGGCGAAGCGCGTCAACGCCTCCGTCGCCGCGACGACGTCCCAGACGCCGCCGAGATCGGCGAGCGCGATCAGCAAGGCGGATTCGCGTTTCGCGCGACGCAGCGCGCGCATCAGTCCGGCCTCATCCTCGAAGGCGGCGCGCGCGACGCAATCGATCAGAAGTTCGAGCGATGCATCGGGCGAAGCGAGCAGCAATCGCGCGAGCCGCGCGGGGTCTTCCTCGGCGAGCGACCACAGGTAGGGCGAATGATCGGCGACGCCGATCAGCAAGTCGCGCGCATGCTTCGTTGCGGCGATCTCGCGGGCCGCCGCGAATTCCGGCGATTGAGCCAGACGGGCGAGGCGTTTGCGCGCCGAGGCGGGCGAGACCGCGCGCGGCGCGGCCCCAAGACGCTCGGCCAGCGCGCCGCTCAAGGCGCCGCCAGCGCGGGCGAAACCGCGATCGGAGAAACCGGCGTCAGAGGGCGCATCGGCAAGATCAGGCTGACCTTGAGCCCCGGAGAATTATCGGCGAGCGCCGCCGAACCGCCATGCATGTGCGCGACCGCGGCGGCGAGCGAGAGGCCGAGGCCGGAGCCGGGGCGCGAACGCGCGCCCTCCAGTCGCACGAAACGGCCAAGCACGCGCTGGCGTTCGGCCTCCGCGACGCCCGGGCCATGGTCCGCGACCTGGATCACGACGTTCACCCCCTCGCGACGCGCGGCCACGACGATCTCGTTCGCTCCCGCTTCCAATGCGGACCCGCCGTATTTTAGCGCATTGTCGATCAGATTGGCGACCGCCTGGCCGATCAGTTCGCGGCTTCCGGAAAAGCCGGGCGCGGGCGCGACGTCGAGCGTCAGCTTGAAACCTTTTTCCTCCGCGACCGGCTCGTAAAGCTCGGCGACGCCGGCGACGACCTCGCCGACATCGAAGCTCGTGAAGGCGCCGCTATCAGCGCCGGCTTCGGCGCGCGCGATCATCAACAGCGCGTCGAAGATGCGGATCAACGAATCCGATTCCTCGATCGTGCGCTCCAGCGCGGCGCGATAGGCCGCCTTGTCGGCGTCGAGGCGCAACGCCTCCTCGACGTGATTGCGCAGCCGCGTCAGCGGCGTGCGCAGATCGTGGGCGATATTGTCGGAAACCTCGCGCAGGCCCGCCATCAGATCGGCGATGCGCGCCAGCATCTCGTTGAGGCCGATGGCGAGCCGGTCGAGTTCGTCGCCCGACCCCGACACCGGCAACCGCCGGGAAAGATCGCCCGCCATGATCATGCGCGCGGAGCGATTCATCGCGTCGATCCGGCGCAGCACCCGGCGCGCGACGAAAAGCGCGCCCAGCGCGGCGAGCCCGGCGAAGAAGATCAGCGATGTCGCGAGCGCGCGCACCATCACCGCGCCGATGCGCGCGCGGTCCGCGAGGTCATGACCGACGAGCAGATGAAACCCGCCGGGTAAGGCGAACACCCGCGCCAGCGCGCGCCGATTGCGCGATAGGCCGTCAGCGGTCTCGTAGGGCGTGTTGACGATTCCGACCTGATCGAGCACCCCGGCCGGCATCTGCGCGATGTTGCCCGCGAGCGCCTCGCCAGCGCTGTCAGTCAGCAGATAGATCGAGGCGCCGGCCTGGCGCGAGCGGTTCTCGATCACCGCGCCGAGGCGGCGGATGCCGCCTTGCCCGTATTGTTCGGCGAGGCCGCTCGCTTCCGCCTCGATGGTCTGCGTCGTTTCCTCGTCGACGAGTTTGACGACCTGCCAGGCGACGACGCCAAGCACGATACCCGCGCCGATCGCGCTGAGCCCCAGAATCGCCAGCGCCAGCTTGAACGCGGTGGCCCGGAAGAGTTTAGCGAGCGCCGTCACGGATCATGTATCCGGCGCCGCGCACGGTATGAAGCATTGGAGCGTCGAAATCGCGATCGATCTTGGCGCGCAGGCGCGAAACATGAACGTCGATCACGTTGGTCTGAGGATCGAAGTGATAGTCCCAGACATGTTCGAGCAGCATCGTGCGGGTGACGACCTTGCCGGCGTTCTGCATGAGATATTCGAGCAGACGAAATTCGCGCGGCTGCAAGATGATCTCTTCGCCCGCGCGCGTGACTCTGTGCGAAAGCCGGTCGAGCACGAGGTCGCCGAGACGATATTGCGTTTCTTCGGGCGCGCCACTCGGCCGGCGCCGCGCCAGCGCTTCGACCCGCGCCAACAGTTCCGAGAACGCATAAGGCTTGGCAAGATAGTCGTCGCCGCCGGCCCGCAGGCCCTTGACCCGATCATCGACCTGCCCGAGCGCGGACAGAATGAGCACCGGCGTCTCGTTCTTCTGCGCCCGCAGCGCTCCGATCAGCGCCAGGCCGTCCATCTTCGGCAACATGCGGTCGACGATGGCGACGTCGTAGCCGCCCTCGTGCGCGAGATCGTAGCCGCTGACGCCGTCGGCGGCGTGATCGACCAAATGTCCCGATTCCCGGAAGGCCTTAACGAGATAGGCCGCGGCGTCGCGATCGTCTTCGATGATGAGGATGCGCATGGCGTTTCTATAGGCCTCCCCGACGTTCCCGACAAAGCGTGGAAAAAGAAGGGCGGCAAGCCATTGGGGGAACGGCTTGCCGCCCTAGGGCCGGGGATCGCGCGGCGGGGGGCGAGCGCGATGCGACCGGCCTCAACTGGCTTCGGAGGGGCGACCGAAGCCAAGCTTGCGATCAGCCGGCCGCCTTCGTCGGCAGGGCGACGAAGCGCACGGACTGATCGGACTTCACCCTCAGCAGCACCGCCTTGCGCCCATCCGTCTTGGCGGCGGCGAACGCCTTGGCGACCTCGTCGGGCCGCGTCACAGGTTGGCCGCCGGCGTCGAGAATGACGTCGCCGGATTGCAGCCCGCGCTCGGCGGCGGCGCTGTTGGGATCGACTTCGAGGACGCGCACGCCCTCTTCGCCATCGCGACCGCGTTGCAGCTTCAGACCCAATTTGGCGAGGTCGCCGTTGGCCTCGGGCGCGGCAGGCGAGGTCAGGCTCGCGGGCTGCGCCTTTTCGTTCGGCATCGTTCCCAGCGTCACACTGAGATTTTGCGAGCCGCCGTTGCGCCAGATTACGAGTTCGGCGATCTTCTTGGGGCCAAGCGCGGCGATTCGGCGCGCCAGATCCTTGGGATCGGCGACCTTTTCGCCATTCACAGCGGTGATGATGTCGCCAACTTTCACGCCGGCCTCGGCGGCCGGCGAATTTCCGGTCTCCTTGGCGACGAGCGCGCCCGAATCGGCCTTGGCCCCGAGGCTGTCGGCGATGTCGGGCGTGACCGGCTGGATTTCGACGCCGAGCCACCCGCGCGCGACCGAGCCGGTGTCCTTGAGTTGCTGAACCACGGTTTTCACGACGTCGCTGGCGATGGCGAAGCCGATGCCGACGCTGCCGCCCGAGGGCGAGAAGATCGCGGTGTTGACGCCGACGACTTCACCCTCGGTGTTGAAGGTCGGGCCGCCCGAATTGCCGTGATTGACCGGCGCGTCGATCTGCAGGAAGTCGTCGTAGGGACCGGAGCCGATGTCGCGGCCGCGCGCCGAGACGATGCCCGCCGTGACCGTGCCGCCAAGACCGAACGGATTGCCGACCGCAATCACCCAATCGCCGACCCGCGGCGCCTGTGAGGCGAAATTGACGAAGGGATAGCTTCCCTCGCCCTTGACCTTGAGTAGCGCGAGATCGGTCTTAGCGTCGACGCCGATCACCTTGGCGTCGAGCGCCTTGCCTTCCGAGGTCGTGACTTTCACCTCGGTCGCATGATCGACGACGTGATTATTGGTGACGATGTAGCCATCGGCGGAAATGAAAAAGCCCGAGCCTTGCGCGCTGGCGTGCGGGTGGGGGCGACGCGGCCCCATTCCGTCGCCCTCTTCGTCGTTAGGCAGACCGAACTGCTTGAAGAACCGATCGAACGGGCTGCCCGGCGGGAAGTGCGGCATCGGCGCCGCATCGGAGCCCGTCTCCGCGTCGCCGCCGTCGGAAAGCTGGACTTTTACCGAAACGACCGAACTTTTCACGCGATCGACCACGTCGGCGAAAGAGGCGGGGCCGGCCGACGGTTGACTCGCGGCGGCGCGGGCCGGCGACGACGACAGCGCCCCCGTTTCGAGCGAAGCCGCGCCAAGGGCCGTGGCCGCCGCCGCGCCCAGGAAGATGTTGCGCAACGCACGCTTGCCAAGCAAGGGGAACGGCGTGACCGACATATTTGAAGCTCCGTCTGGACCGGGCGCCGGCCAGAGGCCCGGCGGCATGGAAGCGGTTATGAGATTGGCCGTCTAACGCACCGATGTCGCCGACGTGAACGTTTCGTAATGGATGTGCGCCCCGCTCTTGCCTCCGCGCCCTCGCGGGGCGATAAGGCCGCGCCCAATCTACAAAGCCCGCGGATCGAAATGGCCCAGTTTCCCGAACGCGTCTTTTCCGGCGTCCAGCCCACCGGAAACCTGCACCTTGGCAATTATCTCGGCGCGCTCAAGCGCTTCGTCGAAATGCAGGCGACGCATCCGTGCATCTATTGCGTCGTCGACCTGCACGCGATGACGATGCCGCACGACCCGGCCGCGCTCGCCCGCACAACCCGCGAAGTCACTGCGGCGTTCCTGGCCTGCGGCATCGACCCAAAACGGAATATCGTCTTTAATCAGAGCCGCGTCCCCGAGCACGCCGAACTCGCTTGGGCGCTCGATTGCGTCGCCCGCCTCGGCTGGCTCAACCGCATGACCCAGTTCAAGGAAAAGGCCGGCAAGGACCGTGAGAACGCTTCGGTCGGCCTCTACAACTATCCCGTGTTGATGGCCGCCGACATCCTGCTCTATCGGGCGACCCATGTTCCTGTGGGCGACGACCAGAAACAACATTTGGAGCTAGCGCGCGACATCGCGCAGAAGTTCAACAATGACTATTCCGCCCGGATCGCCGCCCACGGCGATGGCGACGCCTTCTTTCCGTTGCCCGAGCCTCTGATCCAGGGGCCGGCGACCCGGGTGATGAGCCTGCGCGACGGCACGAAGAAAATGTCGAAATCGGACCCTTCGGAATATTCGCTGATCGCGCTGACGGACGACGCCGACGCGATCGCACAGAAGATCCGCAAGGCGAAGACTGACGCTGGCGCCCTGCCGGGCGAAGTCGAAGGCCTCGCCGGCCGGCCCGAAGCCGAGAACCTTGTCGGCATTTACGCCGCGCTCAACGACGAAACGAAGGCGGATGTGCTCAAGGCCTTCGCCGGCGCGCAGTTTTCCGCGTTCAAGACAGCGTTGGTCGATCTTGCGGTCGCCAAGCTCGCCCCAATCCGCGCCGAAATGCAGCGCCTGACGGCGGACGCCGGCCATGTCGACGCGGTGCTGCGCGAAGGCGGGGAACGAGCGCGCGTGATCGCGACGCCCAACATGAACGCGGTCAAGGACATCCTCGGCCTCGTGCGCTGAGGCGCGCGGACAAAAAAATCTTCGCGGCCAAGTGCTCTCCAAATCGGTAGCTTAACTATCCATTGCGGCTGCGCGAGTGCGTCCTACTATTGATAGCCTAAAGGATGGCTCCTGCCCTTCCCAGCCATCGGCAGGGTTAACGACTTTCTTGCTCGCTTTGCGTAAGTCTGGAAGTGACTGATTCGGGCCTTCTTGGCGGAAGGAGCCCGGAAGGTCAGGCGACGGACTCGGACGGGCTCGGTCCGCGAAAGTCGCAACGCTTCAGGGGGCCCCGCTTGCGAATTTTCACGCCGCAGGAGCGTCGCGCGCGCCAAGCTCCGCGCTCGCCATGGCTCGCTTCGATGGAACTGCGCCTAAGCGCCTTGGCCGGAGGAGTGCTGGCGCCCACCCAGGCCAGAGCGTTCGAGACCACGATCAGCGACACCGAAATCAGCGGCATGATGCTGCTGCTGTTGTTGCTGTTTGGCGTGTTGACCGCGGTGCTGCACTTGATCGGCCGCTATCGCTGGACCCAGCGCGAACGCCAGCTTTCCGACGACATCGAGCGCACGCGGTCCGAGTTGGACCGCGCCAATCTTTTCCTCGCCAGCGAACCGCAGATTGTCGTCGCCTGGGATCGACCGGACGCCGAACCGCATATCGAGGGCGAATTCTCGATCGTAACCGAAGCGCCCAATCCTAGCCGCGTGCTCGCCTTCGCGACCTGGCTTGAGCCGCTGCTGGCCGAAAAGACCGATGAGGCGATGAGAAAGCTGCTCGACCGGGGCGAGGCTTTCTCGCTGACTGTCGCGGGTCTGAAAGGACGCCACTACGAAATCGTCGGCCGCGCGATCGCCGGCCACGCTGTGATGCGCATACGCGACATATCGGGCGATCGGCTGCAACTGGTGCGCTTGCACGAGAGCCACGCGCATAATCTCGTCTTGATCGAAGGCTGGCGGCGTCTTCTGGAATCGACGAACTACCCCGCCTGGAGCCGCGATCGAGAGGGCCGCCTCGATTGGGCGAACGCCGCCTATGCGAAAGCAGTCGAGGTCGAGAACGCGAACGCCGCCATCGAAAGGCAGCTCGAGCTGTTCGACGCGCGCGCGCGGGCGGACGCAGAGGCCGCGCGCGCGCAGGGCGGCGCCTGGAGCGCGCGCGCGCCGGTGGTCGTCGCGGGCGAACGCAAGACGTTCGAGGCGCATGAAGTCGCCACCGATGCGGGCGCGGCGGGTCTGGCCTGCGATCTTTCCGATTTGGAAACCTTGCGCGCCGAGATGGATCGACACGTCGGCGCCTACAAAGGGATGCTCGATCAGCTCGCGACGGCCGTGGCTATCTTTGACCGCGCCAAACGGCTGACGTTCTACAACGCCGCCTATCGCCAGATCTGGTCGCTGGAGCCCGGCTTTCTCGACCAGCATCCGAGCGACGGCGAAATCCTCGACCGGTTGCGCGCCAAGCGGCAATTGCCCGAGCAGGCGGACTTTCGCACCTGGAAGGCCCAGACCCACGCGGCCTACCAAGCGATCGAGCCGATTGAGATGGTCTGGCACCTCCCCGACGGTCGGGCGCTGCGCGTCGTCGCGAGCCCCAACCCGCAAGGCGGCGTCACCTATCTCTTCGACGACGCCACGCAGAGCTTCGCGCTCGCTTCGCAGCTCAACGCGCTTACGCGCGTTCAAGGCGAGACACTGGACGCGTTGAGGGAAGGCGTCGCGGTGTTTGGCGCGGACGGACGTCTCAAACTGGTCAACCCGGCCTTCGCGACGCTGTGGCGCCTGAAGCCGGAGCAGGTCGCCGAACGCCCGCATATCGACGAGGTCACTAAGGACAACCTGCCGCTGCTCGTCCGACCCGAACAATGGGACGGATTCCGTTCGATGGTCGTCGGATTGCCGGACCATCGCCAATCAATCGAAGCGCGATTGGAACGCACCGACGGCCTGGTGCTCGACGGCGCGGCGCTGCCGCTGCCCGACGGGGCGACGCTTATCACGTTCTTCGACGCCACCGCCGGCGCCAATGTCGAGCGGGCGCTCACCGAGCGCAACGAAGCGCTCGTCAGCGCGGAGAAGCTTCGCAACGACTTCGTCAATCATGTCTCGTACGAACTGCGCACGCCGCTGACCAACATCATCGGCTTCACGCAACTGCTCGCCGAAGGGGGCGCCGGCCCGCTCAACCCCAAGCAGCTCGACTATGCCGGCTACATCAAGTCGTCCTCGGCCGCGTTGCTCGCCATCATTAACGACATTCTCGATCTGGCCTCCATCGACGCGGGCGCGCTGGAACTGCGCCTTGAGGAGGTCGACGTCGTCGAATCGATGAAGGCCGCGGCCGAGGGCGTGCAGGACCGCCTCAGCGAATCGCATATCGACCTCAAGATCGTCGCCACCGACGACGTCGGCTCGCTGCGCGCGGACGGGCGACGCGTGCGCCAAGTGCTGTTCAACTTGCTCGCCAATGCGATCGGCTTCTCCGACGCGGGCCAGACGGTGACGCTCGCGGCGATGCGCCGCGGCGAGGAGATCGTCTTCAAAATATCCGATCGCGGCCGCGGCATTGCGCCAGAGGCCCTGGACAAGATGTTCGACCGCTTCGAGAGCCAGGCCAACGGCACGCGCCATCACGGACCCGGCCTTGGCCTTTCCATCGTACGCGCGCTGGTCGAATTGCACGGCGGCCGCGTCACGCTGGATTCGGCGGTCGGCGAGGGAACGACGGTTACTTGCATATTTCCGATCCGCGCCGCGAAGCGGCTGAGCAGCGCGGTCGTCTGAAATGCCGACCGCCCCGGAGGCGAAGGAAGCGCGCGAATCGATCGACTTGATCGACGAGGCGGCGACCGCCGCACTCGCCAAATGGCTCGCCGGCTTCGCGCGCGCCGGGGATCTCATCGCGCTTTGCGGAGATCTGGGCGCCGGCAAGACCGCGTTCGCGCGCGCTTACCTCCGGGCGCTGACGGGCGAGGAATCGTTGGAAGCGCCGAGCCCGACCTTCACGCTCATCCAGACTTACGACGGACCTGAATTTCCGGTCGTGCATGCCGACTTTTATCGCCTGCGGGGGCCGGAGGAATTGCTCCAACTCGGTTGGGACGAGGCGGTCGAGGGCGCGGTCGCGCTGGTCGAATGGCCTGAGCGGGCGGACGAGGCGCTGCCCGGCGACCGATTGGAGATCGCGCTGACTTTCGATCCTGCGCGCGGCTCCGAATTTCGTCGCGCGGAATTGCGGGCGCTGGGCGCGATGGCGTCCAGGTTCAAGCGCGCGCGCGCGGTCGAAGCGATGCTCGAGCGCGCGGGCTGGGCGAGCGCCAAGCGCGCGCCGCTGCACGGCGACGCCTCCAGCCGCGCCTACGAGCGCCTGACCGCGGCCAACGGCGCGACCGCGATCCTGATGATCTCGCCCGCGCGGCCGCCCGGGCCTTCGATGCGATTCGGCAAGTCCTATGCCGAAATCGCGCGTCTTTCGGCCGACATCCGGGCCTTCCTCGCTATCGGCGAGGGGCTGCGCGCCCAAGGCTATTCCGTGCCCAAGACGTACGCCCACGACACGCGCGAGGGGCTGGCCCTCATCGAGGATTTCGGCGCCGAGACGATCGCCGACGCCAACGGACCCAACGCCTCGCGCTACGCGGAAGCTGCGGCGCTGCTCGCGGACCTGCACGCGCGCGCGCCGCCCGCCGAGTTGCCGATCGACGACGAGATCTACGCGCTGCCGACTTATGACATCGAGGCGATGCTGATTGAGGTTGAACTCGCGCTCGACTGGTACGCGCCCGCGATCGCGCGCGGCGCGCCGTCGTCCGGCGCGCGGATGCAATTCCTTTCACTCTGGCGCGAGGCGCTCGCTCCCATTCTCGCGCAGCCGACGACCTGGACGCTGCGCGACTTTCATTCGCCCAATCTTCATTGGCTCGCCGAACGCGAGGGGCTGAAGCGCCTCGGTCTCATCGACTATCAGGACGCCGTGCTTGGGCCGCCGGCCTACGATGTCGCCTCGCTGTTGCAGGATGCGCGCGTCGCGGTTCCCGGCGACATGGAGCTTCGCCTGCTCGCCCATTACGCGCGTCGGCGTTCGGCCCACGATCCGCAGTTCGACGCCGCCGCCTTCACCGCCGCGTATTCGGCGATGGGGGCGCAGCGCGCGACGAAAATTCTCGGCATCTTCACGCGGCTCGACCGGCGTGATGGCAAGCCGCAATATCTGCGCCACCTGCCTAGGATCGAGCGCACTCTCGCCAAGAACCTCGCCCATCCCTCGCTCGAGGCTTTGCGACAATGGTTCGAGACCCATCTGCCGCGCGCGCTTGGCGCGGGCGCTGACAGCGCGGGACAAGCGCCGTGAGCGCGACGCCCGAAACCGCCATGGTGTTCGCCGCCGGTCTTGGCGCGCGTATGCGTCCTATCACCGACACGCTGCCCAAGCCGCTGGTGAAGGTCGCGGGCCGCGCGCTGATCGACCACTGCCTCGACCGTTTCGCCGACAATGGCGTCAAGACGGCGATCGTCAACGTGCACTGGCTTCCCGATCGGATACTCGCGCATCTGAAGGGGCGGACGGCCCCCAGGATCGTCATTTCGGACGAGCGCGAAAAGCTGCTGGACCAAGGAGGTGGGATCAAGAAGGCGCTGCCGCTCATCGGCGACGCGCCGTTCTTCGTCTGCAACACCGACGCGTTCTGGATCGAGGGTCCGCGCTCCAATCTGAAACGTCTGGCCGAAGCGTTCGATCCGGAGGCCATGGACGCTATCCTGCTTGTCGCCGCCAGCGCCGGCGCGGTCGGCGTCGACTGGCCGGGCGATTTCACGATGACGCGCGAAGGCCGGCTCGAGGCGCGGGAGCCACGCCACGTCGCGCCTTTCGTTTATACTGGCGTCGGTATCTTGAAGCCACAGCTGTTCCAAGACGCGCGCGAGGATGTTTTCCGTCTCGCGCCATTTTTCTTCGAGGCGGCGAAGAAGCGGCGCCTTTACGGGGTGCGGCTCGACGGTCTGTGGCTGCACGTCGGGCGCCCCGAGTCGATCGCGGAAGCCGAGTTCGCGATCGAGAAGTCGACGTTGTAACGCTCAGCGCGGCGTCGGATAAGGCATCGGGATCCGCAGGCCCGCTTCGCGCATTCGCTTGAGCACGTCATAGTGCATTTCGGACCGAATGCGATCGGCCATCAGCGCATCGTCGACAAAGCATATGAGTTGAAACCTCAGCGCCCAGTCTCCGAACTCGTTGAAGAGTACGATCGGCGCCGGGATCGACAGCACGAGTTCCTGCGCCTTGGCGGCGCCGATCAGCAATTCGCGCACAACCTCCGGGTCGGCCTCGTACCCGACATTGATTGTGATGATGACGCGCCCGACGCGATCGGCGTACATCCAGTTCTTCACCGCGCCGGTCACGAGCGTCGAGTTCGGCACGATCAGCGTCGCGCGATCGAAGGTCTCGATTTCGGTCGCGCGCGCGTTGATGCGGCGCACAAAGCCTTGCTCGGCGCCGACCACGATCCAGTCGCCAACGCGGATGCCTCGCTCCCACAGCAGAATTAGACCGGACACGAAATTGTTGACGATGCCTTGCAAGCCAAAGCCGATACCGACCGACAGCGCGCCGGCGACGATAGCGAATTTCTCTAGGTCGAACCCAAGACGGGAGCCGCCGAGCAACAACGCCAGGACGACTCCGACATAACCGAAAATCGTCACGACGGAATTGCTGACGCCGGCGTCGAGGCGGGTGCGGGGCAAGTAGCGCTCGCCGAGCCAGTTCTGGGCCGCGCGGGTGGCGATGACGACGCCGATGAAAACCCCGGCCGCGGCGACCAGCGAGGACAGCGAAAGCGTCACGCCGCCGACGCTGAAGCCGAAATAGGCGGACCGCAGCGTCGAGACGAGATCCTGGCTTGGCAGACCGAACGGGCCGAACGCGAGCACGAGGCCCGTGACGACGGCGGCGATTCGCGCGAAGCCTTGAATCAGCACCACAATCTGTTCGAGCGCGTCGCGCCGCAGGCCAATCATCGTCATCAGGCCGTGGCCGATCGCGGTCTCCGGCCGCAGGAACGCCTCCGCGCCTTCCTGGATCAACGCGTCGGCGAGATAGAGCGTTATCCCCAACGCGAGGATGAACATCGTCTGATTGACGAGAAACGTCGCGAACGCGATGTAGCCGGCAAGTGAAGCGCCAAGCGTCAGCGCCGCCAGCGCCCAACCGAGCGTGCGCATCGGCGCCCAGGGGTCGCGTGCGGGCGCCGCGCTGATGGTCGCGGGATCGGCGATGCGCCGCAGCTTGCGCATGGCGGCGATGGCGATCAACGCCGCGCCGACCGCGCGCGCCGCGATCGCCAGGTTCAGCGAAGCGGCCGCGTCGGCGACCGGCTCCATGATTCGCTCCACCGCCCAGATCGAGGCGGCGACGAGCATGAACCGAAAGAGGAGGGCCGCCGGACGGTCGCCCAGATTGAGCAGGCGCCAGTTCGCCTGCCCCGGCGCCAGCAGACCGCGCCCCAGCGCGTTGGCGAGAGCGATCAGCCGTAAGGCGTCGAGCCCGCCGTCCACCAGGCCTTGCAGCCGCGGATCGGAAATATCGAAAGCGTCGAGCGCATAAGCGATTATGCTGAGGCCGGCGAGCGGCAGCGCCGCGAGCACCAGAATCGTCCAGGCCGCGGCGATCGCTCGGCGCAAGCGGCTCGGCGCTTCATGCGCGGGATCCCTCGCGATCACACGCAGCGCGATCGCGCGCGTCGGCATAGCCAGCACGGCCAGAAGCAGCATCAGGCCGGCGAACTCCAACGCTTGCGTCGTCTGAATGCGGAGTGCGAGCCCATGCGCCCAGCTCGCCAAGAGGCCGGCGATGGCGGCGAAAGCGGCCGGCGCCTCACGCGCAAGCGCGAGCCACAGCAGGGGACTGAGCACGCTGGTGGAGCGCGCGAACGTCTCCCGGGCGAACAGATTCCGCCGCGCCGCGGCGATGCGGCTCCCGTAGTCGTCGCTCTGCAGCAGCATCGCGCGCGCAGACCGCAGGTCCGCGTCCAGGACGTCGTGTTTGGCCTGCTCGGTCTTCAGTTCGTCGCTCGCCAGGTCGTTGGCCGCAGCGGTCTCCTTGGACTTCGGGGTCAATTCCGCCAGACGCTTGGTCGAAGCGGCCAGGCGCGGCGTCAGCTCGGCGACGACCGCTTGAAGTTGCGCCGCGAGTGGATCGTTCTCGGCGCGCAGGCGCTCGAGGTCGGCCTCGCTCAGAGTGTCCGATTTCAGCGCCAAGTCGATGTCGGCCAGCGCGATCTTGGTCGCGTCCAGCACCTGCCTCGAGGTATCGTCGGCGGCGTAGGCGGCGAGCGCGCCGCCGAGCGCGAAGAGAAGCAAGAGCGGCCGCAGGGCGCGTGCAAATATCAAGATTTTCCCCAAGCGGACGAATGATTCGAGGCAGGGATGCGACTTTGCATCGGACCATGGCCGCCCTGTGACCGCAACGCCTCCTAACCGGCTTATTCACCTTGGAGTGGGAAAAGGGCTGCATGAGACGACGGGCTTTGTTAAAGGAAGCCGCGAATTCGAGGGAATTTCAGGTGAACGCGAATGTTTCCGTGCGGTCGACCTCGGCGCTCAGGCGCGAAGCGGGAACGCGCGCGCTCGAACATTTCCTCGGCCAAGGCTTCGAGCGCATCGAACCGCCGGTCCTGCAACCCGCGGCGCCGTTTCTCGACACCGCCGGGGAGGAGATCCGCGGGCGCTTGTTCCTGACCTCAGACGCCGCGGGCGCGGAACTCTGCCTGCGCCCTGACTATACGATCCCGGTCTGCCTTGCCCATCTGGCCCCGCCGAACCCCGGCGCCGAGGCGCAATACGCCTATCTCGGTCCGGTTTTTCGCGCCCGCGCCGGGCAGAGCGGCGAACTCACGCAAACCGGTCTCGAAAGTTTCGGACGTCGCGACATCGAGGCGGCGGACGCGGAAATCCTCGCTTTAGCCCTCGAGGCCGCGGAAGCCGCCGGCTCGAGCGCGCTCAAAGTAAAGATCGGCGACGCCCGCGTGTTCGATGGCGTCATCCATGCGCTGGGCCTGCCGGAGGTTTGGCTTCGCCGCGTGCGGCGCGGATTGGCGCAAGGGCGCCCGCTGGAATCGATACTCAATGGCGGCGGCCGGGGCGCGGTCTCGCAATCGGGCGTGCTGGCGGCGCTCGAAAAAGCCGACCACGCCGGGGCGAAGGCGTTGGTCGAGGATCTGCTGTCTATCGCCGGCATCGCCTCGGTCGGCGGGCGCAGCGCCGGAGAAATCGCCGACCGCTTTCTGGAACAAGCGGCCGCCGGCGCCGAGTCCGGCGTTTCGGCCGCGCAGCAGGCGACCTTGCGACGCTTTCTCGCGGTGACGGGCGATCCGGACGCCGCCGCCGTCGAATTGAGGACGCTCGCGCGCGACTCGGAACTCGAACTCGGGGCCGCGCTCGACTCGTTCGAGCAGCGCAACGGCTTCCTCGCCGCACGCGGCTTGAAACTCGAGGAATTCACCTATTCGGCCGCCTTCGTGCGCGACCTCGATTATTACACGGGCTTCGTGTTCGAAGCGGTCGACGCCACCGACCCGAGCGCCCGCCCGGCGATCGGCGGTGGCCGCTACGACGGCCTCGCCCGCCGCCTCGGCGCCGCCGACGAATTGCCCGCCATCGGCGCCGCGATCTGGATCGACCGACTTCCGCTCGCCGGAGAGGTGAAATGACCGCCGCCGCCGAAGCGCCGCTCGTTCTGGCGGTTCCGTCCAAGGGACGATTGCAGGAAAACGCGACCGCGTTCTTTGCCCGCGCGGGTCTCGATTTCGTGCAGGGGCGCGGGGCGCGCGACTATCGCGGCCAGATCGCCGATCTGCCCGACGTCGAGGTCGCTTTTCTCTCGGCTTCGGAAATTGTCGGCCAGTTGGCCGCCGGTTCGGCGCATTTCGGCGTCACCGGCGAGGATCTGGTGCGCGAGCAGGTCGCCGACGCCGATGAGCGTCTCGCGTTATTGGCGCCTCTGGGCTTCGGTCGCGCCAACGTCGTCGTCGCCGCGCCGCAGGCCTGGATCGACGTCGCCACCATGGCCGATCTCGAGGACGTCGCCGCCAATTACCGCGCCCGGCGCGGACAGCGGATGCGCGTGGCGACCAAATACGTGAACCTCACGCGCCGCTTCTTCGCCGAGCACGGCGTCAGCGACTACCGTATCGTCGAAAGTCTCGGCGCGACGGAAGGCGCGCCGGCGGCGGGCCTCGCCGAACTGATCGTCGACATCACCACCACCGGCGCCACGCTTCAGGCCAACGCCTTGAAAACATTGGAAGACGGCGTTATTCTGAAATCTCAGGCCAATCTTGTCGCCTCGCTCAAGGCGCCTTGGACGGAGCGCGCGCGCGCAGCGGCTCGACAAATCCTGATGCGCATCGCAGCCACCGAGGAGGCCCGTCGCTCGCGCGAGGTGCGCGCGCGCTTGCTGAGCCCGGCCCATCTCCTCGTCGAGGAAGCCTGCCGGACGTTCGACGCCACGCCCGCCTTCGGCGAGGATGCCGATCCGCTCGGTTTCGTCACGCTGCATTGCGCGCGCGGCAAGGCCGCCGAACTCGCGGATTGGCTTTTGACCAAGGGCGCCGAAAGGGTCGGCGTCGCCGCGGTCGAGCAGATTTTCGACAAGCGCAACCTCCTGCTCGACGCGCTGACGGCCCGCATCGGCAAGGGCTGACGGCGTCGACCAGGCGCCTTTTCCGCGGCGCGCTTGATCGGACGGTCCGCTTTCACTAAGAAGCGCGGCGATCGGCGCGGCGTTCCGGCCCTGCCCCTCTTTAATCGACAGCCAAGCGTTCGAAGCGCCAGCGAAGGAAATCCCCATGCGCGTGTATTACGATCGGGACGCCGATCTCAACCTCATCAAGGGCAAGAAGGTCGCGGTGGTCGGCTACGGCAGCCAGGGCCACGCCCATCTGCTCAACATGCGCGATAGCGGCGTCAAAGAGATCGCGGTCGCGCTGCGCCCCGGATCGCCCTCGGCCAAGAAGGCCGAAGGCGAAGGCATAAAGGTGATGGACGTCGCCGCGGCGGCCAAATGGGCCGACGTTGTGATGATGCTGACGCCCGACGAATTGCAGGCCGACATCTACCGCGACGAACTGGCGCCCAACATGAAGAAGGGCGCCGCGCTGATGTTCGCGCATGGCCTCAATGTGCATTTCAACCTGATCGAGCCGCGCGCCGATCTCGACGTGCTGATGGTCGCGCCCAAGGGCCCCGGCCATACCGTGCGCTCCGAATACAAGCGCGGCGGCGGCGTGCCCTGCCTCATCGCCATTCATCAGGACGCGAGCGGCAACGCGCACGATCTCGGCCTCTCCTACGCCAGCGCCATCGGCGGCGGCCGCGCGGGCGTGATCGAAACCAGCTTCCGCGAAGAATGCGAGACCGACCTCTTCGGCGAGCAGGTGGTGTTGTGCGGCGGCCTCGTCGAACTGATCCGCGCCGGCTACGAGACGCTGACCGAAGCCGGCTACGCGCCGGAAATGGCGTATTTCGAGTGCCTGCACGAAGTGAAGCTGATCGTCGACCTCATCTACGAGGGCGGCATCGCCAACATGAACTACTCGATCTCGAACACCGCCGAATACGGCGAGTACGTCACCGGCCCGCGCATCATCACCGCCGAGACCAAGGCCGAGATGAAGCGCGTTCTTAACGACATCCAGAGCGGCAAATTCACGCGCGACTGGATGCTCGAGAACAAAGTCAATCAGACTTCGTTCAAGGCGACGCGCGCGCGCGCCAACGCCCATCCGATTGAGGAAGTGGGCGCCAAGCTGCGCGAGATGATGCCCTGGATCGGCAAGAACAAGCTGGTCGATAAGGCCAAGAACTAAGCCGGGACGGGAAACCGGGGCGGGCGCGCCCTTTGCGCCCGCTTTCGACTAGACACGGCCCGGCGCCTTTGCTACATGCCGGGCCTCTCGCGGGGGCGCTCCCCCGCGGTTTCGATGGGCGCATAGCTCAGTTGGTAGAGCAGCTGACTCTTAATCAGCGGGTCCAAGGTTCGAGCCCTTGTGCGCCCACCATCGAAACCCCGCGCTCTTTACCGAATGGCCCGGCCCAGGCGCTTGCGCCCCGCTTTAGGGCTGCGCGTCGTCGAACGTCACGACGACGCCGCCGGGAAAGGCTCGCAGCACCCGCGCGGCGCGCTCTTCAAGCCAGATGGGCTGGCCGACCCACAAATAGAGCGCCGCGGCGCCCAGACTGAGCGCGGCGCCGCCCGCCGACGCATCGAGCAATTCGGCCTCGATCTCCCGCCCGTCCAGCGTGCGTAGCTTACCTTTGCGTCTGTGCTGCGCGACGCGCTCGTGTTCGCGCCGTTCCGGGGCTTGGTCGGTGCGACGGCGCACCCACCAATCGATCCGCGACGCCAAACGCTCCAACCGTACCGGGGTCGAGCGGATGTCCACCACGAACAGAGCCGGCGCCTTGCGGATGATCACGCCCTCGACCACGCCCAGGTGCTGACCGTTGACGACGATCCACTCGCCCAGCCGTCCGCCGGCCATGCCGCGCACCGAGAACCCCGCGGGGTTGAACTGTTCGATCTGGCACGGCATTTCGCTGCCGTCCTGCAACAGGCAGCGGCCGGGCGCCTCGACAGCGAGCTTCTCGCCGCCCCCGTCGCGGATGAAGGCGCGCGCCGTTGTCGGATAGTCGCTCAGGATCGACCATAGCTCGCGCGAGGCCGCGCCAGGTCGCTCGAACTCTAACTGAACGTCAACGCTTAATCTTCGCGGAATCATGGTTAACCCGCCCCTGTATTCGTAATCAGAATGACTTTGCGAGAGCCGGCGCTTTCGAACAACGGAATAACGTGCACGAAACCATACAATTTCTGTCGGTCGCTTTCGACAACACTCCATTGTCAGCGCTAACGCGCATCCAATATCCACAAGCGGATTTTAAGAAAAATCGCACGAGCGGCGCGAGGCGCGCCTCGCGGCGCGCGCTCAGTTCGAAAGCATCGCGCCCGGCCCCGGCGTGGCGCCGGGCGGGCATTTGCCCAGAATAATCATGCCGAGCACTTCATCCTTGGTCATGTCCTTGACGGCCCCCATTCCGACGACTTGGCCGTTCTTCATCACCGACACGCGGTCGGCTAGATCGAAGACGTCGTGGATGTCGTGGCTGATGAGGAAAATGCCGATGCCCTCGGCCTTGAGTTGCTTGATCAGTTCGCCGACCTGAGCGGTTTCCTGTGGCCCGAGCGCCGCGGTCGGCTCGTCCATGATGAGGATGCGGGCGTTAAAGTGAATTGCGCGCGCGATCGCGACCGACTGGCGCTGGCCGCCGGAGAGCGATTTGACGGGATCCTTGAAGCGGCGAAAATTCGGATTGAGCCGCCCCATCACCTGGCGCGCTTGCGCCTCCATCGCCGAATCGTCAAGCGTGCCCCACGGCGTCAACAACTCGCGCCCGAGAAACAAGTTGGACGCAGCGTCGACATTGTCGGCGAGCGCGAGCGTCTGGTAGATCGTCTCGATGCCGTAGTGCTTGGCGTCGCGCGGATTGTTGATCGTCGCTTCCTCGCCGTTGATACGGATCGTTCCGTGATCGCGCTTGTAGGCGCCGGAGAGCACCTTAATGAGCGTCGACTTGCCGGCGCCGTTGTGGCCCAGAAGCCCAACGACCTCGCCGGGATAAAGATCGACCGTCGCGTGATCGACCGCCTTGATGCCGCCAAAAGCGATCGAAATGTCGCGCATCTCGACCAATGGCGCCACACCCGATGAGGCCGTGCTTGCCGTTTGGACCTGCGTGCTCATTTCGCGCTCCTCAAGCCGTGCGCTTGCGATAAAGGGTATCGAGCCAAACCGCGCTGACCAGCACGACGCCGACGACCATCTGCTGATACGCGGAGTCGAATCCGAGCAGCACCATGCCCGATTGCAGCGACTGCATCACCAGCGCGCCGAGAATGGCGCCGTAGATCGTGCCGACGCCGCCGGCCAGCGACGTGCCGCCGATCACCGCCGCGGCGATCACGTAAAGCTCGTCGAACGTGCCGAGCGCGTTGGTCGCGGCGTTGAGTCGCGCGGTGGAAATGCACGCCGAAATCCCCGCCAGCCCCCCCATCACCATGAACGCCAGCATCGTGATCTTACGGGTGTTGACGCCCGCCAGTTCCGCCGCCTCCGGATTGCCGCCGATCGCATAGACGTAGCGTCCGAAACGGGTCCGGGCGGCGAAGAACGTCATCACAGCGCCAGTGACGAGTGCAATCAGCACCGGAACGGCGTAACCATAGGGAATCTCGAGGCCGCCCTCGGGAACGGCGATATTATGCGCCGCCGCGTAAGCTTTAACGACGCCGGGCGGCCAGAAATAATCGTTGACGGTCCAAGTCGCCGCCAGGACGATCAGAAAGCCTACCCCCGCCAGCAAGACCTCCGCCCAGATTGGACGCTGCGGGAAGTTGAACCGGGCGCGACGCCGACGGCCGGCGTAAAGTCCGGCGGCGACGGCTGCGCAGGCGAGCGCCCCGAGAATCCAGCTGGAGGTCGCGCCTATCGCGCCGCTGCCGATGATCTGAAACGTTTCGTCCATCGGCGCTACGGTCGCGCCGGTGGCGACCCACCAGGCGGCGCCGCGCCAGAACAGCAACCCGCCGAGCGTGACGATGAAGGCGGGAATGCCGAGATAAGCGACCAGAAACCCGTTCAAAGCGCCGATCGCGGCGCCGACCGCGACCGCGATCAATACGCCGAGAATCCAGATCATCGGACTGCCGAGCCCAAGCGCCGCGGGCAACCATCTGGCCTGCGCGACGCCCGTGATCATCGCCGCGAAGCCGAGGATCGAACCGACGGAAAGATCGATGTGCCGCATGACGATAATGAGCACCATCCCCGACGTCATCACCGCGATCGACGAGGTTTGAACCATCAGGTTCCAGAGATTACGCGGCGAGATGAAATTGCCTGCGGCGGAGAAGATCGAAGATCCGCTGCTGACCGCCCCGTAAACGTGGAAACCGCTCCAGATCAGCAGCAACGCGACGATCATGCCGATCATGCGCGTATCGACCTCGGTCGCGCGCAGAAAGCGCCGTAAGGCCGGCTCCACCGGCGCTGTCGTGGTCGGCGCGCTCGTGACTGCGCTCGCCATGCCGTCTCCTCCAAATTCAACAAAGATGTTTGGAATGGGACCGCGCCGAGGCGTCGGCGCGGTCCCCGTCGAGGCGCTCCCGGGGGGAGCGCCTGGCTCTTTACTTGCAGACGGCGACCGCGCCCGCCTTCACGCCGGCGCAGACTTCGTCCTTGGTGATCCAGCCCTTGGAGATAATGACGTCGAGGTTGTCCTTCGTGACGGCGAGCGGCGTCAGCAGGATGCCGTTGACGGTGACATGCTTGGCGCCGCCCGAGAACGGTTTGACGTTAGCGATGTCGGCCATCTTCTTGCCGCCGGCGAGCGCAACGGCGGCTTCGCCCGCGACCTTGCCGAGGTCGCGGCTGTCCTTCCAGATCGAAACGGTCTGGGTGCCGAGCGCGATGCGGTTGATCGCCGCGTGGTCGCCGTCCTGACCCGAGACCGGCACCGACCCCGCGAGACCCTGAGCGGTCAGCGCCGCGACGACGCCGCCCGCCATGCCGTCGTTTTCGGAGACGACGGCGTCAATCTTGTTGTTGTTCTTGGTGAGCAACTGCTCCATGTTCTTCTGAGCGTTGTCGGGCTTCCAACCATCGGTGAAGACTTCGCCGACGTTCTTGATCTTGCCGGCGTCCATCGCCGGCTTGAGCACTTCGGTGATGCCGGAGAACAGGAAGGTCGAGTTCGGATCGCCCTTGTCGCCCTTGATGAAGGCGTAGTTGCCGGCGGGTTTGGCTTCGAGAATCGCCTTCGCCATCATCCGGCCGACGCCGACGTTGTCGAAGGTGATGTAGAGCGCGCCGGGGTTCTCGATCTCGCGGTCGTAAGCGATGACCGGGATGCCCTCGTCGGTCGCTTTCTTGACCGCCGGGCCGATCGCGTCGGCGTCCATCGCCAGGATGATGAGGACGTTGGCGCCCTTCGAGATCAGGCTCTCGACGTCGGTGAGCTGTTTGGCGGCGGAGGCCTGCGCATCGGCTGAGATATACTTGGCGCCGCTGGCGGACAGGGCGCCCTTGATCGCGGCTTCATCGGTCTTCCAACGCTCTTCCTGGAAGTTCGACCAGGAGACGCCGACGACGACGTCCTTGGCCATCGCGGCTACCGACGTCACGCTCGTCGAAGCGAACAGCGCCGCTCCAATCAAAAGGGTTTTTGCGGATTTCATCTACTTTCCTCCCTCGCTGGCCCTAGCGGGCCGATTGAACCAATGGATCGCGACTTGAACGTCGCGATTGTTCAATGCGCGCACAGTAGGCATCATTGGCCGCCCCCTGCAACCCGCATTTACGCCCCGCGCCGCGATATCGCGCCGCGCGCGTCTCTGTCATCGGCTCGCGCCGAAGGCGTGAACGAAGTACGCTCACGGCAAATTGTCCCGCATCACGATTTCGATGCGGATCTTCTCCTGCTCCGCCAGAATTCGCTCGTCGCGCGCGAGCGCGAGCAGCACTCGGATCGCCGAGCGCGCCTCGTGGCCGGGGCTTTGCGAAACGACCGCGTCGATCTCGCCGCGCAGCAGACAGCGGCGAGTGAAATCGGTGAGATCGTGGGCGACGAATATACGCCGGTCGGAGCGCGGCCGCGCGCGGATCGCTTGCGCGACGCCCTCGGTTCCGGCGCCGACATTATAGACGCCGACAATGTCAGCATGGGCCTCGAGCAGGCCGGTCATAAGCTGGGCGTTCGTTTCGTCCCTGTCGCCGCCCTCGACCGGGGCCAGCAACTCCAGATGCGGATATTCGAGCCGCAACACCTGCTGAAAACCGAAGATGCGCTCGGCATGGTCTCGCAAAGATTGCGAACCGGCGACGACGGCGATCCTGCCCGAGCGCGGTCCGTTAAGACGGCCGATCAATGTTCCGGCCGTGCGGCCGGCCGCGACATTGTCGATGCCGACATAATGATGGCGGCGCGAACCCGGCACGTCGGAGACGAGGGTGACGACGAACATCCCCTTGGCGACGAGATCGTCGATCGCGGCGCGCACGTTCTGATGGTCGAGCGCCACCGTCGCGACGCCATCGAAGCGGTCAGCGAGTGATTCCAGTGTGGCGGTCAGAGCCTGCGGATCGAACACGTCGGTCTTGATCGTTTCGACGCTGACCCGGCGCGAGGCGAGCCAGCCCGACATGTCCGCGACATTGTCGAGGATCAACTGCATGAACACGTTGGGGCCGATCGGCATCACGATCGCGAAGCGGCTGAAACGGGCGCGCGCGAGATCGGCGGCGGCGGCCGAAGGACGAAAATTGTGACGCTCGATCGCCTCGTGAACCCGACGCGCGGTCTCTTCGCGCACGCCGCTGCGTCCATGCAGCACGCGGTCGATGGTGGCGACGCTGACCCCCGCCTCGCGGGCGATGTCCTTCAGCGTGAGAGGTCCAGAGAGCGTTTCCATTTTTGTTGCCGATTGCATAGCCGTCATTCTTGATGTACGCAACTCAAAAATGACGGAACGGACGTCGCGGGCCCCTCGCCCGCTTGCCGCGATGGCTAGCCTCGTGACAACTGGGCTCGTCCGCGCGAAACCGCGAAAGCCGACGAACGGCGGGCGCAGGGACTCCAAGGAGAGGAAACATGAAGCGGCCGCGCTCGCTAACCCTTTACCTCAGCGTGGCTTTTTTCTCCGCCGCCAATGCCGTCGCGCTCGCCGGGAGCTGGGAAGAAAAGGTCTTTTCCTCGCATATCGATTTTGACGCGGTCGCGGGCGCCGGCCCCTCGGCGCTGCCGGGCCTGATCGCGCGCGGGCGCGAACTCTTCGTCGCCAAGTTCACCACCGAGGACGGCGCCGGGCGTCCGAAGGCGACCCAGGCGATCGTGCCGACGCTGCGCAAGAGCGGGGTCAACGCCGCCTTCTCGCGCACCAGCGGCCCCGATTCCAGCGCCTGCGCGAGTTGCCACAACGATCCTGTCGTCGGCGGCGCCGGCGATTTCGTCGTCGACGCTTTCGTGTCCGAGGGCTTCGAGAGCGCGCAGTTCGATTCCACCGACCCGTCGTTTTCGAGCGAGCGACATACGGTCGCGCTGATGGGCTCGGGTCTCGTCGAACTGCTGGCGCGCGAGATGACCGCGGATCTGGCCGACGAACGCGCCGTCGCCGTCGCCGAGGCGCGCAAGAGCGGCAAGCCTGTGCGCGCCGATCTCGTCTCCAAGGGCGTGCGCTTCGGCGCGCTCGAGGCGCATCCCGACGGCCTCGTCGATCTCGAAGGGGTCGAGGGCGTTGACGCCGATCTGATCGTGCGCCCGTTCAGCCGCAAGGGCGTCTTCACTTCGTTGCGGCAGTTCACGATCAACGCGCTCAACGCGCATCATGGCATGGAGGCGGCCGAGCGCTTCGGAGTGCGCTGGACCGGTTCGCACGATTTCGACGAAAGCGGCGTGCCCGACGCGGTGACGCCGGGCGACGTCTCCGCGCTGGTCGCGTTTCAGGCGACGCTGGCGCCCCCCACCGTCAAGCACGATCTGCCCGACGACTGGCGCACGGCGGCGGGCGCGGGCGAAAAGGCGTTCACGTCGCTCGGCTGCGCCTCCTGCCATTTGCCGACCCTGCCGCTGAAATCGCTGACCTTCACCGACCCCGCGCCCTACGATATGGCCGGCACGCTGCGGGCGGGCGAGGTCAAAAAGGGTCTGTCCTATGATCTCGCGCAGCAGCCGTTCGCCAAGACGCTCGCGCGCAACGACAAGGGCGAATGGCTGATCCCGTTGTTCAGCGATCTCAAGCGGCATCTGATCGTCGATACGGACGTCAACGCGCTCGGCAACGAATTGCAGGCGCAGCGCTTCGTCGAGCGCGACGTATTCCTGACGCCGCGCCTGTGGGGCGTCGGCTCGACCGCGCCTTATGGTCATCGCGGCGATTTCCGAATGCTCGACGAGATCATCGCCGCGCATGGCGGCGAAGCGCGATTCGCGCGCGACGCCTATCTCGCGCTGGACAAGCCGAAACGCGACGAGGTGATCGCGTTTCTCCGCTCGCTGGTGATCGAGGTTTCGAAATGAGGATCCTTCGCGCTCTTTTGAGGGCGGTCGGCGGCGGCGCCCGCCAGGTCGCGCTGGCCGCCTTCGCCGGTTTGGCCCTTTCGCCCGCGCTCGCCGACAGCGCGCAAAAGCCGCTCGGCGACGTGCCGGTGATGCACGAGGAAGCCGCCGCCGCGGGGCTCGCCAACAGCTACGACGGTCCTTGGGAATTCTTCGTGGGCGGCGGCGGCGCGGCCCTCGATTGCGACGGATCGGGTTACCCGAGCGTGTTCCTCGCCGGCGGCAAGAACCGCGCGAAGCTGTTCGTCAACAAGTCGCGGCGCGGCGGGCCGCTGAAATTCGAGGAAAAGCCGCTCGACATCGGCGCCGATCCGAGCCTGCTCGACAACGTGATCGGCGCCTATCCGCTCGATATCGACGGCGACGGCCATATGGATTTGTTCGTGCTGCGGGTCGGCCGCAATCTTCTCTTGAAGGGCGGACCCGACTGCACTTTCACGCTCGCCAACAAGGAATGGGGCTTCGAGGGCGACTCCGGCTGGACCACTTCTTTCGCCGCCGAATGGGAAAAAGGGCAGAAATTCCCGACCCTCGCCATCGGCCATTACGTCGACCGCAACGCGCCGGGCTCGCCCTGGGGCGCCTGTGAGGAAAACTCGCTCTATCGCCCGCAATCCGGCGACAAGCCCGATTATTCGGTGCGCACGGCGCTCGCGCCCGGCTTCTGCGCGCTCTCGATGCTGTTTACCGATTGGAACCGTTCGGGGATTCCGTCGCTGCGCGTTTCCAACGATCGCCAATACTATCGCGGCGGCGAGGAGCAGATGTGGCGCATCGAGCCCGGCAAGCCGCCGAAACTCTATTCGCGCGCCGACGGCTGGCGGCATGTCACGATCTTCGGCATGGGCATCGCCGAGGGCGACATCGACGGCTCCGGCTATCCGCAATACGCGCTGACCTCGATGGGCGACACCAAATTGCAGAAACTCGACCCGGACGAGGGCGGGCGCGGCGAATTTCCCGTCTATCGCGACATCGCCGGCGAACTCGGCGCCACCGCGCATATCCCTTACGCGGGCGGCGACAAGCGGCCCTCGACCGGCTGGCATTCCGAATTCGCCGACTTCAACAACGACGGCCTCCTCGATCTCTTTATCGCCAAGGGCAATGTCGCCCAGATGCCCGACTTCGCCGCCTTCGATCCCAATAATCTTCTGCTCGGCCAGTTCAATGGCAAGTTCGCGGAAGCGGGCGCGCAGGCGGGAATCGCGTTCAATCGGCAGGGTCGCGGCGCCTTGATCGACGATTTCAATCTCGATGGCGCGCTCGATTTGCTGGTCGTCAATCGCGCGGCGCCGGCCAGCCTTTTCCGCAACCTCGGCGCCGACGACGGCGCGGGCGGCGTCAGGCCGATGGGAAACTGGAGCGAGATCCGGCTCGTCGAACCCGCTCCCAACCGCGACGCGGTCGGCGCGCATATCGCGATCAAGACGGGCACGCGCACGCAAATGCGCGCCCTTCAGGTCGGCGGCGGCGACGCCTCGGGCCATGCGGGCTGGATTCACGTCGGCCTCGGCACGGCCGAGCGCGCCGAGATCCGCGTGCAATGGCCGGACGGCGAATGGAGCTACCCCTACCGTGTGTTCGCCAACCAGTTCGTCGTGCTCGACCGCGCGAAGCCGCAGGCGGAATATTGGTATCCGGGGCGGTAGCGGGGCCTGGGTTGCGGTTCAATCGAGCGGCGCTATATATGCTCGCGCCTTCGCCGTAGCTTCTCGACCGCCGCCGAACGTCGCGCAAAGGATTGTCCATGCCCGCCGCATTCAAGCCCGTCTGGTTCATCACCGGCTGCTCGACCGGCTTCGGTCGAGAACTGGCGAAAATTCTGCTGGAGCGCGGCGACCGGGTCGTCGCCACTGCGCGCGACGCCTCGCGGGTCGCCGGTCTCGCGGCGGCGCATCCCAATACGGCGCTTGCGCTCGCACTCGACGTCGCCAGGCCCGCCGAGATCGAAGCGGCGGTCAACGCCGCGATGGCGCGCTTTGGACGTATCGACGTTCTCGTCAATAACGCGGGTTATGGCTATCTCGCCGCGATCGAGGAAGGCGAGGACGATGAAGTTCGCGCGATGTTCGAGACCAATGTGTTCGGCCTCGCACAGATGACGCGCGCCTTGCTGCCGCTGATGCGCGCTCAAGGATCAGGCTTCGTCGTCAACATTTCCTCGCTCGGCGGGATCGTCGGCGGGCCAGGGCTCGGTTATTACAACGCCACTAAATTCGCAGTCGAGGGCCTTTCCGAGGCGCTCGCCAAGGAAACCGCGCCGCTTGGAATCAAAGTTCTGATCGTCGAGCCCGGCCCATTCCGCACGGATTGGGCGGGCCGCTCGCTAAAGACGCCCAAGCGCCCTATCGAAGCCTATGCCGAGACCGCTATCGCGCGGCGCAAGATGGCTCAGACGCGCAGCGGCCGCCAGCCCGGCGACCCCGTGCGCGCCGCACGCGCGATCATCGAAGCGGTCGAATCCCCCAGTCCGCCGCTACGCCTCGTGCTTGGCGCCATCGCGCTCGAAACCGTGCGCGCGAAATTGGAGAGCCAGCGTCAGGAATTGGAGGCCCACGCGACGGTCTCGCTCGGCGTCGATTTTCCTTCCGACGCTTGATTGGTCCTCAACCCCGAAAGAATGAAGGCATGAAACTCTATTATTCGCCGGGAAGCTGCGCGCTCGGCATCCATGTGCTGCTCGAGGACATCGGCGCCAAATTTGAACTGGCGCGCGTCAACTTCGCGGCGCGCGAGCACTTCTCCGAAGCCTTCCTGGCGATCAACCCGAAGTCAAAGATGCCGACGCTGGTGCGCGATGACGGTTCGTCGCTGACGGAATATCAGGCGATTTCCTGGTTCGTCGCGCTTTCCCATCCCGAGAAGAAGCTGATCCCGAGCGATATCGAGGGGCAAACGCGCCTCCTCGAGGCGCTCGAATACATCGTCGGCACGATCCACGCGCAGGGCTTCACCCGCTTCTTCCGACCGATGTATTTCACCCCGCATGAAAGTGACCACGAGGCGGTGAAGGCGCGCGGCCTCGAAATCGCCGACGCCGGCCTCGCGCTGATCGACAAGACCCTCGCCGGCAAGGAATGGATTTCCGGCGACTTCTCTATCGCCGATCCCGCGTTGTTCTATGTCTGCTATTGGGCGGTCGCGCGCATCAAACGCACTTTGCCCGCAAACGTGCAGCGCCACTACGAGCGCATGATGGCGCGCGCGAGCGTGCGCAAGGCGCTGGCGGACGAAGGCCTGTAACCAATCGCTTCAGGCAACGACGCCGCCGAGAATCGTTTCGACGACCTGACGCTTCGCCTTGGCGAAGGTCGCGTTGTCGAGCGTGCGGCCTTTTTCCAGTGAGGCGATCTCATGCGCGGCGTTGGCGTAGTGCTGCGTCGTCGCCCAGATCATGTAAAAAAGAAACTTCGGCTCGATCGGCTTCAGCTTGCCCTCGGCGATCCACCGGCGAACGACGCGCTCGCGCGAGCGCACCCATTGGCTCAGCGTCGTGTCGAGGAAATCCTGAATGACCGGCGCGCCGCGCATGATTTCGCTCGCCCAGATGCGCGAACTCAACGGCATTTCGCGCGCCAGATCCATCTTGGCTTCGATATAGGCGGTCAGCGCGGCCCTTGGGTCGGCGCTCATATCGAACGAGCGCGCCGCGTCGAGCCAGGCCGTCAACACGCGTTCGACGACCGCCCGGTAAAGTTTTTCCTTAGTCGGAAAGTAATAGTGCACGTTGGGTTTCGGCACGCCCGCGCCCGCCGCGATCGCCGCCATCGTGGCGCCGCCGAAGCCGCGCTCGGCGAAAACCGACTCGGCCGCCGCCAGGATCGCCCGCTCGTTTTCCTCCCGGATGCTCGGCTTGGTTATGGGACTGTTCATCGCTCCCCCCGGCGCCGCCCGGCTGGGCGCCGCGCCTAGAATTACGACATTTGACCATATGGTCAAATTTATAATAGCGTTGCCGAGTCAGTCGAAAGCGGAGACCGGGATGTCGGACTTGTCCAACGTGCGCGTCAACGGTCAGCGCCTCTGGGACGCGCTGATGGAGATGGCCAAGATCGGCGGCACGCCGAAGGGTGGTTGCAAACGCCTGACGCTGACCGATCTCGATAAACAGGGGCGCGAACTCTTCCGCTCCTGGTGCGAGAAGGAAGGATGCAAGGTCAGCGTCGACGAAATGGGCAACATGTTCGCGCGACGCGCCGGCGTCGAGGACAGTCTCGATCCCGTGCTGATGGGAAGCCATCTCGACACCCAGCCGACCGGGGGCAAATTTGACGGCGTGCTCGGCGTGCTCGGCGCGCTCGAAGTGGTGCGATCGCTCAACGATCTCAAGATCAAGACGCGGCGCCCGATCGTCGTCGCCAACTGGACCAACGAGGAAGGCTCGCGCTATGCGCCCGCGATGGTGTCCTCGGGCGTTTTCGCCGGCGTCTATTCCAAGGAATTTGCCTATTCGCGCGTCGATGCGGAGGGCAAAGCCCTCGGCGCCGAACTTGAGCGCATCGGCTTTAAGGGCGAGGAGAAAGTCGGCGGCTGGCCGATCCACGCTTCGTTCGAATTGCATATCGAACAAGGTCCGATACTCGAGGACGAGAACATCGATGTCGGCGTCGTCACTCACGGTCAGGGCCAGCGCTGGTACGAGATCAAGTTGACCGGCTTCGAGAGCCACGCCGGTTCGACGCCGATGCCGCGCCGAAAGGATGCGTTGCTGGGCGCGGCGCGCATCGTCGAACTCGTCAACAAGATCGGGCTCTCCAAGGCGCCGCTCGGCGTCTCCACCGTCGGGATGCTCAATCCCTATCCCAACTCGCGCAACGTCATCCCCGGCGAGGTGTTCATGACTTGCGAATTCCGCCACCCTGTTGACGCGACGTTGAGCGAGATGGACGCGGCGCTGAAGGAAGGCGTCGAGGCGATCGCCAAAGCGATCGGTCTGACCTACGAGATGAAGCAAGTCTTCTATTACGCGCCGGTCGAGTTCGACAAAGGCTGCGTCGCCGCGGTGCGGCGCGCCGCGCAGCATCTTGGCCTGACCCACCGCGACATCGTTTCGGGCGCCGGGCACGACGCTTGCTATATTTCCCGCGTCGCGCCGACGTCGATGATTTTCACGCCCTGCGTCGATGGCGTCAGCCATAACGAGAGCGAGGACATCAAACAGGAATGGTCGACCGCCGGCGCCAACGTGCTGATGCACGCGGTGCTGGAAAAGGCGGAGATCGCCAGCTGATGCGTTTGCAGGCGCGGCCGGAGTCTGCGCCCGCAAACGCTCGGCCGAACATCGAATAGGAGGCTTTCTCATGTCCACCCTGATCAAAGGCGGTTCGATCGTCGCCGCCGACCGCACCTATGTCGCTGACGTTTTGATCGAAGGCGAGACCATTCAGGCGATCGGGACCGGCCTTAGCGCCGACAAGACCATCGACGCGCACGGCTGCTTCATCATGCCCGGCGGCATCGATCCGCACACCCATCTGGACATGCCGTTCATGGGCACCAATTCGGCCGACAATTACGACAGCGGCACGCGCGCAGCGCTCTCGGGCGGCACGACGATGGTGGTCGATTTCTGCATCCCCGATCGCGGCCAGCCGCTGATGGACGCCATCAAGGCCTGGGACAAGCGCGCCGAACTCGCCACGACCGACTTCGCCTATCACATGTGCATCACCTATTGGTCGGACAAGGTGCGTGAGGACATGGCGAAGGTCGTCGATCACGGCGTGACGACATTCAAGCATTTCATGGCTTACAAGGGCGCGTTGATGGTCAATGACGAGGAGCTGTTCTCCTCGTTCTCGCGCTGCGCCGAACTCGGCGCGCTGCCGCTGGTGCACGCCGAAAACGGCGATGTCGTCGCGGCGTTGCAGAAACATTATCTGACCAAGGGAATCATCGGTCCCGAGGGCCACGCGCTTTCGCGTCCGCCCGAGGTCGAGGGCGAGGCGACCAACCGCGCTATCATTCTCGCCGATCAAGCGGGCGTGCCGCTTTATGTCGTGCATACGTCCTGCATCCAGGCGCACGAAGCGATCCGCCGCGCGCGTCAGAACGGAATGCGCGTGTTCGGCGAGCCGCTGATCCAACACCTCGTGCTCGATGAGAGCGAATACTACAATAAGGATTGGACCCACGCCGCGCGGCGAGTGATGTCGCCGCCGTTCCGCGACAAGAAGAATCAGGACGATCTCTGGAACGGGCTGAGGGCGGGCTCGCTGCAAGTGGTCGCGACCGACCATTGCGCCTTCACGACCAAACAGAAGGAATTCGGCCTGGGCGACTTCACCAAAATTCCCAACGGCACCGGCGGCCTCGAGGACCGGATGCCTGTGCTTTGGACTTACGGTGTCGGCACCGGGCGACTGACGCCGAATGAATTCGTTTCGGTGACGTCGACCAACATCGCGCGCATTCTCAATCTCTATCCGCGCAAGGGCGCGATCCTGCCCGGCGCCGACGCCGACATCGTTGTCTGGGACCCCAAGGCGACCAAGACGATCTCGGCCAAGAACCAGGTCTCCGTCATCGATTACAATGTGTTCGAAGGCGTTAAGGTCGTCGGCCTGCCGCGCTATACGCTCTCGCGCGGATCGGTCGTCTATTCCGATGGCCAAGTACTCGCCAACAACGGACGCGGCAAGTTCGTCAAGCGCGCGCCGTTCTCTCCCGAAGTGCAGGCGCTCGCCAAATACAAGCAGACCACGGCGCCTCAGGGCGTGAAGCGCTGACATGCTCCAAACCGCCGCCAGCGCGACCGACCCGTCCTCCGCGAGCCGCGTGATCGATATATCCGGCCTTACGCTGACGTTTCAGACGGGCGACGGGCCGGTCAACGCATTGAGCGGCGTCGATCTGAAGATCGGGCGCGGCGAGTTTGTCTCGTTCATCGGCCCTTCCGGCTGCGGCAAGACGACGCTGCTGCGCGCGGTCGCCGATCTGGAGACGCCGACCAGCGGAACGATCCGCGTCAATGGCATGAGTCCGCAAGAGGCGCGCCAGAAGCGCGCCTATGGCTATGTGTTTCAGGCGCCGGCGCTCTATCCCTGGCGCACCGTCGCCAGCAACATCGCGCTGCCGCTCGAAATCATGGGAATCGACAAGGCGACGCGCGCCGCACGAGTCGCAAGGGGGCTGGAGCTGGTCAATCTCGCCGGTTTCGGCAACAAATTTCCGTGGCAATTGTCGGGCGGAATGCAGCAGCGCGCCTCGATCGCGCGCGCGCTTTCGTTCGATCCCGACCTGCTGCTGATGGACGAGCCGTTCGGCGCGCTCGACGAAATCGTGCGCGACATGCTCAATCAGCAATTGCTGCAATTGTGGGAGAAGACCGGTAAGACCGCGCTGTTCGTCACCCATTCGATCCCCGAGGCGGTGTTCCTTTCGACGCGGATCGTCGTGATGTCGCCGCGACCGGGGCGCATCCACGACGTCATCGACTGTAACTTCCCGCGCGACCGCACGCTCGATATCCGCGAGACGCCTGAATTTCTCGAAGTGGCCAATCGCGTGCGCCAAGGACTTCGCGAAGGGCACTCTTATGACGTATGAGCCGCGCTCGCGCATAGGAGCCGCTCTCGGCGACCGCGACGGCCGGGGCCAGCGGCCTCGGCGGCATCCAGCGAGGCGCGCGCGATGAAATCCGTGCTGCCATTGACGACCGTTCTCGCGGCGCTGTTCGTATTCTGGTATCTCGCGGCGGCCTGGATGAATGCGCCGCTGCAACGCGACCTCTTCGCCAATTCGGGGCGGACGAATTATTCGGCTTCAGACCTCGTGGCGGCCTCGTGGAACATGGAGCGTCCGAAGCTGCCGGCGCCGCATCAGATCGCGACCGAACTCTATAAGCTGATCGTCGCGACGCCCGCCACGTCCAAGCGCAGCCTGGTCTTTCACGCCGGCATCACGCTGGAGGAGACGCTGATCGGATTCCTGATCGGCGCCGCGCTCGGCGTCGCGCTGGCGGTGGCGGTGGTCTCGGTGCGCTGGCTCGAGCGTTCGCTGATGCCATGGATCGTCGCTTCGCAGACAGTGCCGATCATCGCGCTGGCGCCGATGATCGTCGTCATTCTCAACCAGTTCGATATCGGCGGCATGACGCCGAAAGCGGTCATCGCCGCATATCTCTCGTTTTTTCCCATCACCGTCGGCATGGTCAAGGGATTGCGCTCGCCCGATCCGCTGCAACTCGATCTCATGCGCACCTATTCGGCGACGTCGGCGCAGACGATGCGAAAACTGCGCGCGCCGGCGAGCCTGCCGTTCTTCTTCGCCAGCATGAAGATCGGCGCCGCTGCGGCGCTGGTGGGCGCCGTCGTCGCCGAAGTCACCAAGAGCGAGGACGGAGGCCTTGGCGCGCGGTTGCTCGCGGGAAGCTACTACGGGCAGACCGTGCAGATCTGGGCGGCGTTGTTCGCCGCCGCCGCGCTCTCGGGCGCGCTGGTCGCGCTGATCGGAATTATCGCGCGCTTGACGCTGCGTCGCATGGCGTTCCCGCAATGAACGCGCGCTCGCTTCGCGACCTCGCGCCGCCGCTCGGATTCGGGCTCGCGGTGCTTACGATCTGGCAATTCGGCGTCAGGCTGCTCGGCGTGCCCGCCATTATACTGCCGGCGCCCAGCGCGATCGCCTACAAGCTCGCCACCTCCGTGCCGACCTTGAGCGCGGATTTCGTGCAGACGATACGCGGCGTGCTCGCCGGCTATGCGGTCGGCAGCCTGGCGGGCCTCATCGTCGCGGTGCTGATCGACCGCTCGGCGTTCCTGCAACGGGGGCTGCTGCCCCTCGGCAATCTCGTCTCGGCGCTGCCGATCATCGGCGTCGCGCCGATCATGGTGATGTGGTTCGGCTTCGACTGGCAGTCGAAGGCGGCGGTGGTAGTCATCATGACGTTCTTCCCGATGCTGGTGAACGTCGCGGCGGGGCTTTCGAGCGCGGGCGCGATGGAGCGCGACCTGATGAAAACCTATGCGGCCGATTACCGGCAGACGCTGATGAAACTGCGGCTGCCCGCCGCGTTGCCGTTCGTGTTCAACGCGCTCAAGATCAACACCACGCTGGCGATGATCGGCGCGATCGTCGCCGAGTTCTTCGGTACGCCGACAGTCGGCATGGGGTTTCGCATCAGCACCGAGGTCGGGCATCTCAGCATCGATATGGTCTGGGCGACGATCGTGGTCGCGGCGGTGACCGGCTCGGCGTTTTATGCGCTGGTCGCACTTGTCGAGCGCCGCGCGACATTCTGGCACGCCTCGTATCGCGCCAGGTGAGCCGAGGGTTTGGGTTGGCACAGAGGAGGAGAGAACGATGAAAAAGATCGCATGGGTTTTGATGGGGGGAGCGGCGCTGTTCGCGGCGGCCGACGCGGAAGCGGCGGACAAGGTGACGTTGCAGCTCAAATGGGTCACGCAGGCGCAGTTCGCCGGCTATTACGTCGCCAAGGACAAAGGATTCTACAAGGACGAGAATCTCGACGTGACAATCAAGCCCGGCGGGCCCGATGTCGCGCCCGAGCAGGTGATCGCTGGCGGCGGCGCAGATGTCGTCGTCGACTGGATGCCGGCCGCGCTCGCGGCGCGCGAAAAAGGCGCGGCGCTCGTCAATATCGCGCAGCCGTTCAAACATTCGGGGCTCGAACTCACCTGCCGCGCCGACACCGGCATCAAGAGCCCGGCCGATCTCAAGGGCCGCACGCTCGGCGTCTGGTTCTATGGCAACGAATATCCCTTCCTGAACTGGATGGGCAAACTCGGGCTGAAGACCGACGGCTCGGCGGGCGGCGTCAAGGTGCTGAAGCAGGGGTTCAACGTCGATCCCTTGATCCAGAAGCAGGCCGATTGCATCTCGACCATGACCTATAACGAATATTGGCAGGTGATCGACGCCGGTTACAAGCCCGAGCAGCTCGTTGTCTTCAAATACGAGGATCAGGGCGTGGCGACGCTCGAGGACGGCCTCTATGCGATGGAGGACAAGCTGAAAGACCCCGCCTTCGTCGACAAGATGGCGCGGTTCGTGCGAGCGTCGATGAAGGGTTGGGCCTGGGCGCGCGCCAATAGCGACGCCGCGGCCAAGATCGTGCTCGACAATGACGCCACCGGCGCCCAGACCGAGCACCATCAGAAGCAGATGATGAGCGAGATCAACAAGCTCACCGAAGGCTCGGACGGCAGGCTCGACAAAGCGGACTACGAGCGCACGGTCAAGACGTTGCTGACGGGCGGTTCCGATCCCGTCATCTCGAAGGAGCCGGCCGGCGCCTACACGACGG
>JBBIIT010000016.1:40966-60982 GCA_037446355.1 Beijerinckiaceae bacterium | reverse complement strand
CATCGGTCTGCGCGATTGGGCCTACGGGTCATGATCAGAGAGTCTTGGTATTAGCCAGGCTTAGAGACAAATCAATTATCTTCTTTCGGGAAAACGGAGCCAGAAGCCCGTTCCTGCGCAAATCGATACGCGCTCGCCGTTCCCGTTCAACTGAACGCGGCGATTCCCGTGATCGCACGCCCCAGGATCAGCGCGTGAACGTCGTGTGTGCCCTCGTAGGTGTTGACGACTTCGAGATTGACGAGATGGCGCGCGACGCCGAATTCGTCGGAAATGCCGTTGCCGCCCATCATGTCGCGGGCCATGCGCGCGATGTCCAGCGCCTTGCCGCAGTTGTTGCGTTTGAGGATCGAAGTCACCTCGGCGGGCGCCGCTCCTTCGTCTTTCATTCGTCCGAGCCTCAGGCAGCCTTGCAGCCCGAGCGAGATGTCGGTCAGCATGTCCGCCAGCTTCTTTTGTATGAGCTGGTTGGCGGCGAGCGGGCGACCGAATTGCTTGCGCTCGAGCACATATTGACGCGCGCGCGCGAAACAATCCTCGGCCGCGCCCAGCGCGCCCCAGGCGATGCCGTAGCGCGCGCTGTTGAGGCAAGTGAACGGCCCCTTCAGGCCCCGCACCTCGGGAAAGGCGTTCTCTTCGGGGCAGAATACCTCGTCGAGCGCGATCTCGCCGGTGATCGAGGCGCGCAGGCCAACCTTGCCGTGGATCGCGGGCGCGGTGAGACCCTTCCAGCCCTTTTCAAGTACGAAGCCGCGGATCGCGCCGGCGTCGTCCTTCGCCCAGACCACGAACACGTCGGCGATCGGGCTGTTGGTGATCCACATTTTCGCGCCCGAAAGCGAATAACCGCCATCGACCTTGCGTGCGCGCGTGACCATCGAGCCGGGATCGGAGCCGTGGTTGGGTTCGGTCAAGCCGAAGCAACCGATGAATTCGCCCCTGGCGAGTCTGGGCAGATATTTCTGTTTGGTCGCCTCATTGCCGAATTCATTGATCGGGACCATCACGAGCGACGATTGCACGGACATCATCGAGCGATAGCCGGAATCGACGCGCTCCACCTCGCGGGCGACGAGGCCGTAGCTCACGTAGTTCAGGCCCGCGCCGCCGTAGGCCTCGGGAATCGTCGCGCCGAGCAGGCCGAGTTCGCCCATCGCGCGGAAAATGCCGGGGTCGGTTGTTTCG
The DNA here is from genome assembly GCA_037446355.1 of Beijerinckiaceae bacterium. GTDB lineage: Bacteria > Pseudomonadota > Alphaproteobacteria > Rhizobiales > Beijerinckiaceae > Roseiarcus. Next base: position 59,797 of record JBBIIT010000016.1, on the reverse strand, counting down.
TGGCGAAACGCTTGCTGCACGCCGGGCGTGAGTCGTTCCTGGCAGAAGTCGTGCGCGACGTCGCGCACCGCGCGCTCGTCGGCGGTCAATTGTCCCTCAAGCCCGAACGGATCGTCCCATTGGAAAGAGGCGCGCTTCGATCGAGAGGCCATGCAGTGTCTCCTGTTCATCGGACCCGTCGTCCGCGGCGTCGGGTCGCCTTTCGTTCAAATCTCGCCCTGGCGCAACATCTCGCGCAGGCGAAATTTCTGGATTTTTCCGGATGGGGTCGCCGGCAGCGCGGGCGTGACGATGAGCTTCTCCGGGATATACTGGATGGCGAGCTTGCGCGCCTTGAGGAAGTCGCTCATCGCGGCGAAGTCAATAGTCGCGCCGGGTTTGGTCACTACCACCGCGCAGGCGCGTTCACCCAACCGCTCGTCGGGATAGGCGACGATGGCGGCTTGCGCGACCGAGGGGTGACGATAAAGCAGCGCTTCGATCTCGACGACGGGGATGTTCTCGCCGCCGCGAATGATAACGTCCTTGCTGCGGCCACTGATGCGAATATAGCCATCGGCGTCCAAATAGGCGAGATCGCCGGTGTCGAACCAGCCGTCCCTGTCGGTGTTGTTCCACTGCGGCCGCTTGAGATAGCCGCCGAAGTTGGAGCAAGAGCGCACCAGCAGTCGACCGGATTCGCCTCGCGCCATCTCGCGACCATCGCCCTCGACCACCTTCACCTCGACCCCCGGAAGCGGGCAACCGTCGGTTGTGAAGGCGCGCTTATCGTCGTCATCGAGTTTTATGAGCGTGACCGCGCCGTTCTCGGTCATGCCCCAGGCCGAGACGATCTTGGCGCCCAGCCCCGCGCGCGCCTGTTCGACCAAAGGTCCGGGGATTGGGGCGCCGGCGCAAAGAAACGAACGCAGGGTCGGCACGCCCTGGCCGGTTTCGACCACAACACGGGTGAGATCGGCCAGAAACGGGGTCGACGCCATCGTGAACGTCGCCTTTTCGTCACGGATCAGTTGCGCCGCCCTGTTTGGATCCCAGATGTCGAACAATACGGCGTTCGCTCGCAGCACGATCGGCATCATCAGGCCGTACATGAAGCCGGTCTGATGGGCCATGGGAGACGCCATCAGCACGGTGTCGTTCTCGCCGAGTTGCAACCGTTCGGCATAGGGGATAATGTTAGCCATCAGCGTGTTGGCCGAATGCATCACTCCCTTCGGCTCGCCTGTCGTACCGGAAGTGTAAATGAGTTGGGTGATGTCGTCGGCGCTCGGACGGCCGCGCGTCAGTATCGCCGCGGCGTCCGGCGCCTTCTCCCATTCGGGCTGGGTCAGCGATGCGTCGAAATCGTCGGCCCCGCCGCCTTCGACGACGAGGATGTGCTTGAGCGCGGGAAGCCGCGATTGCAGAGCGCGCGCCATCGCCTCATGGTCGAAACCGCGAAAGTTTTTCGGTGTGACGAAGATTTTCGCTTCGCCGTGGGCGAGCATGAAGGAAAGCTCGCGCTCGCGGAAGATCGGCATCAGCGGATTGAGGACCGCCCCAATGCGCGAGCACGCGAGATAGAGCACGCTAAACTGCCACCAGTTCGGCAACTGCATCGCGACGACATCGTTTTTTTCGACGCCCAGACGCGAAAGCCCCACGGCCGCGCGATCGGCCAGCGCGGCGAGCTCGCGGTATGTGAAGCGGCGCAATTCGCCCGAATGGCGAACCGCTGTCAGCGCGAGCTTGTCGGGAGATGCGGCGAGGCAGGCGTCGAGATCGTCGTTGATCGTGCGATTGCGCCACCAACCCTTGGAAAGACACTCGGCGCGGCGCGGCGCCAGCAATACGGGGTCGAATTCCATGTTCCCTCTCCTCGCGGCGCTTTTGCGCTCGACAGATTCTTCTTAGGCCGGCACGGCGGCGCGCCCCGCTCTCGCCCGCGCGATGATCGTCTTCATGATCTGCGCCGTTCCGTCGCCGATCTGGAACCCGAGCACGTCGCGCAATCTTTGTTCCATAAGCCCACGGTCGTAGCCGCCGTGGCCGAAACTTAGCAGACACTGATGCACGGCGTCATAGGCGAGCTTGGGCGCCCACCATTTGCACATCGCCGCTTCCGCATTGTGCGGCAAGCTATTGTCCTTCAGCCACAAAGCCTGCCAGCACAGCAGACGCGCCGCCTCGACTTGAGTGTCGAAATCGGCGAGCGGGTGCGACACGCCCTGGAAAGCCGACAGCGGCTTGCCGAAGGCTTGGCGTTGCGCGACATAGGCCCAGGTTTCCTCCAACGCGACGCGCGCCACGCCGAGCACCTGCAAGCCGATGAGCGCGCGCGAGAAGTCGAAGCCTTGCATGACCTGGACGAATCCCTGGTTCTCGTCGCCGAGGCGGTGCGAGACGGGCACGCGCACGTTCTCGAAGAACAGCGAGCCGCGGCCGATGGCGCGCTGGCCGTGGCAGTCGAAGCGATTGCGCGTGATTCCGGGCAAGTCCATGGGGATCAGAAGCGCGGTCACGCCATGCGCCCCGGCATCGACCGCACCCGTTCGACCGAATACCACGGCGGCGTCCGCCTGGTCGGCGGCGGAAATCGAGGTCTTCTCGCCGTTGACGATATAATGTTCGCCGTCGCGTTCGACGCGCAGGCGCAAGTTGGCGGCGTCGGAGCCGCCACGCGGCTCGGTGAGCGCGATGGCGAAAAGGGCTTCACCCGCGGTCAGTCGCTTCAGCCAAGGGAGGACGACCCCGGGCGCGCCGTGCTGCGACAATATCTGCCCATTCAGCGAAGCCAGCAAATTGATATAGGACATGCTCAAATCGGCGCGGGCGATCTCCTCATGGATGACGCCGGCGGCGAGGCTGCCCAGACCGAGCCCGCCGCATTCCTCCTTGAGTTCGGGGGCGATGAACCCCATGGCGCCCATCTCCTTCATCAGCGAGCGATCGAGCACGCGCGTCCTGTCGCGCTCCTGATAGCCGGGCGCGATGCGATCGGTGGCGAAGCGACGCGCCTGTTGGGCGAGGGCGGTAAGATCTTCGTTGAGATAGGGGTTCATCGAAAGGACCTCGGTCGCATGAGCGAAAGCCCGCACTGCCCGCAATCGGGCAGAGCGGGGCGGGCCGTCGCCTCACTTCAGGTATTTGCGGAACTCGGGCTTGCGCTTTTCGCCGAGCGCCTTGACGCCTTCGCGAGATTCCTCCGTGTCGTAGTAGAGCTTCAGCGCGTACATGCCCATGCCCGCGATACCGGCCTGATGGGCGGTATCCATGTTGAAGCTGCGTTTGGCGATGGCGAGCGCGGTCGGGCTGCGCTCGCATAGCTCCTCGCCCCATTTCTGCACTTCGGCGTCGAGTTGGTCGTGCGGCACGCAGACGTTGGCCAGGCCCATCTCGACCGCCTGTTGGCCCGTATAGCGGCGGCACATGTACCAGATCTCGCGCGCCTTCTTCTCGCCGACGACCCGTGCGAGAAACGCGGTGCCATAGCCGGGATCGACCGAGCCCATCTTCGGCCCGACTTGTCCGAAAACCGCTTTGTCCGAGCAGATCGTCAGATCGCAAATGGTGGCGAGCACATTGCCGCCGCCGATGGCGTAGCCTTGCACGCGGGCGATGACGGGTTTGGGCACATCGCGGATCGCGGCGTGCAACTCCTCCATCGGCAGGCCGATCGTGCCGCGACCGTCGTAGTTGCCGTCATGCGCCGACTGGTCGCCGCCGGTGCAGAAGGCGCGGTCGCCCGCTCCCGCGAGCACGATCGCACCGACGTTCTTGTCGTAACCGGCCTTGTTGAGCGCCTTGATCAGTTCGTCGCAGGTCGTGCCGCGGAACGCGTTCATCTTGTCGGGACGGTTGATGATGATCCAGGCGACGCCATTGCGGATTTCATAGATGAGGTCTTGGAACTGCATGGGATGTCCTCCTTGGCGGTTGCTGTCAGCCGTTCATCGTCAGGCCGCCGGAGACGCTGAGCACCTGTCCGGTGACATAGGCCGCGTCGTCGCTGGCGAAGAACAGGATGGCGCCCGGCAGGTCGTCTGGCTGGCCGATGCGGCCGAGCGGGATTGAACGGGTGAAGGCCTCGACGAGTTTCTCCGGATTGCCGGCGCCTTCCTTGTAGTCGGCGAACAGCGCCGTGTCCGTCGGGCCGGGGCAGACGACGTTGACGGTGATCCCGTGCCGCGAGTGTTCGCGAGCGATCGTCTTGGAGAAGGCGACGAGGCCACCCTTGCAGGCCGCATAAACCGCTTCGCCCGATGAACCGACGCGCGCGGCGTCGGAGGCGATGTTGACGATGCGGCCGCGCTTGCGGACGGCCATGCCCGGCAGCACCGCATGATGCATGTGCAGCGCGCCGATCAAATTGACGGCAATGAGCTTGTCCCACTGTGCCGGCTCGGTCTTGACGAACGGACGGAACACATCCCAGCCCGCGTTGTTGATGAGAATGTCGATCGGGCCGAGCGCGGCTTCCGCCGCCGCGACCGCAGCGTCGACGCTGGCGCGATCGGTTATGTCGCAGGCGAACGCCTTGGCCTCGCCGCCCGCACTGCGAATTTCGGCCGCGACCGTCTCCGCCGCCGCCGCGTTCACGTCGAACGCGGCGACTTTCGCGCCCTCGATCGCGAAGCGGCGGCAAGTCGCCCCTCCGATGCCGCCGCCACCGCCGGTCACGACCGCCACTTTCCCCGTGAAACGACCCATGACTTTCTCTCCTGAGTTTTTGCGATTGTGGCCGCTCGCGATTTGGTTCACGATCGAGCCTAATGAACGATGTAATATAACAACATATTGTCATATATCTCATTCTTTGGGTGCACGCAAGGAGAATTTATGGCCGTATATCGAGAAAATTCTGAGGACAATGACAGCACGGTTAAGTTGGGATTGGCCAATAGGTTGTTTTTTCGGCTCTATCAATGCGCAAATATGTTGCATAAAACCGGGAGCCGCGCGGTCGAAACGGAAGGCCTGACGACGCAGCAATGGGCCGTCCTGGGGGCGCTGTCCCGCGCGAACGCCGAGAGCGGCGTCAGCGTCGGCGAACTCGCGCGTTACTTGATGGTGTCGCGGCAAAACCTCGCCGGCCTGATCAGCCGCATGGAGCGCGATGGACATGTCGCCGTCGCCCCCGACACGCGCGACCGACGCTCGCGAATTGTTACGATGACCGAGATCGGACGCCGCGTCTGGCAAATCCAGGCCCGGCCCAAGATCCAGGCCTATTATGAGGAAGTCCTGCGTGACTTCACGGTCACCGATACGGCCCATGTCCTGCACTACCTCGTCAAAATCCTCGAAAACATGCAGCGCCTCGACGCCGCCGAATCGTCTGAAGCGGTCGAGGACGGCGAGGAAGCGGCCGTGTGAATTGTCTTGGCGGTCGGGACTTCCGGTTCGATAAAGCCGGGTCTGCGGCGCGCGCCCATCGGGCCGAGGCGAACTACGGAGACGCGTGTCGATGAGCCCAGGCCTTTCCGCCAATCTCGGATTCCTCTTCACCGAATTGCCGTTTCTCGAGCGCATCCGCGCCGCGCGCGCCGCAGGGTTCGACGCGGTCGAGTTCCACGATCAGGCGCAGAGCGTCGCCGCGCCCGATCTCGCGGCGGCCTTGAGAGAAACGCGGCTACCCGTGGTCGGCCTCAACGTCTTTATGGGCGAGACGGCTGGCCAGGCCGCTTTGGTTGGCGGCGAAGCCGAGTTCCGCGCCCATTTTCGCTCAGCGGCGCGCGTGGCCGATGCGGTCGGCGCCGATTTCGTCCATGCGACCGCCGGACGCGCCGTGGGCGCCGAGGCGCGCTCGGCCTATCTCGACAATCTGCGCTTCGCGCTACAGGCCACCACCAGGATCGTCGTCATCGAACCGCTCTGTCCCAACGCGGCGCCCGGCTATCACCTTCCCAATCTCGAAGACGCGGAGGCGGTGCTCGCCGCCGTCGACCATCCGCGTCTCGCGCTCATGTTCGACTGGTTTCATATCGCGACGCTGTACGGCCCCGAGGAAGCGCTCCGCCGCCTTCGCCGGCTGGGGCCGAAGATCGCCCATATTCAGCTCGCGAGCCTTCCCGACCGGCGCGAGCCGCTGCCGGAGGCCTTGCCCGAGCTTTCGGCCATACTGGAGGCGGCGCGGGCGCTGCGGCTTCGCTTCGTCGGCCTCGAATACCGCCCGAGCGCTTCGCCGGCTCTCGTGTGCGAGCGACTGAAAGGCGAAGCGCGTTAGCGCGAGGCGGCCAGCGGCGCCGGGTCCAACAGCCTCTCGATCTCGCCGCGGCACGATCCGCAATTCGTCCCGGCCTTCAGCTCGACGCCGATCGCCGCGACGCTGCGACAGCCGCGCCGCGCCGCGTCGATAATTTCGTTGCGGCCGACGTCGAAGCACGCGCAGACGGTCGCGCCGCGATCGCGCGCCTCGCCGCCCGCGCGACCCGACAAAAGCCGTAACCGGTCGCCCGTCGCAAACGCCTGACCCAGTTGCTCCGCGACGACGCGCCGCGCGACGGCGACGGGTTCGCCCGCCGCGAACAGCGCCCCGACCATCCGGCCGTCCGCGAAGGCGACGAAACGATATTGGCGGCTCGAAGCATCGCGATAGGCGAGCAATTCGCTGCTCGCGTCGAGGCTTAGCCATTCGCGCGCGAACGCCGTCCAATCCTCCGGCGTGTCGCGTCCAGCGAGTTCCGCTCGCCAGCCGCCGCGCGTCGGCGCAATCGCGAAATATTCGGCGCCGCGCCGCGCGATCGGCCGCTCCGAAACCGCGAAGGCGTGCCACGCGGCCGCGTAGCGATAGGCCTTCACGGGAGTGAACTTCGATTCGGGTTGGCCGGAGACCGGATCGGTCGCGCCCGCGACCAGCGCGTCGATACGGGCGTTGGAGGCGAACTGGTCGGTCCAGTGCATCGGCGCAAAGATCGAACCGCGGCGCTGGCGCTCGTTGACGGCGACGCGCAGCATCGCCCGCCCGCCCGCGCTTTCGACGCAAGCGATGTCGGCGGGCGAGAGACCGACCTTAGCCGCGTCGGCCGGGTGCATTTCAACAAAAGGCTCGCCGTAATGCGCCATCAACCGCGCGGCTTTGCCGCTGCGCGTCATCGTGTGCCATTGGTCGCGGATGCGGCCGGTGTTGAGGATGAGCGGGAAATCGGCGTTGACAGCCGAGCCTGGAGCCCGGAACGGCGTGACGACGAAGCGCGCCCTGCCGTCGGTATGATAGAAACGCCCGTCGGCGAAGAAGCGCGTTGGTCGCGGCGCCTGACCGCGCCGCCGCGGCCAGTGAAAAGGCGCGAGCTTGTCGTATTCGTCGTCGCTCGCCTTCGCGACATCGCCAAGATCGAGCGCGCGCGCGCCACTATTCCCGGCCTCGGTGAGGCGCGCATATTCGCGAAAAATATCGGCCGGTCGCTCAAAGTCGAAGGCCGCGCCGAAGCCCATGTGGCGCGCCACTTCGACGATCTGCCGCCAGTCGGGCATCGCTTCGCCCGGCGGCGACAGGAACTTGCGCTGGCGCGAAATGCGCCGCTCCGAATTGGTGACGGCGCCGTCCTTTTCGCCCCAGGCCGCGCTCGGCAGCAGCACGCGCGCCAGCGCCGTCGTGTCGGTCGAAGCGCAAACGTCGGAGACGACGACGAAGGGGCAGGCGCGGATCGCCTCGCGCACGAGGTTCGCTTCGGGCATCGAATCCGCCGGGTTGGTGCCCAGGATCCAAAGCGCCTTCACACGGCCGTCGGCGACCGCGCGGAAGAGATCGACCGCCTTCAGGCCCGGCTTTTCGCAAATCGTCGGCGAACCCCAGAACGCCTGGACGAGGCGCCGATGTTCGGGATTGTCGATCTCCATATGCGCTGCGAGCATGTTGGCGAGGCCGCCGACTTCGCGTCCGCCCATCGCATTGGGCTGGCCCGTCACCGAGAACGGCCCGGCGCCGGGCTTGCCGATACGTCCCGTCGCGAGATGGACGTTAAGGATCGAATTGACCTTGTCGGTCCCGGCGGAGGATTGATTGACGCCCTGACTGAAGACGGTGACGACGCGCTCGTGGCGACGGAAGAGGTCGTAGAATGAGGCGAGTTTTTCGCGCGAAACTTCCGTGATTGCGGCGACGCGATCGAGATCGAACGCGCGCGCCTCGGCGAGCGCGGGCTCGAAGCCCCGAGTGTGCCTTGCGACATAGCCGCGGTTGACGGCGTCCGCGTCGTCGAGATGGGCGAGCAGTCCGTTGAAAAGGGCGACATCCGATCCTGGCGCCAGGTCGAGATGCAGGTCCGCCGCCTCGCCGGTCGCGGTCGCGCGAGGATCGACGACGACGAGCTTCGCACCGCGCCGCTCGCGCGCCGCCATCAACCTCTGGAACAGGACGGGATGGCACCAGGCGAGATTGGAGCCGACGAGCACGACGAGATCGGCTTCTTCCAGATCCTCGTAGAGGCCGGGCACGATGTCGGCGCCAAAGGCGCGCCGATGACCGGCGACCGAGGAGGCCATGCACAGGCGCGAATTGGTGTCGATGTTGGCCGAGCCGATGAAGCCTTTCATCAGCTTATTGGCGACGTAATAGTCTTCGATCAGCAACTGGCCCGACACGTAGAAGGCGACGCTGTCGGGGCCGTGGGCTTCAATGGTCCGGGAGAAGGTCGTCGCGACCAGCGAAAGCGCGCTCTCCCAATCGGCCCGCACGCCTTCGATCATGGGCGTCAACAAGCGTCCGTCGAGCGAAGTCGTCTCGCCGAGCGCCGAGCCCTTGGAGCACAGCCGGCCGAAATTGGCCGGATGGTCGGGATCGCCTTTGACCTCGACCCTGCCGGTCTCGTCGGCGCGCGCGAGCACGCCGCAGCCGACGCCGCAATAGGGACAGGTCGTGCGTGCCCAGTCCTCGTTCACGCCGCCGCCTTGGCGGCGAGCGCCGTCAGATCGATGTGGATGCGCCCGTCGACCACTTGCAATGCGAAGGTGCGCGCCTTGCCGGCATCGGCGCCCTGCGCCTCGCCGGTTTCGAGACTCAACGCCCAATTGTGCAGCGGACAGGTGACGCTCGCGCCGTGGACGATGCCTTGGCTCAAAGGGCCGCCCTTGTGCGGGCAACGGTCCTCGAGCGCGAACACCCGGTCGTCGAAGGTGCGGAACACGGCGACGCAGCCGTGGGGCGTCTTGAGAACGCGCGCGCCGCGTCGCGGGATCGCGTCCATGGCGCCGATGTCGGTCCAAACCTGGCTCATGAGGCTACTCCGCGGCGACGAGGGTGAGATCGGCGAGCGGCGCGAATTCGTGGCGCTGCTCCCCGGCGACGCGTTCGGCCCAAGGGTCGACCTGCGCGCGCTTCTGGCTGACGAGAAAACGCTCATGGAGCGCCATTCGCTTCTCGCGATCCTCGACGACCTGCGCCTTGATGGAGGGAGCGCCGACGCGCTTCGCCCATTTGTAGATGCGTTCGAGATAGCGCCCTTGCTCGCGATAGAGCTGAACGAGCGCGCCAACGATCTCGATCGTCTCGTCCTCGCTGTCGGCGTGGCAGAGCGCCTGCGCGCCGAGGATATCGAGCCCCGCGGCGCCGGCGAACACGATGTCGTAGCCGCTGTCGACGCAGATCACGCCGACGTCCTTGCAGGTCGCTTCCGCGCAATTGCGCGGGCAGCCGGAGACGGCGAGCTTGACCTTCGCGGGCGTCCACGAGCCCCACAGGAACTTTTCGAGCTTGACGCCGAGGCCGGTGGAATCCTGCGTGCCGAACCGGCACCAGTCTGAGCCGACGCAGGTTTTCACCGTACGCAGGCCCTTGGCGTAAGCGGCGCCCGAAACCAGTCCGGCCTTATTGAGGTCGGCCCAGACGGCGGGCAATTGCTCCTTGCGCACGCCGAGCAGATCGACGCGCTGCCCGCCCGTCATCTTGACCGATGGGATGTTGAACTTGTCGACGACATCGGCGATCGCCCGCAGTTCGTTGGCGCTCGTCACGCCGCCCCACATGCGCGGCACGACGGAATAGGTGCCGTCCTTCTGGATATTGGCGTGGACGCGCTCGTTGATGAAGCGCGACTGCTGATCGTCCTCGTAATCTTCCGGCCAGGAGGCGAGCAGATAATAATTGAGCGCCGGACGGCATTTGGCGCAGCCGCAGGAGGTCTTCCACTCCAGACCCTGCATCGTCGCGTCGATCGACTTCATTTGTTTGGCGACGATGAGGCGCCGCACGTCGTCGTGCCCTAACGTTGTGCAACCGCACATCGGTTGCACGGCGGCGGCCGCATATTTGTCGCCGAGCGTGAGCCGCATCACCTGCTCGACAAGGCCGGTGCAGGAGCCGCAGCTCGCCGAGGCCTTGGTGTGGGCGCGCACGGCGTCCAGATTGGTCAGGCCCTTGGCTTTGATCGCGGCAGCGATCTTGCCCTTGCATACGCCGTTGCAGCCGCAGATTTCCGCATCATCCGGCAAGGCTGCAACGGCCGCCGTAGGGTCCAGGGGCGCGCCCCCCGCAGCCTCCGGGCCGAACATCATCGTCTCGCGAAGCTCCGCGATGTCGACGCGGCGCTTCAGGAGATCGAACAACCAAGCGCCATGCGAGACGTCGCCGTAAAGGACGACGCCGATGAGCCTGTCGTCCTTGATGGCGAGACGGCGATAGACGCCGCGCGCCGCGTCGCGCAGCACGATCTCCTGCTTTCCCTCGCCCTCCTCGAAGTCGCCCGCCGAGAACAGGTTGATGCCCGTGACTTTCAGCTTGGTCGCGGTCGCGCTCGGGTTGAAAGAAGCGTCTAGATCCCCCCTGAGATTGGCGGCGACGACGTTGGCCATTTCATAGAGCGGCGCGACGAGGCCGAAACATTGCCCCTGCGCCTCGGCGCATTCTCCGAGCGCGTAGATGTCGGGATCGGAGGAGCGCATGTCCGGCCCGACGACGATGCCGCGATTGACGGCGATGCCGCAATCGCGCGCGAGCGCCACGCTGGGGCGGATGCCGACCGCCATCACGACGAGATCGGCCAGGATTTCGGCGCCGTCGTCGAGGACCACGGCTCGCGCGCGCGAAGGCCCTCGCGCGTGATCGGTGCCGAGGATTTCCTTGGTGTTGGCCTTGGTATGGACCTTGATCCCGCGAGCCTCGATCGCCGTCTTGAGCAGAAAGCCCGAGGGAGCGTCGAGCTGGCGCTCCATCAGCGTCGGCGCGAGATGCACGACGCTGACCTCCATGCCCTGCTCTTTCAGTCCGACGGCGGCTTCGAGGCCGAGCAGGCCACCGCCGATCACCACGGCGCGCCCGCCCGACTTGGCGGCGAGGATCATCGCGTTGACATCGTCGAGATCGCGGTAGGTGAGGACGCCCGCGAGCCGATGTCCCGGCACGGGGATCACGATCGGCGACGAGCCGGTCGCGATGATGAGCTTGTCATAGGGTTCGGTGACGCCGTGATCCGATGTCACCGTGCGCTTCTCGCGATCGATCGCGACGATTTTGTGCCCCTTGTACAGCGTCACGCCATGTTTGACGTACCAACCGTCGCCGTGAATCACGATCTCTTCGAAGGTCTTCTCGCCCGATAGCAGCGGCGAGAGCATGATGCGGTCGTAGTTGACGCGCGGCTCGGCGTTGAAGATCGTGACCTTGTAGGCCTCCGGCGCGGTCTCGAAAAGATTTTCGAGCGCGCGGCCCGGCGACATGCCGTTGCCGATGACCACGAGGCGCTGGCGCGGCGCCGGGGTCGCGTCGGCGGCGATATCTTCTTTCTGAAAATGGCGCATGAGGAGGCTCCAGAGCGCGAGGGAGGTCGGCGGTGGATCAGGCGTTGGTGGGCGCGAGAGCGGCTCTGGCGAGCCAGGTGCGCCGCCAGCGCGTACCCACCAGGGTCAGCGCGGCGAGCGCGACCAGCGATAGGCAGGCGAAGATCGTCAGGCCCGCGCCGTAGCCGCCCGTCAGTTGTTTGGCCCAACCGAGCGAGGCGGCGAAATAGAAGCCGCCGACGCCGCCCGTTGCGCCGACGAGGCCGGTGACGACGCCGACGTTGCGCGCGAAGCGTTGCGGCACGATTTGGAAGACCGCGCCGTTGCCCGCGCCCAGCGCTCCCATTGTCACCACGAACAGCGGCAGCGCGAACATCAGATCGAGCCCGCCGCGGCCGAGTGTGAGCAGCAGCGCGGCGACGAGGCCGTATATGAAGCTCAGGGCGCGCACGCCGCCGACGCGATCGGCGATCGCGCCGCCGACGGGCCGCAGGAACGAGCCCGCGAACACGCAAGCGGCGGTGGCGTAGCCCGCCATCACAGGCGGCAATCCATATTGATCGTTGAAATAAATCGGCAGGAACGAGGAGAGGCCGACGAAACCGCCGAAGGTCACGCAATAGAAACCCATCAACCACCAGGCGTCGGCTTGAGTGAGAATCTCGGCGTAGTCCTTGAACGAGCGGGGCGGCGGCGACTTCGGACTATCCTTGGCGAGCAGCGCGAAGGCGATCAGCACCGCCGCCAGCGGAATGATCGCGAGGCCGAGCACATTGCGCCAGCCGAACGCGAGCGCGAGCGAGGGCGCGAACAGTGCGGCGAGCACGGTGCCGGAATTGCCGGCGCCGGCGATGCCGAGCGCCGTGCCCTGATGTTCGGGCGGATACCAATAGGAGGCGAGCGGCAGCGCGATCGCGAAAGAGGCGCCGGCGACGCCGAGAACCGCGCCGAGCGCGAGAATTCCGGCGTAGTCGCTGACGCCAACCGTCCAGGCGACTAGCAATCCGGCGATGACGACGCTCTGCATGATGAGGCCGGTGAGCCGGGGCTTCAGGAGATCGGCGAGGAAGCCGTTGAGGATGCGCAACGCCGCGCCGGCGAGCACGGGCGTCGCGACCATCAGCCCCTTCTGCGCGGGGCCGAGGTGGAGGTCACGGGCGATGAAGACCGCGAGCGGCCCGAGCATGACCCAGACCATGAAGCTGACGTCGAAATAGAGAAACGCAGCGATGAGCGTCGGCAAATGGCCCGCGCGAAAGAAACCGCGATGCATGAGAATCGGCTTTCCCGTTCGGCGCATGGCGCCGCCGGACCTTGGCGTCCGGATGCGAACCGCCGTTGGTTCGCCGATCAGGCAAGGCGCAGTTGACCGCGCCGTTCGGGCCCGCTCCGCCGTTGGAGCGCCGCCCATTCCCTCCGGGGAAGGAACGGAACAAAAAAAGCAAAACCCGTGCCAGGCGACAAGTGGCGTGTTTTCAGAGTCTTACGAGGAAGCGCCATTTCTAGGCGCCTCGGGAATGCGCTACATTATTGTGCAGTGCACAAATCGCGATCATTCGAAATCGAAAATCGCGCCGTCGCAAAACAGGTCCGGCGCCATCGCGATCGGGGTCGGCGCAGCCGGTAGGCTCCAAGGCTCCGAATGACCGCCCTCGCGCTTGCGGTCGCGTAGCGGGGTCGGCGCGCCGACCGGGCCAAGCGCGGCCGCGAAAAGATCCGGGCGATAGACGCGCATCGCGACCGCCTCGGAAGCGAGCTTCGGCTCGATCAGGCGCCAGCGTTTCATTTGTTCGAGGAACCACATGGCCTGCGAGCGCCAGGGGTAATTCACGACATGGGCGGAAAAGCGCGAAACCGCCTTGCCGCCGTGAGTGCCGGGCAAGGACGACAGGATCGCGTGGCTGTCGAGGGCGAGCCAAGCGCGGCGCGATAGCAGCGAGGCGATATAAGAGGCGTTTTGCGGCGCGTCGCAGAACTTCCCGGCGCGATACAGCGCGCGCAATACGCCCGCCATCGCTTGCGGATTCGCCTCGACCCAGCGCTCGCGCATCGCCAGCGCCTTCTCGGGCGCATTGCGCCAGACATCGTGCGAGGTCGCGACAGTGGCGCCAGCGTCCGCGCGTTCGGCGACCTCGCCCCACGGCGCGCCGGCGCAGAAGCCGGCGATGCGGCCCGATTGCAAAGCTTCGAGTGTGCGCGCGGGCGGCACGATGACGATCTCGTAGTCGCGTCCCGCGATCGCGTCGGCCGCGGCCAGCCAATAGCGCAACAGCAGATTATGGTTGGAATACTCATGAACGACGGCGAGCGGCGCGAGACCGCCCTGTTTCAGCCGATCGGCGAGCGCGGCGGCCATGCCCTTCTCGCGCGCCCGCTCACGCAAGTCGACGCCGAGCCGCTTTTCCAGTGTGATCGTTTCGCCGCCGACGCTTAGCATGTAGGGGACGACGAGCGGCTGCGCCGCGCCGCGCAGGCCGAGCGTCACCGCGAAGGCCAGCGGCGGCAGGATCACGGCCGCGTCGAGCGCGCCATGCGCGAGCTTGTCGGAGACATTGGCCCAGGAGGGTTCGACGGAAAGCGCGGCTTCGATCCCTTCGTCGGCGAAGAAGCCGAATTCCTGGGCGACGATCACGGGCGCCGAATCCGTCAGGCGCAGCAGGCCGACGCGCACCTTTGTCGGATCGCTCATCGCTCGCCTCGCGGGTCAGGGTTTGAGCAGCGCATCGGCTTCGTCTCCCTTGATGAGATCGGCCGCGACCTCGACAATGCGGCGGTTCTCGTTCATGGCCTTGGTGCGCAGCCACTTGTACGCCTGGGGTTCGCCAATTCCGCGCGCGGCCATCAGTTGCGCCTTGGCGCGCTCGACGATGCGGCGTTCCTCGAGCTGGGCGTTGGCGGCGGCGAGCTGGGTCTCGATGCGCGCGTAGCGGCGGAACAGCGCCACCGCCGAGGCGACGATCGCCCTCATGTCGCGGGTTGCGACGCCGGACAGATTGTACGAACAGACACCGGCGGCGATCGCCTCCTCGACCAGCGCCGGATCGTCCTCGTCGGCGAACATCACGATCGGGCGAGGCGCGGCGGCGGAAAGCGAACGCACGCTCTCCAGGGCGTCGCGGTCGGGCAGGGCCATGTCGATGACGATGAGGTCGGGGGCGATGCGTTCGACCGCCTCCACTAGACCGGCGCCCGCCGCGACATGCGCGACATCGTCGAAGCCCGCCGCGTTCAGCGACTCGGCCAGCGAGCGCGCGCGATCCGGCTCGGAGTCGATGACAAGTATCTTGAGGGACACCGCCGGAACATGCCGCTCCGAATGCGATCGGTCAAACCGGAATTCCGGTCTCGACGCATTGGCGGCGGATCGGGGCGCGGCGGCCGCGACATGGTCGAATGCTCCCGCGGAATTGCGCGGCCCTCTTTCCCTCGCCTTCGCTTCAGCTTACATAGCGCCCGAAATCCACACTCACGCGCCCCTTGACGGCGCCGGAGCCCGCTATGGCCAAGCCGCGCACGCTTTACGACAAAATCTGGGACGATCATGTGATCGAGACTGCGGGCGGGGCGAGCCTCATCTATATCGACCGCCATCTCGTGCATGAAGTGACGAGCCCGCAGGCGTTCGAGGGGCTGCGCATCTCCGGCCGCAAAGTTCGCGCGCCGGAAAAGACGCTCGCCGTCGTCGATCACAACATCCAGACAACAGACCGTTCCGGCGGCATCGCCGATCCCGAAAGCCGGCAGCAGGTCGAAGCGCTGGCGCTGAACGCCAGGGAATTTGGCATCGAGTATTACAACGAATTCGATAAGCGCCAGGGCGTGGTCCATATCATCGGGCCGGAGCAGGGGTTCACGCTGCCGGGGACGACGATCGTTTGCGGCGACAGCCATACCTCCACGCACGGCGCCTTCGGAGCGCTCGCGCATGGCATCGGCACGTCGGAAGTCGAGCATGTGCTGGCGACGCAGACGCTGATCCAGTCCAAGGCCAAAAACATGCGCGTCATCGTCGATGGGGCGTTGCATGAGGGCGTCACCGCCAAGGACATCGTGCTGGCGATCATCGGCCAGATCGGCGCCGCGGGCGGCACCGGCCATGTCATCGAATACAGCGGCTCGGCGATCGAGGCTTTGTCGATGGAAGGACGCATGACGGTCTGCAACATGTCGATCGAGGGCGGCGCGCGCGCCGGGCTGGTCGCGCCCGATGAAAAGACCTTCGCCTATCTGAAGGATCGCCCGAAGTCGCCCAAGGGCGCGCTCTGGGATCAGGCGCGCGCCTATTGGCAGACGCTGCGCTCGGACGAAGGCGCGCATTTCGACGAGATCGTGCGCCTCGACGCGGGCGCGCTGCCGCCGATCGTCTCCTGGGGCACCAGCCCGCAGGATGTCGTCGCCATCGGCGGCGTCGTGCCGCGCGTGGAGGACGGCGCCACCGAAGCCAAGCGCGCCTCGATCAAGCGCGCGCTCGAATACATGGGCCTCAACGGCGGCGAGCGGATAGCCGACATCGAGATCGACCGCGTGTTCATCGGCTCCTGCACCAACGGGCGCATCGAGGATTTACGCGCGGCGGCGAAAGTGATCGAGGGCCGCCATGTGGCCGCGCGCGTCAACGCGATGGTGGTGCCCGGCTCCGGCCTCGTGAAGGCGCAGGCGGAGGCGGAAGGTCTCGATGCGATCTTCAAGGCGGCGGGCTTCGAATGGCGCGAACCGGGCTGCTCGATGTGCCTGGCCATGAACCCCGACAAGCTCGCGCCGGGCGAACGCTGCGCCTCGACCTCGAACCGCAATTTCGAGGGTCGCCAGGGCTATAAGGGCCGCACCCACCTCGTCTCGCCGGCGATGGCGGCGGCGGCGGCGGTGGCGGGACGGTTTGTCGACGTCAGAGAGTGGCGTTGAGCCAGTCGACGTCTCCGAAAGCAAGAGGCGCCAACTTCCGCCCTGACGGTTTCGCGCCATGCGCGTAGGCTCTCTCGACATCGACGACAGCGAACTCGTCGAGTCCTTCGTGCGCGCCTCAGGCCCTGGCGGGCAGAACGTCAACAAGGTCTCGAGCGCCTGCGAATTGCGCTTCGACGCGCGCCGCTCGCCGAGCCTGCCCAACGACGTCGCGCTCAAGCTGATGAAGCTCGCGGGCTCGCGCCTCACGCAGGACGGCGTGATCGTCATTTTCGCGCAAAGCTTTTCCAGTCAGCCGCGCAATCGCGAGGACGCACGGGAGCGGCTCGCCGCGCTCATCTTGAAGGCGCAGGAGCGTGAGAAGCCGCGCCGCGTCACCAAACCGAGCAAGGCCGCCAAGGCCAAGCGGCTCGACGAGAAGGGCCGGCGCGGCGGGATCAAGGCGCTGAGGGGGCGGCCGGCGGCCGACTGAGGCCGCGACGCGCGCTCACCCCAGCCGCTTCAACCAGCCGCGTGCTTGCCGCTTCACGTTCGCCGGCGCCGTGCCGCCATAGGACGTGCGGCTCCGGACCGATTTCTCGACGCCCAGCACGCCGAAAACGTCAGCTGTGATGCGCGGCTCGACGCCCTGCATGTCGGCGAGCGTCAGCTTCTCGAGCGCGACGCCCTGCTCGGCGGCGAGCGCGACGATACGCCCTGTTAGGTGATGGGCTTCGCGGAACGGCGTCTTGAGCGTGCGCACCAGCCAATCGGCGAGATCGGTCGCGGTCGCGTAGCCCGAGCCCGCCGCCGCCTTCATGCGTTTGGGGTTGGGTTCGAGATCGCGCACCATGCCGGTCATGGCGGCCAGGCACAGCGACAGCGTCTGCAACGCGTCGAACGCGCCCTCCTTGTCCTCCTGCATGTCCTTGGAATAGGCGAGCGGCAGGCCCTTCATCACGGTGAGGAGGCTGACGAGCGCGCCGACTACGCGCCCCGTCTTGCCGCGCACCAGCTCGGCCGCGTCCGGGTTGCGTTTTTGCGGCATGATCGACGAGCCCGTCGAGAAAGCGTCGGAGAGGCGCACGAAGCCGAATTGCGGCGTCGTCCAGAGCACAAGCTCCTCGGCGAAGCGCGAAAGATGGGTCGCGCATATCGCCGCCGCGCTCAGGGTCTCCAGCACGAAGTCGCGGTCGGCGACGCTGTCGAGCGAATTGGCGGTCGGGCGGTCGAATCCGAGCGCTTTGGCGGTCATGTGGCGATCGATCGGAAATGAGGTTCCCGCCAGCGCCGCCGCCCCCAGCGGGCATTCGTTGAGGCGCGCGCGCGCGTCGCGCAGTCGGCCGCGGTCGCGCGCGAGCATCTCGACATAGGCGAGCAGGTGATGGCCGAACGTGACGGGCTGCGCCGATTGCAGATGTGTGAAGCCCGGCATCGCCATGTCGGCGCATTTTAGCGCGCGCTCGCAAAGCGCGCGCTGCAATTCGGCCATCTGCGCGTCGATCGCGTCGATTGTGTCGCGCACCCAAAGGCGGAAATCGAGCGCGATCTGGTCGTTGCGCGAGCGGGCGGTGTGCAGGCGCCCCGCAGCCGAGCCGGTGATGGCGGCGAGGCGGCTTTCGATGTTCATGTGAATGTCTTCGAGCGCGCGCGAGAACAGGAACTTGCCCGCCTCGATTTCGCCCTTGACTTGGTCCAGGCCTTTAGCGATGGCCTCGGCGTCGGCGGGTTCGACGACGCCTTGGGCGGCGAGCATGGCGACGTGGGCCTTGGATCCGGCGATGTCCTGCATCGCCAGCTTACGGTCGAAGTCGATGGAGGCGTTGATTTCCTCCATGATCTCGGCCGGGCCGGTCGAGAACCGGCCGCCCCACATTTTGTTGCTCATGGTGCTCTAGCCCTGGATCGTGGAATGACCGAGACGAAATCGCCCTGGCGTCGAATTCTGCCCATCGCGGCGCCGGCGACGCTCGCCGTCGTCGCGGCGGTCGCGGTGCTATACGGGAAGGGCCCCGGCGCCGGCAAGGGCGAGGCGGCCTGCGGGGCGTACTCGAAGGCGATCGCCGCCCGGCTGGCGCCCTTCGCCAAAGGCGACATCGCGGCGCTGAAGGTTGACGCGGCGCCCCGCCCGGCGTTGGCGCTCGCCTTCGAGGGCGCCGACGGCAAGAAGCTGACCCTCGCCGATTTCAAGGGTCGCGCGCTGGTGCTCAATCTCTGGGCGACCTGGTGCGTTCCCTGCCGCGCCGAAATGCCGGCGCT
>JBBIIT010000016.1:0-40866 GCA_037446355.1 Beijerinckiaceae bacterium | reverse complement strand
ACGTCCTCGATGCGGACGATGTCGTCCTCGCCCAGATAGGAGCCGGTCTGCACTTCGATCAGTTCGAGGTTGATCCGGCCGGGATTGGCGAGCCGGTGGACGACGCCGATCGGCAGATAGATCGACTCGTTTTCGTGAACGATTTTTGTTTCTTCGCCGCGCGTCACTTCCGCCGTGCCTTTGACGACGATCCAGTGTTCGGCGCGGTGATAGTGGCGTTGCAGCGACAGCCGCTGGCCCGGCGAGACCACTATCCGTTTGACCTGATAGCGCGCGCCCTGATCGACCGACTGGTAATAGCCCCAGGGCCGATACATGCGTTTGTGCTCGGTCGCTTCGCGGCGCTGGCCCTTGCGCAGATGCTCGACCAGCGTCTTGACCTTATCGCCTTGGTCGTGGCCCATCACCAGAACCGCGTCCTGCGTCGAGACGACGATCACGTCCTTGACGCCGAGAACGGCGGTGAGCAGGCCGCTGGAGCGGACATGCACATTGTCGGTGTCGAAAGTGACGCCCTCGCCATAGACCGAATTGCCGCGCGCGTCGCGTTCGCTGAGCTTCCAGACCGCGTCCCAGTTGCCGACGTCCGACCAGCCGATGTCGGCGGGCACCACGGCGGCGCGGCGTGTGCGCTCCATGACCGCGTAATCGATGGATTTCTTCGGCGCCTTGCCGAACGCCTCCGCGTCGAGCGCGAGAAAGCCGAGATCACGCTTGGCGTTGTCGATCGCGGCGGACGCCGCCTCGAACATGTCGGGTTCGTAGGCGCGCAGTTCCTCGATCATCGTATCGGCGCGAAAGAAGAAGTTGCCGGAATTCCAGAGATAACCCGAGGCGACATAGCCTTCGGCGATCGCGCGCGCGGGCTTTTCGACGAAGGCTTCGATGCGCGAGGCTGCGGCGCCGGGGATCGGCGCGCCCGGTTTGATGTAACCATAGCCGATCGCCGGCTCGGTCGGCTTCACGCCGAGAGTGACGATGTAGCCGAGTTCGGCCGCACGTCCGGCGGCGGCGCAGACGGCGAGAAATTCGGCTTGTTTGGTTACGACGTGGTCGGAGGCGAACACCGCGACGACGGCCTGCGGATCCTGGCGAGCCGCCAGCGCCGCGGCGACCGCGACCGCTGGCCCGGAGTCGCGCCGGATCGGCTCGGTGACGATAGTCGCCTCGACGCCGATCTCGGCGAGCTGCTCGCGCACGAGGAAGCGGTAGTCGTAGTTGGTGACGACGATGGGGGGCGCGAATTGCGCGCCCGTGACCCGCAGCACGGAATCCTGGAAGGTCGAGCGCGGGCCGATCAGAGCGATGAATTGCTTGGGCATCGTCTCGCGCGATTCCGGCCAGACCCGCGTTCCCGCGCCGCCGCACATGATGACCGGTAGTATCGTCTTCGCCATGAATCCCCCGTCGGCGCGCGGCGATTCGAGAGCGTCCGCGAAGCGCATAGCTTAAGCGGGGCTAATGAAAATTGCGTCACCAGCGCGCCGGTTCATGCGGGCATGAGCCGCAACATTGAATCGCGGTGCGCGTCTGGAATCCTCGTCGGGCGGCCGCTCGCGCGTTCGACATAGACATGGGTGTAGCGCCCCTGCGCGCTGGCCAGTGGCGCGCCGGCGGCGAATACGGCGAGCAGATAACGCACCGAGGAGCGGCCGAGATGTTCAACGCTGACGCCGACCTCAAGCGGTTCGGGGAAGGCGAGGCTCGAAAAGAAGCGGCAGTCGCTTTGCACGACGAGGCCGATCACGTCGCTATGGGCGGGATCGAGCAGCCCCGCTTCGACCAGGATCGCGTTCACCGCCGCGTCGAACAGCTCGTAATAGACGACGTTGTTGAGATGGCCATAGGGGTCATTGTCCTTCCAGCGCGTCGTCTGCGCGATGAAGCGCTGGAAGGCCGCGCGCGGCAGCGGCGCCTCGCGCGGGGCCGCGGCGACGGGGCCGCTCAGGCCCGCCCCCCGAAGCGCGGCTGGGCGAGCCGGTCGGCGCCGACGATAGCGAGCGCGGCCAGCAGCGTCTTCAGCACCGTCGCCAGATAGAACGGCGCGACGCCGAGGCTCCAGGCCTTGCCGGCGCCAACCAAAAGCGCGAGCCAGGCGAAACCGAGCGCGAATATCGCAACATGGCCGAGCGTCATCGCGGCCAGAAGCCCGGCGAATGAACGGCTCCAGCCCGATCGCGTCAGACGGCCGACGAGAATCGCCGCGACGAGAAAGCCGATGAGGAAGCCGCCGGTCGGGCCGGCCATATAGGCGGGTCCGGCCACGGTCCCGGCGAATACGGGGAACCCGACGAGGCCTTCGAGGAGATAGAGCGCGACCGTCGCCGCCGCGAGCACGGGGCCGTAGGCGGCGCCCAACATGAGCAAGATCAGCGTCTGCAACGTCATCGGTACGGGATAGAAGGGAACCTGCGCCTTGGCCGAAAACGTCAGCGCCAGCGCGCCGCCGACCACGAACGCCGCCTCGCGCGCGAAAGATCGTCCAGCTTCCGCGGGCCAAAGGCGGGCGGCAAGGGTCTGAGGAAGTTCCATTTCAGTATCCTTAAGCTTTGGGCGCGGGGTTCGCTTCGCGCACGCAAGCCGGTATAGCCAAGGCGGACGAGCGGCGACAAGCCCGGGGAGCGTGACTTGAGCGATAGCGAAGCGGGTGTCCCGACGCCGAGCGGTCCGGAAAAGGCGCCAAGCGGCGTGTTGAGCGAAGTGGCGCCGGGAGTGCGGCGCCTGATCGCGCCCAATCCGTCAGCTTTCACCTTCACCGGCACCTGCACCTATATTCTGGGCGGGGGCGAGGGCGAGGTCGCGATTCTCGATCCCGGTCCCGACGACGATGCACATTTGGCGGGGCTGCTCGCTGCGACGCGAGGCCAGCGCGTCGCCTATATCGTCGTTACGCACACCCATCGCGATCATTGCGCGCTGACGAATCGCTTGCGCGCGGCGACCGGGGCCGTGGTCGTCGGCGCCCGCGCACATGAGGCGCGGCCGGGGGCGCCGCAAGGGCTCGACGCGGCGCATGACCTGACCTATGCGCCCGACGCGGTCATGGCCGAGGGCGAGACATTGCGTTTTGGCGGTGTCGGGCTGACGGCGCTGGCGACGCCGGGCCATGCGGCCAATCATCTGGTCTTTGCTTGGGAGGGCGAGGGCGCGCTGTTCAGCGGCGATCACGTCATGGCTTGGTCGACTTCGGTGGTCGCGCCGCCCGACGGCTCGATGGGCGATTACATGGCTTCGCTCGAAAAGCTCCGTGCGCGCGAGGAGACGATCTACTGGCCTGGCCACGGCGGGCCGGTGCGCGAGCCGCAGCGTTATCTGCGCGGCCTCATTGGCCATCGGCGCCAACGCGAGGCGGCGATTCTGGCGCGGCTTGATACGGGGCCGACGACGATCGGCGAGATCGTCACGCGCAACTACGTCGGGCTCGATCCCAGGCTTCGCGGCGCGGCGGCGCTTTCCACGCTCGCCCATCTCGAAGATCTGATCGCGCGCGGCCTGGCGGTTCGCGAAGAAGGCGCGCCGCTGGAAGCGGTCTATCGCCGCGCTTAACGAGACTGCATCGATTCCTGCGCGGCGGCGATGAACTTGCGAATCCTGCGCGCATTCACACCGAAATCGTGCTTGCCGACGCGCGACACCGATCTCAAATCGATGCGCGTCTGGTTGGCGAGCGGGCGGATGCGGATCGCGATATCGTCGGAAAAGCCGAAAAGCAGCGAGCGGTCGATCGCCTCGATGTGGGCGACGCCGTCGCCGCGCAAGTTCGGCGGCGTCGAATCGACGATGCGCCAGCCCAGATCCCTGGCGATGCGCAGCGACAATTGATAGGCTTGCAGCGCTTCGAGATCGACCATGACCGGCTGGATGTCCGGATAGGCGGCCCTTTGCGCGGCGCGCGTCGCTTCGCTCGAAGTGGGTGGCGGCGGGCCGGCCCGCGCTTCGCGCGCGCGCAGCGAAATCATGAAACTCGGCGGTTCCGCGACGTCGGTCGAGATGTCGTTGATGGCGGGCAGCGTCGTCGCGCGATAGGCGAGATAGGCGGGAAAGGCGAGCAGCGCCAGCGCCAGCGCGAAGCCGACCGCGGCCTGACCAGCCCCGCGCCGCCCCGTGCGCCAGATCGCCACCGCGGCGGCGGCGGCGAATAGGATCGCCAGCAACGCGAATGTCAGCGCCGCGCCGAAAACCGCGAGCGCGCCGAGCGGCTGGACGCCCGCGAGCCGCGCCGCGAGCACAGCGACGATCGCCAGCGCGAGCGCGAACACAGCGGCGCGGCGACTCCAAATGGCCAGGCGCGAAACCGGCTCCTCGATCAGCAGCCGACGCACGCGCGCGCTCCCGCGATTTCAGACGAGTCGAATGTGAACGAGATTCGGACCGGAAAAATGGCGACGGCGCGCGCGTTACTTCGGCGCGCCCTGCGCCCAGCCGTTGCGCATCTGAACCTGTCCGCCGATTTCACTGAACACCTTGGCGTCGTCGCCCAGTTGCGCGCTCGGCATACACCAGGGGTTGCACGAATAGGAGGCGCGCGCGTCGCCGCGTTGCACCACGAGCACGGTGTGCGCCGGATCGACGCGCACTTGCCGTTCGTCGAGGATAACGCCCGAATTGTCGAGGGCGATCAAGTTGGTCTGACCGTATCCCTTGGCGGTGATGACCATGCCGACGCCGCCCTTGAGCATCGTCACATCGGCGACGGCGGGGTTGCCGATGATGAGCGTGGCGGTCCCGGTCGGCACGCGCTCGACCTTGGCTTGGTCCAGCGTGATCTCGAGGACGTTGGAGGCCGGGGCGGGGCTCGCGGCGAAGGTCTGCGAAGCGCCCGATCCGGCGAGAAGGGCTAGACTGACAAGTGCGCGAATCAACATGGCGGGCCCCAATCGAGCGGACCGCGCTTTGGGTCGTCGCGACCCTGACGCGGCAAGAACTCGAAAAGCGTTCGAGGTCATCAGCGCCAATAGATCGGAAAATGGTGAAGGAACTCTCAACGACGGGCGCGTCGCGGCCGCGCCGCTTGCCCACCGCGCCGTTCGCGTTCATCAAGGGCGCGGTTTCGCACTGGGGAAGGGCGCCGCAATGACCCGTTTGCAATCCGCGCTGGCAAAACTGCCGCTGGTGGCGATCCTGCGCGGCGTCCGGCCCGAGGAGGCCGGCGCCGTCCTGCAGGCGCTGATCGGCGAAGGCTTCGCGCTGGTCGAAATTCCGCTGAATTCGCCTGATCCGCTCGCCAGCATACGGGCAATGCGGGCGCTCGCCCCGCCCGACGTCTTTGTCGGCGCCGGGACGGTGTTGACCCCGGCCGATGTCGAATCGGTCGCGGCCGCCGGCGGCGATCTCATCGTCACGCCCAATATGGACCCGCAAGTGATCGCTCGCGCCAAATCGCTCGGGCTCGCCTGCCTACCGGGCGTCGCGACGCCGTCCGAGGCCTTCGCGGCGCTGGCCGCCGGCGCCGACGGGCTGAAGGCCTTTCCCGCCGAGATGATCGCGCCTCCCATCCTCAAGGCGTGGCGGGCGGTAATCCCAAAGCGGATCGCGATCCTGCCGGTCGGCGGCATAACCCCCGGCAATATGGCGCCATATTTCGCGGCCGGCGCGACAGGCTTCGGCCTTGGCTCGGCGCTTTATAGACCCGGCGATTCGGCGCCCGATGTCGCCGCCAAAGCCGCCGAATTCGCCTCCGCCTGGCGCAAGTTGAGCTAGTCCCGTCCGGCTCCCCGCCCCGGTGGGGAGGGGCCAGGGGCGGGGCGTCGGCCCTAGGCCGCAAAGATCGACGCGCCCTGGTCGGCGCGGCCGGCGACCGCGCGGAAGGCGGAGAACAATTCGCGCCCGACGCCCGTATGTGCGGGAGCGAGTTCGCAGAAGGCCTGGCCGCGCGCCGCCCAATCCTTCGCATCGACGAGCACTTCGAGCCGGCCGCTGATCGCATCGACCCGGATGCGGTCGCCATCGCGAATCTTGGCGATTTCGCCGCCCGCCGCCGCCTCGGGCGTGACGTGGATCGCCGCCGGCACCTTGCCCGAGGCGCCGGAAAGGCGCCCGTCCGTCACCAGCGCGACACGGTGGCCGCGATCCTGGACGACGCCGAGCGGCGGCATCAGCTTGTGCAACTCAGGCATCCCGATCGCCTTGGGGCCCTGGAAGCGCACGACGACGACGACGTCGCGGAAGAGTTCGCCGGCGCGGAAGGCGGCGTGCAACTCCTCCTGACTGTGGAATACGCGCGCCGGCGCCTCGATCACATGCCGCTCGGCCGCTACCGCCGAGGTCTTGATGACGGCGCGCCCCAGCGGCCCTTCGAGCACGCGCAGGCCCCCGGTGGGCTGGAACGGCTTTTCGGCGCCGCGCAGCACCGTTTCGTCGTGGCTTTGGGAAGCGGCCGCGCGCCAGGCTACTGCGCCATCGGGGGCGAGCGTCGGCTCGACGACGTAATCGCCGAGGCCCTCGCCCCAGACGGTGCGCGCGTCGGCGTGCAGCAGGCCTTCGCCGATGAGCGATCGGATCAGCACCGGCATTCCTCCCGCCGCCTGGAAATGGTTCACGTCGGCTTTGCCGTTGGGATAGATTCGGGTCAGCAACGGCGTGACTTCGGCCAGATCCGCGAAATCGTCCCAGTTGAGCGCGATGCCCGCTGCCGCCGCCATCGCGATCAGGTGGATGGTCAGGTTGGTCGAGCCGCCGGTCGCGTGCAGGCCGACGACGCCGTTGACGATCGCCCGCTCGTCGATGACATGGCCGATCGGCGCGAAGGAATTGCCCTTGGCGCTGATTTCCAACGCGCGACGGGCGCCAAGTTCGGTGAGCGCGTCGCGCAATGGCGTATTCGGGTTGACGAACGAGGCGCCGGGCAGATGCAGGCCCATGATCTCCATCAACATCTGATTGGTGTTGGCGGTGCCGTAGAAAGTGCAGGTTCCCGGCCCGTGATAGGCCTTCGCCTCGGCCTCCAGGAGTTCGGCGCGCGTCGCCTTGCCTTCGGCGTAGAGCTGGCGAATTTTCGACTTGTCGTCATTGGAGAGCCCCGAGGTCATCGGTCCGG
This sequence comes from Beijerinckiaceae bacterium, assembly GCA_037446355.1. GTDB lineage: Bacteria > Pseudomonadota > Alphaproteobacteria > Rhizobiales > Beijerinckiaceae > Roseiarcus. The sequence continues at coordinate 33,830 of JBBIIT010000016.1, read as the reverse complement.
CGGGCAGGAACACGGCGGGCAGATGCCCGAACGACAGCGCGCCGATCAGCAGGCCCGGCACGATCTTGTCGCAGACGCCCAGATAAACCGCCGCGTCGAACATCTGGTGCGAAAGCGCGACCGCCGTCGAAAGCGCGATCACGTCGCGCGAGAACAACGAAAGCTCCATGCCGGCTTCGCCCTGTGTGACGCCGTCGCACATCGCCGGCACGCCGCCCGCCACCTGCGCCGTGCCGCCTTGAGCACGTGCGGCCTTTTTGATGAGTTCGGGGAAGCGATCGAACGGCTGATGCGCCGACAGCATGTCGTTATAGGCGGTGACGATGGCGAGGTTGGGCGCGTCGCCGTCGCGCAGCGCCGCCTTGTCCTCGGGGCCACAGGCGGCGAAGCCGTGAGCGAAATTGGCGCAGCCGAGCTTCTTGCGGCTCGGGGCGTTATTCACCGCCCGCTCGATCCTCTGTAGATAGCGGGCGCGCGTGTCGCGGCTGCGCTTGGCGATGCGCTCGGTGATTTCGCCGACTCGTGCGTGAACGGAATGGGGCATGGCGGCCTCTCGGGGGCGGAACTCGACATTGGTCTCATACGCCGGCAAGGCGCCCTGGGAAAGGCGCGCGGGGCTGGCGCCCCCGAATCCGTATCCCATATAGGCGCCGGGGCGCGCGGCTTGACGGCCCTTCGCGCTTTTCTTAAGGAGTCGCTTGGTTTTGGCCGATTTCTCAATCGGCCCGCGGGATTTGACAGGTCAGCTTGCTGCCGCGCCACCAACAGCTAAAGCGTCACAGACGGGCAAGCCCTTTCCAAGCCTCCGCGCTGTGATCCCTGCAGGCGATCACGCCCTCGGAAATTACCTCGGGTAATTTTCAAGGCGCGAAAATTCCCGCTTCGAGAGCGGGACGAGGAGGTGTCATGCCGGTTATCGTCGCGTCCGAGGAAGCCCATCCGTTTCTGCCGTCGCTCAGCAGCGGCGTCGCGATCGAACGCGCGCGCGCAATGCGCCAGGACATTCGCCCGCTCGAATTCGCCATCCTCAATCTGATGGCCGACAAGATGACGACCGAGCGCCAGCTCGCCGCCTGGCTCGGCTCGACGCCACTGCAAGTGCATCTGACGTTCGTGGCGACCGACAGTTACTTTAGCGACATCGTGGGCGGGCGCGAGAGCAAGAACACGCCGGCCGACCATATCGTCAAATTCTACAATCCCCTGAGCAGCCTCAGGGACGAGAAGTTCGACGGCCTCATCGTCACCGGCGTCAACGCGCTGCAACCGCGCGTCAGCGACGAGAAGTTCTGGCCGGAGGTGCAGGAGATACTCGACTGGTCTTCCCAGCATGTGTTCTCCTCGCTGTATCTGTGCTGGGGCGCGAAGGCGGCGCTGAAGCATTTCCACGACATCGAGAGCCTCAAGAGCGAGCCCAAAACCTTCGGCCTGTTCGAGCACCGAATCGTCAACGACCGCACCGGCCTGCTGTTCGGCTTTCCCGACCGGTTCTCGGTTCCTGTGTCGCGCTGGAAGAACCCGGACCGCGCCGCGGTCGAAGCCTGCAAGGCGCTCGACATCGTCGCGACATCCGACGAGACCGGCCCCAACATCATGGTCGAGGCTGAGCCGTTCGACGGCGGGCGCTTCTTTCCGCGCCGCGTCTATGTGCTCAATCACCCGGAATACGAGACCGACACGCTTCGCAATGAATATATGCGCGATCGCGCGCTCAATCCGGCGACGCCGCTGCCCAAGCACTATTTTCCGGGCGACGATCCGGCGCGGGCGCCGATCAATTCCTGGCGCTTCACCGCGCAGCTCTATGCCAACTGGGTGAAGGCGATTTACGAGGCGACGCCGTTCGATCGCGCCGCGATTCCGGCGCTGGGCGCGGATTGAGGCGTCTAGGCGCTCATTCCTTGTACCAGGTGATCTGCATTCCGTTGGCGAGCAGGCGCCCTTCCGGCGTCCATAGCGCGCAGCTCTGGTCGGCGAAGCCGTTGTGAAACACCATCGCGTCGGCCTCGCACAAAAGCGCCCTTGCGCCGAGCGCGGCGAGTTCTTGCGCGTCGGCGTGGAAATAGGTTGTCAGCGACACCGTCGCCATCGGCTGAAACGTGCCGCGCACATGCATGATGCGCACGAAGAACGCGTCGGCCATCGCCGCGAGCGAGAGAAAGTCGAGCGGACGCGCGGGCGCGTCCTCGATAAAGGCGAGCGAGCGCGCGCTCTCGATGCGCCCGTCGCGGCGCGGGAAGCCCTCCAGCCCGCCTTCGACGAAGCGGTAGATATAGCGCCGCACCCACTCGGGGCGCCCGTCCGGCGGCATGACCGCCAGGCTTTCGCGCGGCGGCGCCTTGGGCCCCGCGACCGGATAATGTGACCAGACCGGCTTGCGCGCGCCGCAGACGACGCTGGCGGTCGCGCAGACCGCGCCGTTCTGCGACAGTTCGAGCGACCAGTGCTGCGTGGTCTTGCCGCCGCGCGCGAGTTTGGCCGCGATTTCGAATCCGCCGTCGGCGATGGCGGCGCAGAAATTGACGGTGAGCGCGATCGGGTCCGCGAGGCGGCGCGGATCGACGAGAACGGCATTGATGAGCGCCGCCGCGGTCGCGCCGCCGAACGGCCCGGCCATATTGGCGTAAGCGGGATGTGTCGCGCCGGAATAGCGGCCTTCGGCGAGGCGTTCGAGCCGCGTCGAGGCGTCGAGCGGATGCGCGCCGGACAAGCGCGTCTCAGCTCAGCGCGACGCGATAGGTCGCCTCGGTCTTGGCGGCGATCTCGCCGAGCGTGACGCCGGGCGCGAGTTCGATCAAGGCCATGCCGCGCAGCCCGTGCTTGTCGATGGTGAAGACGCCGAGATCGGTGATGACGAGATCGACGACTTTGGCGCCGGTCAGCGGCAGATTGCAGTGGTGCAGCAGCTTCGCGCCGTCCTTGGCCGAATGCTCCATCACGACGACGATGCGCTTGACGCCGGCGACGAGGTCCATCGCCCCGCCCATGCCCTTGACCATCTTGCCAGGGATCATCCAGTTGGCGAGATCGCCATTCTCGGCCACCTGCATCGCGCCGAGAATGGCGAGGTCGATATGGCCGCCGCGGATCATCGCGAACGAATCGGCGCTGGAGAAATAGCTCGTCGTCGGCAATTCGGTGACGGTCTGTTTGCCCGCGTTGATGAGGTCGGGGTCTTCCTCGCCCTCGAACGGAAACGGCCCCATGCCGAGCATCCCGTTCTCGCTTTGCAACTGCACGCTCATCCCCTCGGGGATGTAGTTGGAAACCAGCGTCGGAATGCCGATGCCGAGGTTGACGTAGAAACCGTCGCGCAGCTCTTTGGCGGCGCGCTCGGCCATTTGGTCGCGGGTCCAGGGCATCAGGGTCTCCTCGGGGTCAGGTGGCGTCGCGCTTGCGCACGGTGCGTTGTTCGATGCGCTTCGGCGCGTCCGGCGCGTGCACGATGCGCTGCACGAAGACGCCGGGCGTCATGATATGGTCGGGGTCGATCTCGCCGGCTGGCACGAGATGCTCGACTTCGGCGATAGTCAGCTTCGCCGCGCTCGCCATCATCGGGTTGAAGTTGCGCGCGGTCTTGCGGAAGACGAGGTTGCCCTCGGTGTCGCCCTTCCAGGCGTGCACCAACGCGACGTCGGCGACGAGGCCGGTCTCCATGACGAAGGTCTCGCCGTTGAACTCGCGGTGATCCTTGCCTTCGGCGACGATGGTGCCGACGCCGGTGCGGGTGAAGAAGGCGGGAATTCCCGCGCCGCCGGCGCGGATGCGTTCGGCGAGCGTGCCCTGCGGGTTGAATTCGAGTTCGAGCTTGCCCGCGAGATAGAGCTGGGCGAAAATTTTGTTTTCGCCCACATAGCTCGAAATCATCTTCTTGATCTGGCCGGTTTCCAGCAGCACGCCGAGGCCGACGCCATCGACGCCGGCGTTATTGGAGACGACGGTGAGTTCCTTGACGCCGGTTTCGCGCAGCGCTGCGATCAGCGCCTCGGGAATGCCGCACAGGCCGAAGCCGCCCGACATCACCATCATGCCGTCCTTCATCGCGCCGGCAAGGGCGGCGGTCGCGTTGGCGTAGACCTTCTTCATGGCGGCTCCTCTTGCGCGGTGCGGATTAACTAGCCGCGCGCGCGCACGACGGCAAGGCGCCGGCTTGCGCGGATTTCAGGCGCCCGGCCCGGGGGCGCCTCGACCCTCGCGCCACCACATCCAGACGAGCGCGCCGAGCAAAGCCGCAAGGCCGAGGAAATCCGCAGCGAGCGAAATGCGCGAGACGCCGACGACGACGCTGGCGCCGGTGCGCTGGATCGCGACGTAATCCGCGCCGGCGTAGACGGGCGATCGCGGCATCCCCACGAGTCGGGGAACGACGATCGGATCGCCTGCGGCGCGCGCGAGGCGGCGCACGCTCCCCCCCGTCGCCTCGGCGAGCGGGCGCAGCTTTTCCGTGGACGAGACGACTTCACGAAATTCGAGCGGATTGTCCGGCCCGACATTGACCAGCGCGACATGCTCGCCGTCGCCGGCGCGGTAGAGCCCGTCCTGATCGACCGCGATATGCGCGCGCGAAAGCCCCGGCTCGGCCGGGGTCAACCGGAGCTGGCGGGTCTTGCCGTCGGGGCCGGTCACGGTCACGTCGGGAACCGCGTCTTTAAGGCTCTGACGCTCGACAATAAGTTCGCGTCCGCGCGCCTTCAGGCGCAGCGCCTCCTCCTCGAGTTCCGGCTCCTTCATCAACCAATGGGCGAGGCGCCGCAGCAGGTCGAGATGCGGTCCGCCGCCGTCGTAGCCGCGCGCCCAAAGCCACATCTGATCGGTCAGCAGCAGTGCGACGCGGCCCTTGCCGACGCGCGAAAGCGCCAGCAGCGACCCCTTGTCCTCGCCTTGCATGACGCTGACACCGCTGGTCAGCTCGCCGCCGATGCGGCGGAACCAGCGCCCCCAGGCCGGCGGTGCGGTCTCGGCGCCCGCGAGGCCGCGCGTGACCGGGTGTTTGGCGCCATCGGGCGAGATTTCGGCCCGGAACGGTCCCTCGGGATCCTCGCCGGTCGGGCGTGCGGGCGCGATCGCGCCGAGCGGTGTGTAGAACAGGCCCTCCGGCGTCGAGAATTCCGGCCCCACCGCCATCAGCAGCGCGCCGCCGCCGCGCACGAAATTGGCGATGTTTTCCAGATAGGCCTGCGGCAGGATCGCCTGGCTGGAGTAGCGGTCGAAGATGATCAGATCGAAATCCTTGATCTTGCGTCCGAACAGATCGGCGACCGGAAACGCGATCAGCGACAGTTCGTTGATCGGCGTGTTCTCGGTGGTCTTATCCGGCGGGCGCAGAATCGTGAAATGAACAAGATCGACGTTGGCGTCGGATTTGAGCAAATTGCGCCACATCCGCTCGCCCGGATGCGGTTCGCCCGACACCAGCAGCACGCGCAGCTTGTCGCGCACGCCCTCGACGGCGACGACCGCCTTGTTGTTGAGATCGGTCAGTTCGCCCGGCAGCGGCGCCACTTCGAGTTCGAAGATGTTGGGGCCGGCGTGTTCGATCGGCGCCCGGATCGCCAGGGTTTCGCCGATGACTGCGTCGTAGCTCGCGAGCGGCTCGCCGTCGCGACGCACCAGGAGCTTGGCGGGTTCGCCCCTGTCAGCGCTGTCGAGGACGCGCACGCCAATCGTCTGGTCCTTGCCGACGATGCCGAAGCGCGGCGTCTCGACGAGTTCGATGCGCCGGTCGCGTTCGCCCTGGTGGCCCGTGACAAGCACATGCAGGGGTGCGCGAAAACCGAGCGCGGCGATTGAGGCGGGAACGTCATGCGCGATTCCGTCGGTGACGAGCAATGCGCCGCCGACGCGCTCGGGCGGCGTGTCGCTCAAGGCTTGATGCAGCGCGGCGAAAATCTCGGTGCCGCGATTGTCGGGATCGTCGCGCCGCGTCTCGACGAAATGCGCCTCGACATTGTCGAGCGCCCCGAGGCGCTTGGCGATTTCGGCGCGCGCCTCGCTCGTCTGACGTTCGCGTTCGCCGATGCGGTTGCTGGCGGAACGGTCGATGACGACGGCGACGACGTCCTTGAGCGGCTTACGGTCCTCGCGCTGGAGCGAGGGGTCGAGCAACGCCGCGAACAGCAGCGCCCCGGCCAGCGCGCGCCAAGCGAAGGCGCGCGGGCGCCGCCAGGCGGTGAGCGCGACGACCGCAAGAGCGAGCGCGCCGAGCGCGGTCAGCGCCGTCGTCGACCAGACCGGAGAAACGACGATCGACCAGTCGCTCAATGCGCGAGCCTTTCCAGAAGATCCTTTGCGTGAACCTGGTCCGCCTTATAGTTGCCGGTCAGCGCGTACATCACGAGATTGACGCCGCCACGCAGCGCCATTTCACGTTGGCGCGGCCCGCCGGGGACGAGCGGATGCAGCGGCGCTCCGTTGTCGTCGACCGCCCAGGCGCCGGCCAGATCGTTCGCGGTGACGATGACCGGTGAAACGCTGTCGCCCGCTCGCGCCGGGCGCGCGGCGCGGTCAGAAGGGTCCAGCAGCGGCAGCGCCTCGATCCAGGTCTGGCCCATATCAGTGCGCCCGACGATGGAATCGAGCAGATAGAACGTTTTGGTGACGACGTGATCGCGCGGCACGGGCTCGAGTTCGGGCACATCGACGCCGGCGAGCAACGCGCGCAGCCAAAGCGCTTCGGGGGTCGGCGCGCCGCCGGGGCGCGAGTTCAGCGCGTCGCGGGTGTCGAAGATCACCGTGCCGCCGTTCCTCATATAGGCGGCGATGCGCGAGACCGCGGCCGAGGCGGGCTGCGGGCGTCCCGCGACGATGGGCCAGTAGATGAGCGGATAGAAAGCCAGTTCGTCGCGGGCGGGATCGACCGCGACCGCGCCGGCGACGGCGGCCGCGGTGCGCCGGTCGAGCACGCTCGCAAGCGATTCGAGGCCGAGCCGCGAGGTTTCGTCGACGTCCGCGTCGCCGCTGACGACATAGGCAAGGCGCGTTGTCAGCGCGGCCTTCATATCGTCGGGGCCAAGCGCGGCGCCGTCGGCGGAGGCGCGATTCCAGCATGTCCCGATCAGCGCCAACGCGAGCGCGAGCGGCGCGGCGCGGCGAACCCAGGGACGCGCCATGCCGAGCCAAAGGCTCGCCAGCGCGTCGGCGGCGAAGCCGAAGAGCGCGGCCAACAGCAGCCACGGCTTGATGTCGAGCGGCGTTGCGACGTCGAGGCCGCCCAGGCGCAGGGACAGGCCGGCGAAATCGGCCGCGCGAATTTCCTCTCCCGGCGCCAGCGCATTGACGGCGGCGAGCGCGCCCTCGGCGCCGTAATAGCCCGGCGGATGCTTGGCGTCCGCGCCGCCCGCGAAACCCTCCGGGACCGGCTCGGCGTCGGCGGGCGGCGATCCCAGCGCGCCGAAGCCGTCGAGCGTGCGATAGGGCGGCAGCGTCGCCTTGGCTTTCGCGCCGCCCTCTGGCGCGGCGGGTGCGCCGGCCTCGGCGACGACGCGGCGCAGCATTTCGACGAAGAGGCCCGAGATCGGCAGGTTCGACCATGTGGTGTCGGCCGTGACGTGGAAAAGCGCGATCAGCCCTTTGCCGCGCCGTGACGCCGTCACCAGCGGCGTGCCGTCGGCGAGGCGGGCCCAGGTCTTGTCGGCGAGGCCGGGTTCAGGTTCGGCCAGCACCTGCCTGTTGACCGTGACCTCGTCGGGCGCCGCGAGCCCGACGAAGGGGCTCGGCGGCTCGAACGGCGCGATGTGCTTGGGCGTCTCCCAGGAGAGCGCGCCGCCGAGCGTGCGTCCGCCGCGCCTGAGCTGGGTCGGGGTCAGATTGTCGTCGCCCGCGGCCAGGCGCGTGCCGGCGAAGCGGATCAGCACGCCGCCGCCTTCGACAAATTCGGCGAGCTTGTCGCGCGTCGGTCCCGGGCCGACGCTCATGTCGGCCAGGATCATCGCCGAGGGCTTTTCGTCGAGCAGGGCGAGGATGGGATCGCTCGCGCCCGGCCGGCTCTCGCGAACTTCCGCGAACGGCGCCAGCGCGCGCTTGAGGTAATAGGACGGCGCCAGCAAGGGTTCGGCGACGTCGGCGCTGGCGCCCGAAACGATCGCGACCCGCCGGCGGCGCCAGCGTTCGTCAATCAACCAAGTCGCCGCCGCGCTCGGCTCGTCCGCGACGACGATGCGCGCGACTTCGTTGCGCAGTTCGACCGGCAGATCGAAATTGGCTTGCATGACGCGCTCGGCGCCGAAATGAAACGGGGTCTCGCCGATCGTGCGCCCTTGCGCGTCGATCGCGCGCAACGTTCCCGATTCGCGCGCTCTGGCGTCGGCGCGCTCCAGCCTCACCGTCATGGCGCCGGGCAAACTCTCGACATCCGCGATGACGACCGGCGTAGCCGGATCGTCCGCGACCGTGATCGCGTCGCCGCGCGCGAGCTCTTTGAGGCCGCGCGCGAACGCGCCGGCGCCGCCAAGCTCTAGTCCGTCGGCGATCCAGAGGATCTCCGTTTGTTTGTTCCCCGCGACGAAGCGCGAGGCCGCCGCCAGAGCTTCGGCGCGCGGCGGCGCGTAGGCGCGGGGGAGGAGAGCGCGCAACTTGTCGGCGAATCCTTCTTCGTCCAGCGCGACGATTTCCTCGCCGCCGCGTGAGATCGGCGCCAGCGCGACCGGCCGCCCCGCCCGCGTCGCCCCGCGCGCGGCGTCGAGAGCGGCGGCGAGGCGCCGGTCCCAACTCGGCGCGGCGGCCCAGCCGTCGTCGAGGATCACCAGCAGCGGCCCCGGCGCGCCGGCGCCGAGCCTGGCCGCGTTCCAGATCGGTCCCGCCATCGCCAGCACCAGCGCCGCGGCGATCGCCATGCGCAGCAGTAGCAGTGGCCAGGGCGTCTTCGCGGGCGTCGCGTCTTTGTCGACGATGCCGATGAGCAGGCGCAGCGGCGGGAATATTTGCGGCCGCGGGCGCGGAGGCGTCACGCGCAGCAGGAAATAGAGCGCGCCGATCAACACGAGCGCCGCCAACACGCCCGGCGCGAGGAAAGCGATGGGAAGCGCGAACATGGTCAGGCGCCCTTCGCCAGCCGAGCCGGCTCGCGCCGCGAAAGGCGGGAATAGAGGTTAAGCAGCGCCGCCGCCGCCGACTGGTCGGTGCGGTGCAACGCGAAGTCCCACCCGCGCGCCGTGCTCGCGGCGCCGACCGCCTCGCGCTGCGCGGCGAGGCGTTCGCGATAGGCCTGGCGCAGGTTTTGCGCGCGCGGCGCGCGCAGGCTGCCCGGCCCGCCCGCCTCGAGGAATTCGGTATGACCCTGAAAGGGGAACGTCTCCTCGATCGGGTCGGCGATCATCAATACGTGACCCTCCGCGCCCTCGCCGCCGAGGACGGCGAAGCGGCGCGCGATCTCGTCGGGATCGGCCAGAAAATCGCCGATCAGGACCAGCTTGGATCGCCCGGAAACCGGCGCGGCGGGCGGCAGCGCCTCGGGAGCGCCGGCGCTCGCCGAGCCAAGAATTTGCGCGAAGCGGTCGATCACGTCGCGCGCGGCGACGGGCCGGGTAAGTCCGAGAAGGCCGACCCGCTCGCCGCCGCGAACGGCAAGCTCGGCGAGCGCCAGCGTCAGCACCGCCGCACGCTCGATCTTGGTTGCGCTCGCGATTTCAGACCCGAACTCCATGGACTCCGAGCGGTCGAACCAGAGCCAGAGCGTGTGCGCGGCCTCCCATTCGCGTTCGCGCACGAAGGCATGGTCGCCACGCGCGGAGCGACGCCAGTCGACGCGCGCCGCCGGCTCGCCGGAAACGAACGGGCGGAACTGCCAGAATGTCTCGCCGCCGCCCGCCTGGCGGCGTCCATGCACGCCCGGCCGGACGCTTTGGGCAAGGCGGCGCGCGGCCAGCACCAGGCTCGGCAATCGCGCCGCCAAGCCGGCGGCCTGTTCGCGCGAGCGGATCATCGGCGCGTTCGGCGGCGGCGCCATCGTCAGCTAAGATACTTGTCGACGAGACGGGCGACGACCGCCGGGATGGTTTCGCCCTCGGCGCGCGCGGCGAAGGTCAAAGCCATCCGGTGTTTCAGCACCGGCTCTGCGAGCGCGGCGACGTCGGCCCGCGAGGGCGCGAAGCGGCCATCGACCAGCGCGCGCGCCCGGGCGGCGAGGGTCAGCGCCTGCGCGGCGCGCGGCCCCGGCCCCCACGCGATCGGCTTGGCGAGTTCGGCGTCGCCTTCGCCGGGGCGCGCCGCGCGCACCAAATCTAGAATGCCCTCGACGACGTTGTCGCCGATCGGCGCCCGCCGGACGAGCCGCTGCGCCGCCATCAGATCCGCCGCGTTCATCGCCGGCTTGGCCGTCGCCTCGCTGGCGCCCGTGGTTTCGATCACGATGCGGCGCTCGGCGGCGCGGTTGGGATAGCCGACATCGATCTGCATGAGAAAGCGGTCGAGCTGCGCCTCCGGCAGGGGATAGGCGCCCTCCTGCTCCAGCGGATTCTGCGTCGCCAACACGTGGAACGGGGCGGGCAGATCGTGGCGCGCGCCCGCGACGGTGACGTGATGCTCCTGCATCGCCTGCAACAGCGCCGACTGGGTGCGCGGGCTGGCGCGGTTGATTTCATCGGCCATGAGCAATTGCGCGAAGATCGGACCTTTCAGAAATCGGAAAGCGCGCCGCCCGTCGGCGCCCTCCTCCATCACTTCGGCGCCCAGGATGTCCGAGGGCATCAGGTCGGGGGTGAATTGCACGCGCAAGGCGTCGAGGCCGAGCACGACGCCCAGCGTTTCGACGAGCTTGGTCTTGGCGAGGCCGGGCACGCCGATCAAGAGGCCGTGGCCGCCCGCCAGCAGCGTCACCAGCGTCTGCTCGACGACCCGCTCCTGGCCGAAGATCACCTCGCCGATGGCCTCGCGCGCGGCGACGATGCGGGCCAGCGTCGTTTCGGCCGCCTTGGCGACGCCGGCGTCGAATTCGGCGAGGGCCATGAAGTCTCCTTTTCGCGTTTCGAGGGGCGCAGGCGGCGCCGCTGTTCCCATTGGCGGGTTTGAACCCTAGATTAGGCGCTAGGGCTCATATGTCGAGCCGCATCGCTCGGCTGCGACCCTTGCCGACAATCACCGCGAGATTATGGCGACGCAAATCCCCTCCGATATCAAAGGCGCGCCGCCCGATCGGGCCCTTTCCGGGCTCGGCGAGGTCGCTGCCGAGCGCAAACGCGGCCCGGCGCCCGTGCATCTTTGGAATCCGCCCTATTGCGGCGAGATCGACATGCGAATCGCCTCGGACGGAACCTGGTTCTATTGCGGCTCGCCGATCGGGCGCGCGCCGCTGGTGCAGCTTTTTTCCTCGATCCTGCGCAAGGACGAGGACCGCTACGTTTTGGTCACGCCGGTCGAGCGGGTCGGCATTCAGGTCGACGATGCGCCGTTCCTGGCGATCGAGATGCGGGTCGACGGGCAGGGCGATGCGCGGCGGATCGGTTTTCGCACCGGGGTCGAGGATTTCGTCTGGGTCGACGCCGAGCATCCGCTGCGGTTCGAGAACGGCGCCGCCGACGGCCTGAAGCCGTATGTGCGGATTCGCGGCGATCTCTGGGCTTTGGTCAAGCGCGCGCTGTTCTATGATCTCGCCGAACTCGGCGAGGTCGAGACTCATGCGGGCGAGCCATGGTTCGGCGTCCGGTCGTCGGGGCTGTTCTTCCCGATGCGGCCCGCCCGCGAGTTGGAGGCGCTTTGAGCATTTCCGCGCCCGCCCTGATCACAGCGGAAGATTTTCGCCAGCGGGCGCTTCAGCGACTGCCGCGCCAGGCGCCGAGCGGCGCGAGCCTCGTCCCGCGCGTCGGCGATTTCTCGCTGAGCGGAACGCCACCCTCGGCGGAGGCCGCTGCGGCCGCGCGCCCCGCCGCGGTGCTGGCGCCCATCGTCGCGCGCGGGGACGGATTGACCGTGTTGCTGACGCTGCGCGCTTCGCACTTGCGCGCGCATTCGGGCCAAGTCGCCTTTCCCGGCGGCAAGATCGATCCGGGCGAGACGCCGGAGGCGACGGCGCTTCGCGAGGCGCGCGAGGAAATCGGCCTCGATCCGCGCTTCGTCGAGCCGCTCGGCTGGCTCGACCCTTATTTCACCGGCACCGGGTTTCGCGTCGCGCCGCTGGTGGCGCTGATTGATCCTGGCTTCGAACTCAGTATCAACGCCGAGGAAGTCGCCGAGGTATTCGAGACGCCGTTCGCCTTCCTGATGGACCCCGCCCATCACGAGTTGCACGAACGCGAATGGAGGGGGGCAAGGCGACAATTTTACGCGATGCCGCATGGCGAACGCTATATCTGGGGCGCGACCGCGGGCATAATCAGAAATCTCTGGGAGAGGCTGTTCACCTGATGGCGCGCGCGCTCCTCGAAACCCTCGCGCTGTTCCTGGCGCCGTTCGCGCTTTACGCGTTCTATCTTGTGCTGCGCGCGCGCTATCCCCTGACGATGGAACACTGGACGCGCGGGCGCCTCGGCTGGCTGACGCTCGCCGGTTTGGCGGCGGCCGTCGTCGGTCTTGCTTGGCTCAGCCTCGTCGCGCCGCGCGGGCAGGGCGTCTATGTGCCCGCGCATGTCGAGAACGGCGTCATCGTGCCGGGGCGGTTCCAATGAACGGTCTGCCGGGAATTTTCGACGGACGCCTGCGCGATCTCTCAATCCTTCGCGATGGCGCGCTGGCGGCGGCGCTCGGCGCGCTCGACGGCGCGGGTGAGGAGACGCGCCTCGTCGGCGGAGCGGTGCGCGATCTCGCGCTTGGCGAAAAGCCCGGCGATTTCGATCTGGCCACCACGGCGCGGCCCGAGACGACGATGAGGCGCGGGCGCGCCGCCGGCTTCAGCGTCATTCCGACTGGCATCGCGCATGGCACCGTAACGCTTGTCGTCCGGGGCCGGCCGATCGAGGTGACGACGCTGCGCGAGGACGTCGAAACCGACGGGCGCCACGCGGTCGTGCGCTTCGGCCGCGATTTCCGGCTTGACGCGCTCAGGCGCGATTTCACCGTCAACGCCTTGTCGCTCGACGCCGGGGGCCGCCTGCATGATTATTGCGGCGGCCTCCCCGATCTCGCAGCGCGGCGCGTGCGCTTCATCGGCGCGGCGCGCGAGCGCATCCGCGAGGACTATCTGCGCATCTTGCGTTTCTTTCGCTTTTCCGCGCGCTTCGGTGAAGGCGCGCTCGATCCGGAAGGCCTCGCGGCGGCGATATCGGGTCGTGACGGACTGCTCTCGCTGTCGCGCGAGCGGGTGCGCGCCGAATTGTTGAAGCTGATCGTCGCGCCGCGCGCCGCCGAAGTCGTCGCGATTGTGTGCGAGGCCGGCCTGCTCGGCCCGCTGCTGGCGAGCGTAACGTTTCCCGCGCGGCTCGCCAAATGCATCGCGATCGAGCGCGCGCGCGGCGCGGCGCCGGACCCTCTGCTGCGGCTGGCGGCGCTGACGTTGTTAATTGTCGAAGACGCCGAGCGATTGCGCGAGCGGCTGCGGCTCTCCAATTCCGAGCACGAGCGATTGGCGACGCTGGCGGGGGCGAGCGCCGCGCTGCACGGCGCCGAGGGGCCGCCCTCGCTCGGCGATCTGCGCATTTTGCTGTTCGAGCGCGGGCGCCAGGGCGCGCTCGACGCGCTCGCCTTCGCGCAGATCGATTCGCGCGCTCGGCCCGACGACGCACGTTTCCTCTCCGCGTTTCATTTTCTCTTGGATACGCCGCTCCCGCGTCTGCCGTTCAGCGGCGCCGACATTCTCGCGCGCGGCGTCGGGCCGGGGCGTCGCGTCGGCGCGGTGCTGAAGAATTTGCAGGCGCGCTGGATACGCGCCGGCTTTCCGCGCGAGCCGGAGGCGCTCGCGCGGCTGCTCGACGAAGCGCTGAACGATTAGAGCAAATTGCCTGGGCGCGCTCACCAGCGCGAATAAGTCGCCTCGATCCGGCGCAGGAAAGCCTCGCGCTTCGGCGGCTTCGTGTGGTTCATGTCATAGAGCGCGACATAGTCGCAGGGCGCTCCGGGCGCGCAGATCGCACGCATCGACCGCTTGAGGAAGCGCCGCGGCGGATCGCCCATCAGAACCGTGTGCAGGCGCGCGCCGCCATAGGTGCAAACGACTCCCAGTCGCTTGATGTTGCGCAGCGTTGGCCGATAGTCGCCATTCTCGAGCAAAGTGAAGCTGACGCCGGGCAGGAAAACCTTGTCGACGAAGCCCTTCAGGATCGCAGGAAAACCCATGTTCCAGACCGGGAACGAGAAGGCGAGCGCCTCGGCTTTCAGCAGCCTGTCGACATAGGGGGCGACGCGTGCGCGGTTGCGCTCGACGTCGTGATAGTCGAGCCGGTCCTGCCGTGTCATCACGGGATCGAAGCCCTCGCCGTTGAGATCGCAATCGTCGACCTCGTGCCCGCGCGCGCGCAGCGTGCTGACGAGCGTCGCGTGGGCCGCCGCGCCGAAACTCGTTTCGACCGGATGTGCGTAGAGAACGAGCACGCGCACCCGATCAGCCCTCGGCCGCCTTCGCCCGCGCCTCGAGGCCGGGAAACAGAAAGTTCTTGCGCGCCGCGAAGTCGAAATTCGGGTCTTCCCAGGCGATCATCTTGCCGGGATTGAGCAGCCCTTGAGGGTCGGTCTCGCGCTTGAACGCGAGTTGGACCTTGTCGGTCTGCTTCATGCCCCCTTCCTCGAGCGTGTAGCGATGCGGGTTGAAGATCATCGCGCCCATAGCGACGTGATCGTCCATGATTTCCTGCAAGCGCGCCTCGTCGGTGAACTTCACCATCGGCAATCCCGCGCAGGCGATGTGGCCGTTGAAGCGGATGAATTCGAGATGGCCGACGACCTCTTCTCCATATTTGTCGTGAATGCGCTTGACGAGAGCAAGCGCGCCTTCCTCAGGATAGCGCACCTGCAAATAGGTGATGGCGGGATCGACGCGCAGCGCGCGCAAGGTCGTGTGGTTCCAGGTAAGTTCGTAATTGGGCGGCAGGCCCTTCATCATTTCCGGCGCGGCGCGGCTGGAATCGAACAGGATTTCGGCGCGCCGGAACGGGCGCGTGAACGCGGCGAAGGCGTCGAGCGCGTGCGGCGCGATCATCACGATGACGACGCTCTTGTCCGGCGGGATCAGCGAGCGGTGGCGCAGGAAGTAGGCGTGCGGCGCCGGCGCGGAGACGACGGTGACGAGCTTCTTCAGGATGCCGTCCTGCTCGCCGAGCGCGAGCGCATAGGCGCAGGCCGCGTCGAACTGATCGAAGCCGACGATCAGATCGACCCAATCGTAAGTCGCCGTCGTCGGCATCTCGACTTCGGTGATGATTCCATTGGTGCCATAAGCGTGAACCGCCTTGTGAAGATCGGCGCCAGTGAGTTCGAGCGCGCGCGGGCTCGCCTCCATCGTCATCACCTTGAGACGCAGCACGTTGCCGAAATCGCGCAGGCCGCCCCAGGAGATCGAACCGACGCCGCCGGAGCCGCCGGCGACGAAGCCGGCGATCGAGGCCGTGCCGCGCGTCGAAGGAAACATGCGCAGTTCCTGGCCGCTGACGGCGAGCGCCTTGTCGACGTCGTGCAGCACGGCGCCGGGCTCGCATACGACCCGGCCGGTATGGATCGTCTTGACCTTGTTCATTTCGGCGAGACTGAGCAGCACGCCGCCCGTCAGAGGCATCGCCTGTCCGTAATTGCCGGTTCCCGATCCGCGCGGCGTGACGGGAATGGCAAGCGCGTGCGCCGCCGAGAGCACGCGTGCGACCTCGGCCTCGCTCGTTGGCGAAACGACGATGTCAGCGGTGACGGCGTCGAGTTCGCGCTTCAGCACCGGCGAATACCAGTAGAAATCGCGGCTCTTCTGTTTGACGAGCACGGGATTGCCTTCCGACTTGATCGGGCCGATCGCCTGCCGGAACGCGGCGATGTCATAGGCGCGGTTCATGGCGCAAGTCCTTCCAGGGCGTCGAGATCGGCATAGCATGGCGCTTCGGCCGCAATCGCGCGCCCGGCGCGCAGCACGAGGCGGTCGGATTGCGGCCGCGAGAACAGTTCGGTGAAGTCGCGCGCCTCAGTGAGGATCATGTCGGCGGGCGCGCCGGTCGCAAGGCTCGTCGTATCGAGACCCATCGCCTGCGTGGGCGCCGCGAACACGGCGGGCGCCCAGTCGGCGAAGGGATAGTCGAGATGCAGGATGCGCACGCCCTCGCGCCAGACTTCCAGCATGTCGAGATCGCCATAGGCGTAGAAGGGATCGCGCGTGTTGTCGCTGGCGATCATCGTGTTGACGCCGGCGGCGCGCAGTTCGTGCAGCGCCGTGACTCCGCGCCAGCGCGGCGTGCGCCCGGATTGGCGATCTTGCAGGAACATGTTGCACATCGGCAGCGAGACGACGCTGAGACCGGCGCGCGCGACCCGTTCGATCGTGCGCTCCGCCTCGTCCGCCTCTTGCCGCGCGAGCGAGCAGCAATGGCCGACGAGGATGCGGCCCGTGAAGCGCCGTTCGATCGCGGTCTCGGCGATGATCGAAAGCGAGCGCGCGGCGGGATCGGCGGTCTCGTCGACGTGAAAATCGAGTTCCCAGCCCTTGCACTCGGCGAGCGCGAACAGGACGTCGAGCTTCTCGCGCAAAGCCGGAACCATGCGGGTGACGGCCCCGAGAATCTTCGAGCCGTGCGCCTCGACCATCGCCTCGATGTCCGCCATATGGGCGGGATCTTCGACGAACTCGATCGAGAACAGCGGACTCGCTTGCAATTCGATGCGGCCGCGCCAGCGCTCGCGCGCTTCGGCGAAAACCGGCCAGGAGATGCGCGTCTGCGCGCCGAGGCTGTCGATATGGGTCCGCATCGCGCGCGTGCCATAGGCATAGGCGCAGCTGAGCGCGAATTCCATGCGCGCGGCGACGTCGCCCGCGCTCCAGCGCGCGGCCCGGTCGGCGGCGACGGTCGAGAGCGCGCCGTCGAACGCGCCGTTCGGATTGGGCGCGCGCCGCCAGATATGGCCTTTGTCCAGATGCACATGCGCGTCGACGAACAAAGGGAGCACGATGCGCCCTGCGAGCGGGAGGAACGGCATCTCGCCGAAATCCGACCGTCCCGCCGGCGCGATGGCGCCGATACGGCCCTCGTCGATCAGGATGTCGACGCGGACGAATCCATCGCGTTCGCTCGGTCCTGTCTGCGGCGCCAGGCAGGAGGCGAGAACGCGCGCGTCCTTCAGCGCAAAGCGTCTGGACCTGGCGAGGGCGAATGGCGTGCTCATGTCTCGCGCGCCCGCGCGCTGTCGTGCCAGCGGCGCAGCAGCAGATAGGAAAGCGCGCTCAGCGCGAGATAAATCGTGATGCCGGCGACGGAAATCAGCAGGAGCGCCGCGAACATGCGGGGAATGTTGAGCCGATAGCCGGATTCGACGATGCGGAAAGCGAGCCCCGCGCCCTGGCCGGCCGACCCCGCCGCGATCTCGGCGACGATGGCGCCGATCAGCGCCAGGCCGCCGCCGATGCGCAGGCCGCCAAGGAAATAGGGCAGCGCCGAGGGAACGCGCAGCCACAACAACTGACGCCAGCGCGAGGCGCGGTACATCTGAAAGAGGTCGACGAGGTTGTGATCGACCGAGGAAAGGCCCAGCGCGGTGTTGGCGAGGATCGGGAAGAACGCGACCAGGAACGCGCACACCAGCACCGCCGCGCCCGGCGTCAGATAGATCAGCAGCAGCGGCGCGATCGAGACCACGGGCGTCACCTGCATGACGACCGCGAAAGGAAAGAACGCGCGCTCGACGAGTTGCCATTGCGCGAAGATCAGCGCCATCAGCGCGCCGCCGATCGTTGCGGCGATCAGCGCCTCGACGGTGATCGACAAGGTTACTTCGAGCGAGCCGAACAGCGTGCTCCAATCCTTGACGAGCGTCGCCAGGATGAGGCTCGGCGCGGGCAGGATGACTGGTGGAATGTCGTTGATGCGCACCACCGCCTCCCAGGCGGCCAGCGCGGCGAGGAGCGCAATCGCCGGCAGAGCGTAGCGCGCCAGCGCATCGCGATTCATGGCGCGCTCGCCGGCGCGGCGGCCATCGCCTTATGCAACGCGTTCGAAGTCTCCCTGCATTTTTCGGCGTATTGCGGGCTGAGGCGAAACTCTTCGTCGCGCGGCAACGGGGCGTTGACAAGCACTTCCGCGACGATGCGCCCCGGACGCGGCGCCATGACGACGATGCGGTCAGAGAGATAGACGCTCTCGTAGACCGAATGGGTGACGAAGATCACGGTCGCGCCGAGTTCGCATTTGAGCGCAACGAGATCGTCGTTGAGCTTGGTGCGCGTTATTTCGTCGAGCGCGGCGAAAGGCTCGTCCATCAACAGGATCGCCGGGCGCGTCACGAGCGCGCGGGCGATCGAGACGCGCATTTTCATGCCGCCCGACAATTCGCGCGGATAGGCGACGGAAAAGCCGGCCAAGCCCACCTTCTCCAACACTTCCTCGATGCGCGCGCGCGCATCGGCGCGCGAAACGCCGCTAAGACGCAGCGGCAACCAGACGTTGGCGAAGACATTGGCCCAGGGCATCAGCGTCGGCTCCTGGAACACGAAGCCGAGTTCGTGCCGCCTTTCAGCCCAGTCGATCGCGCCGCTCGTCGAGCCGGTGAGGCCGCAAACAAGCCTGAGGATCGTCGATTTTCCGCAACCCGACGGACCCAGCAACGAAAGGAACTCGCCGCGTCGCACCTGGAGATCGACGCCCGCCAGCGCGACGGTGCCGTTCGCGAAGGTCTTTCCGACGCCATTGAGGCTGACGAGCGCATGGTTGTCGGGGGGCGAGGCCGAAACGCCCGCGCCCCACGCATTTGAACTCATCAGGCTCATTTCGGCTTCTGGTCGAGCCCGACGCCCTTGTCGACGAATTGCAGCGTGTAGGATTTCTTGTAGTCGAGCCCCGGCTTGACGACGCCCGACTTGACCATGGAGTCATAGAAGTCCTTGACGCGCGCGTCGGTCATCGCGCCGATGCCCATCTTCAGCGCATCGCCGGAATCGACGAGGCCGTATTCCTTGATCTTGGCGATCGAGAACGCGATCTGCTCGTCGGTCATTTCCGGGTTGGCTTTCTTGATCGCCGCGTTGGCCTTCGCGTTGTCGCCATAAAGATAATGATACCAGCCGACTGCCGAGGCGTCGACGAAACGCTGGACTAGCTCGGGATGCTTGGCGATCACTTCGGCGCGGGTCTCGATGGTCGTGGCGTAAGTGCTGTAACCCTGGTCGGCGAGCAGGAAGATGTTGGGCTTGAAGTGGCCTTCCTTCTCGACCGCGAACGGCTCCGAAGTAAGATAGCCCTGCTGGATCGAATTCTTGTCGGCGATGAAGGGCGCTGCGTTGAAGGTATAGGGCTTCACGTTCTCTTCCTTGAAGCCGTAACCTGTCTTCATCCACTGGTAGAATGAGCCGAGCGCCTCCTTGCCGATGAAGGCGGTCGCCTTGGGCAGGTCGGTCCACTTGTCGAGACCGACGCCCGGATGCGACATCAGGATTTGCGGGTCTTTCTGGAAGTCGGCGGCGACGACGACGATCGGAATATTCTGCTCAACAGCGTCGAAGGCGAGCAGCATGTTGCCGCCCATGTAGAAATCGAGCTTGCCGGCGGCCAGCAGCAACTGGTTGTTGGCCTGCGGTCCGCCAGGCACGATCGTCACGTCGAGCCCGTATTTGGCGTAGGTGCCGTCGACGACGGCCTGATAATAGCCGCCGTGTTCAGCCTCGGCGAGCCAGTTGGTGCCATACGATACTTTATCCAAAGCGGACGCCGAACCGGCGCTCAGGCAAAGCCCCGCCGTGAGCCATACGCTCATTCGTTTCATCATACGCTCCCGCCACTGTCGCAGCCCCACGCTTGCAACAAACGCGCCATTGTCGAACTTGCCACGTCGTCTTGCAAGGGGTAACCCAAACCGAACCGCCGTTTCGGACCCGCTTTTCCTATGCGCAGACTGAATCCGAATTCGATCCATCCGCCGTTTGCCAATTACGCGCATGGCGTCGAGATCGAACCGGGCGCGCGGGTGATTTTCTGCTCGGGACAGCTCGGCGTCGGGCGAGACGGCGCTATCCCCGAGGGCGTGGAGGCGCAAGCGCGATTGTGCTTTCGTGCTATTGCGGCGATCCTCGCGGAGGCGGGCATGGGGCTTGGCGATCTCGTCCGGCTCAACGCCTTTGTCTCGTCCGCCGAACATTTGGGCGGCTACATGCGCGTTCGCGATGAATTCGTGAGCACGCCGCCGCCAGCTTCCACCTTGATGGTTGTTTCGGGCTTCGCGCGTCCGCAGTTCAAGGTCGAGATCGAAGCCGTCGCGGCCCGCGCGCGGTGATTTCAGGGGATCGCCATGGCGCCGAGCAAATATTGGGCTGAACTGAGCTGGCGCGATTTCTCGGGCCTCGACATGAGCAAGTTCGTGGCGGTGCTGCCGGTTGCTGCGATCGAACAACATGGGCCGCATTTGCCCGTCGGCGTCGATACTTTCATCAACCAGGGCTATCTCGAACGCGCGGTCAAGCGCGTGCCACACGAAATGCCCGTGCTGTTCCTGCCGATGCAGACTATCGGCAAATCGAACGAACATATCGAATATCCGGGCACGCTGACCTTTTCGGCGGAGACGCTGACGCGCGCCTGGACCGAGATCGGCGACAGCGTCGCCCGCACCGGCTGCCGCAAGCTGATTTTTATGAATTCGCACGGCGGCAACGTGCCGGTCATCGACGTCGTCGCGCGCGAATTGCGCGTGCGCCACGGAATGCTCGCGGTTCACGCCGCCTGGCATCGGCTCGGCCTGCCCGAGGGCCTGTTCTCGGCGCGCGAGCGCGCACACGGCATTCACGGCGGCGATGTCGAGACTTCGCTGATGCTGGCGTTCCGCCCCGAAACGGTGCGCATGAACGAAGCGCGTGATTTCGTCAGTCTGGCGCTCTCGGTCGAGCAGGAGTGCAAGCAGTTGCGAGTCACGCAGCCGATCGGCTTCGGTTGGATGTCGAGCGACCTGCATGAATTGGGTGCGGTCGGAAACGCCGCCAACGCCACCGCTGAAAAAGGCGAGGCCTGCGCCGACAACGCCGCCGACGCCTTCATCGACCTGCTGCGCGACGTTCTCGCCTTCGATCTCCAGCGCCTGCGCCCGGGCCCGCTCGCGCGCAAATGAACTCAGGCGCGCGCCAACGTCCCGATTACGCCTTCGAGGCGCGGCGACGTCAGATGGGCGCGCGTTGGGTCGCGGGCGTCGATGAGGTCGGACGCGGCCCGCTGGCCGGGCCGGTCGGCGTCGCCGCCGTGATTCTCGACCCTGACGATCTGCCTGATGGGCTCGACGACTCCAAAGCCCTCGGACCCGCGCGGCGTCGCGAATTGAACGCGATCATCTTACGCAGCGCGGCGGCGGTCGCCGTCGCATTCGCTTCGCCCGCCGAGATCGACGAATTCAACATTCGCGGCGCGACGCTGCGGGCGATGGGGCGCGCGCTGCGGGCGCTGGCGATCCGCCCCGACCACGCGCTGATCGACGGCCGCGACGCGCCCCCCGGCCTCGACTGCACCGCCGAAGCGTTGGTCAAAGGCGATGCGCGCTCGCTGTCCATCGCCGCCGCCTCGATCGTCGCCAAGGTCGCGCGCGACGCGCTGATGGCGCGGCTCGACGCGCACTATCCTGGCTACGGCTTCGCCCGCCACGCCGGCTATCCCACCGCCGCCCACCGCGCCGCGATCGCCCGGCTGGGCCCGACGCCGCTGCATCGGCGATCGTTCCGGTGGAGCGCGCCCTAGGGAGTTCGATTGCCGTCAGGGCGAACAAGCTGTGATTCTCTCCCCGCAGACGGGCAGGGAACGGAAGGATTTCGGTCGGCTCTGGGCGAATATGGCGCTGGCCGGCCCCGCGCAAGCGCCGTGTGAAGCCCCCGATTCGGGCCGCGCCGGGGAGGCGCCCAAGCAATCCCGCAAGAGATCAGGAATTGTTTATTATTCGTTGATTTTCTTGCGAATTTCGCCAGTGCGGAACCGTGCGAAAACGAGACAGGGCGCCGTTACGTCGGCTAACGCGGCTTTTACCTAAACAACGCCATAACCAACGCGTCGGCGGCGTTCTCTCCGGCACATGCGTTGAGTGGTTGCGTACATGCGTAATTCCCGTGCCGGGGCGTCCCGCCTTCCCGCCCAGCTTCAGGTTCTGCGTACTGGCAGCGCCGAGGCCAGACGCCCCGCCACGATGGAATCCGCGCCGCGAGACGTCATTCTCGTCGGCGATTGCATCGATGCGCTCGAGCGCCTCCCCGCGGGCAGCGTCGATCTCGTTTTCGCCGACCCCCCCTATAATCTGCAACTGGAAGGCCCGCTTTCGCGTCCCGACCAGAGCGTCGTGGACGCAGTCGACGACGCCTGGGACAAGTTCGCCGATTTCGCCGAATACGACGCGTTCACTCGCCGCTGGCTCGGCGCGGTTCGCCGTGTGATGAAGCGCGACGCGGCGATCGTCGTCATCGGCTCCTATCACAACATCTTCCGCGTCGGGGCGATCCTGCAGGATCTCGGCTTCTGGATTCTCAACGACATCGTCTGGCGTAAGGCCAATCCGATGCCCAATTTCCGCGGCCGGCGCTTCACCAACGCGCACGAGACGATGATCTGGGCGGCGCGCTCGGCCGACGCCAAGGCCTATACGTTCAACTACGAAGCCTTGAAGGCCGGCAACGACGACAGTCAGGCGCGCTCGGACTGGTTCCTGCCGATCTGCACCGGCGGCGAACGGCTAAAAGACGCTGACGGACGCAAGACCCATCCGACCCAGAAGCCCGAGGCGTTGCTCGCACGCGTCATCGTCGCCGCCTCGAATGCAGGCGATCTGGTGCTCGATCCTTTCTTCGGCTCGGGCACCACGGGCGCGGTCGCCAAGCGATTACGTCGCCATTTCATAGGCCTGGAGCGCGATGCAGGTTACGCGCAGGCCGCGCGGGCGCGCATCGACGCGGTAGAGCCATTCGCCGCCGACACTGTCGCGCCGATGCCGACCCGCCGCGGCGAGCCGCGCGTCGCTTTCGCCAGCGTGATCGAGGCCGGGCTCGTCAAACCCGGCGAAACGCTGGTCGACGCCAAGGGTCGCCACCGCGCGCTCGTTCGCGTCGACGGCGCGCTCAGCGTCGGGCCGATGGTCGGCTCGATCCACAAGATCGGCGCGCTCGTCCAGGGCCTGCCCGCCTGCAACGGCTGGACGTTCTGGCATGTCGAGCGCGCGGGCGCGCGCGTCGTCATCGACGAGATGCGCGGCGCGATGCGGGCCTCGATGCGAGAGGCGGCGGAATAGAGCTACCGTCGCGGCGTGCGTCCCCGCACGCGGTCAAAGCCCTGCTTGATCGCGGAGAATCGCGCATCGATGATCGGCTCGAATTCGGTGTCCGTGAAAATATAGCCCCAGTCGTTCTCGACGCCCTCGCGCACGAGTTCGCCGACATAGGTCGGATCGATGCCGCCCTCGATGCGCGCTCGGATCGCCCGCGCGCGTTCGGAGGTCTGGCTTTCCGACAGCAGCCCGAGGAAGCCATTGTCGAAGCGGTCAGGCAGATTGCGATCCGATTCGTGGATGCGCGTCTTGATGAAGCCGGGGCAGAGCACGGAGACGCCGATGCCGCGCGGCGCTAGTTCCTCGCGCAACGCCTCGCCGAGTCCGACGACGCCGAACTTGGTCGCGGTGTAGGGCGTGCTGCCGAGCGGCAGATGGCCGGCGATGGAGGACGTGCAGACGATGTGGCCGCCCTCGCCGTGGCGCTCGATCAGTGGCGCGAAGATCTCGACGCCCCATACGACGGCCATCAGGTTGACGCCGAGGGTCCAGCTCCAGGCCGCGTCGCTCCAGTAGCCATAGGGGCCGCCGCCGCCGACGCCGGCGTTGTTGACGAGGATATGCGCCTTGCCGAA
Source organism: Beijerinckiaceae bacterium (assembly GCA_037446355.1). Lineage (GTDB taxonomy): Bacteria > Pseudomonadota > Alphaproteobacteria > Rhizobiales > Beijerinckiaceae > Roseiarcus. The sequence goes on along the minus strand of JBBIIT010000016.1, from coordinate 9,933 downwards.
GCGCGCCAGCGTCGCCTCGGCCGCCGCCGCGAGTTCGGATTTCAGCGAAACGTCCGCCCGCACCGAATCGACGTCGGCGTTGCCGCGCGACAGCTTTTCGCGTGCGGCTTCGAGCGGCGCCTGTTCGATGTCGCACAACATCACCTTGGCGCCCGCTTGCGCCAACGCGGCCGCGATGCCGAAACCGATGCCCGAGGCCGCGCCGGTCACGAACGCCGTCTTGCCCGCGATGTCCTTCATCCGCGCTCCCTGCTTTGCTTTCGCCCGATCAGCCTAGCAAGGCGGGCGCGCGAAAGCGAACGAGGGGCCGTCAGCTCCGCTTTCTTGATTTGCGCAAAGGCGCGGGCGAAGGCGCGGGCAGGTCGGCGGCGCGCGCGAAAAAGACTTCGCCCTGGCTCTCCTGGGTGTCGAGCCACATCAACGGCAGATCGGGGAATTCGGCTTCCAGGATCGCCCTGCCGCGGCCGATCTCGCAAATGAGCGCGCCATCCGGCGTCAGATGCGCCGGAGCTTCGCGCAAGATTCGGCGCACGATGTCGAGCCCGTCGGCGCCGCCGGAATGGGCGAGGCGCGGCTCGGCGGCGAATTCGGGCGGGAAGGCGGCGAGCGCCTCGGCGTCCACATAGGGCGGATTGGAGAGGATGAGATCGTAGCGGCGCGCGCCGAGCGGGGCGAACAAGTCGCCTTGAAACAGCGTCACGCGATCCCCCATCTCGTGCTCGGCGACATTGCGCCGCGCGACTTCGAGCGCATCAGGCGACAGATCGACCGCGTCGATGCGCGCGGCGGGAAATACGCGCGCGGCGAGAATCGCCAGCGAACCGCCGCCCGTGCAAAGATCCAACGCCGCGGCGACGCCGTCCGGATCGATCAGGCCGTCCTCGCTCGCTAGCCCAGAGAACAGCAACTCGCCGATGAAGCTGCGCGGCACGATCGCGCGCTCGTCGACGTAGAACGGCACGCCCTGGATATAAGAGCGATGGAGCAGATAGGCGGCGGGCTTGCGCGTCGTCACCCGCGCGTCGATCAGTTCGGCGAGGCGTAAGCGCTCGTCGCCGAGCAGATGTGCGTCGAGAAACGGATCGAGCGCGTCGATGGGCAGATGCAGCGCCTCGAGGATCAGGAACGCCGCCTCGTCGAGCGCATTGGTTGTTCCGTGGCCATAGGCGAGCTTGGCTTCGTTGAAGCGGCTCACGGCGTAGCGGAGCCAGTCGCGCAGGGTGACGAACGAATCCAGCCTTTCGGCGGCGGAGGATTTCATCCTGGGCTGGTCCTCAAATAGGAAAATGGCCGGCGCTAGGCCGGCCATCGCAGCGCCCGATCGTCGTCGCGGAAAGGCTTATTTGCCCTTCTTGCATTCCTCGCGGAACTTCTTGCGCGCCTTGCCGTGCAGGCCCTTGGCGTCCGCTTCCTTCGAACATTCGGCCGAACGCGCCGACTTGGCGGCCGCACCGGCATTGGGGGCGGCGTCCGAAGCCGCCGCGTCGAGCGCGAAGGCTGAACCGGAGACCAACACGCCGAGGGCGAGGGCCGTGAACAGTGTCGAGAGCTTCATGTTGAATATTCTTTCCCGAGTTGAGCAATCCCGTGGCGACGCGACGCACACTTGCGCGGCGAAGCGTCGCGGCTCGCCTTATAGTTCGGACATTGCAGCAAAGACAAGGCGGACGCCGCCGGGGCGCCGCCGCCGCCGGGGCACTTGTGGCGTCGCGTTCGCGGCCCTACATGGGCGGCGCCCGTCGGCTCGGCTTGGCTGGCTCTTTTTCCGATTCAAGAGGTTTCCAATGTTGAATTCCAAGGGTCTTCTGGGCGCCGCTCTCGTTCTGGGTCTTGGCCTTTCGCCGTTGCTGGCGCCCGCGCCCGCTCAAGCCGTTGGCTGCCTCACCGGTGCGGTCGCAGGCGGCGTCGCCGGACACTATGCCGGCCATCACGCCGTCCTCGGCGCAGTCGGCGGCTGCGTCGCCGGCCATCACATGAAAGTTATGGCGCGGCGCAGGAAAGCGGCCGAGGCGGCCGCCGCCGCGCATCCGACGCCCGCGCCGACGCCGCTGCCGGCGCCGTCCGCGACGCCCGCGTATTGAGCTTCGCGACCGCGTTTCGCGCCGCTCAGGCCTTGTTGTTGGGCGCCCGCTCGGCGGTCGGGTCAAGCGGCCAGCGCGGCCGCGCCGGCGCCTGGAGATCGTCGATCAAACCTCGACGCAGGCGCTCAATTCCCGCCCAGGCGATCATCGCGCCGTTGTCGGTGCAAAGGTTCTGCGGCGGAGCGACCAGTGGCACGCCCGCCTGCCGGCAGAAACGCGTCATCGCCGCGCGGATCGCGCCGTTGGCGGCGACGCCGCCCGCCATCACCACCGCTTGCGCGACGCCGGCGCGCTCGCGGAAGCGGCCCAGCCCGACGCGCATCCGATCTTCGATGACGTCGACCACCGCGGCCTGAAAAGAGGCGCAGAGATCGGCGATGTCGCGCGGGCGCAGCGGCGCGATCGCTTGCGCCGCATGGCGCGTCGCCGTCTTGAGCCCGGAGAGCGAAAAATCGGCGTTGGGCCGCCCCATCATCGGGCGCGGCAGCGCGAAACGCTCGGGGTCGCCCTCGCGCGCCGCCGCCTCGACCGCCGGACCGCCAGGATAGGGTAGGCCGAGCAACTTGGCGGTCTTGTCGAAGGCTTCGCCGATGGCGTCGTCCATCGTCGCGCCGAGCCGCTCGTATTGGCCGACGCCGCGCACGGCCAGGATCTGCGTATGCCCGCCCGAGGCCAGCAGCAGCAGATACGGAAACGCCAGCTTTCCCGACAGGCGCGCCACCAGCGCGTGCGCCTCGAGATGGTTGATCGCCAGGAACGGCTTGCCGGCGGCGAGCGCGACGCCTTTGCCCGTCATCAGCCCGACCATGACGCCGCCGATCAGCCCCGGCCCCGCCGCCGCCGCGACGCCGTCGAGGTCGCGCGCGCCGAGTTTGGCTTGATGAAGCGCGCGCGTCACCAGACCGTCGACGATCTCGACATGCGCGCGCGCCGCGATTTCCGGCACCACGCCGCCATACGCGGCATGGGCGGCGATCTGGCTCATTACTTCGTCGGCGAGAACTTCGCCCGACCCGTCGGGGCGCAAGCGCACCACCGCGGCCGCCGTCTCGTCGCAGGTGGTCTCAATTCCCAATACGTGCATCGCGCGCGTTCGATCTCCGGGCGCGTTCCGTCGCGCCGGTCCGTCTCTATACGCTTGGCGCGCGGCGCGACAGGGCCTAAGCAGCGGGTTGGGAACGAAGCTTGGGGAGCGCGACACTGCGAATCGCCTTGATGCGGGCGTCGGAGGACGCCGGGCGCAGCGCCGCGCGCCTCGCCGCGCTCGGCCATGACGCAATTCTCGCGCCTGCGACGCAGATCCGCGCGACCGGCGCCTCGCCTCCGGTCGGGCCGTTCGATGTCGCCCTCGCCACCAGCGCCAAGGCGCTGCGGCTGTTGACGCAAGAGGCGCGCGAAGCCGTCGCCGAACTGGCGTTGTTCGTCGTCGGCGATCGCGCCCTCGGCGAGGCCAACGGCCGTGGCTTGCGCGTGCGCGCGCCTGCCGCGCCCGACGTCGACGCGTTGAGGACGCGCCTTGCCGCGGAACTCGCGCCTGATTCGCGCGCGCTCTATCTCGCCGGGCGCGACCGCAAGCCGGAACTTGAGACGATGCTAGCGAACGCCGGCCATCGCGTAGTCGTTTGCGAAGTCTATGCCGCCGAACCGATCGAAGGCTGGAGCGCGGACGAGGCCGAGGCGGTCGCGAACGCAGACGCGGCGCTGCATTATTCGTCGCGCGGCGCCGCCCTCGCGCTGGCGCTCGCGCGCCGGGCGGGAGTCGACGAGCGGTTTCTCGGGCTTCGCCACGTCTGCATCTCGGCCGAGGCCGCGGAGCCGCTGCGGGCCGCGGGCGCGAAACGCGTCGAGCGCGCCGAAACGCCCGACGAAGCGGCGCTGCTGCGGCGGCTCGGCGCCGGCGCGTAGGCGCCCGCGTCAGACTGTCGGGTTTTCTTCGCGCCCGCACTCGCCTATAGACTGGCGGGCAGCGAGGGCGAGAACGCATGGCCGACGACGCGACCCAGCAACCTGAGGCGGAATCAGACGGGCGCGCTCCGCGCGTTCCCAAGCCGCCGCGCGAATCCGTCACGATCGAGGGCGAGGGCGGCGCATCGTTCTCCAAGGAGGCCGAGGCGCCCGCCGCGCCGGATTCGCCCGCCGAAGAAAGCGCGTCGGCGGCGCAAGATTCCTCCGCCGAAGACCTGGCTGACAGCGCGCCGGTCGAGCTTCGCCCGGCCCGCCGCCCGCATCCGGGCGTTGTCTCCGCGGTGATCGGCGCCGTCGTTGGCGCGGGCGTCGCGCTCGGCGCGACCTGGTGGTTCGACCCGCGCGCCGACGCGTGGCGCGAAGTCGAGGCCAAGCTCGCTGCGCTGCAAGCGGCCGACGCCGCGCAAGGCGAATCCGACAAAGCGCGCGACGCCAAGCTCGCCGGACTCGCGGCCAAAGCGGCGAGCGCGACGCCCGATCCCGCGCTGCCCGCCCTCGAAAAGCGGCTCGCCAAATTGGAAGCCTCGGCGCCCGCCGCCGATTCGCTTCTGGCTGCGCAGACCGACGCGCGCGCCGCCAAGGACGCCGCTGAAAAGGCGCTCGCGCTCGCCGCCGCGGCAGGAAGCGCGAGCAGCGCGCCCGCCGGAAGCGCCGAACCCGCAGCGCCGACCGCCAATGCGGCGCCCGCCGCGCCCGACCCGCGCCTCGGCAAGCTCGAAAATTCCGTCGCCGCGCTCGACGACCGCGTCGCCAAGCTGGAGGCCGCGCTCGCCGCGCCCAAGTCGGAAGCGCGCGTCGCGCCCTCCGAGGCCGCGGCGCCCGCGAGCGCGGGTGGCAGCGCGGCGCAGGCCGTCGCCATTCTCGCGCTGGAGCAGAAACTGCGCGCGGGCGAGCCGTTCGGCGCCGAATTCGCGGCGCTTTCGCGCCTTAACGCCGACCCCGCCGCGCTCGCCGCGCTGAAGCCGCTCGCCGCGTCCGGGGCGCCCGCCGCCTCGACGCTGGAGGCCTCGTTCGCCGAACAAGCGCCGGCGATGCTCGCCTCGCTCGCGCCCGAGAGCCAGGGCGGGGCAGTGGATCGACTGCTGGAGCACATGAGCAGGCTCGTGCGCGTGCGCCCGGTCGGGGAGATGCCTGGCGCGTCGCCGGAGGCGCTGGCGACGCAGATCGAGGCGGCGCTGAGGCGCGGCCAGGTCGGCGCGGCGATGGCGGCCTATTCCAGGTTGCCGCAGGCCGCGCGCGACGCTTCGGCCGCCTGGGCCAAGAACGCGAACGGGCGGGCGGCGGCCGACGCCGCGGCGCGGTCGCTGCGTGAAGCGGCGATCGCGAACCTCGCGGCGAGGAATTAGCCGCCGGGCGGCCAAATGCATTCGGGCGGCGCGAAGAGCGTCGAAGGGTTCTGGGAGCGTACATGGTTCGCCTGTTGGCATTTCTTCTCGCGCTGGGCCTGGCGGCTTACGGGCTGACCTGGCTCGCGGAAAATCCCGGCGAGGTCGCTGTCACCTTCCGCGGCGTCGAATACGACGTGTCGCTGATGCTGGCGCTGGGCGCGGTCGTCGCGCTGGCGATCGTTCTGGGCGTCGTCTGGTCGATGATGCGCTTCGTGTTCCGCATTCCCTCGCTGATCTCGCTCGCCAACCGCGCGCGTCGGCGTGAAAAGGGCTACCAGGCGCTTTCGCGCGGCATGATCGCGGTCGGCTCGGGCGATTCGCGCGCCGCCGGCAAGCACGCCGCGGAGGCGCGTAAATTCCTCGCCGACGAACCCTTGACCAAGCTGTTGCGCGCGCAATCGGCCCAGCTTGCGGGCGATCGCGCCGGCGCCGCGGCCGCCTTCAACGAAATGCTCGAACATCCCCACACTCGCGCGCTCGGCCTGCGCGGCCTGCATCTGGAGGCGCGGCGCGGCGGCGATCCCGAGAACGCGCTCGAATACGCCAAGCGCGCGCATGAGCACGCCGCTTTGCCCTGGGCGGCCCAGGCGGTGCTCGACGATCGCGCCGCGCATGGCGATTGGGCGGGCGCGCTGGCGACCGTCGAATCCAACGCTTCGGCGAAGCTCTTGGACAAGCCGACCGCCAATCGTTGGCGGGCGGTGCTTAAAACGGCGCTCGCCTTGGAGAAGGCCGATACCGATCCCAAGGGCGCGCTGGCGCTCGCACACGACGCCTGCACGCTCGCGCCCGGCCTCGTGCCCGCCGCGGCGCTTTACGGACGACTCGCCGGCGCCGCCGGCGATTATCGCCGCGCCTCGAAGATCATCGAGGCGGCGTATCGGGAGACGCCGCACCCCGATCTGGCCGCCGCCTATCTCAAGCTGCGCCACGGCGATTCCGTCGGCGACCGCCTCGCCCGCGCGAGGACGCTGGCGCGCGTCGCGCCGCTCGATCCGGAAAGCGCGATGACGATCGCGCGCACCGCGCTCGACGCCCGCGACGCGGCCGCCGCGCGATCGGCCCTTTCGACGCTGGTGCGCGGCGACGCCGGCGCGACGCGCCCGAGCGCGCGCGTCTGCCTGCTGATGGCGGAGATCGAGGAAGCTTCGGGAAACGACGGCGGGGTGCGCGAATGGCTGAACCGCGCGGCGCGCGCGCCGCGCGACCGCGCCTGGGTCGCGGACGGCGTCATTTCCGACCATTGGTCGCCGGTCTCGCCCGCCGGCGTCCTCGACGCTTTCGTTTGGCGCACTCCGGACGAGCGCCTGTCCGCGATCGAGGCGCAGGTCGCGCCGGCGCCCGAAGCCGTCGAGCCGGCGCCCAAGGTCATGTCGCCGCCGATCGTCCCGCCGACCCTCCCGCGCCCCGCCGCCGAGATCGAACCGCCTCCTCCGCCGCCAGCGACGCCCGAGCCGCCGCGCGTCGCGCCGAAGCCGAATGCGAATGTCGTGGCGCTGCCGTCCGTCGCGCCCGACGATCCCGGCCCGCTCGAACCCGAAGCGCGCCGGAGCGGCTTCCGGTTGTTCGCGAACGAGTGAGGCGTTCCTCGCCGCCTGTCGATATCGAGTATGGCGCTGCTTTTCGCCCTGAAGGTCTGGCGCGAGCGGCCCCTACCGGGCGAATCTTGCGGAAAGTCAGGTCACCGCGACATCGTATGGGGCGTCATCGCCGGAGCCGGGCGGGATTACCCCCAAGCGAACCCTGTCGCCGATTTTAAGTTTATTCGCGGTCATTTTGGGCTGCGCGCCGGTGAAAGCCGACGCGAGCGACGCCGCCAGAGTCGGCTCTCCCCGCACGCCCAAGTTGACGGTCGGGGTCGTCCGCGCGTTCATTTCAAGCGCGTAGGCGTTGCCCGTATCTCGTTCAATGACAAAATCGACGCCGACGAACCCCGAAAGTTTCATCTTTTTCACCAACCGGCGAACGACGGCTTCCATTTCCGGGTTGTCGATAATTTCGACGATTTTCGCTCGACCTGTCAGGCCATGCGTTTCATGGGCCGTGACGCTGAGCCCGGCGATAACTTCGCCCTTATAGCAGGCGACGGCGCGATTTGCCGGATTTCCGCGAATGTATTCCTGCACCATGAATTGCGGCAGGGTCTCGCGCGGGGCAAGCGCGTAATCTCCCGACATCAGTGATACCGCTGTTTGTCGAAACCATTTTAGACACATGATCCCCCAAGCCGAACCGAGCGTCCGATTGTTGCGCGCCAGCAAAACCATTGCTCCGCCGTCCCCGGTCGATCGTTTGAGCACAAGAGGCGAAAGGGGAAGTTCTCGACGGTCGTTGAATGGACTAAAATTAAAAACTGTCTGGGGCGTCCGAATTCCCAGTTGCTGAGCAAATTGAGTAAAGAGCGCCTTGTCGAAAGACGTTTCAAACGATTCGGGACATCCCATAGATTTCTCGATCATGCGGGCGGATTTCTCGTCCGTCGGCAAGGCCAACCTGTGAACGTGATGTAATACCAGGATCGCCGTGTCATCGCATGGGCATATAATTGAATCTTCAGGTAGGCTGGAGATGAGTCGGCTTATGGCCTTCGGTTGCCGTCGCCAGCCAATAGCGTTGATATTTGTCGTAAACTTATTCAACGACGGATGAATCGTCGGGGCGGCGATAATGACCTGGCAACCGGCTTCCACGAATAGACCGGCCAGGCGCGCGGTGTAAGACCAATCCCGCGCCGAGTACAGAAACGCGCGCAATGCGCGTGTCGTCAGTGTCGGCCGACGAACATTCATATTCCCGCTCGAAAAGTTTCGCGCGCCGTAATTCGCGCGACGGCGTGGTGGAAACCTATCGGCCGGGACGGACGCAGTCCAGCCTCTGAAATGACCGCCGACGGTCTTCAAACCCTCGGCGCAGGAAAAACGCCGCCGTCTCTCACATGTTGAACCCGAACACGGTCTTGACGACCTCGCAACGCTTCAATAGGGTCCGCCCGACTTGAACGCGAAAGGAGCCCAAAGTGGGCTTGCAGCTAATCGTAGGATGCGCGCTAAGAGGTGGACGGGCTTAAGCACCCGATTTCCATCTGTTAGCGCATGACAGGGCCCTTCGCGGGCCTTTTTTATTGTCTCGGAATGGCGGTATCGACGCGCGGCGGCGGCCGCGGGAACGAATAAGACGGAGCGAAGCGATGGCGAAGCAAATGACCGGCGCCGAAATGGTCGTCGAGGCGCTGAAGGACCAGGGCGTCGAATGCCTGTTCGGCTATCCCGGCGGCGCGGTGCTGCCAATTTATGACGCGATCTTCGGCCAGAATACCGTCCGCCACATCCTGGTGCGTCAGGAAGGCGGCGCCGCGCATGCCGCCGAGGGCTATGCGCGCTCCACCGGCAAGGTCGGCGTGCTGCTCGTCACTTCGGGCCCCGGCGCGACCAACGCGATCACCGGCCTCACCGACGCGCTGATGGATTCGATCCCGCTCGTGTGCATCACCGGGCAGGTGCCGACGCATCTGATCGGCTCCGACGCGTTCCAGGAATGCGACACCACCGGCATCACCCGCAACTGCACCAAGCACAATTACCTGGTCCGCCGCGTCGAGGATCTGCCGCGCATCCTGCATGAGGCGTTCTACGTCGCCTCGCACGGACGCCCCGGCCCGGTCGTCATCGACATCCCCAAGGACGTGCAGTTCGCGACCGGAACCTACGCCTTTTCGCGCAACATCCAGCACAAGACCTATCAACCGAAGCTCAAAGGCGACATCGACAAGATCAAGCACGCCGTGGACATGATGACCAAGGCGAAGAAGCCGATCTTCTATACCGGGGGCGGCGTCGTCAATTCTGGGCCGAACGCCTCGACGCTGCTGCGCGAATTGGTGCGCCTGACCGGGTTCCCGATCACCTCGACGCTGATGGGGCTCGGCGCCTATCCGGCCTCCGACAAGCAATGGCTCGGGATGCTCGGGATGCATGGCTCGTTCGAGGCCAATAATGCGATGCATGACTGCGATCTGATGATCTGCGTCGGCGCGCGATTCGATGACCGGATCACCGGCCGGCTCGACGCGTTCTCGCCGCACAGCAAGAAGATCCATATCGACATCGACCCGTCCTCGATCAACAAGAACGTCAAGGTCGATCTCGGCGTCATCGGCGATTGCGCGCATGTGCTGGAGGACATGGTCCGCCTATGGCGCGCCGAGGCGCGCCGGCCCGACGCGGCGGCGCTCGAAAAATGGATGCAGACGATCAATCATTGGCGCGAACGCGATTCGTTCAATTTTCGCAATTCGGCCTCCATCATCAAGCCGCAGCACGCGGTCAGGCGGCTCTATGAGTTGACCAAGGACCGAGACACCTACATCACCACCGAAGTCGGCCAGCATCAGATGTGGGCGGCCCAGCATTACCATTTCGAGGAGCCCAATCGCTGGATGACGTCCGGCGGCCTCGGCACGATGGGCTACGGCCTGCCGGCGGCGATCGGCGCGCAACTCG
>JBBIIT010000015.1:9150-61860 GCA_037446355.1 Beijerinckiaceae bacterium | reverse complement strand
CGTCGATCGGCTTCTTCTTCGCCTTCATGATGTTGGGCAGCGAGGCGTAGCGCGGCTCGTTGAGGCGAAGGTCGGTCGTGACGATCGCCGGCAGCTTCAGCGACACTGTTTGCATTCCGCCATCCACTTCGCGCGTAACCTCGACGGCGCCCTCGCCGACGACGACCTTGGAAGCGAAAGTGCCCTGCGCCCAGCCGAGCAACGCGGCGAGCATCTGGCCGGTCTGGCTGCAATCGTCGTCGATCGCCTGCTTGCCGAGAATGACAAGACCCGGCTGTTCCGCTTCGATGACGCCCTTCAGTAATTTGGCGACAGCAAGCGGCTCGACGAGGCCTTCGGTCTTCACGATCACGCCGCGATCGGCGCCCATCGCCAGGGCGGTGCGCAGCGTCTCGGACGCCTGCGCCGGTCCGATCGAGACCACCACGACCTCGTTCGCCTTGCCCGCTTCCTTCTGGCGCAGAGCCTCCTCGACGGCGATCTCGTCGAACGGGTTCATCGACATCTTGACGTTGGCGAGCTCGACGCCTGAACCGTCCGACTTGATGCGGATTTTCACGTTGTAATCGACCACCCGTTTCACGGGCACCAGAATTTTCATCTCGGTCAAAGCTCCGATTGGCCGCTGGCGGCGGTTCCCAGCCTTCGCGCGGCAAAGCCCTAATCGTGGCCTCCGCGCAAGTCAACGCGGCCCTTGCCGGCGACGCCGCAACGCAACAACAATACGGCGTCGGGCGAGTGCTATATTGCATTTGGGCCCTCAACGCTTACCGCTTCGGGGCCCAAAAAAGGACGGCGGAAAGTCGATGAAAGGCGCGGCGATCAGACCGAATGCGGGCGAGGGCCCAATCGAATTGCGACGGCGCGAGCTGCTCGCCGGCGGCTTGGTCGCGGCATTCATTGGCGGGCCGGCCCTTGCGGCGAGCGAAACGCCCAGGAAGGGCGGCGTTCTCAGGTTGGGGCTCGCGGGGGGTTGGACAAGCGACACCCTCGATCCCGGCGCCTTCGCCGATACGGTGACCGTCGTCGTCGCAAGGGCGCTCTACGGCGTCCTGGTGGAGGCCGGCCCGGACGGCCGGCCCAAGCCGGGGTTGGCGGCGAGTTTCGAGGCCAAGAATGGCGCGCGGGACTGGATCTTCAACCTGCGCAAAGGGATCAAATTCACGAACGGGCGGGAATTCACCGCCACCGATGCGATTTTCTCGCTGAACGCGCGGCGCGGCTCGGACTTCCCTTCGGCCTGCCGCACGCTCGCCTCGGTCGTCGAGATCAAGAAGATCGACAAATATCAGATTGCGATTTCGCTGGCCGCGCCGGACGCGGATTTCCCGATCGGTCTCGACGATCCGCGTCTGCCGATGGTTCCCGACGGTTTTACGGATTGGCGGCGCCCCGTGGGGACCGGCGCATTCCGTCTCGAACGCTTCGACCCCGGCGAGCGGGTCGTGTTGAAACGGAATCCCGACTACGCCCGCGAGGGTCGCGGCCATCTCGACGGCGCCGAAATCCTGGTCCTGAACGATCCGATCTCCCGACTCGAAGCGTTGCGCGCGGGGCAGGTCGACGTCGTCAATCGGGTCGATTCGCGCGTGGCCGCCGCGATAGACAACGGTTCGCAGTTCAAGCTCGTCCGTGCGACGAGTTCACGCCACTTCGTCGCCGCGATGCAGGTCGACAAGGCGCCCTTCGACAACGCGGATTTTCGCCTCGCGCTGAAATACGCGCTCGATCGCGATCAGATGGTCAAGACGCTTTACGCCGGCTATGGCGCGATCGGCGCCGATCATCCCATCGCGCCCAACAATCTCTATTTCAACACCGAAATGGGATCCCAAAGGCGCGATCCGGAACGCGCCGCTTATCACTTGAAGAAATCGGGCCGCGCCGACGCGAAGATCGTTCTGAACGTAAGCGAACTCGTGGCGCCCGGCGCCGTCACGTTCGCCCAAGCCGTGCAGATGGGCGCCGCGTCGATCGGCGTCCGCGCGGATGTCGTCACGGCGCTCGAGGCCGGATATTGGGACACGACCTGGCTCAAGCAACCGTTTGTCGTCGGCCACTGGCGCGGTTGCAGTGGCGTGACGGAAATGCTCGCGATGGCTTATGCGGCCGGGGCGCCTTTCAACGAGACGCATTGGAGCGATGACAAGTTCGAGAAGCTGCTAGCCGACGCGCGCGGCGAAGTCGACGAGGCCAAGCGCAAGCCTTACCTCTGGGAAATGCAACGTCTTCTGCGCGAGGAAGGCGGCGCGCTCATCCCGGTCTTCGCCGATTGGCTCGACGCCCGCCATGAGCGCGTGGGCGGCTTCGCCCCGCACGCCGGCTTCGAACTCGACAATGGACAAATTCTCGAGAAGGCGTTTCTCAAATCGTGAGCGAGGATCGGGTCATTTCACCGAGGCGTCGCCGAGCTTGGCGGGCGGATTGCCGTGCAGGAATTGCACCGCCGCGATCAACTGCGTATCGTTTTTCGCGTCCGGAGGCACATAGGCCGCCGAACCCTTCTTTTCGTCATCGCCATTCTTGAGGTGCCCGGCAAGCGAGGCTTCGCCGCGGCTGTCGACCTTGCCCTTGAGATCGTCCGGGATGACTTCATCGACCCGGTAGTCCGGCTCGATGCCCTTGGCCTGTATCGAGCGACCCGCTGGCGTAAAGTAGCGCGCCGTGGTCAATTTCAAGGCGCCGTATTCGCCGAGCGGCAGCACCGTCTGAACCGAACCCTTGCCGAACGAGCGCGTGCCGATCAATGTCGCCCGTTTGAGATCTTGCAAAGCGCCCGAGACGATTTCGGAGGCCGAAGCCGATCCGCCGTTGATGAGCACGACCACCGGCTTGCCGTCGGAAAGATTATAGCCCGGGCGCGCGTTATACGCTTGATACTGGTCGGCGGTGCGCCCGCGCGTCGAAACGATCTCGCCCTTGTCGATGAACGCGTTGACGACCTGGATCGACTGGGTCAACAATCCCCCGGGGTTGTTGCGCAGATCGAGAATATAGCCTTTGAGCTTGTCGCCGCCTGGGCTAACCTTGAACTTGGCGAGCGCGACCTTGAGCGCGTCGAAGGTCTGCTGGTTGAACTGCGTGATCCGGATATAGCCGATGTCGCCGCTCTCGACGTGCGAGCGCACGGGCTGCACGTGGATGATTTCGCGAACGATCGTAAATTCCTTGACGTCCTTCGCGTCGCCGCGGGTGATTGTCAGGCGCACCGGAGTCTTGGCGGGACCGCGCATCCGGTCGACAGCTTCCTTTAGCGTCAGGCCCTGGACCTGGGTGTCGTCAATCTTGGTGATCAGGTCTCCCGACATGAGTCCGGCGCGCGCGGCGGGGGTCTCGTCGATCGGGCTGACGACACGCACGAGGCCGCCGTCCTGCATCACCTCGAGGCCGAGGCCGCCGAACTCCTCGCCCTTCATCGTCACCTGAAAATCGTTCAGGGCTTTCGGATTGAGATAGTTGGAATGCGGATCAAGAGACGCGAGCATCGCCGCGATCGCGTCCTCGACCATCTTGGTTGGATCGGGCGCCTCGACATAGTCGTCCGTTTCGCGGGCCTTGTCGAACACCAGCTTGAACAGCGCGAGGCCCTCGACGCCGCCGGGCGTGACGGCGGCGCGCACGCCTCCGCCCGCCAGAACGGCGGCGGCGCCCATGGCGGCGCCGAGCGCGAGATAAGATAAGGCGCGCTTCATGGCGCTCGCGTCCCTAAATGATTTCAATTCGGCTTCGCGGTGTCGGGGCTCGCCGTCGCCGATTTGGGCGTCTCGGCCGTCGCCGGCGCATCCTTCGGAGCTTCGCTCGGCGCCGCGGCGGCGTGCTTGACGCCATGCAACAGATCGACGGCCGCGATCAGTTGCTTGTCGTTCTTCGGATCGGGCGGCACATAGGCCTGCGAACCTGTCTTCTCGTCCTCGCCGTTCTTCAAGTGGCCCTTGAGAGAGGCCTCGCCCTTGGTGTCGTCCTTGCCCTTGAGATCGGCGGGTACATCCTCGAGAATCTGGATGTCGGGATCAATGCCCTTGGCCTGAATCGAGCGGCCCGAAGGCGTGTAATAACGCGCGGTCGTCAGGCGCAGCGCGCCGTTCTCGCCGAGCGGCATGATGGTCTGCACCGATCCTTTGCCGAACGAGCGGGTGCCGATCAACGTCGCCCGTTTGTGGTCCTGCAACGCGCCCGCGACGATTTCGGAAGCCGAGGCTGATCCGCCATTGACGAGCACAACGAGCGGTTTGCCGCCGGAAAGATCGCCGCCGGGGCGTGCGTTGAAACGCTGCGCGTCATCCGGATTGCGCCCTCGCGTCGAAACGATCTCACCCTTGTCGACGAACGCGTTGACGACCTCGATCGACTGGTCGAGCAGGCCGCCGGGATTATTGCGCAGATCGAGAATATAGCCCTTGAACTTGTCCGTGGGGATTTCGGCGCGGAACTTCTCCATCGCCGCCTTCAGGCCGTCGCCCGTCTGCTCCGTGAACTGCGTGATGCGGATGTAGGCGATGTCGGCGTCCTCGACATGCGAGCGCACCGACTGCACCTTGATAATGTCGCGCACGAGCTTGAAGTCGCGCGGCTCCTTGGCCGCCCCGCGCAGGATCTTGAGGGTCACGGCCGAGTTGATCGACCCGCGCATCTTGTCGACCGCCTGGTCGAGAGTCATCCCTTGGGTCGAGTCGCCGTCGATGCCGACGATAACATCGCCGGAAAGAATGCCGGCCTTCGAGGCTGGCGTGTCGTCGATCGGAGTGACCACCTTGATCGCGCCGTCTTCCTCGGTCACTTCGATGCCGAGGCCGCCGAACTCGCCCTTCGTCTGCACCTGCATGTCGCGGTAGGCCTTGGCGTCCATGTAGCTCGAATGGGGATCGAGCGAGGACAGCATGCCGTTGATGGCGGCCTCGATCAGTTTGGCCTCGTCGGGCTTCTCTACGTAGTCGGTGCGGATTTTCTCGAAAACGTCGCCGAAGAGATTGAGTTGGCGATATGTGTCGGCGGCGGCCGCGTACGCTTGCGGCGCGACATAAGACAGCGCTTGCGGTCCGAACGCCGCGGACCCGGCGCCAAGCGCGAGGCCCAACGCCAAATAGGAAACCTTGCGAATCATCCGCGCGCCTTTTCGATGTTTGATTTTGTCCACCACGGCCCCGGATCGACCGCGACGTCATTTTTCCTTAGTTCGATATAGAGAACGGGTTGCGCGGCGCCAATAGCGGCCGCAGCGGCCGTCCTCGCCGATCCATCGCCCATGACGCCGATCGGCTCGCCGGCCAGCACGAATTGCCCCACGGCGACCTGAATCCGCTCCAGACCAGCCAACACCATATAGTAGCCTCCGCCAGCGCTGAGTATCAAGAGTTGGCCGTAACTGCGGTACGGTCCCGCATAGACTACCCAGCCGTCCACCGGGGTGGAAACGGCGGCGCCGGGCGATGTCGCCATCGAAACTCCCTTCTCGGCGCCGCCAAATCCATCGGACGCGCCGAAAGTCTTCAAAATCTCTCCTGCGGCGGGGAAGTTCAATTGTCCCTTGGCGTCGGCGAAGGCGACAGCGGGCTTGAGTCGCGCCGGATCGGCGCCGCGCGCCGCCGCCGCACGAGCGGCGACATCTGCGGCGGCGGCTTCGGCCCCCGCCTTCTCGGCGCCGATTTCGGCTTCCATCTTTGCGATCAAATCTTTGAGACTGACAGCCTGACCGGCGAGCGCCTCGGCGCGCTTGCGTTCGGCGGCGAGCGCGCTTTCCGCAATTCCGAGCGAATCCTGGCGCGCGTTGATGAGGTCGGCCAGACGCGCCTTCTCCAGGACGAGCTTCCCGCTCGCGCTGGCAAGATCGTCGCGCTGTTTGGCCAGGGAGCTCTTAAGCGCGGCGAGCCGCTCGAGGTCGCGCGATAGGGCCTGCGTCTCGTCGCGAAGTTCGGGAATGGCGGCGCCGAGCACTATCGCCGCTCGCACCGCTTCCGACATGTCCTTGGGCCGGACGAGGATGGCCGGCGGCGGATTGCGGCCCATGCGTTGCAACACCGCCAACACGTCGGCGATCACGCCGCGTCGCGCTTCGAGCGAGCCTTCGAGCGCCTTGGCGCTGGCGTCCAGCTCCGCGAGTCGGGCGGTGGCGGCGGCGCGCTGGCCTTCGGTTTCCTGCACTTTCAAAGTGGTTTCGATCAAAGCGGCGGTAAGGCGCGTGCGGTCGAGTTTCAGCGCCTCGACGTCCGCTTCGATCTTGCGCCGTTGCGCTTCGGACGCCTTCAGCGTGTCCTCGACGCCGCGCAATTGCATTGCCTTGGCGTCACGGTCGTCCGGCTTGGCGGCTGGCGCGTCGCTATTGGCGCGCGCCGTCGCCATCGCCGGGCCAAAGGCCAGCAGCGCGGCAAGGGTCACAATCGCCGGACGAATCGCCATCGGGGTCATAGATCGCACGATTCCGCCGATAAAGCGGCGCTCACGCGCGATGATAGGGGTGGCCGGCCAAAATCGACAAGGCGCGATAAAGCTGTTCGGCGACCATGACCCGCACAAGTTGGTGCGGCCAGGTCATCGCGCCGAAACTGAGGACGGCATGGGCGGAAACCCGAAAATCGGCATCCAGTCCGTCGGGTCCGCCGATAATCACCGCGTAAGCCGGAACCGCGCCGTCGCGCGCCTTGCCGATTTCGGCCGCCCATTGCGCGGAGGACAGCGCCGCCCCGCGTTCGTCGAGCGCAACGATTTTGGCGCCCTTCGGCGCGGCGGCGCGCAGCGCGCGCGCTTCCTCCGCTTTGCGCTCCTCGGCGCGGCCTGCGCGCCCCTCCGGAACCTCGCGCCATTCGATCTGGGAAAAACCGAGGCCGGGCGCGATCGCCGCGAGGCGTTTGGCGTAGCGATCGAGAAGAACGCGTTCCGGACCCGCCTTCATTCGGCCGACCGCGAGAATCGAGAGCCGCAACCGCGTTCAGCTTGTGCGCGCGGCGGTCGATTCGTCCGGCCGGTCGGCGCCCCACATTTTCTCGAGATTGTAGAACTGGCGCGCCTCGGGGCGGAATACGTGAACGATCGCGTCGCCGGCGTCGAGCAGAACCCAGTCGCAATTCGGCAGACCTTCGATCCGCACTTTCGCATCCGCCTCGCGGCAGGCGCGCGCGACGCGGTCGGCGATCGCGCCGACATGAACGTTCGAGCGTCCGGTGGCGATAATCATCAAGTCGGCGATGGTGGTCTTGCCGGTAAGATCGATCGCGACGACGCCCTCGGCTTTGGCGTCTTCGAGGCTGGCGATCAGCATCTTGGCCATGCGTCCTTCGAGGGGAGAGTCGACGGGAGCGATGGGGCGGCGGCGTTTGGGCCGCGCAGCCTCGGTTTTACGCGCTGATGTCAGGGGCGACGTCCTCTCCTAGTTGGAGCCGGTCGATTCGACCGGCCGCCAGAAAAACATGAGCCCTCAGCGGGAACTTTTCAAGCCGCGCGTCCGTTCGATTTTCCCCGCGGCGGCGCAAGCCGCAAAGCGGTCGAGGAAAGGTTCGAACGCGGCCCGTGCAGGAACAGAAACGCAGGGGCTTTCAGACGTGCGAACACCCGCGCCTCGCGGTCCGGGCGCCGATAGCGCGCAAGCGCATGGGCCGCCGGAGCGGCGAGCGCGCGCAAGGTGGAGCCGGGGCGATCGATGACGAGGATCGGCACGAGTTCGGCGATTTCGCGCCAATGGCGCCAACGATGAAACTGGCTGAGGTTGTCGGCGCCCATGATCCATACGAAGCGAGCCTTCGGCGCGCGGCGGCGCAGCCACCTCAGCGCGTCGTAAGTGTAGCGCGAGCCGATCTCGGCCTCGAAGCTGGTGACGGCGATCCGGGGGTCGTGCGTCAGGCGGCGCGCCGCGTCGAGACGCGCCCGCATTTCGGCGAGTTCCGCCAAGGATTTAAGCGGATTGCCCGGCGTCGCCAGCCACCACAGGCGATCGAGGCGCAGCCGTTTGAGAGCGATTTGCGAGATCAGCCGATGTCCCTCGTGCGGGGGATTGAACGAGCCGCCAAGCAGGCCGATCGTTTGTCCGGGCGAAAAGCGCGGCAGGCGCACGAGGGCGCCGGGCGTAACATCGCGCCGCTCGACGGAGAAGGGCTTCCTCGCGCCATCGCGCCCTTCGGTCGCGAAATGCTCTGTCATCAATTCGCCGCCTGCTCCGCCAGCAATTGCGCCTGGCGTTCGGCGGCGAGGGCGTCGATCACCTCGTCGAGCCCGTCGCCTTCCATCAGTCGGTCGAGCGAATAGAGCGTCAGGTTGATGCGGTGGTCGGTCATGCGCCCCTGCGGGAAATTGTAGGTTCGGATGCGCTGCGAGCGGTCGCCGGAACCCACCTGCTCGCGCCGCGCTTGCGAGCGCTCTTGGTCGGCCTTTTGCTGCTCCGCATCGAGAATGCGCGAGCGCAGCAACGCCATCGCTTTGGCGCGGTTGCGGTGCTGCGAACGCTCTTCCTGCATCGCCACGACGACACCGGTCGGAATGTGCGTGATCCGGATAGCCGATTCCGTCTTGTTGACGTGCTGGCCGCCGGCGCCGCTGGAGCGCATCGTATCGATCTTCAGATCGGCCTCGTTGATCTCGAAATCAACTTCCTGAGCCTCAGGCATCACCGCGACGGTGGCGGCCGAAGTGTGGATGCGCCCCTGCGTCTCGGTCGCCGGCACGCGCTGCACGCGATGCACGCCGCTCTCGAACTTTAGCCGCGCGAAAGCGCCCTTGCCGATCACCTCGGCGATGATTTCCTTGTACCCGCCCGAGGTCCCCTCGCTCGCCGACATGACTTCGATCTTCCAGCCTCGGCGCTCCGCGTATTTGACATACATACGGAAGAGATCGCCGGCGAACAAAGCCGCCTCGTCTCCGCCCGTGCCTGCGCGCACTTCCAGGATGACGTTGCTGTCGTCGGCGGCGTCCTTGGGCAAAAGCGCGACGCGGATTTCTTGGGCCAAGGCCGCGGTCGCGACCTCGGCCTCGGCGAGTTCGGCTTGCGCCATCGCTCGCATTTCGGCGTCGAGGCCGGGCTCGGCGAGCATGGCGACGAGATCGGCCTTCTCGCCTTCCCTTGCCCGCAAAGTTCGGATCGAATTCGCGATCGGCTCGAGATCGGCGAGTTCGCGCGAGAGCTTGGCGTATTCGACGCCAGCGACGCCCTGGCTGAGACGGTCGCCGAGTTCGTCGAAACGTCGCAGGATGAGGTCGAGGTTGGCGTTGACGGACATTTCGTTGCGATCGAACAAGTGTTTTGAGGCAGGCGGCGAAAGGCTGGCGGCGCGCCCGCTATAAGCGCACGGCGAAGCGATCGGCGATCGCCCGCAGCGGCTCGCGCAGGCTAGGTTCGCCGCCGCCTTCGTCAAGCAGCGTGTCGAGTTCGCGCCTCACCTTGCCGGCGTCGAGCGAGAGAGCCATCGCCTTCACGGGACCGATCGAGGCTGCGGACATCGAAAGATCGCGGTAGCCGAGCGCGATCAGCGTCATCGCTTCCAGCGGGCGACCGCCGATCTCGCCACAAAGCGAAACCGGCGCCGTATGGCGCGCGCCCGCCTCCGCAATGCTGCGCAGCGCGCGCAGGAAGCTCGGCGAGAGAGCGTCGAAGCGATTGGCGACGCGCTTGTTGTCGCGGTCGGCAGCGAAGAGATATTGCATCAGATCGTTCGAGCCGACAGACAGGAAGTCCGCGTGATGCAGAAGTTCGTCGAGCTGCCATAGAAGCGACGGCACTTCGACCATCACGCCAAGCTTCACCGAGGTCGGCGGCTCGCGCCGACAACGTCGGCAAAACTCGAGTTCGCGATCGAGCATCCGCCGTCCAGCGATATATTCAGCCGCCGTCGAGACCATCGGCAGCATCACGCGCAATTCGCGTCCCGCCGCCGCGTGAATCATGGCGCGCAGCTGGATGCGCAGCAATGCCGGGCGGTCGAGGCCGATGCGCAACGCGCGCCAGCCGAGCGCGGGATTCTCTTCCTCGAAACCCTTCATATACGGCAGAATCTTGTCGCCGCCGATGTCGAGCGTACGAAACGTCACCGGGCGGTCGCCGGCGACGTCGAGCACGGAAGCATAAAGATTTTCTTGCGCCGAAAGACGCGGAAAGCGCGCGGCGAGCATGAACTGCAATTCGGTCCGGAACAGGCCGATCGATTCCGCGCCGGTCTCGTGCAGATGCGGCATATCGATCAACAGGCCGGCGTTCATGTGCAGCCCGACGCGAACGCCGTCGAGCGTTACGCAGGGCGTATCCCGCAACGCGCGATAGCGATCCTGGCGGCGCGCGCGCAGGCGCGCCTTCTCCGCGTAGGACGCTTCGAGATCCGCCGGCGGGCGCACATGCACCTCGCCCGTGACGCCGTCGACGATCAGCGGATCGCCTTGTTCGACGATCTCGGAAATGTTGGGAATATCGCTGACGGCGGGAATGCCGAGCGCGCGCGCGACGATGGCGATGTGGCTGGATGCGCCGGCTTCGTCGAGCACCAGTCCGCGCAGTCGCGCTCGATCGTAGTCGAGCAACGCCGCCGGGCTCATCGACCGAGCGACGAGGATCGCATTCTCGGGCAGTTCCTCGGGCAGCAGCACGAGGCTTTGGCCCGCGAGTTGATGCAGCAGCCGATTGGCGATGTCGGTCAGGTCGTGCAACCGGTCGCGCAAATAGGGGTCGGTTTGGCGCTGCAACTTCGCGCGCGCGTCGTTCTGCACGCGCTCGACCGCCGCCTCGGCCGTCAGGCCGCTCGTCACCGCTTCGCGAAGGCGCCGCAGCCAGCCGCGATCATGCGCGATCATGCGGAAGGCTTCGAGCACGTCGCGATGTTCGCCCGCCGCGCCGTCGTCGTTGCGATCGATCATCTCGTCGACAGAGGCGCGCATCGCGTCGATCGCCGTCTCCAGGCGCGTCAACTCATTGTTGACGTCGTCGGCGACGATCTTGGAGACGACGATGCGCGACTGATGCAGCACCGCGTGGCCGAGACCGAGGCCCTCGGCGATGGCCGCGCCCTTGAACGAGGTCGGGCGGCGCAGCCCGATCGCCGCGGGCTGACCAGCGATCGCCTGCAACTCCCCCGAAACGATCATTTCGGCGAGAAGCATCGCGGTCGTTTGCAGCGCCTCGATCTCCTCTTCCGAGTAGGCGCGACGGGCGCGATTTTGCACCACTAGGACGCCAAGCGTCGCGCCACTGCGCAAGACCGGGACGCCCAGGAAACTCTGGTAGATTTCTTCGCCCGTCTCCGGTTTGTAGGAAAAGGCGGGGTGGGCCTGCGCATCGGAGAGCGCCAACGGCTCGGCGGTCGCCGCGATCAAGCCGACGAGCCCCTCGCCCGGCCGCATGGTCGTCAAATGCACCGCCTCGCGGTTGAGGCCCTCGGTGGCGAACAATTCCAGCGGCCCGTCGGCGCGCGCGACATAGAGCGAGCAGACCTCGGCGACCATGTTGGAGGCGATCAGGACGACGATGCGGTCGAGGCGAGCCTGCGCGGTGACGGGCTCCGCCATGACTTCGCGCAGCCGTCGAAGCAACAGTCGCGGTCCGCCCGGCGCGCGCATAAACGGGTTCCTGTCCTCGCCTCGTGGATGCGATACGCCACGCCCTTGGCTGGAACGCGCTCCGCGGCGCGATCGAAGCCTAGCTGAGCCGTATAGGAAAGAGTTCGCCCCGCGGCAAGGGCACGCGGGAGCAAGGGCGGCGCGGCCAGGGCGCGCGACGCGCCTCAGCCCTCGCCCGCGCGAAAGCGGGCCTACGCCCGGCGGCCCTCATCCGGCGATCCGGTCCACTCGGGCGTCTCAGTTATATCCGGTCGGATCATTCATGCATTTAACGCGCTCGTCCTTGTAGGCGTTGCCCTTCAGGTGCTTGAGCGCGAGCTTGTCGCGGCATATTTCGGCGGTCCTCGCGGAAGATTTGGACGAAGACGAATAGGCTGAAACACCGCCGATCGCCGCGAGATTGGCTGTCGCCGCGATAAGCGCGATTGCGAGCAATTTCATCGGTGAACTCCATGCCGAACGATGAGGACGCGCATACGTGCGGATCAAGTAAATGCGCTGGCTTCGCGCGCGTCAACTGTCGGACTCGCGAGGATTCGAAGCGGTCGCGATTAGGATTTCGTCGTCGGGTCAGCTTGAATGGCGGCGTCGTGATACCAGCAACCGCCGAACTCGACGACCGCCAACAGCGGCTGGCGCGGGCCTAGGGTTGGCCGTGCTAGCCGCCCCGAGCAAGCTATGTTCTGGGAAGATTTCGCGGGGAACTTATAAATCTTGGCGGATCGTGGGTACGAATTCGCGCGCATCAATGTCCTCCCTATCGCATAGTTTTGGAACCCGAATCGAGAATTGCAATCGACTTGATCGCCATATTAGCATGTCTGCATGGCGGTTGCCGCGATTGCCTAAACATTGAGCACAAATGCATAAAGTTTACGCACGGAATATTCTGATGAATTTGTCGGCGCCGGATTTGGTCTCGGCGACCATTTCCCTGACGCTGGCACAAAAAATGCTCGCGGGTGGGCGATGTCGCCGGCGTCGAACAGGAAGCGCAGGCGGGCTGTTGGGCTTTTCAAGAGGGTCGCAATGACAAAGTACAAATTGGAGTACATCTGGCTGGACGGCTACACGCCTACGCCGAACCTGCGCGGTAAGACGCAGATCAAGGAATTCGCGAGTTTCCCGACCCTGGAGCAGCTCCCACTCTGGGGTTTCGACGGTTCGTCGACGATGCAGGCTGAGGGCCACAGCTCCGACTGCGTGCTGAAGCCCGTCGCCGTCTATCCCGATAGCGAACGCACGAACGGCGTACTGGTCATGTGCGAAGTG
The DNA here is from genome assembly GCA_037446355.1 of Beijerinckiaceae bacterium. GTDB lineage: Bacteria > Pseudomonadota > Alphaproteobacteria > Rhizobiales > Beijerinckiaceae > Roseiarcus. Next base: position 49,062 of record JBBIIT010000015.1, on the reverse strand, counting down.
ATGATGCCGGACGGCAAGACCCCGCACGCTTCGAACAAGCGCGCGACGATCCTCGACGACGCCGGCGCCTGGTTCGGGTTCGAACAGGAATATTTCTTTTACAAGGACGGCCGGCCGCTCGGCTTCCCGTCGTCGGGCTATCCCGCGCCGCAAGGCCCCTATTACACCGGCGTCGGCTACAAGAATGTCGGCGACGTCGCCCGAAAGATCACGGAGGAGCACCTCGATGCTTGCCTCGCGGCCGGCATCAACCACGAAGGCATTAATGCTGAGGTCGCAAAGGGGCAGTGGGAGTTCCAGATTTTCGGCAAGGGCTCCAAGAAGTGCGCCGACGACATGTGGATGGCGCGTTACCTTCTCCTTCGTCTGACCGAGAAATACGGCGTCGACATCGAGTTCCACTGCAAGCCGCTCGGCGACACGGATTGGAACGGTTCGGGGATGCACGCGAACTTCTCTACTGCGTACATGCGTGAAACGGGCGGAAAGGAATATTTCGAGGCGTTGATGAAGGCCTTCGAAACCGCGCGCGCGGACCACATCGCAGTCTATGGCCCGGACAACCACATGCGCCTGACCGGCAAGCACGAGACCGCCTCGATCCACCAGTTCAGCTATGGCGTCGCCGACCGCGGCGCGTCGATCCGCGTGCCCCACAGCTTCGTCAACAACGGCTACAAAGGCTATCTAGAGGATCGTCGGCCAAACAGCCAAGGCGACCCCTACCAGATCGCCTCGCAAATCCTTAAGACGATCGCCTCGGCGCCGACCGCCAAGAAGGCGGCCGCCTGACGTTACTCCCGGCGTCGTCCATGTGGCGACGCCGTTTTCGACGGGGAGTCGCGGCGCCGAAGCGCCCGATCGAGTCTTGTCTCGCCCGGGGCCTCAAAGCCGAATTTCCGAGAAGCGAAATTGGCGTCCGCTGTAGCGGCGCCCCTGGGAAAGCCCATTGCCGCGAATTCCTCGGCCGGTGCGCGCTTTGCAGCGCCGCTGACTTCTTAGCCTCGTGGGCTGCCGTCTTGGGCGGGTAGTCCCAGACGAGGTCGCGCAGCGATCCCGCCCAAATCGGCGAAATCTTGACGATCTAGCCCGGTTGGCGCCTCCAAGCTCTCGATCGCGCGGATTTCCATCCGAGCAAACGCGATCGGCTTTGACTTTCCCGACCCGCCGACCGCCGTTCGCCAAGCTGCTCTCGCGCGCCGTCGGTCGGACTCCGCGCAGAATTCGCGATTCGGCGCCTCCGCGACGCGATCCGCGCGCTGGAAATTGACGCGCGAGACAGGACATCGCTACGCATTCGCGACCGCCCGCCCCGCAACTGCGCGGAAGCTTTGTTTCCGAATGAGTTCAAAGCTTTCTCGCCAGCGATCGGTGCGCCTAAATTATATATTAATTGAGTTGAACAGTTCGAAACGGCATTTGTCACCCTGCGCCGAATGCCGATCGATGGACGGAAGGCCGCATCGCCGCGAAGCGGCGTTACGTCCGCGGCAGAATAAACAATATACAACAGTTGATAATAGGAATTCACGAAATGATTCGCATAGACTTGCGGCGTTCCAGCGCAGCGAAACGGACGGGGCGCGCCGACGCGAGCCCGGTTCATTTAGCTGAGCGCTTTTCGTGATTCCTGTTCCGACCGCGTTGCTCGCCAATTGCCGACCGACCCGAAATTCGCCGCAGCCCGCCAGCGACGCGGCGCCACCTCGCGAATGTCGTCTTTACGTGCTATGGGGCGCGCCGCTGGAGCGAACGCAGAGCTGTAAAGTCGCTCGCCGGAAAAAAGTTGGTGAAAAACGTCTGCGCGCCGGAAGCGCGCGTCGGGTTTGCGAAGGGCTTTGGAACAACGCATGTCTCTAGCGGATTTTTCCCTCAGGCGTCCCTATACGATCCTCGCGATGTTGATGGTGATCTGCATCATGGGCGTCGGCGCGGCGCTGCGTATGCCGATCGACATCTTTCCCGAGATCGATATCCCCGTGGTCAGCGTCGTCTGGACTTACAGCGGCATGAGCCCAGAGGATATCCAGAACCGCATTCTCACGTTGCACGAAACGCAACTGGCTTCGATCGTCGACGATATCTCGCGAATCGAGTCGACGTCCTACACCGGCGTCGGCGTTCTGAAGGTCTATTTGCATGAGGGCGCCGATGTCACCCGCGCGATCGCGCAATTGTCGAGCAGCGCGCTGGTCATTCTGAAGTCGATGCCGCGCAATATCACGCCGCCGCTCGTGCTGCGTTACGGCGCGACCGACGTGCCGGTCATCCAGCTCAGCATATCCAGTCCCGCCCAATCCGACACGAAGCTCAACGACTTCGGCCAGAACATCATTCGCCCCAGCCTCGCCGTCGTGCGCGGGGCCTCGGTGCCCTATCCCTACGGCGGCTCGCCCCGAGTGATGATGGTCGACGTCGATCCGGCGGCGCTGGAGGCTCGCGGGCTGACGCCTGCCGACGTCAGCGAAGCGCTGCAAAAGCAGAACGTCATTCTGCCGTCCGGCGACGTAAAGATCGGACCGACCGATTACACGCTGTTGATGAATAACAGCCCCGATGTGGTCGCCGCGATCAACCGATATCCGATCAAAGAGATCGGCGGCCGCACGGTGTTCATCGGCGACGTCGCGCATGTGCACGATGGGCACCAAACCCAATGGAATTCGGTCAGCGTCGACGGAACGCCGGGCGCGCTGGTCACGATCCGTAAGACCGAAGGCGTTTCGACGCTCGCCGTGATTGACGGCATCCGCAATACTCTGCCCGAAATCGCCCGGTTGCTGCCCTCGGACGTGAAGGTGCAGGCGATTTTCGATCAATCCGTGTTCGTGCGCGCCGCGATCAACAGCGTTCTCATGGGCGGCATGATGGCGGGCGGGCTCACCGCCATGATGATTTTGCTGTTCCTGGGCAACTGGCGCCTGACGCTCATCATTCTGGCGACGATCCCCCTCGCGATCATAAGCGCCATTCTGATGATGTATCTGCTCGGCCAGACGTTCAACACGATGACGCTCGGCGGCTTCGCGCTCGCGGTCGGCATTCTGGTCGACAACGGCACGGTCGTGATCGAGAATATCGAGCGTAATCTTTCGGAAGGGCGTGGACTGCGTGAAGCGGTCGTGAACGGCTGCGGTGAAGTCGCCGTGCCGACGATGCTTTCGACGATCTCGATCTGCATCGTGTTCGTTCCAGTGTTCCTGCTGCAAGGGACGGCGAAATATCTGTTCTCGCCGCTATCGCTGTCGGTCATCATCGCGTTGATCGCGAGTCTGGCGTTGTCCTTCACATTGGTGCCGGTGCTGTTCCAGTATCTGATGCGCTCGACCGTCGAAGCGCACGCCGCGCATGTCGAGGTTCCCTACGAGAAGCAGGGGTTCTTCACCAGATTTCACCATGGTTTTGAATTCCGCTTCCATAATTTCCGCGAGGCGTATCGCAACAATCTGACCTTCTCGCTCAGTCGCTCGGGGATCGTCGCCTTGTCGTTCCTGGCGCTTATCGCGGTTTCGCTGCCTTTGTTCCCGAGCCTCGGCGAGGACTTTTTCCCTGACGTCGACGCAGGCGAGATGCGGCTGCACGTGCGCGCCCCCGCCGGATCGCGAATCGAAACCACCCAGCGCTACTTCGCCGAAGTCGAGGACAAGATTCGCTCGATCATCGGTCCCGGGCAGGTCGAGACTATTCTCGACAACATCGGCCTGCCTTATAGCGGCGTGAACATCGCTTTGAGCGACTCGGCGACGGTCGGGCCGATGGACGGCGAAATTCTCATTTCGTTGAAGAAGGAGCACACGCCGACCGACGCGCATGTCGCCGACCTGCGTCGCGAACTACCCAAGGCGTTCCCCTCGCTCAGTTTCTTCTTTCAGCCGGCCGACATCGTCAAACAGGTGCTCAACTTCGGGCAGCCGGCGCCGATCGATATCCGCGTCACGGGTCCGGAGGCGGAGGCCAACTACAAACTCGCCCAGAAAATCGCCAGCGATGTCGCCAAGATCCCGGGTCTGGTCGATTCCCATGTGTTCCAGGTGCCCAATGCTCCCGCGTTGACGATCGACGTCGATCGCGCGCTCGCCCAACAAGCCGGGGTCGACCAGTCCGCGATCGCCACCAACGTGCTGGTGACGACCAATTCGAGCTTGCAATCGGCCCCGAACTTCTGGGTCAATCCCAATACCGGAGTGAGCTATTTCCTCGTCGCTCAGATGCCGACGTACAATATCTCGGGGCTTCCCGATCTCAAGACGATGCCGGTGAAGGCCACGGGCGATGCGGGGACCGGGGAACTGCTCGCCGACGTCGCGAAATTTGGCCGCACGGAATCTCCGCTGGTGGCTTCGCAAATCAACATCCGTCCGGTTTTCGACGTTCACGCGAACGTCCAGGGACGCGACCTTGCGTCCGCGGGCGTCGAGATCGAAAAGGTCATCGACAAGGACCGGGCGCTCGCCAAGCCCTCGACGTCCGTGACGCTGAGCGGCCAGATCGAGACGATGCGCGAGAGCTTCAATGGCCTGTTCTCCGGCATCGCGCTGGCGGTGGTCCTGGTCTATCTGGTGCTGGTTATCAACTTCCAAAGCTGGATCGATCCGGTGATCGTGCTGGCGGCGGTTCCGTTCACGATGTGCGGAATTATCTGGATGCTATTCCTGACGCAGACGCATATCAGCGTTCCCGCGCTCATGGGGTCGCTGATGACCATCGGCCTCACGGCCGCCAACAGCATTCTGGTCGTCAGTTTCGCCAATTACCGAATGGAGCAGGGCGACGACAAGGCGACCGCCGCGATTCTCGCCGGCTATACCCGTATGCGCCCCGTGCTGATGACGGCCGGCGCGATGATCCTAGGCATGGTGCCGATGGCGCTCGGCGTCGGCGAAGGCGGCGAACAGAATGCGCCGCTCGCTCGCGCCGTCATTGGCGGACTGTTGTTCGCGACCATGGCGACGCTGATTTTCGTTCCGGTGGTGTATAGAACTTTGAAGTCGACCAAGCGTAGTTCCGAGTCCTATCCGCGCGCGGCGGTGACGGCGACGCCATGAATAATCCGCGCGCTCTCGAGGCTAAATCCGTGGCTAAGACCGAAATCCTGGACCCATACGGCGAACCGAAAGATCACACTGCGGCGGAGAAGGCGGTCGTATCCGAAATCAAACCCGGCACGGGGCGGCGACTGCTGCGCGCGGCGTTGATTCTCGTAATCGCGCTGGCGATCGGTTTCTTTTACGTCCACGCCAGGAAGGATAAGAGCGAGCGCGAACTGGCCGATGCGACGGCGCAACTGGCCGCGGAAGCCCCGACGGTCGAAGTCATAAAGGTCGGAATATCGAGCCCGGTTCAAACCGTGACCTTGCCGGGCGCGACCGCCGCATGGGACGAAACGACGATCTATTCGCGCGTCAACGGTTATGTTGCGAAGTGGAACGTGGACATCGGCGATTCCGTCAGCGCGGGCCAGACGCTCGCGACGCTCGAAACGCCGGAAGTGGACGCTGAACTGGCCGCCGCGAAAGCCAAATTGAACGCGACCGAGGCGGAGGTCGCGGTGCGGCAGTCGCAAGAGGATTTCGCTAACGTGAGTTACGCGCGCTGGCGTGATTCGCCCAAGGGCGTCGTTTCCGACGAAGAGCGGGATTCCAAGAAGGCGGCGCTCGCGGAGGCACAAGCCAATCTGATCGCCGCGCGCGCCCAGGTTGACCTCCAGAAAGCGGAGGTCGACCGTCTGACCGTGCTGACGGAGTTCAAGCAGGTGAAGGCGCCGTTCGACGGCACCATCGTGAAGCGCAACATTAACACCGGCGATCTCGTTACCGCCGGCAGCACCGCCAACACGACCGCGCTCTATCGTTTAGCGCAGGAAAATCCGATTCGGGTGTTCGTACACGCGCCGCAGAGCGTCGCCGACGTTCTCATTTCCCAAGGCGGCGAGGCGACGATCGCATTCGACGGCAAGGCGGACCTCGAGTTCAAAGGCAAGGTCAGCCGTACCGCCAAGGCGCTCGACCCGTCTTCGCGCACCTTGCGCACCGAGATCGATCTTCCCAACGCCGACCATAAGCTGGTTCCTGGTCTATATGCGCATGTGTCGCTGCAAGTGACAGGCAAGCAGTTGATTCAGTTGCCGCCGGCCGCGATGCAATTTCGCGCCAGCGGGCCTCAGGTCGCGGTGGTGGACGATAGCGACGTGGTCCATTTCCGAAAGGTGAGCATCGTCAGCGACGACGGAAAGCTGGTCGGCGTTCAGTCCGATCTCAAACCGGGCGACCGGGTGATCATCAACCTCAGCAGCCAGATCTCCGACGGGGCGACAGTTAAGACCCACGATTTGACGCAAGCGGACAAATAGGCGTCGTCGTGTTACAGAATGCGACGAGAGAGGCGCGCGGCCCGGCTGCGGAGTTCCGCGCAGGCGCGGATTCCCGCGGTTCAGGTAACCCGAGGTTCGCGCCGCGAGCCCGAACGGGGGCGAACGAAATTTTCTTTTGGGCGGGCGGTCGCAGTGGCATTGAAGTTTCTTAGATCCTCGGCGGCGTTAGCGTTGGCCGCCGCCCTGGCGAGCTGCGCGGTGGGGCCGGATTATAAGTCGCCCGACGCCGCGACGCCCGATCGATTCGTCGCGGAAGTCGAGGCGCAGGCCCAAGGCGGGCCGCGACCGAACATCGACATTCGCGAGTGGTGGCGGGGGCTGCGCGACGCAGAACTCAATTCCCTCGTCGACCGTGCGCTGAGCGCGAACCTTGATCTCGAGGTCGCGCTCAACCGCATCCAAGATGCGCGCGCGCGGCTCGCCGCGGTAAGCGCGACCGAATATCCCGACGTGTTGTTCAATGCGGGCGGGGGCGGCGGCACCGGCTCCGACAACACCAACGGTCGAGTGGCGCCAGAATTTCGATCAGCTGAAAATTCGAAGGGATTAAACTCGATCTCTGGCGCCGGCGGCGCGGTCGCCGCATGGGATCTCGATCTATTCGGTCGGATCAAGCGTGAGGTCGAGGCGCGACAGGCCGACGCCGAGGCGCTGCAAGCGGCGCGCGGTTGGACCCAAGTCACCGTGGCGGCGGATGTCGCCAAAGCCTATCTCGACATGCGCGCGCAACAGCGCGAACTCGTGGTGCTCGGCAAGAACATCGACGCGGCCCGCGCCGGTCTCGGACTCGCGCAATCGCGGCTCGAACGCGGATTGACCAACGAATTGGACGTCAGTCTCGCTCAGCGCGAGTTGGCGACCCTGCAAGCCGACCGGGCGCCGCTGGTGGCCCGCATCGACGTTAGCCGACACGCGATCGCCGTGCTGCTCGGAACTTATCCCGAATCGCTGACCAAAGAGCTTGCCGAATCCGGTGACATTCCGGCGCTGCCGCATCGCATCCCGATCGGCCTGCCGGCCGACCTGCTGCGCCGCCGACCCGATATCCGCGAGGTCGAGCGCCAACTCGCCGCCGCCAACGCCCGCGTCGGAGAGGCGATCGCGGAGCTGTTCCCAAGCGTTAGCCTCACGGGCGCTTATGGTCTGCAGCAAGGCGCGCTGGCGCCCAAGGGATCGCCGGCCTACGCGATCTGGTCGATCGGGCCGTCGCTTACGCTGCCGATACTCGATTTCGGCGCCTTGGACGCCCAAATCGCGAGCGCGGATTTCAAGACGCGCGAAGTGCTTGTCACATACCGAGAAGCCATACTGAAAGCGGTGCAGCAAGTCGACGACGCCAGTTCGGTCTACCATGGTCAGCAGCTTCGCTTGATTCGACTCGATCAAGCCCTGGCGGCGGCGCACGACGCCACCCGCATCGCCAATGAGCGTTACGATCGCGGCCTCACCGACTTCCTCAACGTGCTGGACGCCGAGCGGCAACAGTTCGACCTCGAGGAGCGCCACGTCCAGACGCGGCAGATCGAAGCCGAAGCTCTCGTCGATCTTTTCCGCGCCCTCGGCGGCGGCTGGCGCGAGCAGGCGATCCCGCCAATTCGACTCCCCGATCCGGCCATCGTCGCGGCGGCGAAATACGCGGCGCAATCGGCAAAGGCCCCATGAAGGACGACTCCCCTCGATCGACCGGCCTTAAGGCGCCCCAGGCGGTTCATGTGCTGGTCGTCGAGGACGAGAAGGATCTCTCCGACGAAATCTGCGGAGAGCTTCGTAGGCTCGGCTACCAGGTGCGCGCGGTGGATACGGTCGCGGAGGCGCTGCACGAAGCGCGCACCGGACCGGCGGCTCTGATGATCGTCGACCGGATGCTGCACGGTTCGGACGGACTCAAAATGGTGGAGACTTTGCGCGCCGAGGGTGTGAAAACACCGGTGCTCTTCGTTTCCGGCCTGTCGTCGGTCGACGAGCGCATCCGCGGCCTGACGGGAGGCGGCGACGATTATCTCGCCAAGCCATTTGATCTGGGCGAACTGGCCGCGCGCGTCCAATCCCTGGTCCGGCGTCTGGAGGACGTTCGCACCACTCGCATCCGCGTCGCCGATCTGGAAATGGATCTTATTGCGCAGACGGTCACGCGCGCGGGCGCGCAGGTCGATCTGTTGCCTCGCGAGTTCAAACTCCTCGAATATTTTCTGCGACGTCCCAATCAACTGGTGACGCGCGCGATGCTCTTGCACGATGTTTGGTCTTATCGTTTCACGCCCGAGACTAACGTCGTCGACGTGCATATCAGCAATCTCAGGCGCAAGATCGATGCGCCGGGCGCCAAGTCGGCGATCAAGAACATTCGTGGCGCAGGATTCATGCTCGATGTGGAGGATTGAGGGCTTCCGCAGTTCGGCCTTCCGGGCGACAGCGATCGTCGCATTGGCGACGATGGCGGCTACGTTGGCCATATTCGCCTTCGTATACTGGCAGATCACCAGCGCGGAGGAAGCGAACGCGCGCCGTATTCTATCCGAAGAGGCGGACCGCGCCGTCAATTACACCGATGCGGAGCTGAAGAACGCGCTGGAGCTGAGGCTGACGCGCGACTTGCGCCGCCTCGACTACGCCGCCTTCTTCGATCCGTCGGGCAAGCCGATCCTCGGCAATATAAAGGCGATGCCGCCCATCCGAATCGACGGCGAACCGCACATCGATCGGACCGCGCGGCCGCCCGGACGCCCTGATCAGCTCGAACCCGCTATTTTCGTCGCGCGGCCGCGCGCGGATGGCAGCGTGCTGCTTCTTGGCCGAAGTTTGGTCGAACTCGAGGAACTGCGCGAGACGGTGCTGCGCACGCTCGCCCTCTCTTGCGCGCCCGCGCTTATCGTCGCCTTCGCGATCGGCGGTTGGGCGGCGCGACGAATGTCGCGGCGCCTCAGGCGGATCAAGGCGATCCTGACGCGGATCATGCAGGGCGATCTTTCCGCGCGCCTGCCGGACCAGAAATCCACCGACGACATCGGTCGCATCTCGCGCGACGTCAACGTCATGCTCGACGAACTGGTCCGCGTGATCGGTCAAATTCGCAGCGTTGGCGACAATATCGCCCACGATCTGCGAACGCCGATATCTGTGATCCGCGCGCGTCTCGAACGGAGCGTCAACGATCCCGACGCGCTCGCGCTGCGCGCTTCGGTGCGCCGCGCGCTGACCGATCTCGATTCCACGATGGTGACGATCGCCGCGCTGCTGAGGTTGGCGGAGGTCGAAAACGCTCCGCGATCCCGGGTTTTCGAGAAGGTCGATATGGCGCCGATCTGCGTCGATCTGTTCGAGTTCTACGAGCCGCTCGCGCGCGAAAAGTCAATTTTGATGACCATCGAGGCGACGCCGCCGGTTTTGGTCAACGGCGACGCCGATCTGTTGCGCGAGGCGCTCGCCAATGTCATCGACAACGCGATCAAATACACCGAGCCCGGCGGCTCTATTAGAATCAAAGCCTCGATGGACGGAGCGCGGGCTTTCGTACGTATCTGCGACACCGGCCCGGGCGTCGCGCAGGTCGATAAGCAGGCGATCTTCGACCGCTTTCATCGCGTGGGCGCGGCAGACAACGCCAACGGCGTCGGCCTGGGCCTAAACATCGCCGCGGCGATCGCCAAACTGCACGAGTTCGACTTTCGCGTCGGCGACAATCACCCGGGCTCCGTATTCGAACTCTCGCCGCGAGTCTGAAATCTGCGCGGCCGCCCGGCGCAGCGGGCGGCCGCGTTGTCGGCGGGTTCAGGCGTGATCGAAACGATCCGCGTTCATCACCTTGTTCCAGGCCTTGACGAAGTCCTTGGCGAACTTCTCCTTGGCGTCCGAACTTGCGTAGACTTCCGCAAGCGCGCGCAGCTGAGAGTGCGACCCGAAGATCAGGTCGACGCGCGTGCCCGTCCATTTGACTTCTTGAGTCTTGCGGTTGCGTCCCTCGTACACGCCTTCGACGCCCGCCGCCGGCCGCCATTCCGTACCCATGTCGAGCAGGTTGACGAAGAAGTCGTTGGTCAGTGTCTGCGGGCGCTTGGTGAACACGCCATGCGCCGACTTGTCCGCATTGGCGCCGAGCACGCGCAATCCGCCGATGAGCGCCGTCATCTCCGGGGCCGTCAACCGCAACAACTGGGCGCGGTCGACCAGCAGTTCTTCCAGGGCCAGGCGCGGCTTGGCGCCGACATAGTTGCGGAAGCCGTCGATCTTCGGTTCGAGCGGCGCGAACGAATGCGCGTCGGTCTGAGCTTGCGAGGCGTCGGTGCGTCCGGGCGCGAAGGGGACCGACAGGTCGAGCCCGGCGTCCTTGGCCGCCTTTTCAATGCCGGCGCCGCCAGCCAGCACGATCAGGTCGGCGAGCGAAACCTTTTTGCCGCCCGACGCCGAGGCATTGAACTCTTTCTGGATCGCTTCGAGCTTTTGCAGAACTTTGGCTAGTTGCGCCGGTTGGTTGACGGGCCAATCCTTCTGCGGCGCGAGGCGAATGCGCGCGCCGTTCGCGCCGCCGCGCTTATCGGATCCGCGGAACGTCGAGGCCGAAGCCCACGCCGTCGAGACGAGTTCGGAAACCGACAAGCCGGAGGCCAGGACTTTTGCTTTCAGCGCCGCGATCTCGGCCTCGCCGACCAGCGCATGATCGACCGCCGGAACCGGGTCCTGCCAGATCAGCGATTCTTTTGGCACGAGCGGACCGAGATAGCGCGCGACCGGTCCCATGTCGCGATGCGTGAGCTTGAACCAGGCGCGTGCGAAAGCGTCCGCGAACTGATCGGGGTGCTCGTAGAAGCGTCGCGAAATCTTCTCGTAGGCAGGGTCGAAGCGCAACGAAAGATCCGTTGTGAGCATCGAGGGCGCGCGGCGCTTCGCGGCGTCGTGCGGATCGGGGACGGTGCCGGCGCCCGCGTCGTGCTTGGGCTTCCATTGATAGGCGCCGGCGGGGCTCTTGGTCAGCTCCCAATCGTAGCCGAAGAGGTTCCAGAAGAAATTGCTGCTCCATTTTGTCGGCGTCGTGGTCCAGATCACTTCCAGGCCGCTGGTGATCGCATCGCCGCCCTTGCCCGTGCCGAATGCGTTCTTCCAGCCCAGACCCTGTTCTTCGATGCTTGCGCCTTCGGGTTCGGGCCCAACATTCGCCTTCGCGTCGGCCGCGCCATGGGTCTTGCCGAACGTGTGTCCGCCGGCGATCAGCGCGACGGTTTCCTCGTCGTCCATCGCCATGCGCGCGAAAGTCTCGCGGATGTCACGCGCCGCGGCGATCGGGTCCGGCTTGCCATTCGGCCCTTCCGGATTGACGTAGATCAGGCCCATCTGCACGGCGGCGAGCGGGTTCTCGAGATCGCGGTCGCCGGAGTAGCGTTCGTCCTCGAGCCACTTGCCCTCGGGGCCCCAATAAATGTCCTGTTCCGGCTCCCAGGTGTCCTCGCGTCCGCCGCCGAAGCCGAAGGTTTTGAAGCCCATCGATTCCAGTGCGACATTGCCGGCCAGAATCATGAGATCGGCCCAGGAAATATAGCGGCCGTACTTCTGTTTGATAGGCCAAAGCAACCTTCTCGCCTTGTCGAGATTGCCGTTGTCCGGCCAGGAATTGAGTGGCGCGAACCGTTGCTGGCCGCCCCCCGCGCCGCCGCGCCCGTCGCCGATGCGATAAGTGCCCGCGCCATGCCAGGCCATGCGGATGAACAACGGCCCGTAATGGCCGAAGTCGGCGGGCCACCAATCCTGCGAATCGGTCATCAGCGCATGAAGATCCTTCACAACCGCGCCAAGATCGAGACTCTTGAAATCCTTGGCGTAATCGAACGTCTCGCCCATAGGGTCGGACAGCGCCGAATGTTGGTGGAGAATTTGGAGGTCCAACTGGCTGGGCCACCATTCACGGGCGGACTTGACAGCGCCGGCGTGCGCGACCGGGCATTTGCCCGCATTCTTGTCGTCACTCTTGTCGTTCATGATTTCCTCCTTAGCGGCCTTGGTCGGTCCGGGGCGAAGCTACGGGCGGCGCCATGGAACGGCCAATTGATTTCTTCAAAGGCTATTCACGCGGGCGAGGCAGGATCTCCCCGATCTTTATCTTCCATGCGCATCTTTAGCACGACGGCATTATCAGATTAAATTATATTTTCTGATGCTCTAGATAATTTATTATTATCGCATTCGAGTCTCGTTCGCCTTGCGCCGCAAAGCGTCCGGCGCCCGCGCGGGTCTATGCGTTATCACTGGGTTGGATTGCCGACGACAAAATATCGGCGCAAATCATTTCCGCGGGCGTCCATGCGGCGATAGCAAGGCGGCGTGAATATGGGGTTTGGCATGAGTGCGGTCGCGGCGCTTTCTTTCAATCGCTTAGACATCGAGGTACGCCGCCGAGACGGTCGAGCCGAGGCGGTCACAATTGCTTCGGGCAGGTTCGGGATCGGCGGCGCCGTGTTTCGCGGCAAGGCCGCGGCTGAGGCGGCGGGGCTGGCGCGCGCTGTATTCGCGCTGTGTCCGGCGGCGCAAAGCGCGGCGGCGGCGGCCGCCTTCGCCGCGGCGTCCGGCGCGCCTGCGCCTGGCGGGGAAGAGATCTCGCGCGCCCTGGCCGCCGAGCGGGTTGGCGAGAACCTGCGCTCCTGCGTTCTGGGTTGGCCAAGTGAGCCCGGCGAGGGGCCGGACTCTTCGAGCCTCCAAGTCTTGCGCGAAGCGCTCAACGCTCTGCGCGCGCTTTCGCGCGCCGATGAAGTCGGGAGCGGCGTCGCAACGGTTCGGGCGGCGGCGACGTCTCTTGGCCTTGCCGAACGACGCGGCGTCGCGCCGACAGAGGGCTGGTTTGGTCGCCTCCACGCACAAATCGCCGCCGACAGTGCGTTCGCGCCGCAACCCGCGCCGCTGCCGCGGGTCGGACCTCGGCAGGACGCGGCGATCTTCGCCGCGCTCGCCCGAGGCGCGCCTGTCGGGGGAGGAATGTTGGAATCTGCGCCGGCGCCGATTTCGCTCGCGACGCGCTTGATCGCCCGGCTCGACGCGATCGCCGAGGCGATCGACGCGCTGGACGGCAAGTCGCAAGCGCCCATCGTGGAGTTTCATCGCCACGGGCCGGGCGCGGGGGGAGCGGCGGTCGAGTCTCCGCGCGGCCGACTCTATCATTGGATGTGTCTCGACCCTCGGGGGCGGATCGCGGACTATCGAATTCTCGCGCCAACTGACTGGAGCTTCATGCCGGACGGACCTTTCGCGCGGGCGTTGACGGGCGCGTACATCGGCGCCGGGGCGGAAGCCGAGCGGCGCGTAGGTTGGCTCGCCGCGTCTTTCGACCCCTGCGTCGCTTTCCAGGTTCGCGTTCGGGAAGTCGAAGACGCGTGAAGTGACTTGAATCAAGTGTCGCCTCGCGCTGGCGCTCTACATGCACGGGGGTTCGGTCGGGTGGAATCCGCGTGAGGAGCGTCGGGGGATGTGCCTGGGCTTACCAATGCAGGCAATGGAATGCGGCGAGGCCAGCGCGCTTTGCGCGCGCGGCGAGACGAGGTTGCGTGTTTCGTTGATGCTTGTCGGCCCGCAGCGGACGGGCGTCTGGTTGCTCGTCCATCTCGATACCGCCGTGCGGGTGCTCGATGCAGATGAAGCGGCCTTGATCGAACGAAGCCTCGCCGGCGTCGAAAAGGCGCTGCGCGGCGAGGATTTCGAAGATCACTTTGCCGATCTCATCGCGCGCGGGCCGCTGTCTCCCGAAGCGCCTGCCACATCCGCGAAAAATGCGGAGCGCGAGCCTCCTTCGTAAGGTCGTTTGATCTGCGTCATAGCCGAGACGCCTCGATCAACACATACGAATACATACATAGAGGGGGCTTCCGTGGCGGATCGAGGAAAGCTTTTGGTTCTCGGCATCGGCAATCGCCTCCTGAGCGACGACGGCATCGGAATTCATGTCGTCGAAAACCTGGCGGCGCGCGGCGACGATCGCGGGGGTCGCGTCATATTTTGCGACGGCGGCACGCTTGGACTTGCTCTGCTGCCTGACATCGAAGCCGCGTCGGCCCTGATCGTCGTTGACGCCGCGATGTTCGACGGCGCGGCGGGGGAGACGCGGGTGTTCGAGGGCGCGGCGATGGACGCGCAGGTCTCCTACGTCAAAACCTCGGCGCACGAGGTCGCGCTCGCCGACATCGTTCATGCCGCTCGCTTTTCCGGTTGTTTGCCGGAGCGGCGAGCGTTGGTCGGCGTCGCGCCGCAGACGACGCAATGGGGCCTCGAACCTTCGCCGTCTATCGCCGCGAGCCTGCCCGCCGCCTGCGCGGCGGTCGAGGCGCTGATCGACAGGTGGGCATGATGACCCAACTCGCGGGCTTCGCCGGGCCGGTCCGAAACTCGGGTCTCGCCCCGCCATCCGATGCGCCGCGGCCGGAGCGGACGGGCATGGCGCAAGCCGTGTTGAGCGAAATCGCCGCGCGGCTGGCGCTGTTCGCCCAGACCGGCGCCGTTGCGGCTCTGGAATTGACCGCGATGCCCCTGACACGCGCCGATCGCGCTGAACTCGCGGACGCAGTTGGACACGGCGAGGTCGAGGCGCGGATCGAATCCGCCGGCCGCACCGAAGTGTTCGAGACCGCCTATTCCGGCGTCTGGTGGGTGCGTCATTTCGGTGAAGGCGACCGTATCGCCGCCGAAAGCGTCGAAATCGGCGAAGTCCCGGCGATCCTGCGCAGCCATCGCGCGGATATCGCGGCCGCGGCGCGTCGTCTTGCGGAATTTTGCACGCGCGAACGCGACGAGGACGAGGGAGAGACTCCATGAGCATCGAGGCGCCGCGCGCCGCGCGACCGCAGACCCGTCCAGAAACCTTAGGCGAAATGCTCGCCGCGCGCGGCGTCTCAAGGCGCGCGTTTCTCAAATACGCTTCTTATGTCGGCGCGTTGCTGGCGCTGCCGGCCGAAACGATCCCCGCGTTCGCCGAAGGGCTCGCGACAGCGCGTCGACAATCGGTGATCTGGCTCAGCTTTCAGGAATGCACCGGCTGCACGGAATCGCTGACGCGCTCGTTCTCGCCGACGCTGGAGAATTTGATCTTCGATTTCATCTCGCTCGA
Source organism: Beijerinckiaceae bacterium (assembly GCA_037446355.1). Classification (GTDB taxonomy): domain Bacteria; phylum Pseudomonadota; class Alphaproteobacteria; order Rhizobiales; family Beijerinckiaceae; genus Roseiarcus. The sequence continues at coordinate 33,616 of JBBIIT010000015.1, read as the reverse complement.
CTACCACCACACGTTGCAGGCCGCCTCGGGCGAGGCCGCCGAGGACGCGCGCAAGGCGGCGATGGCCGCCAATAAAGGCAAATATATCGTCGTCGTCGATGGCTCGGTGTCGACGCGCGATGGCGGCCTTTATTCGACCATCGCTGGCGTCGCCAATATCGACATGCTGCACGAAACCGCCAAAGACGCGCTGGCGGTGATCGCGGTCGGCGCCTGCGCGGCGTTCGGCGGCATCCCCAAGGCGCGCCCCAATCCGACCGGCGCCGCAGCGATCGATCAACTCGTGACCGATCGCCCTGTCGTCAATATTCCCGGCTGTCCGCCGATCCCCGAAGCGATGGCGGGCGCGTTGTCCTATATCGTCTCGTTCGGCAAATTGCCGGAGCTTGACCATCTGCGCCGCCCGAAGGCGTTCTTTGGCGAAACCATTCACGACCGATGCTATCGCCGCCCCTTCTATGAGCGCGGTCTGTTCGCGGAAGGCTTCGACGACGAGGGCGCGCGCAAGGGCTATTGCCTCTACAAGGTCGGTTGCAAGGGGCCGGTCACCTACAATTCCTGCGCCACGCTGAAGTGGAACGGAGGCGTCTCGTTTCCGATCCAATCCGGGCACGGTTGCCTCGGTTGCTCCGAGCCGGACTTCTGGGATCAGGGTGGGTTCTATCGTCCGCTCTCGACGACGCTCGGCGATCTCGGTCCCGCGCTCGCCGGCGCCGCGCTGGCCGGCGTCGCGCTCGGCGCCGGTGCGGCCTACGCCTCGCGCCGTCATCAGGCGGCCTACCTGAAGGAGCCGCCGCTGCCGGCCAAGACGGCCGCGAGCGGGGGAGACAGACCATGACGCTGCTCGAATTCGCGCGCGGGCCGGCCCTGGAAGCGGCGCTGATCATTTTCATCGCCGGCGCATCGTGGCGATTCGTCGGGGCGCTTCTGCTGCCCTGGCGACTTGTCCACGCGACGCCGCGCGCCGGAGCGCCGTCCGCGCCGATGAGCGCGATCAAAAGCATCTTCACGAAGATGTGGCCACACAAGCCGTTTCAGAGCGCTGGCCTTTTCACCTTCGTCAACGGATACATCTTTCACTTTGGTCTCGCGATCATCGTATTGCTGTTCGCTCCGCATGTGCTGTTCATCAAGGGTCTGACCGGCCTAAGCTGGCCCGCGCTGCCGAACAATGTCGTTTACGTCTTCGGCGCGCTGACGTTAGCCTCGCTGCTTGCCGCGCTTGCGCATCGCCTCGGCAGTCCGGTGCTGCGTCTGATCTCCCGCAACGACGATTATCTGAGTTGGCTGCTCACCTTCTTGCCGGTGCTGACCGGCCTACTGACGGCGGCGCATCTGGGCGCGCGCTACGAGACGCTGCTCGCTGTCCATATTCTGTCGATTTGCGCGTTTCTCATCTGGTTCCCGTTCGGAAAGTTGATGCACGCCGTCCTGTTCGCTTTTTCGCGCGCGATGACCGGCGTGCGCCTGGGTCAAAGGGGGGCTGAAATATGACCGCCAAGACGACCGCCGCCGGCGTCCCTTTCGACGCGCAAGGCGAGTTGACCGACGACGCGCGGCAGAGCGCGGCGATGCGGGGCTTTGTCAGCGAGTTCGGCGCTGTCGCGGCGGCCAATCTGGAAGCCTGCGTGCGCTGCGGCATGTGCGCCAACGCTTGCCACTTCTACGTCGCGACCGGCAATCCGATCTATACGCCGATCAACAAACTGCAACCTTTCGAGCAGGCCTATAAGCGTCACGCCGGGCCGTTCGCGCCGATCTATCGCCTGTTCGGCCTGGCGCCGAGAGTGACGCTGGAAAAGCTGGAAGAATGGGAGCGGCTGATCTTTGACGCCTGCACCTTGTGCGGCCGCTGCACGCTCGCCTGTCCGATGGGCATCGACATCGCTGAACTGATCAAGAAGGCGCGGCACGGCATGTTCAAGGCCGGGCTCATCCCCGATCGCCTGCAACTGATGGATCGCACGGCGCGCGCCTGGGGCAGCCCCGCCACGCCCGCCGAAGATTTTGCCGACATCATCCACGACGTCGGCGAGCAATATGGCGTCAAGATGAATGTCGATCTCGACAAGGCCGATTATCTTCTCACCGTCGCGCCCGCCGAACTGACCGACCACACCAAGGCGCTCGCGGACGCCGCCAAAGTGCTGAACAGGCTCGGCGCTTCCTGGACCTACCATACTCAAGGGTTCGAAGCCTCCAACATCGGCTATCTCAACGGCGATCTTGAATTGCAGGAGAAGATGACGCGCCGCCTGATCGACACGGCCGTCAAGATCGGCGCGCATACGCTTGTTCTGCCCGAGTGCGGACACGCCTATGGCGCGGCGCGCTGGGAGGCGGCGCGCTGGTATGGGGACAAACTGCCGGTGCGCATCATCCACATGACCGAGTTTCTGCAAGAGGCGGTCGAAAACGGCAAGGTCAGGATCAAGCCGATCAACCAGAGCGCGAGCTTCCACGATCCCTGCCAACTCGTGCGACGCGGCGGCGTCAATGAAGCGCCGCGCGCCGTGATGGCTGCCGCGAAGATCGAGCTGAAGGAGTTGGAGAACCACGGCGCGCTGGCTTGGTGCTGCGGCGGCGGCGGGGGGGTCGTCTCGAACGCCCGCGCCGATCCGATCCGCTATCAGGCGTTCCAACTCAAACAGCGCGAGGTCGACGCCGCCGGAGCCGAGCGATTCATCACGGCCTGCGGCCAGTGCCGCATTACCCTCGATCTCGGCGCCAAGCATTTCAAATGGGACAAGAAGGTGGAATCGCTGCTCGAAGTTGTCGCCGACAATCTTGAGGACGAGCCGCGCGCACCGCTTGAAGGACCGGGACAATGAGCCAGCGTGTCGTAGTCGATCCGATTACCCGCATCGAAGGCCATTTGCGCATCGAGGTCGAAACCGATGCGGCGGGCGCCATCAAGGCCGCCTACTCGTCCGGCACGATGGTGCGCGGCATCGAGATTATTCTGCGCGGCCGCGATCCGCGCGAGGCCTGGGCGTTCGCACAGCGGATCTGCGGCGTCTGCACGCTGGTGCATGGGGTCGCCTCCGTGCGCGCGGTCGAAAACGCCCTCGGTTACGACATCCCGGCCAACGCCAATCTGATCCGCAATCTGATGATCGCCGCGCAATTTGTACACGATCACGTAATGCATTTCTATCACCTGCACGCGCTCGACTGGGTCGACGTCGTGTCGGCGCTGAAGGCCGATCCGGCCGCGACCTCGACGCTCGCGCAGTCGATTTCCTCGTTCGCGAAGTCGAGCCCCGGCTATTTCGCGGATACCCAGAAGCGGCTGAAAGCCTTCGTCGAAGGCGGGCAACTCGGCATATTCGCCGGCGGTTATTGGGGCCATCCGGCGTATAAGCTGCCGCCGGAAGCCAACTTGATGGCGGTCGCTCATTATCTCGAGGCGCTGGCCTGGCAGCGCGACGTGGCGCGGCTGCACGCAATCTTCGGCGGCAAGAATCCGCATCCGAACTTTCTCGTCGGCGGCGCGCCCTCGCCCATCTCGACCGACCCGAACATGCAAGGCGGCGGCGCGGCGGCGACCGCGCTCAACATTGTCACGCTCAGCGAAATTCGCGACATCATCGGCAAGATGCGCGCTTTCGTAGACCAGGTCTATTTGCCCGATACGCTCGCGATCGCTGGATTCTACAGGGACTGGTTCGCGCGCGGCGAGGGCCTGGGTAATTTCATGACCGTCGGCGATTTCCCTTCCGACGGAAGCGCGCGAATGGACAAGAAGCTCATTCCAGCCGGAATCATTCTCGGCCGCGACCTCTCGCACATCGAGCCTCTCGATCTCAACGATCCCGCTCAGGTGCAGGAGTTCGTCGCCCATTCCTGGTACGATTATTCCGGCGGCAAAGAGAAGGGGCTTCACCCCTACGTCGGCGAAACGAGTTTCGCCTATGACGGGCCGAAGCCGCCCTATCAACAGCTCGACATTGACAAAGGTTATTCCTGGTTGAAGTCGCCGCGCTGGCGCGGCAAGGCGATGGAGGTCGGCCCGCTCGCGCGCGTATTGATGCTTTACGCCTCTGGCCATGCGCAGACCAAGGAACTGGCGGGCATGGCGCTGAAGACGCTCGACGCGCCGATCGAAGCCCTCTTTTCGACGCTCGGGCGCACCGCCGCGCGCACGCTGGAATCGAAGATCATCGTCGATCAGATGTCCGGTTGGTTGGACGCCATGATCGCCAATATCCGCGCCGGCGACGTCGCGGTCCATAACCCCGCCAAATGGGAGCCCTCTGTCTGGCCGCGAACGGCCAGAGGCGTTGGCGTTCTGGAGGCGCCGCGCGGCGCCTTGGCGCACTGGATCGTCATCGAGGACGGCAAAATCGCCAATTATCAGGCGGTGGTGCCCTCCACCTGGAATGCCGGGCCGCGCGATCCGCAGGGCCAACCCGGCGCCTACGAAGCGGCCTTGGCCGACCGGCACCAACTTGCCGATCCCAAGCGGCCGATCGAGATCCAGCGCACGATCCATTCCTTCGATCCCTGCATCGCATGCGCGGTGCATGTGGCGGGCGACGACGGCGCTAGCCTCGCCGATATCAGGATTGTCTAGGCCGGGGGCGCCAGACCTCCCGTGTGCGCTCGCGTATCAATTGGCGCGCGAACGCCGTCACCCCATCGAGATGCGCTGCGGCTCGCGGCCTCACGCCTTCGCCTAAGCGGAAGTTCTGGCAACGCGAGCCGAGCGTGAACGCCGGCGGCGGAACTCTTACGATGCGCTCCGCCGCCGCTGACGCCGCTACGGGAAGGGGGCGTGGGTCGAATGGGCGCAGTTGCCGCGCGGGGCGACTTTATCGAAGTGGAGGGGCGGGGGCGGTGTTTCGCCAGCATCGATGAACCGCGCGCAGTCGGATCCGTCGCGGTCAAGCGTGCGCCGCATTCGGTTTGCATGCGCGGAACGCGCGGTCGCGCGGCAACTTCGCCGAGAGTCCGGGGCGTCAGCCAATCCTATGCCCGCCGCTCCTTGTGTTCGGGTGAATGCGGGAACGCAATTCGCCTGTTTCGGCCGCTCGGCGGCCAGATACGCGAGATCGCGAATCTGTTTCCCGACATCGCCGGGTTCACCGCGTTGGCGCGATCGTTGGACACCAGTAAGGTAGCGGCCCTCTTCAGCAGCTATCTCGAAGCCATAACGGAAATCGCTTTCGCGCACGGGATATCGCTTTGTTCAAAACTCGCCCACCCAATGGCCCGGACCAACTTCCCGGTACTCGCGCCTTGGCGGACGATAGTCGACCGCGCGCAACGAATTGGCGGCCTCCTTGGTTTCCACCGCTCGACGAAATGTTCTGCGCGAAGGATCGGGGGTCGGAACCGATGAAATCAATTCGCGAGTGTACGGATGACGCGCGTCCTCAAGGATCGCCGCACGCGGGCCGATCTCGACGATTTCACCCAGGAACATGACCGCGACCCGGTGGCTGATGCGCTCGACGACCGCAATGTCGTGAGATATGAAGAGGAACGCCAAGCCCAGTTCCGCTTGCAAGCGCATCAATAAATTGACGACACGCGCCTTTACGGAAACATCGAGCGCGGACACCGCCTCGTCGGCGACGATAAGCTTCGGCCCCAACGCGAGCGCCCGTGCGATGGCGATCCGCTGACGCTGACCTCCCGAGAATTCATGCGGCAGCCGACTCGCCATGTCAGGCGTGAGGCCTACCTTGCGCAGTAAGTCCGCGACACGGTCGACGGCCTGCCGCGCGTTGGCGAGGCCATGAACGATAATGGGTTCCGCGATCGCGGCGCCAACGCTCATGCGGGGATTGAGGCTTCCGAACGGGTCTTGAAAGATCATCTGCATCCGCTGGCGCGCCGCGCGCAGCGGTTCGCGCGCGAGCGCCAGCATGTCGCGCCCTTCAAACAGCACCGCACCGCCGACGGGTTCCACCAGTCGAAGGATCGAGCGCCCGACGGTCGACTTGCCGCAGCCGGATTCGCCGACCAAGGCCAACGTCTCGCCGGAGCCGATCGAAAAACTGACATTTTCCACCGCATGTACGCGCGCGGTGATGCGGCCGATCAGACCCGATCGAATTGGAAACCGCGTCACGAGGTTCTCGACAACAAGCAGCGGGAGCGACGGGTCCGGCATGATGGGCGCGACGTTTTCCCCGGTGTCGCCGAGATCGAAGGGCTTGGGTCTGGATTCGCCCCTCATTGAACCCGGCAACGGCACAGCCGCGAGCAAAACCTTCGTGTATGTCTCACGCGGCGAAAGCAGTATTTTCTTGGCATTGCCCTCTTCGATCTTCTCCCCGCGACACATCACGACGACGCGGTCGGCAATCTCGGCGACGACGCCCATGTCATGCGTGATGAACACGACCGACATGCCCTCTTCGGTCTGCAGTTGTTTGATCAACTCGAGAATTTCGGCCTGCACGGTCACATCGAGCGCCGTCGTCGGTTCGTCCGCGATTAGGAGCTTCGGCTTGCATGCGAGCGCCATCGCGATCATCACGCGCTGCCGCATACCGCCGCTGAAGCGGTGAGGATGTTCCGCGATCCGCTGTCGCGCCGCGGGCACCTTCACCCGCTCCAGCAAGCGCAGTGCTTCGCTTCGCGCCGCCGCGCGCGTAAGGCCGCGATGATACACCAAGGCCTCGCCGATCTGAAACCCGACGGTGAGCACAGGATTGAGGCTCGTCATCGGCTCTTGAAAAATCATCGTCATCGCGTCGCCGCGAAGAGTTCGCATCGCTTCGTCGGAAAGGCTAGAAAGTGTTTGCCCGTTGAAGCGGATGGCGCCTCGGACGCGGCTGCTGGCGCCAGGCAACAGCCGCATGATCGCGAGCGCGGTGACGCTTTTCCCCGAACCGGATTCTCCGACGATGGCAAGCGTCTCGCGCCCGCCAAGGGAGAAGGAAAGCTCGGAAACCGCCGGCCGCCAAGCGCCCTCGACGCGGAAATCGACGCCCAAATTCTCGACCGTGAGGAGCGGTTCGCCGTTCACGGGTCGTTCCTCAGTTTAGGATCGATCGCGTCGCGTAATCCGTCGCCCAACAGGTTGAGTGCGAAAACTACGACTAGGATCGCGACACTTGGAACCATCGCCAGCCATGCCGAATCGAGGATGTTGTCGAATCCCTCGCGGATCATCCCGCCCCACGTCGGCGTCGGCGGCTTGAGGCCGAGGCCGATGAACGCGAGCGACGCCTCGGTTCGGATTGCATTGGCGAGCCACAGCGTTCCCATCACGAGAATCTCGGGAAAGATGTTGGGCAACACATGGCGCAAGATGAGACGCGCGTCGGAGAAGCCGAGCGAACGACCGGCTTCGACGAACTCGCGCCGTTTCATCACGATGGTCGGCGCACGCGCGACGCGCGCGAAAGTGGGAATGGAAGTCAGCGCGATGGCGGCGATGATATTAGGCATCGAAGGGCCGAGCATGGCCACAACGATCAGCCCGAGAATAAGCGAGGGAAAGGCAAGCAGCATGTCCATCAACTGCATCGCCGCCGCGTCGAAGCCGCCGCCGCGCCAGCCCGCGAACAGACCGATTGCGGCGCCCGCTATCATCGCGATCAGCGTCGCGGCGGCGCCGATCGCCAAAGAGACCCGCGCGCCATAAAGTAGGCGCGAAAGCGTGTCGCGGCCAAAATAGTCCGCGCCCAGCCAATGCTCGTGGGAGGGCGGCTTGAGGCGGTTCATTATGTCCTGTTCGAGCGGATCAAAGGGCGCAAGCCAAGGCGCGAGCACGGCCGCGAGCACGAGCAGAATCAGCACGGCAAGCCCCGCGGCGGCGCCCTTGTTGGCGCGCAGCCAGCTAACGACGCCGACAGGGGATCTGGCGCTCATCCGTAGCTCACCCGGGGATCGGCGACGCCGTAGGCGAGATCGGAGATCAGGTTCACGACGACGACGCACAGCGTATAGATCACCATCAGGCCTTGAAGCATCGTGTAGTCGCGTTGGCTGAGGGCGCCGACGATCAACTTGCCGAGGCCGGGGCGGCTGAACACGATTTCAGTGAGCACCGAATTGCCGATCAAGGTCGAGAGATAGAGCCCGGCGACCGTGATGATAGGGATGGCCGCGTTGCGCAGCGCGTGCCGCCAAATGACGATCCGGCTCGGCACACCCTTCGCCGTCGCGGTGCGAATGTAGTCCTCGGAGAGCGCCTCCAGCATCGCCGAGCGCGTGACGCGCGTGAGGTAGGCCGCGGCGTTCAGGCCGAGACTGAGCGCGGGCAAAGCGATCGATTGCGTCCAGGCGCCAAGGCTGCCTCTTCGCGCGGAAATGACTGGAAACCAGCGTAGTTCAATCGCGAACAGCAGCAGCAATACGATCGCGGCGACGAAGGCCGGAAACGAGAGGCCGGCCAGCGATCCCGCGCGGATCACGTAATCGAGAAATCGATTGCGTCGAACTGCTGCCCAGACGCCGAGCGGGACGCCGAGAATGACGCCTAATGCGAGCGAGACCGCGGACAGTTCCAGCGTCCATGGCAGCACCTTCATCACTTCGCCGAGCACCGGGCGTCCCGACACCATCGATAGGCCCCAGTCGCCGCGCAGTGCGCCGGTGAGAAAGCGGACGTACTGCGCCGCAAGGGGTTGATCGAGGCCCAGGCGAACATGCAGCGCCTCGATCGCCTCGCGCGAGGCCTGATCGCCAAGGATTACTTGCGCGGGATCGCCGGGCAAGACGCGCATGATGAAGAACACCAGCGTCAAAACCGTGAACAGAGTCACGAACGCGAGCCCGATGCGACGGGTCAGGAACGCCGCCATGCCCGGCTATCTCCCGGCGCGCGCCGCGCTCATTTGGTGAAGTGCGTGTTTTCCGTCACCGGCGGCGCGAGATTGAGCGAGCCTTTTAGCTCATAACCGAGATCGAGAGAATCCTTCCACGCCCACAGCTGCAATTGTTCGTAGACCGGCACGCCGCAAACCGCCTGAATCGCCTTGGTCTGCGCGGCCTTCCACAACGCCTTCTGTTTGACGGGATCGGTTTCCGCGCGAGCAGCCCTGATGTCGTCGTCGGCGACGTTGCAATGCGAGAAGTTGGTCACGGCGGTCGGCGTGCCGACGATCGAAGCGGAATCGTAGAACTGCGTGAGATAGACATCGGCAATCGGGAAGCGCGCGGCCTGGTAATGCACCACGGGCGAAAGATCCTTGCGGATCTGACTATGGTAGGTCGCATGTTCCACCAATTGGATATCGAGGTTGATTCCGACTTTCTTCAATTGCGCCTGCACCGCCTCGATGAAGGTCTCCATGCCGGTCAAGGTCGTGTGGATCGTCTTGATCGTCACGCCGTCGGGGTAACCCGCTTCGGCGAGCAGCGCCTTGGACTTGACGGGATCGTAAGGGAAGAGAGGCGCGTGTTCGTCGGTTCCCAGATAGCCGGAGGGAACTATCGAGACTGCCTCGCGCGCGGAGCCGGCGCCCTTGAACGCGACGATCGCCTTGCGGTCGATGGCGTAGGCAATGGCTTGGCGAACGCGAATGTCGTCGAGCGGTTTTTGCGTGATGTTGAGGAACAAAGTCGAGAGTTCGCCCGGCTCCATCGCCACAACTTTCACGCCGTCCAATTGTTTGGTGCGGTCGACCCAGGATTGATCTTGTTTGCCGTAGATCATGTCGAGTTCGCCCGATTGAAAAGCGAGATCCCGGCTCGAATCGGACGGGATATATCTGTACATGATCTCCTCAAGTTTCGGCGCACCCCGGAAATATTGCTTGTTGGCGACTAGCCGCACGAATTGCTGCGGCTGATACTCCGCGAACATGAAAGGGCCGGTTCCGATAGGCTTCTTGGCGAAACCCTCGCCCATTTCCTCGGCGGCCTTCTTGCAGACCATGTTGCCGCCGTTGATGTTGGCGACGTAGCCGAGAAACCCGGCGACGGGGCGCTTCAGCGTGATTTTCAACGTGTATTTGTCCAGCGCCTCGGCGTCGGCGACACTGGAGAAATCATTAGAATAGGAAGACGTCGCCTTGTCGGCGGCGCGCTTTATCGAGAACGCGGCGTCATCGGCGGTGAATTCGCCGTAGCCCCAGTGGCATTGAGCCCCATGCCGCACATGGAAGAGCCATTCCGTGCCATCGGCGTTGGAATTCCAGCTTTCCGCGAGATCGGGCTCGATGGTTTCCGGGCTGATCTGGCCCGGCTTTAAGCGAACGAGGCCGTTGAAAATGTATTGCAGCAGGCCCTTGTCGGGCGTTGTCGAGGCTATATGCGGATCGAGCTTGCCCGCGTCGGCGGAGCCCATGCCGATGACGAGCGTCTTGTTGTCCGCGCGCGCCGCGCCCGCGATCAGCAGCCCCGCGACGCCAAGAAAAGCGCGAAAATATCGCTTCATCGCCCAAGCCTCCCAACTGGTGGATCAAGTATGGCCGCTCCCCCAGACCTCTGCAAGGCGGACGCGCCCCGCGGGGTTGCGGTCGCCCGACGGCCTGCTCTATGCGTACGACATGAGTCGATCCTGATTGCGAGTTCGTCCATGGCTGCGTCGTCCGATCTCTTACCCGCGCGGGCCGATGTTGTCGTGATCGGCGGCGGCATCGTCGGCGTAAGCGCCGCACTTTACCTCGCCAAGAGAGGCGTCTCGGTCGCGTTGTGCGAGAAGGGCGAAATCGGCGCGGAGCAATCCAGCCGTAATTGGGGTTGGTGCCGAACGATGGGGCGCGATCCCAGAGAAGTGCCGCTGAGCATCGAGAGCCTGAGGCTGTGGTCGGGCATGAACGCCGAGGTCGGCGGCGAAACGGGCTTTCGCCAGGCGGGCATCGCCTATGTCTGCGACACTCAAGCCGAGGTCGACAAGTATGAGGCGTGGCTCGAACAAACACGTCCCTTTCCGGTGCGCTCGCGTTTGCTCGGCGCGGCGGAAACTGCGCGTCTGCTGCCAGGTGGCCGCCTGTGGCGCGGGGCGCTCTTCACGCCCAGCGACGGACGCGCCGAACCGCACCTCGCCCCGGCGGCGATCGCGGAAGGCGCCCGCCGCGCCGGCGCCGCGATCCTGACCGGTTGTGCGGCGCGCGGAGTGGAAACCGCCGCTGGACGGATCTGCGCCGTCGTAACCGAGCGCGGCCCGATCGCATGTGCCGCCGCGGTGATAGCGGGCGGGGCTTGGTCGCGATTGTTCTGCGGCAACCTCGGCGTCGACTTTCCGCAATTGAAGATCCTGGGTTCGGTCATGCGGACCGCGCCCGTATCGGGGCCGGGCGAGATCGCGGTCGGGGGCTCGGACTTCTCTTTCCGCAAACGGCTCGACGGCGGTTATACCGTCGCGCGCCGCGGCGCCAATGTAGCGCCGATCACACCCGATCATTTCCGTTTGTTCTTGGATTTCGTCCCGACGTTGCGGCGCGACTGGCGCGAGTTGCGGCTTCGGATCGGCAGGAGGTTCCTCGAAGAATGGCGAATCCCGAGGCGCTGGCGGCTCGACGAACCGTCGCCTTTCGAGACCGTGCGCGTTCTCGATCCCGCGCCCGACAATGCGTTGCTTGACGAAGCCAAGACGAATCTGGAGCGCGCTTTTCCCCTCTTCAAAGGTGTGGCGATCGCTGAGCGTTGGGCGGGACTCATCGATGTCACGCCCGACGCCGTGCCGGTGATTTCGCCGATCGCGACGCTGCCGGGCTTATTCCTCGCCAGCGGTTTTTCGGGCCACGGATTTGGCGTCGGTCCCGCCTCCGGCCGACTGATCGCCGATCTTGTCACGGGCGCTGCCCCGATCGTTGATCCGTCGCCGTTCCGCTTCGAGCGATTGCATACGAAGCTCAGTCGCGTCGACGATATCGCGTGACGGCCGGGGTCCGGCGCCGTGTTGGTGGGCAATTGCGATAGTCCGAGCCTTCCATCGGACTCGGCAGACCTAAGAGATACAATGGCTGGGTCTGCGTTGGTCTGTTAGGGAGGCGAGTTGTCGCGAAGCCATATAAGGAAAGTTGGAACGGGCGATCCGCTCCGCAAAATATTCGCGGCGATTACGTTGTGGGTTTGATTGAATTGGAAATACGCGCCGACCTCAGCACGGCGCCACGGCGACGGCCTGGATCTCCACTTTGGCGCGATCCTCCATCAACGCCACCACCTGCACAGCCGCCATGGCGGAGTAGTGTCTTCCGATCACATCGCGATAGGCTTGGCCAATGCTCTTAAGATTCGTCAGATATTCTCTCTTGTCCGTGAAATACCATGTCATCGAAGTAATGTGCTTTGGCTCGGCTCCCGCCTCGGCCAGCACCGCGACCACGTTTTTTAGCGTCTGCCGCACTTGCTCGACAAGATCATCGGTCTCAAAAACATTCAGTCTGTTCCAACCGATCTGGCCTCCCACGAACACCATGCGTCCGACAGCCGCGACGCCGTTCGCGTAGCCTACCGGCTTCGCCCAGCCTTCAGGTTGCAGGATCGAATGCATGAGACGTCTCCAATTGGCCTGCGCGCGTTTCTAGCGGTTTTAGGAGAAGTGGCGAAGAGCCGCTGCTCCGCCGTGCGGATTCCAAAATTGCCGCCCGAGGCTTCGTCGTGCAAATCCCCTGAACTCTCGGCGATGTACTGCACGCTCGGCGCGAAATCGAAAAACTCCTCGTGAAAGTCCCCGTGTGCGAATTCGGCATCGAGGCCGAGGGTGCATATACCGGACCACAACTCATGTAGGCGCTTGGGCCCCGGCCAGCAAATCGCACTGAAGAATTCGCCCGAGACCCCGATAACGATCTTGAGAAGCGAGGACTATGTGGCAGTCCCGTATGGATCGCGGTCTTCAAGTCGGGGCCGGCAAACCTGGCGGAGCGCAACGGGTCTCTCCTCAATTTGCGAAGGCGGCGATGCCGGTGATCGCACGGCCAAGGATTAGCGCGTGGATGTCGTGCGTGCCCTCGTAAGTGTTCACCACTTCGAGGTTGACAAGATGCCTGATAACGCCGAACTCGTCGGAAATTCCGTTGCCGCCGAGCATGTCGCGCGCGGTGCGGGCGATGTCCAGCGCCTTGCCGCAGGAGTTTCGCTTCAGCAGCGACGTCAGCTCGAAAGGCGGATGGCCGCCCTCCTTCATGCGGCCAAGCCGAAGACAGCCTTGCAGTCCAAGCGCGATGTCTGTCGCCATATCGGCAAGCTTCTTCTGGATAAGCTGGTTTGCGGCAAGCGGGCGACCAAACTGCTGGCGATCGAGTACGTATTGCCGCGCGATGGCGTAACACGCTTCCGCCGCGCCGAGCGCGCCCCAAGCGATGCCAAACCGCGCCGAGTTGAGGCAAGTGAAGGGGCCCTTCAAGCCTCCAACATCGGGCAACATGTTCTCGGCCGGGACGAACACGTCGTCCATCACGATTTCGCCCGTGATCGACGCCTTGAGCCCGACCTTGCCGTGGATTGTCGGCGTCGTAAGACCCTTCCAACCGCGTTCCAGGATGAAGCCGCGGATCACGCCCTCCTCGGTCTTTGCCCAAACCATGAAGACGTCGGCGATCGGCGCATTGGAAATCCAGGTCTTGGCGCCGGAGAGAATGTAGCCGCCTGGCGCGCTCCGCGCGCGGGTCGCCATCGAACCGGGGTCCGAACCGTGGTTGGGCTCGGTCAGCCCAAAGCAACCGATCCATTCGCCCGCGATCAGTTTGGGCAGATACTTTCGCTTTTGCTCCTCAGAGCCAAACGTTTCTATCGGGACTATCACAAGCGACGATTGGACGCTCATCATCGAACGGAAGCCGCTATCGACCCTTTCCACCTCGCGCGCGACAAGCCCGTAGGCAACGTAGCCCAGACCTGCGCCGCCATATTCCGGTGAGGCGGTCGGGCCCAGAAGACCCAGATCGCCCATTTCCCGGAATATCGTCGGGTCAGTCTTTTCGTGGCGAAAGGCGTCAAGAATTCGGGCCGCCAGTTGGTCTTGAGCGTACCCGCGCGCCGTTCGCATTACCATGCGCTCGTCATCAGTCAATAGCTCTTCCAATCGAAACGGATCGGCCCAGTCGAAGAGGTCTTGCCGGCGCTGCATGAGAAGGCTCTCCAATTACCCTTGCTAACGGAACATCGTGCAATTTTGGCGCTGGGCCGCAACGCGTCAACCGCGCCAGAACCTGCGCCCGCGCTTTCCCGTCGAGAATGTCGACCGAGCGCCGACGGCGGACTAAAGTTCGGTCCGAACCCTCCAAAGCTCTGGAAACAACTCGACGTCGAGCATCTTGCGCAAATACGAGACGCCCGAGGTGCCCCCGGTGCCACGCTTCAGGCCAATAATTCGTTCGACTGTCGTGACGTGATTGAACCGCCAGCGACGGAAATAGTCCTCGAAATCGACCAGCTTCTCCGCGAGTTCGTAGAGCAACCAGTATTTAGCGGGAGACGCGTAGATGACCTTCCACGCGTTTAAGACCTCGGAGCTTTGGCTGCGTGCCGCGCGCCATTCCTTTCGATGCGCTTCCGCCCCAATATCGAAGCCGTTGCGCGCCAATAGAAGCAGCGCCTCGTCGTAGAGACTGGGCTCGGCAAGAATCGCCTCAAGCTTCGCGACGATGTCTTGGCGGTGGGCATGAGGGCGAAGCATCGCGAGATTGCGGTTGCCCGCGAGGAATTCGATCGCCCGGTATTGGTATGACTGGAAGCCCGAGGATTGACCGAGCGAGCCGCGGAATTCGGTGTATTCGCTCGGCGTCATCGTTCTCAGGACGTCCCAGGCGCTGTTGAGTTGCTCGAATATCCGCGCGACGCGCGAGAGCATCTTGAATGCGGGTTGAAGCCGGTCGTCGCGTATGGCTCCCATGGCGGAACCGATTTCGTGGATCGCCAGTTTCATCCAGAGTTCGGATGTCTGGTGCTGAATGATGAACAGCAGTTCGTCATGCGCGTCGGACAGGGGCGCCTGCGCGTCCAACACGCGCTCGAGATGGAGATAGTCGCTGTAAGACATGCGTCCGTCGAACGACATCTGAGCTCCCTCATTGGAGGGATCGTAAGGTTGGTCGGTCATGTCACAACTGCCCTTTGGCGGTACTGTGCGGTGTCCCAGCGTCGGTTGACCACGACGTCCTCAATCGCGTTTGCCGCGTTGCGGACATCGGTCTCGCCGATGTAGAGCGGCGTAAACCCAAAGCGTATCGCGTCCGGGGCGCGGAAGTCGCCGATAACGCCGCGAGCGATCAGCGCCTGCATGATCGCGTAGCCGTTCTCGTGCCGGAACGAGACCTGACTGCCGCGCTTCCGCCCGTCCCGTGGCGAGGCAAGCGTGAGTTCCGGACAGCGCGCCTCCAGTTCGCTGATGAACAGGTCTGCGAGCGCGATCGAAGCCTTCCGCAATTCGATCATGTCAACGCCTTCCCAGACGTCCAGCGCCGCTTCAAGGGCCGCCATGGCGATGATCGGCGGTGTTCCGACGCGCATCCGCTCGATGCCGAGGCCAGCGCGATAATGGAGATCGAAGGCAAACGGCGCTTCGTGTCCCATCCAGCCGGAAAGGGCCGGACGCGCGGCGCCGACATGCTTCGGCGCGACATAGATGAAGGCGGGCGCGCCAGGGCCGCCGTTGAGATATTTGTAGGTGCACCCCACGGCAAAATCGGCTTCCGCGCCATGGACGTCCACGGGGAGGGCGCCGGCGGAATGGGCCAAATCCCAGACGGTCAGCGCGCCCGCGGCATGGGCCCGCTGGGTCAGCGCCTTCATGTCATGCAAGCGACCGGTGCGATAGTCGACCTCGGTCAACATAAGTACGGCGACTTTGTCGTCGATGGCGCCTTCGACTTCGTCCGGCGCGACGACCAGCAATTCAAGTCCCCGGTCGAGGGTTCGGAGCAATCCCTCGGCCATGTAAAGGTCGGACGGAAAATTGCCGGCGTCGGACAAGATCACGCGACGCGCGGGATTGAGTTCCAACGCCGACGCCAGCGCCTGGTAGACCTTGATTGACAGAGTATCGCCCATGACAACCGTGCCTTCGGGCGCGCCGATCAATCGACCGATGCGATCGCCGACCCGACGCGGCTGGGCCATCCATCCGGCCACATTCCAGCCTGTGATGAGTTGCTGACCCCATTCCTCGGTCATCATTCTTGCGACGCGCTGGGTCGCCGCGATGGGCAACGGCCCCAATGAATTGCCGTCGAGATAAGTCACGCCCTCCGGCAGATGAAAGAGAGCGCGCGTTCTTGTGAAATCAGTCATCGCCTATTCCTTCGCCTTCAGCTGGAATCGCTGAATCTTGCCGGTCAGCGTCTTGGGCAAGGAATCGCGGAATTGCACCGAGCGCGGATACTTGTAAGGCGCGATCGTCGCCTTGACGTGATCCTGCAATCGCTTGCGCGTCTCGCTGTCGGGCGTCACGCCCTCCACCAGGACGACATGCGCTTCGACGATGTACCCGCGTTCGGCATCCGCAGCGCCGATGACGGCGCACTCCTTGACTTGCGGATGAGAAAGCAGCGCGGCTTCGACCTCGGGCCCGGCGATATTGTATCCGGCCGAAACGATCATATCGTCCGAGCGCGCCGCGAAATGGAAGTAACCGGCATCGTCCTGTACAAACGAATCGCCGGTCAGGTTCCAGCCGTCGCGAACATATTTACGCTGGCGTTCGTCGGCGAGATAGCGGCATCCGGTCGGCCCGCGCACCGCAAGGCGACCGACGGCGCCCCGCGGCAATTCATTCATTTCGTTGTCAACGATCCGCGCCTCATAGCCGGTCACCGGTCGTCCGGTCGTGGCAGGAGCGCGGTCGTTCAGGCGATTCGTGATGAAAATGTGAAGCATCTCCGTGGCGCCGATGCCGTCGAGGATGGGTTTTCCGGTCCGGCGCGTCCACTCTTCGTAGACCGGCGCGGGCAGTGTCTCGCCGGCCGAAACCGCGATGCGAAGCGACGAAAGGTCGGCGCCCTCGTCCATCGCGCGTAACATCGCTCGGTAAGCCGTCGGCGCCGTGAAGCTGATCGTCGCCCTATAAGTCTGGATGATGTCGATCATATTTGGCGGCGATGCGTTCTCCAGCAGCGTCGCGGCCGCACCAAAGCGCAGCGGAAAGATCGCGAGGCCGCCGAGCCCAAAGGTAAATGCGAGCGGCGGCGATCCAACGAAAACGTCGTCCGGCGTTACGCCGAGCACTTCCCTGGCGTACCCGTCGGCAACGATCAGAAGATCGCGGTGGAAATGCATCGTCGCCTTGGGTTCGCCGGTCGTTCCCGACGTGAATCCGAGAAGCGCGACGTCGTCGCTGGCCGTGGCGACAGAGTCGAATTTGACCGGCTTGCCCAAAGCCCGTCGATCGAGTTCCGCGTCGTGATTGGCGGTTCCGTCGAAGCCGACGACCGTCTTGAGGAAGGCGCTTGCGCTGGCGCAGGCCACCAACTCGCCGAGGAGCCTTGTGTCGCACAGCGCGAAAGAGATTTCCGCCTTGTCGACAATCTGCTTCAGTTCGCCCGCGCGCAGCATCGGCATCGTGTTGACCACAACGGCGCCGGATTTCGTCGCGGCGAGCCAACACGCCACCATCGCGGGATTGTTGGCGGAGCGGATCAGGACACGATTGCCGGGTTTGAGCCCGTAGTCCTCGGTCAGGACATGCGCGATGCGGTTGCTCCAGTCCGTCAACTCCTTGTAGGTGCGCTGGCGGCCGTTTCCGATCAAGGCGATGTTGTCGCCAAAGCCCCTGCCCACCATGGCGTCGGTCAATTCGACAGCGGCGTTCAGACGCGCGGGATAATTGAAGCCCTCGAGGAGTAGATCCGGCCATTCATCGGCGGGCGGAAGATTGTCGCGCGTGAACGTGTCCAGATGCGCTGAAGGTCCGAACATCCTATCCTCCGCCAAGCGTTTGTCGGGCTATGACGATTTTCTGAACGTCCGATGCGCCCTCATAGATTCGCAGCGCACGGATTTCTCGATAAAGTCGCTCGACGACGCTGCCCTTGCGCACGCCGTCCCCACCATGAATCTGCACGGCCTTGTCGATGACATGTTGCGCGTGGTCGGTAGCGAAAAGCTTGGCCATCGCCGCTTCGCGTGTGACGCGGGCGGCTCCGCGATCCTTGAGCCATGCGGCGCGGTAGACCAGCAGAGCGGCGGCGTCGACATCAAGCGCCATTTCGGCGATATGGGCTTGAACCATCTGGAGGGAAGACATCGGCGCGCCGAAGAGTTGACGCGCGGTCGCGCGTTCGACGCTTTCGTCAAGCGCTCGGCGCGCGAAACCCAGCGCCGCGGCGGCGACGGTCGAGCGGAAGACGTCGAGCACCGCCATAGCGATACGAAAGCCCTGTCCGGGCGCTCCGATCAGCGCGGCGCGCGGCACACGACAGCTCCTGAAAGACAATCTCGCTAGGGGATGCGGCGCGATGACCTCGAGCCGCTCGGCGATTGTGAGGCCAAGCGTGTCGGCCGGCACGACAAACGCCGAAAGGCCCCGAGCGCCGGGCCCCTCACCGCTACGGGCGAAGACGGTGTAGACATCGGCGATCCCTCCATTCGAGATCCAAGTCTTCTCGCCGTCGAGAATGTACGATTCTCCATCCGCTCGCGCGGTAAGCTCGATGTTGGCGACGTCCGACCCCGATTTCGGTTCGCTTAGGGCGAAGGCGGAGATCGCCCGGCCGGCGCGTGTTTCGTTCAGCCAGCGCCGCTTTTGCGCGACGTCGCCGAACAGGGAGATCGCGCCGGTTCCAAGGCCCTGCATCGCGAAGGCAAAATCCGCAAGCCCGTCATGCCGGGCGAGCGTCTCGCGAATCAGACACAAGCTGCGCACGTCGAGATGTGCGTCGTCGTCGTCGGGATCGTGAGCCGAATGCGCGAGCCAGCCGGCGGCGCCCAACCTCGTCACCAGGCTGCGACAGGCGCGGTCCACATCGTCATGATCGATACTCTGCAATGCGCCTTTCGCCCAGAGGTCCAGTTCGGCCGCCAGAGTGCGGTGCCGATCCTCGAAGAAAGGCCAGTCGAGAAAGCTTCGATCGGCCATTTCAGTCGCCCTCGAAGACAGGCGCCTGACGGGCGACGAAGGCCGAATAAGCGCGGCCGAAATCCTTGGTTTTCATGCACAACGCTTGGGCTTGCGCTTCGGCCTCGATCGCCTGCTCAAGCGACATCGACCATTCCTGCTGCAACATCGTCTTGGTCATCATATGGCCGAATCCAGGACCGGAGGCGAGTTTCCGGGCGAGGGCGAGCGCCTCGGCGTCGAGGACGCCGGGATCGACGATACGATTGAAGAAGCCCCAACGCTCGCCTTCGTCGGCGGACATCGCGCGACCGGTAAAGAGCAGCTCCGCGGCGCGGCCCTGACCAATTATGCGAGGCAACATGGCGCAGGCGCCCATATCGCAACCCGCGAGGCCGACGCGAGTGAAAAGGAACGCCGTCTTCGCGGCGGGCGTGGCGATGCGTATGTCGGAGGCCATTGCGATGATGGCCCCGGCGCCGACGCAGATCCCGTCAACCGCCGCGATAATCGGCTTGCCGCAAGCCAACATCGCCTTGACCAGGTCGCCGGTCATTCGCGTGAAACGCAACAGGCCCTTGATCTCGGTATGCAGCAACGGTCCAATGATTTCATGCACGTCGCCGCCCGAACAGAAGTTGCCTCCGTTGGAGCCGAAAACGACAGCCCCGACGTCGTCGGCATCCGCGAGGCGACGAAAACAGTCGCGCAGTTCGGCATAGCTGTCGAAGGTCAGCGGGTTCTTGCGTTCGGGCCGATTGAGCGAAATGACGGCCACGCCGCTCTCCAGGCTCCAGCGGAAATGTTCGGCGACAAATTCCGCCATGCCGCTCATGCCGGCTCCCCCTTCTTGGCGTAGGCCGGCGAGGCGCCGATCAGGTCCATCGCCGCGACGATCTGATCGCACAACTCGGGCGAGACGCGCTCGAACATTTCGTCCACCCATAAACGGTGGGTCGCCGCCATCGCGGAGAACTCGTCTCGCCCCTTTTTGGTCAGCACAACCAAGGTCGCCCTCTTGTCGCCAGCGACCGGCACGCGCAGCACGGCCCCGTCGGCGACAAGTCTCTCCACGATCCCGGTGACATTGCCATTCGCGACACGCAATGCCGTCGACAATTCGCTCATTTTAAGCCCACCCTCGAAGCGATCGAGCGCGGCCATCACATCGAAACGCGGAAGGGTCGTTTCGAATTCGAGCCGGAATCTTTCGCGAATATGCGCCTCGACGCGCCGCGTCGCTTTCAACATGCGCAGCCATGCGCGCAGCCGCTGCGACTTGACCTCGGGCTTCGCCGATTCTTCCGCCAATGCCTCGCTCACGTCTCGCCTCCGGATATTGAAATAGCCTGACCGGTCACCGCCGCAGAATAGGGCCCGCACAGCCACAGGACGGCTTGCGCGACTTCTTCGGGCCGCACGAAGCGTCCTTGCGGGTTCGTTTTGCTGAGGGCGGCTTCCGCCTCTTCACGGCTCTTTCCAGCCTTGGCCACGATCGCGTCGAGCGAACGCTCCAGCAGCGGGGTCGTTGCGAAACCCGGACATATCGCGTTGACGGTCACGCCGGTGCGCGCCAGTTCAAGCGCCAGCGACCGCGTCAGGCCGATGACGCCATGCTTTGCCGCGCAATAGGCTGGAACGTAGGGATAACCCTTGAGCGCCGCGGTCGAGGCGATGGCGATCAAGCGGCCGTCGCCGCGCGACGTCATCGCCGCCAGCGCATGTCGAAAGGTCAGAAAGACGCCGGTCAGATTGACGTCGAGTTGCGCCCGCCAGGCATCGAGGCTAGTGCGAGCAAGGGGCGCGCTGGTCGCGGCCCCCGCGTTGGCGACGGCGATGTCGAGACCAGCCATCGTTGTTTGGATATGATCAAAGAGCGCCAGAACGGACCTCTCATTCGTCACGTCCGCCACAACGCTGGAAATGCGCTGCGATCTCGCCTCCGTCTGCGCCAGCGCGGCCGCGCGGCGTCCCGCTATGACCACTGTCGCGCCCGCGCCGGCCAACGCCACGGCGATCGCGGCGCCCAGGCCGGAGCCGCCGCCCGTCACCAGGGCGCGCTTTCCAGCAAGCGGGGTCACGGACGCTCCTCCTTGATCGGCGTCGCCCGCGAGCGCTGTGAGAGTCGGCGCAATTGATCGCGCCCCGCCAAATAGGGCGTCGGCCAGGCTTCGCCGGTGTCGCCCAGCGCCTCGGCCGCGTGAAGCGTCCAGTAAGGGTCCGCAAGATGCGGGCGCGCCAGACAAACCAGATCGGCGCGGCCAGCCAGAAGAATCGAATTGACGTGATCGGGCTCGTAAATATTGCCGACCGCCATGGTCGCCATGCCGGATTCATTGCGGATGCGATCGGAGAACGGCGTTTGAAACATGCGGCCGTAAACCGGCTTCGCCTTTAGCGAAGTCTGGCCCGCCGATACGTCGCAGATGTCGACGCCGGCTTGCTGCAACAACCTCGCGATTTCCACCGCCTCGACGGGCGTCACGCCGGGCGCACCCACCCAGTCGTTCGCGGAAATGCGAATGGAAATCGGCTTGTCTTGCGGCCACGCTGCGCGGACGGCATGGAACACTTCAAGCGGAAAGCGCATGCGATTGGCGAGCGAGCCGCCATATTCATCGACACGATTATTGGTCAGCGGCGTGATGAACGATGAAAGAAGATAACCATGGGCGGCATGGAGCTCGATCATGTCGAACCCGGCGCGTTCGGCCATCCGCGCGGATGCGACGAACTGGTCGCGCACGCGGACCATATCCGCGCGGTCCATCGCCTTGGGCGTCTGGTTTTCGGGCGACCAGGCGATCGCGGACGCCGAAATCAACGGCCAATTGCCTTCGGCGAGGGGTCTGTCCATTCCCTCCCAACCCAGACGCGTCGAACCTTTGGGGCCGGAATGGCCGAGCTGGCAACAAACTTTCGCTTCCGTTTCGGTGTGGACGAAGTCGACGATCCGTTTCCACGCCGCCTCGTGCTCGTGCGCGTAAAGTCCCGTGCAGCCCGGCGTGATGCGCCCGTGCGGGCTGACACAGGTCATTTCAATCGACACCAGCCCGGCGCCGCCCTTGGCGCGCTCGGCGTAATGAATGAGATGCCAATCGGTGGGCACGCCGTTCACGGCCCGGTATTGGGCCATCGGCGAGACCACAACGCGGTTTTTAAGCCTGAGATCACGCAGCCGGAAAGGAGCGAACATTGGCGCGCGCCGGATGTTGGCGGATGCGCCCGCCGACTTCTGGAACCAGGCCTCCGCGCTCTCCAGCCACGCGGGATCGCGCAGGCGCAGGTTCTCATGACTGATGCGTTGAGACCGGGTGAGGAGGGAATAGTTGAACTGCACGGGGTCCAGATGAAAATAGCGTTCGATCTCCTCGAACCATTCGAGCGAATTCCTCGCGGCCGATTGTAGACGCAGGACTTCGATCCGGCGCTCGTCCTCGTATTTGGCGAAGGCCGCCGCAATTGTCTTCTCAGTGTGTAGATATTCGGCGAGGGCGATGGCGCTTTCCATAGCCAACTTTGTGCCGGAGCCGATGGAGAAATGCGCGGTCGCGGCCGCATCTCCGAGCAGGGCGATGTTTCCATGGGACCACTTCTTGCAGAGCACGCGTGGAAAGTTGATCCAGGCCGACCCACGGATATGATTGGCGTTGGTCATCAGCGGATGGCCGCCGAGATATTTGGCGAAGATACGTTCGCATACGCCGATCGACTCTTGCTGGCTCATGCCGGCAAAGCCGAACTTGCTCCAGGTCTCTTCGCTGCACTCGACGATGAATGTCGCGGTGTCCGCGTCGAATTGATAAGCGTGAGCCCAGATCCAACCGTGCTCAGTCTTTTCAAATATGAAGGTGAAGGCGTCGTCGAATTTTTGGTGCACGCCAAGCCAGACGAATTTACATTTGCGTATCTCGATATCTGGCTCGAAGCGCGCCGCGAATTCGGCGCGGGCGCGCGAATTCAGGCCGTCCGCCGCGACGACGAGGTCGTATTGCGCCGAAAGAGCGGCGACCCCGTCGATGGCGGTCTCGAAGCGCAAATCGACGCCGAGATCGCGCGCACGCCGCTGAAGTATGGTGAGCAGCCTCTTGCGGCCGATGCCGCAAAAGCCGTGGCCGGTAGAGACGGTTTTCACGCCTTTAAAGTGGACGGCGATATCGTCCCAATAGGCGAAGTGCGACCGGATCGCCTCCGCGCTGATCGGATCATTAGCCGCCAGATTGGTCAGTGTCTCGTCAGACAGCACGACGCCCCAGCCGAAGGTGTCGTCGGGCCTGTTGCGTTCGAACACGACGATCTCATGCGCGGGATCGCGCAGTTTGGCGCTGATCGCGAAATAGAGGCCGGCGGGGCCTCCGCCCAGACAAGCGATTCTCATGTGACCGCGTCCTTGTTTCTCCCTTTGGCCACTATGGCGCCGATCTGAAAATAGTTCAAGTATGAAATTTCATACTTGAACTTTAATTCGATAGGGCCGATAATCCAACGCCGTAGCCTCAGGGCGAGACATCGAAAGCCCTCGGTTGGGCGCGCAAATCCAGTCGCGTCGGCGTCGGTCAGGACGTCGCGGCGGCCATTGAACGAGCACGATTCCGATGAGCCGCAGGCAGATCATTGACTGGGACGACGCTTACGCCAACGGGGCGCACATTCCCGACGGAGCCGATTATCCGGCGCGGTGGCGGGCGCGCGCCATGGCGTTTCGCGAGCGGATGATGCAGGCGAACCGGCTGCGGGCCGATATCGTCTACGGGCCGCTTGACCGCAACCGCTACGATTTGTTCCTGCCCGATGGCCTACGGCGAGGTCTGGTCGTCTTTGTCCACGGCGGCTACTGGATGGCGTTTGACAAATCCATCTGGTCACACCTCGCCGAGGGTCCGTTGGCGCGAGGCTTCGCCGTCGCCATGCCGTCTTACGAACTCTGTCCAGAAGCGCGTATTTCAGAGATCACGCAACAAATCGCGGCGGCGATAGCCGCAGTGGCGGACGAAACAACCGGGCCGATCCACCTGATAGGGCACTCAGCAGGCGGACATCTCGTTACGCGAATGATCGTGAGGGACTCGCCGCTGCGCGCGGCGCTCCGGCCGCGGATCAGGAAGGTCATGTCTATCTCCGGCTTGCATGACCTACGGCCGCTCTTGCACACCGCGATGAACGCCACCTTGCGCCTGGACGCCGCCGAAGCGATTGCCGAGAGTCCTGCGCTGCACGAACCCCAGGCCGGTATCGATTTAACCTGCTGGGTGGGCGCCGAAGAACGGCCCGAATTCATTCGTCAGAGCTCGCTCCTCGCCAATATCTGGACCGGGCTCGGCGTCCAAGTCGATCTGGTCGAAGAAGCGGGCAAGCACCATTTCAATGTTATCGACGGCCTGTCGCGCGCGGATCATCCCATGACAAGCGCTCTCTCATCCGTGTGACGCCTCGGCGGTGGCGCGAGTTGGCGGCGTGCGCTCGAGCCGCCCAAGTCCAAGTTGCGACCACGGCCCGCCGTCCGCCACGCGATCAACAATCCGCGTGGCGAGGCTTTGGCGCGGAGCGTCTATTTGCTCA
>JBBIIT010000015.1:0-9050 GCA_037446355.1 Beijerinckiaceae bacterium | reverse complement strand
TTGCTCACTTCATTGGCGTTCATTTCGCCGACCGTCTTGACCTCGCCGCCCTGGATGCGCCAAAGGCGGAACGGTCCGGTGTTGTCGCCGAATTGATCGAACGCGACCGGGCCGATGACGCCCTCATATTTGATCGGCTTGCCTTCATGGATCAACTTGAGCGCCTTGGCGAACTCTTCCTTGCCGGCATGGATCGGTTCGTCGCTTTGCGCGACGACTTGCGGGATGGCGGCCTTTATCGCGGCGGCGTCACCCTTCCCGGCCTTGGCCACGGCCAGAGCCACGATCGCGCCTGCGTCATAGGACCGGTCCGCGGCGGGCGCGTCAGGCTTTATACCTTTGGAAAACGTTTCGAAATTGGCGTTGAAATACTTTGTCGACGCGGTTTCGCTGGCGCCCACCGAAGTGCCGTAGGCATTGTCGAGGAACTTTGCTCCGACGGCCTTGATGAAATCCGAAGAGTTCATACCGTCATTGAGCAGGAATTTCGCGGAACCGCTGCCTGAGATCCAGGCGCGCGCGATCGTGGCGCCATCGACCGGATAGCTGACCAGATAGAGAGCGTCTGGATCACCCGCCAGCGCCGAGGCTCGCCTCGGCCGAGTAGCTTGCTTGCTTTTCATTGTAAGGCGTCGTCGAAGTGATGGTCCCGCCGAGCTTCTTGTAAGCGACCGAGAATTCTTTCGTCATATTGACGCCGAAGTTGTTGTTGACGTTGATGATGGCGATTTTCTTCAAACCCGAATCGATCGCATATTTTGCCGCCGCCGTACCTTGCAACGCATCTGAAGTGATGGTGCGAAAGAATACGCCGTTGGTTTTGCCATCGCGGCCAAGCTGAGTCAGCGTCGGCGAGGAAGAGGCGGGCGAAACCTAAATCACACCGGCGGGCGCCGTGACCGAAGTAAGAATCGGGATCGATACCGAGGATATGATGCCGCCGATGATGACCGGCGCCTTCTTAATGTTGACGAGTTGGGTCGCCTGATCGACGGCGACGGCGCCTTGGCTTTGGCTGTCCCGGGTGTCGGTAATCAGGTGGCGGCCGCTGACGCCGCCCGCGTCGTTGAAGTCGCGAACGGCCATTTCGACCGCTTTCGCTCCGGCTTGCCCGTAGGCGCCGGCCGGTCCGGTCAGCTCCATCACCATACCGATCGTGATGTCGCAATCCGCCGCGCGCGCCAGGGCCGTGGCGGCCGCGAGCACGGCGAGCATCGTCGTGCGGAACAGTAGTCGTTTCATATTGGTCCTCCCATGGAAAGCGGTCTTCACATGCCGACCGCGGAAGCTGCTGCCCTTCGTCCGAAATGTCCGCACGGGGTCTTCGATCGGCGATCAGGCGATGCCGGTATTGAGATTGTACTTCATGATTGACCCATGCCGCCCGCCGCGATCGCGCCCGAGTTCGTAAATATCGCTATCGATCCGGTTCATCGATGCGGCCGGCGGTTGGGAGCTTTTCCGAGGGATTTTGGCGGCCGCCGCCGACATCGCCAAGAAGCACGGCGTCTCCGTTTCCAATGTGGCCACGCGCTGGACGCTCGACCACCCCTCGATCGCCGCCGCTATCATCGGCGCCCGGATCACCGAGAGCGAGCATCGAGCCGACAATCGCACTGTCTTTTCATTCGCGATCGACGCGGAGGATCGAGAGCAGTTGGAGCGAGCCTTCGCCGCGACGACGCCGATTCCCGGCGACTGCGGCGATGAATAGCGCAGTCCATCTTATCTTACGGCGTCCGGCGATCTCAGCCATCATCTCGAGTCGATCCCCAGCGTCTACAAAGCCGAACCGGTTCCGGGCCGTCCTGGCCGATTTCGCGCCTCTTCGGGCAGCGTGTGGGAGCCGATCGCAGGCTACAGCCGAGCCGTCCGGGCGGACGATCGAATCTGCGTTTCCGGCACTACGGCCACTCATGGGCCTCAGCGTTGCGTCGCGCCAGGCGATGCGGGCGCCCAAGCCACTTATATCTTGGACAAGATCGCCGCCTCGATCTCGGCGCTCGGCGGGGGAATGGAAGACGTGATCCGCACGCGAATCTATATTCGCGACGCGGCGCAATGGGAGCCGGTGTCGCTCGCTCATGGCAGGGCGTTTGGAAACGTACTGCCCGCGAATATGTTGGTCGAAGTCGGAAACCTCATCGGCGACTATGAGGTCGAGATCGAGGCCGAAGCGCTGGTGAGCCGCCAATAGGGCTCGGTGTTTCGCTTTGCGCGAAAGGGGTCCATTCGGCCGTCCGCTTCCCGAAACCGGCGCAGGCGCCCGCGAAAGTGTTTGCCGACCCCATTCCTGTTCGTGTTTCGGTGCGCCAGATTGGGGCCGACTCACATTTGATGAAGTTGAAGCGCCGTCTTGGCCGTCACAACAGCGCCCGGCGCGCAGATCGCCTCCAATATCCGCGCCCGACTCCCGGCGCTCCACCGCCGGCGACGCTTGTGCCCCGAGATCAACGTGATCTGGCCCATGCTGTGCAGCTAGCCTCGCTCATGAAGCCGACTTTAGCCGCGCAGCATCATATCAGAACCATTCCTGTGAAGGCGGCCCTCAGCTTTGGCTTACTTTTCGGACGCGCCGCAGCCATTCTCCTCGAACGCGAACGGATCAAACGCCAAACCCTCGCAAATCGTCGCTTGCAGCAACAGCTGAGAGCGGCCAAATATCAACCACAGACAATCCAGAGCCTCTCTACGCCGCGATTGCAAAGTGTCTCAAATCATCTGACGGCGGACACTCGGCGAGTTCGCGGAGCGGAATACCAGCAGGGCGTTCGCAATTTCAGACGGGCCTCGCAGCATCATCTCCTGTCACGCGAGCGCCAGTTCCGTCACGGACTTTGCCGCCGCAGAGACGTCCTTGTCCGGGCTCGTCGCTGCGCTCGCGGGATCGATGAGGATCTTGGCGTGGCGGTTGGGGTCCTTGAGCGCCTCGAAGGCAGCCTCGACACCTTCGAGACCGACCGTGCCGGTGACGATTGGGGCGCAATCGACCTCGCCCTCGGCGATCATGTGCAGGGCGTCGCGGAATTCGAGTGGCGAATAGGCGAGCACGAAGCGCAGTTCGATCTCCTTGTTGATTCCCATCGAAGGCTCGATCGTGTCGGGCTGCATGCAGACGCCGACGACGACGACGCGGGTGAAGAACGGAGCGCTTTCCATGATGCTTTTCAACACGCCGGGCGCGCCGACGCACTCGAACACGATCGGATGTTTCGGCGCGAGGCCGGCCGCTTCCGCGATCCGCCAGACGTGATGCCAGGGCAGCGGCAGTTTGCCGAGCTTCTCGCGCGTGCCGACCGACAGGTCGAGAAGCCCGGACATCGAGCCTATGAAGCCGAAATCCTTCCAGTCGCGATAGGGCGACTCGCGCGTGGGATCGACGACCAGATGCGCGCCGCATCGCCGGGCGAGTTCGCGCCGGCCGGCCGAAAAGTCGGCGGCGATGATCATTTTCACGCCGCGCGCCTTCAGCATGCAGATGACGCCGAGGCCGACCGGGCCGCAGCCGATTACGACCGCGACATCCTTTTTCGTCGCCTCGCTGCGCCTTACCGCGTGCCAGGCGACGGCCATCGGTTCGGTCAGCGCCGCGACGTCGTCGGGCAGGCCGTTGGGGATCGGCATCATCATCGCCTGATCCACTAGCACGCGCTCGGCGAAAGCCCCGGGCGAGCGCACCGCCAGCCCCAGCCCGTCGATCTCTTCGCCGTGGCGCAACATCGGCACGACGCAAACGCGCGTTCCGGGTTTCGCGTTGGCTTTCCCGCCGGGACCGTAGTCGAGCACCTCGCCACAGAATTCGTGGCCAAACACGAGTTCCTCGTCGGCGCGCGGAAAGTTCATGTAGCCAACCCGGCGAAGCTGTTCGCCGAAGTGGTCGCAGTGATAGCGCACATGTAGGTCCGAGCCGCAGATACCGCAGCGCGACACCTTCAGCACAGCCTGGCCCTTGCCCGGGACAGGATCGGGACGGTTGACGACTTTCAATTCGGCGTTGGAGCAGACGACGGCCTTCATAGCGATTCCTTCACTTTCATTTGGACAGGGGCGGCGGCGCGAGCGAGCCCGAGTGCGGGAGCGAGGGCGGGTTTGCGGCGCGCCGAGCGGAACCAGCCGACGGAGAGGAAGGCGATCAGCAGGAGGGCGCCGAGAGCCAGCCGCGCGTCGGGCACGACGACATCGCCCGAGGTCGGGGTCAGCGCGACCTGCAGCGCCATCAGCTTGTAAGGCTCGATTGTCGCGTAGGCCGGATCGGTCACGAGCTTCAGGAAGTCGCGGCGGCTGCTGTAGCGCACCACAAGAACGCGCCCGAGCCCATCGCCGATCGTTTTGTCGGTGAGGATGTTTTCGCCCTGCGTCTGGCTGCCGAAGATCGGATAGTCGCCGGCGGCGAACAGCATCGGCATCGCCTTCCTTTCGTAGATCGCGTTCGCTTCCTGCGGCGTGCCGTTGAAGGCCGGCGCGCCGGGCGGCGGCTGGACCTCGTCGTGAAAGCGCATCAGGTTCAGCATGTAGACGGGGCGGCCGTCGTCGGCCTTGGCCCATTTTTGCAAGCGCTCCAGCGTCTGCGCCTTCTCCTGCGGCGGCAGGTAGAGCGTCTTGTCGATGATCGTGAGGGCGCGGTCGATCTCCGCTTTCGTCAGCGGTCCAAATATGAGGCCGGGCGACTGCCAGAGGCAGAATACGGCGAAGATTGCGGCGAAGGCGACGGCGAGGCCGCGCATGAAGCGGCTGTCATTACTCATGGGCTTGTTTCCTTGAGAGAGAGTCTGTTCCGCGCCGCAGGAAGTCGAGCAGCAGCGGGTTCAGCTTTTCCGGCGCCTCGAGCGGCATCCAGTGCCCGACCCCGTCGAGCCGCTCGTATCGGAAGCCGGCCTTGCAGAACCGGGCGGAATTCGTCATCTGACGCTCGACGAGCGCGATGTCGCGCGACGACCAGACGCCGAGCACTGGAACCGTCACGTCGCCGCGTTCGAACGGCAGCACGAGCGAAAGATTGGCGCGGTAGTAGTTGATCGCCGCGGTGAGCCGGCCGGGTCGTCCGAGATGGACGCGCCAGTTCGGAACTTGCTGCGGGAAACGCGTCAGCCTTCCAAGAAGCGCGAAATCGTCGCGGCTCAGCAGCCATTCCGCAAGGCCGCGGATCTGGAAGGCGAGAACATACCAGCCCATCAGCTTTTGCCGGAGCCCGCCGCGCGCATAGGCCGTGGGATGGCCGACGGACAGCGCGGCGTAACGCAATACGCGTTCGGGATTGGCGATAGCGAAGCTCCAGCCGATCACCGCGCCCCAGTCGTGGCCGACGAGCAGGACCTTCTCGATGTCCAGCGCGTCGAGGAGCGCGCGAACGTCGGCGATCAGCGTCGCTAGCCTGTAGCTTGCAGGGCCACCCGCCGGCGTTTCCGTGCGGCCGCACCCGCGAAGGTCGGGCGCGATGACGCGGAAACCGGCCGCGAGGAGCGTCGGAACTTGTTTGCACCAGACTTCGTGCGTGTCCGGAAATCCGTGCAGCAGCAGAACGGGAGGTCCGTCGCCGGCGATCTCGACGTACATTTCGATGCCGTTGACCTTGAGAACGCGGCCGGCGAGGGCCGAGGTCGCGCTGTCGCGCTCAGGCATGGCGCCAACGGAAGCCATCACGTCCTCCTCACGCCACCGTGACGCGGCGCCGAGCGAAGAACCGGGCGACGGCCAACAGCATGAGCCAAGTGATGACGAGCGCGACCAAAGACGCCACGAGCGGCGCCGGTTCGCCGCGCACGAGCCGCATGTAGATCGGCAACGGTCCCTGATAGGCGTCGTAGTTCGGCGCGATCCCAAGCGCCGCGATGGCCGCGGCAAGCGCAATGCGCGGTCCGTCGGCGATCGCGCCGCGCGTAAACCGCGCGAACAGCCAGCCCGCGACGAGAAACGGCAGCCCGAAGGCGGCGATCACGGCCGCCATCAGAACGGTGATGACGATGTAGAGAAAGGCGATTTGCATAGGAGGCGACTCCAAGCTCAGCGGGCGGGCGTTTCGCCATCGGGATAGAGGCAGATGAAGGAGGCCTTGCCGCCCTCGATGCCGTAGGCCGGCAGGTTCGAGGAACTGGAACAGATGCCGCCGTCCTTCGCGAAGACGAGATCGCGCAGCCAGGTCACGCGCATCGGCAGCGGATAGCTTACGAAGGTCTTCGTTGAAGGCGTAAACCGGAAGATGCGATCGGACATGTTGGAAGTGATCCAGACGTCGCCGGTTTTCGGGTGCACATTCAGCGCATAGGGCGTCTCGTATTCGTTCGGCGCGAGCAGCGGCAGCTTCAGGGTCTCGAACGTTTCCGTGCGGGTGTCGAACTTCATCAGGCCGCCGTCGTCGAAGGCGGGAATCCAGAGGTTGCCGTCCTTGTCGAAGCGCGGGCGGCGCGGCCCTTTCATCGGCGTGTCGAATTCCCTTATCGCCAGCGTTTCCGGGTCGATCCGGCCAATCTTGTTGACGTTGAGCTTGGCGTACCAGATCGAGCCGTCGCGCGGGTTCACGTCGATTCCGTAGGGCAGCGAGAAGGCGTCGCGCCCCTGGTCGGCCCATTTGGTGTGCGAGACGGCGAGATGCATACCGCTCGCGGGAAACAGCGAGGCGACCTTCAGCACATAGGCGAAGGCGAGGTCGGTCATGCCGCGCCAGAAGCCGTCATGCGGCAGCGCGATGACCGTCATCTTTTCGGTCTTCGGGTCGAAACGTCCGATCTCGTTGGAAGCGGCGATGGTGAACCAGACGACGCCTTCGCCGTCGATCCTCACCGTGTGCGGATAAAGATGCGTTCTGCCGACGTCATAGAGCTTGAAGGCCTTCGTCGCCGGATCGAAGGAGACGAGCGTCGAGGACAGCGCATTGGTGATCCAGAATTTCCCGTCCTTCGCCTGGGCCATGCTGTGCGGCCCGTGCTTGCCGCTGAAGACGCCGATCGGCAGGCGGAAGCCCGAGAACACGCCGCCTTCCGGCAGGTTGATGTCGGGCTCCCTGTTCGCCTCGATCCCGCCGGTCGTACGGTCGAGGACCCAGATAATGTCGTGGCCTTCGTCCGAGCCGTAGAGCCTGTCGTCGGCTCCGACGTCGGTGTCGTGGACGAAGGTCAGTTCGTCGCCGACCACCCATTCCTTGACCTTGGCCTTCGCAAGCTGGTCGCTCCAGGCGTGTTTCTGGACGGCGGCGACGGGCTTGCCGTCGAAGCCCTTGGCGAGGGTGGCGGCGATGTCCTGCGCTTCGCGATTGGTGAGGATGGCGAGATAGCCCTCCATACGCTGCACGGTCTCGTACCATGTCGCCTCGGAGCGCGGGACGCGGGTCAGTTCGTTGCCGACCTGATGGCAATAGTTGCACTGGCTGATGAAAGCCGCGCGGGTATTGGGATTGGCCCAGGAAAGCGCGGTCAGATGCGCCGAGGCTGTCAGGCTGT
Source organism: Beijerinckiaceae bacterium (assembly GCA_037446355.1). Lineage (GTDB taxonomy): Bacteria > Pseudomonadota > Alphaproteobacteria > Rhizobiales > Beijerinckiaceae > Roseiarcus. The sequence goes on along the minus strand of JBBIIT010000015.1, from coordinate 1,617 downwards.
CGGAAAGCGCTGCGGGGTCTGTCTCCCTAGCCAGGTCATAGTCGATGACTTGATCGCCGGCGGACAGCAGAACGATGTCCTTGGCGCTGTCCTTGAAATAGGGCGCGCGGGCGCGCAAGCTGATCTTGCCGGAAATGTCGGTATCAAGCCGAAAGCGTCCGTCGGCATCTGCGTACGCGGTGTCGCGCCGCGCCTTGGCCTCGTCGAATGCGGTCACCATCGCGCCGGGTATCGGCTTGCCCGCGCTCGTCACCTGTCCGCTGATCGCCCCCGCCGACGCCTCGCCGGGTGCAACGGCGCCGATGAGCGCGACGAGCGCGATCGCCGAGGGCCTCCATGTCCAGTTCATTTCGCATATCCTCGCATTCGCCTCGCGCAGGAGCGCGCCCCGCGAAAAGGCCGTCGCTTGACGGGCCCCGCGGGCTTCGTGCAGCATAACGGCGCCGCACCCGATCCAAGGCGCGGAGCCCGCGTGGGCTGGGCGCTTCCCTGCTTGCGTCAATGAAGGAAAGGCGGGAGGCCGCCAAGGACAGATGCCGCCAGGAAGCGGGACAGTTTTCGCCAAAGGGCCCGAGCGGCGGGGAATTCTTCGCCTGATCTCGGCGCGCGACAAGGTTGTGCCGTTGCAGGCCATGTCGCCGCTGATCGCGCTGACGACGGAGCGCGGCTGGAGCGCGCGCGAAATCTTCCCCTTCGTCGAGTTCCAGGGCGGACGGCCGGTCCAGACGGATCGCTATGTCAGCTATTGGGAGGCGCGGCAGTCCTTTCTGCGGGCCCGCCACAAGATCGGCGACGCCTTCGTGGTCGAATACGCGTTCCGCAAGTCTCTCGCCACGCTCGGGCTTGTCGGCCTCGGCATGATGGTGCACGAGACGCTCGAAGCGGCGGTCCGTTTCGCACTCGATTATCAGGCGCTCGCGGGCGCGGTGCTGCGGCTCGAAATGGAGAAGCACGGCGAGGAGACGGCGATCGTCGCGCGCGATCTCTATCACGACGACGAATTGAAACAGTTCTGGCGATTAGATCATCTGCTGACCATCGCCAACGTGATGCGCCAACTCCCGGGCGACACGGTCAATCCCGTCCGGTTCGAGATCGAAGGACGGCTCGCGAGCGAAACCCGCCATGTTCTCGCCAAGCTGTTGGAAACCAGGATCGTCGACGAGGCCGACCGCTCGTGCATCGTCTACCGCAGCCGGGATCTACAGGCGCCGCTGCGCTTTCCGGACTCGGCCGCCGCGTCCATGTGGCGGGCGGCTGCCGAACGCGAGCTTGCCGCAATCGGCGGCGCGGATGCGCAAGGGCTCATAAGGGAACTCGTCGACCGCGGCGGCAAGCTGACGGGCCGACGCGAAGTGTCGGACAAACTTGGCATCAGCGAACGCTCGCTCGACCGTCTGCTGGCGCGTGAAGGCGTGCGCTTCTCCGAACTCGCCGGCCTGCAGCGGCTCGAAAAGGCTAAGGCTGCGCTGCGTGAGGGCGAAACAGTCGAACGGGCCGCCGAACTGACAGGCTATTCCGAGGCGCGCAGCTTCCGCCGCGCGTTTCAGAAGGCGACCGGCATGAGTCCGGCGGAGTTCAAGGCAGGTCTGTAGGGGGCGAGAATTGACGGCGAGC
>JBBIIT010000014.1:38160-65147 GCA_037446355.1 Beijerinckiaceae bacterium | reverse complement strand
CATTGTCGCCACGCGGCTTGCGCGCCATCTCGAGCGCTCCGGGTTCGTCGTGATGAAACGCCCGCCGATCCCGGCAGCGCGCCATGCCCCCCGCTCCGCTTGACGGGCGCGACCCGGCAATGGAAAAGACGGGCGAACCGGAGCCGGGGCGCGATGCGCGTAACGCTGATCGACAATTACGACAGTTTCACCTTCAACCTCGTCCATTATCTCGGCGAGCTCGGCGCCGACGTGAAGGTCTGGCGCAACGATGAAATCGGCGTCGACGACGCCTTGGCCGCCGGCGCGGACGCGATTGTTTTGTCCCCTGGTCCGTGCACGCCCAACGAGGCCGGCATCTGCCTCGACCTCGTGCGGGCGGCGAGCGGCTCGACCCCGATCCTTGGCGTCTGCCTCGGCCATCAGACGATTGGCCAGGCGTTCGGCGGCGAGGTCGTGCGCGCGCCGCTGCCGATGCACGGCAAGGTCAGCCGCATCAGCCACAACGCTCGCGGCCTCTTTCGCGGCCTCAATGGTCCGTTCCAGGCGACGCGCTATCACTCGTTGATCGTCGAGCGAACGAAAGCCCCCGCCGATCTCGAAATTTCGGCGGAGAGCGACGACGGGCTCATCATGGCGCTCGCGCATCGCGCATTGCCTGTGCACGGCGTGCAGTTCCACCCCGAAAGCATCGCCAGCGAACACGGGCGCACGCTGCTGGGCAATTTTCTTGAGATCGCGCGCGACTTCCGCCAGCGCGGCCTTTCTCACTGACGGGACCGTTCGCCGCATGGAATCCTTCAAGCCGCTGATCGCCAAAGTCGCCGCGGGCGCCCAGTTGACGCGCGCCGAAGCGGCGTCCGCATTCGACGCGATGCTTTCGGGCGACGTGACGCCGGCGCAGATGGGCGGTTTCCTGATGGCGCTGCGCGTGCGCGGCGAAACAGTGGAGGAGATCACCGGCGCGGTGACGGCGATGCGAGCCAAGATGCTGCGCGTCTCGGCCCCGGCCGCCGCGATCGATATCGTCGGTACGGGCGGCGACGGTTCGGGATCGTACAATGTTTCGACGCTGGCCTCGCTCATCGTCGCGGCGTGCGGGGTTCCCGTCGCCAAGCACGGCAACCGCGCCGCCTCGTCGAAATCGGGCACCGCCGACGCGCTGGGCGCGCTCGGGGTCAAGATCGGCCTGCCGCCCGAGGGCGTCGAGCGCTGCCTTGCGCAGGCGGGCGTCGGTTTCATGATGGCGCCGACCCATCACGCCGCCATGCGTCATGTCGGTCCCGCCCGCGTGGAGCTCGGCACCCGCACGATCTTCAATCTGCTGGGACCATTGTCGAACCCGGCGGGCGTCAGACGACAGTTGATAGGCGTTTTTTCTTCGACTTGGTTGCAGCCGATCGCCGAGGTGTTGCGCAATCTCGGCTCCGAGCGGGTCTGGGTCGCGTACGGAAGCGACGGGCTCGACGAAATCACGACCACCGGCAAGACCGAGATCGTCGAGTTGAAGGACGGCGAGATTCGCGCCTTCGACATCGCGCCCGAGGACGTCGGCCTTGCGCGCGCCGATCCGGCGGCGTTGCGCGGCGGCGATCCCGCCCATAACGCCGCCGCCCTGCGCGCGGTGGTCGAGGGTGCGCGCAACGCCTATCGCGACATCGCCGTTTTCAACGCCGCCGCGGGCCTGGTTATCGCTGAAGCCGCGCGCGATCTGGCCGACGGCGTCGCCAAAGCCGAGAAGGCGCTCGACGAGGGCGCGGTCGGCGCGACGCTGGACGCGCTTGTCAGGGTGTCCAACGCGTGATCGAATGAGGCGATGACGGATATTCTGCGCAAGATCGAGGCATACAAGCGGCGCGAGATCGCCGAGGCAAAGGTACGCGTTCCGCGCGCCACGCTCGAGCGCGAAATTCGCGACCAGTCGCCGCCGCGCGGATTTTTGAAGGCGATCGAACGCGCCCAGGAGGAAGGGCGCTTCGCGCTCATCGCGGAAATCAAGAAGGCGAGCCCGTCCAAGGGATTGATCCGCGAGGACTTCGACCCGCGCTCTTTCGCCCGAGCCTATCAGGACGGCGGCGCGGCCTGTCTGTCCGTACTGACTGACGCTCCTTCATTCAAGGGCTCGCCCGAACATCTCAAGGCCGCGCGCGCGGCGACCGCGCTGCCGATCCTGCGCAAGGATTTTCTGTTCGACCCCTATCAGGTGTTGGAGGCGCGCGCCTGGGGCGCCGACTGCATCCTCATCATCATGGCCGCGGTCGACGACGATTGCGCGCGCGCCCTCAACAAGAGCGCGCACGATCTCGGCCTCGACGTGCTGATCGAGGTTCACAACGAGGCCGAACTCAAGCGCGCGCTGGCGCTCGAAGGGCGCCTGATCGGCGTCAACAATCGCGATCTGCGCACGTTCGAGACCTCTCTCGAAGTCAGTGAACGGCTGAAGCCGCTCATTCCCGCCGACCGCGTCGTCGTCGCCGAGAGCGGCATTTCCGTTCACGCCGATTGCCGACGCCTCGCCAAGGCGGGCATCGAGGCGTTCCTGGTCGGCGAGTCGCTGATGCGTCAGGACGATCTGACGCGCGCAACCCGCGCGCTGCTGACGGGGTTGGCGGCCTGAGCGACCTCACTCACATTCGCGCCTCGGGCGAGGCGCATATGGTCGACGTAACGCCGAAGGCGGCGAGCGAGCGCGTCGCCGTCGCGAGCGGCCAGGTTGTGATGAAGGCCGCAACGCTGGCGATGATCCTCTCCGGCGACGCCAAGAAGGGCGACGTGCTCGGCGCCGCGCGAATCGCGGGCATCATGGCCGCCAAACGCACGCACGAGCTGATCCCGCTTTGCCATCCGATCGCCCTTACCGGCGTCCAAGTCGATATAGCGCCCGACGAAGCCCTGCCCGGCCTCGTCGTGCGCGCCGAAGCCAAGACGTTCGGCCAGACCGGCGTCGAAATGGAGGCGCTGACCGCCGTCTCCGTCGCCTGCCTGACGATCTACGATATGGCCAAGGCCGTCGATCGCGGCATGAGGATCGAAGCGATCCGCCTGATCGAGAAGCGCGGCGGCAAGTCCGGGCTGTGGCGCGCCGAGGACGCCAAATGAAAGAGGCGCTGATCCCGGTCGCGGAGGCGCTGGCGCGCGTGCTCGCCTCGGCGAGCGAACCACTCGAAGAGGAGCACGCGTCCCTCGGCGAGGCGTTCGGGCGCACGCTCGCGCGCGACTTCGCCGCGGCCAGAACGCAGCCGCCGTTCGCCAACTCCGCGATGGACGGATACGCCCTGCGCGCCGCCGATACGCCGGGAACATTGAGGCTGATCGGCGAATCCGCCGCCGGCCACGCATTCTCGGGACGCGTCGGCGCGGGCGAAACGGCGCGCATCTTCACCGGCGCGCCGATCCCCGAGGGCGCCGACGCGGTTGTCATTCAAGAAGAGACGCGCCGCGATGGCGAGCGAGTCGAAATCACCGCGCGCGCCAATGTGAACGACAATATTCGCTTCGCCGGCGCGGATTTCACCACCGGCGAGGCTTTATTGAAGGCGGGGCGCCGCCTCGATGCGCGCGACATTGCCCTCGCCGCCGCCGCCCATCACGCAACCTTGCCGGTGCGTCGTAAGCCGCGCGTTGCGATTCTCGCGACTGGCGACGAACTCGTCGCGCCGGGCGAGCCGATCGGACCCTCGCAGATCGTCGCCTCCAATAATTTCTTTGTCGTGGGATTGGTTGAAGCCAATGGCGGCGTGGCGCTCGATCTCGGCATCGCGCGCGACGATGCGGCGGTTTTGGCCGAGAAGATCGAGGCGGCGCGAGCCGCGCGCGCCGATATATTGGTGACGCTCGGCGGCGCTTCGGTCGGGGATCACGACCTCGTGCGGAAGGCGCTGACCGACGCCGGCATGGAGCTTGGTTTCTGGCGCATCGCCATGCGGCCCGGCAAACCCTTGATGCACGGGCGGCTCGGCCCGTTGCGCGTGCTCGGCCTGCCGGGCAATCCGACGTCCTCAGCGGTCTGCGGCGCATTGTTCCTGAGGCCGCTGCTGCTGGCCCTGCTCGGCGATCCCCAAGCCGGCGCCGATCCCAGCGAACCCGCGCGTCTGGCGGCGCCGATGCCCGCCAACGGCGCGCGCGAGGATTACGTGCGCGCTTCGCTCGGGATCGGCCACGACGGCGCCCCGCTCGCAACGCCGCTTGCCGACCAGGATTCCTCGCTCGTGAAAACGCTCGCCCGCGCGGATGCGCTGATCGTGCGCGCGCCAAGCGCTCCCCCGGCGATGGCCGGAGAAATCTGCCGCATCGTGCGCTGGGACCGCATCCGCGCCTGAGGGCGAATTACCCCTCCAGCGCCTTCCGGAAAAAAGCGAGCGTCGCCGCACGCGCTTCGGCCGCCGCTTCGGCATTGTAGGCGAACAAGACCTCGCCGCCCCGCCCCAGATGCGAGAACGGGTCGTTCACGACCATATCAGGCGCTTCGCGGTCGAACCCGTGCGTGGCGTCGCGATAGACCCGCACGTTAACGGGAGCCTCGCTCCCCAGCGAAGCCGCCAGTTTTGGGCCCGTGTCCGGCCGATCGTAGGCGTCGAGCTCGCCGCATTGGATAAACACAGGCGCCCCGGTGAATTCGGCGAATTCAAAACCCGGCGCGCGATTGTAAACCCAACACACCGGATAAAGCGGGGCGTGGGCGGCGAAGCGTTCGCCAGGGGCGAGGTAACGCTCGGTGTAAGGGCGTGTCGCGGTCAACATCGACAGCACGCCGCCCCAGGAGAACCCCATGACGCCGATCCGCTTTGTGTCGATCTCGGGCCGGGCGGCCAGATATTTCCATGCGCCGAATACATCGGGCAGCGTCTCCTGGATGCTCTTGGGCCGGTCGAGGCCGCCCTTGAGGCCGCGCGCGGCCCACATGTCGATTTCCAGCGTTGCGATGCCGGCGGAATTGAGCGCGTCGGAATAGCTCGGGCCGCGGCTATCGACGCCCGCCGAGCCATGCGCGATCACGACCGCGGGCGCGGGGCCCGCCGAATGGGCCGCCCACTTGAATTTCGCCGGAACTTGCAACGGCTCGGGGCGATGCAACGACGCGAATACGACGCTCTCGACGCTGGTTTCCGGCTTCGACACGAGTTCCCCCTGGCCGTAGCCAAACTAACGCGCACGGCGGCGGCGCGCTATGCAAAAGCGAGCGCCGCCCTTGCGAACCGCCCTTGTGCGCCCCATTTAGCGGACGGGTCGCCTCACGCGCGACAGCAGGGGAAAGGCCAGTTCATGCTTTCCATTGGCGCCCAAACGGCGCTCGGGCGGTCGACCGCCGCGCCGAAGGAAATGCCTCCCGCACTGGCGGTGAGCTTCTCCGACCCGAAAGCCCGCTCGATTGTCGATCTGCATGTCTGGTCGATGCATCAGGGGCTGCGCGGCGCGACGGCGGGCGAACTTTTCGACGGCTACTGCCAGAATCTTGTCGTTCGCGGCGTGCCGCTGTTGCGCGCGCATGTCTCGACGCAAACGCTGCACCCGCAATGGAGCGGTTACGGTTACACCTGGCGGCGCGAACTCAATTCGGTCCATGTGCAGCAATTCACGCGCGGCGGCGGCGCGTCCGACGCGTGGCTCGCGAGCCCCTTCTTCGCGCTGATTGCGCGCGCGCGCGCGGGCGAGGTCAATCCCTGGCTGCGTCGGCGTCTCGAACTCGGCCCCGAGGAGCGAGATTTTCCGGCGCTACGCGAATTCCACGAAGCCGGAGGAACTGACTACGTTTGCCTTCTCTATCATTTCGGCGAGAACGGCGATCCCGCGCATGGCACCGGGGTTGTCTATTCCTTCACGACGGATCGAGCGGGCGGATTCAGCGAGGACGAAATTCATCTGCTGCAAGCGACGCTTCCGGGCCTTTCCCTGGCGATGAAAGCCCATGCGGGCTATGACATCGCCTCCGGCCTGTTGCAGACCTACCTTGGCCAGGACGCGGGCCGCCGCGTTCATTCGGGCGCGGTCGAGCGCGGTTCCGTGCACAGTCTGCGCGCGGTGCTCTGGTATGCGGACATCCGCTCGTTCACGCGCGTCAGCGACGTCTCGCCCGGCCATCAGATCGTCGACATGCTCGACGATGTGTTCGAAACGATGACCGCGGCCCTGCGCTCGCGCGGCGGGCAGGTGCTCAAGTTCATCGGCGACGCGATGCTGGCGACGATCGCCTGCGACGATTCGGACCGCAACGAGGCCTGTCGCAGCGCGCTCGACGCCGCCGAGGAGGCGATGCGCGCGCTGGACGAACGCAATATGTTGCGCGCCTCGCTGGGCCTGCCGACTGTCGAGGTCGATCTGGCGCTGCACGTAGGCGAGGTGCTTTACGGCAATGTCGGCGCCGCCGACCGGCTCGATTTTACGGTCATCGGGCCGGCGGTCAACGAAGTCGCGCGTATGGAGAAGCTGTGCGACGCGCTCGACCGGCGTATCGTCGTCTCCGCGCCTTTCGCGGCGGCGGCCGGCGACTGTGACGGCCGCCTCGTGCCGCTCGGCAGTTTCCCGCTTCGCGGCGTCAGCGAGCCCAAGATCATCTATGGCCTGGCCGAAGAGCCGAGCGTCGAAGCGCTCGCGCAGTGACGAAGGCGCAACGCGGCGCCTTCACCGTGGGACGGGAGTCGACGAATTAGTACAAGGAGGCGCCGACCAGCGAGCCGTTCACGTTCGTGCTATTGTTGGGAATATCGCTATTCTCGAAAGAGTACATGTGACTCTCCGTTGACAATGCTGACGCCGGTCGAGTTGGCGGTGATCGTATTACGATTGAGCGTGACGGAGGACTGCGCCCCGTTTGAGCCGACGCCGGTGGTCGCCCGGGTAATCTTACTGTCGACGATGTGCGCGTTCGAGATCGCCGCGGACCCGCTGCCGACCGCCGCGATGTCGTCGGCGCCCGCACCAAGAGCGATCGCCCGGAGATGGGCGCCGTCGCCGACGATTTCCGCGCCGGACGATCCGTAGAAAGTCACTGATTCAGTCCAAGTCCCGGCGACGAGCAACCTGACGCGCGAAGGTCGTGGTCTTGGAAAGCGCGTGACCAACCATCAGGCACGGCGCCGTAACCCAGTCATCGGAATCGTTGCCGCTCTGGCTCACAAAGACGGCGCCCGTGAGAGCCCAGCGCAGGTCGCCGACCACCCCGGCGAGCGCCAGAATCGCGCTTGGTCGATTTTCATGGAAATGGCTGCGATCTAAGCCACAATCGAAAACCTTCGTCGCACGCGCTCGACGGCTTCCGGCGCCACCCGCACCGTCAGGTCGATGCGTCCGTCGTCGCGGTCGCGCCGTCGCATGACTTCGGTGTGCTCGTAGAGCCAATGCAGGCCCTGCCCGTCGGCGCCGTCCAGATCGAGGTCGATGAGCGAACGCCCTTGGGCCAGGCGGGCCTCGATCGCGGCGAGGAGCCGGTCGACGCCTTCGCCGGTCAGCGCGGAAACCGCGATCGGACCGTCGCTCCCCTGCCCGAGCGCCAGGTCCGACCGATGCGCGGCGTCGAGCCTGTCGAGCTTGTTCCAAACCTCGATCAGCTTGTCGGCGGCGGCGGCGACGCCAAGCTCCTCCAGGATTGCGGCGACATCCTGCGCCTGCGCGTCCGTGTCGGCGTGGGCGATGTCGCGCACATGCAGGATGACATCGGCGGCGCGCACTTCTTCGAGGGTCGCGCGAAAAGCCGAAATGAGCATCGTCGGCAGATCCGAAATGAAGCCGACGGTGTCGGAGAGGATCGCCGCGCCGCCGTGGGGCAGCTTGATGAGGCGCATGGTTGGATCGAGCGTTGCGAACAGCATGTCGGCCGCCATCACCTCCGCGCGCGTCAGGCGGTTGAACAGGGTTGACTTGCCCGCGTTGGTGTAACCGACCAAAGCGACGATGGGATAAGGAACGTCCTTGCGGCTGGCGCGATGCAGCGCGCGCGTCTTCTTGACGTTTTCGAGGTCGCGCTCGATTCGTATCATGCGCTCCTGGATGAGACGGCGATCGGTCTCGATCTGCGTTTCGCCGGGACCGCCGAGAAAGCCGAAGCCGCCACGCTGGCGTTCGAGATGGGTCCAGGAGCGCACCAGGCGCGATTTCTGATAATTGAGATGCGCAAGTTCGACCTGAAGAGCGCCTTCGGCGGTGCGGGCGCGGCGGCCGAAGATTTCCAGGATCAGGCCGGTGCGGTCGATCACTTTGGCTTTGAATTCCTTTTCGAGATTGCGCTGCTGCACCGGCGACAGCGCGCAATCCATCACCACGAGGTCGATCTCCTCGGCGCCGATGCGCGCGGCGATCTCGCTCGCCTTGCCCTTTCCGAGATAGGTTGCGGGTCGAATCTCGGCGAGATTGACGAGTTCGGAGCCCACGACGTTGAGATCGATCGCCTGCGCGAGGCCGATAGCCTCCTCGCGCCGCGCCTCGGGAGTGCGCGCAATGGCTTTGTCGGCCGCGCCCCGCCCGGTCAGCGTGGGGCAGACGACGAGCGTGCGCGTGTGCGCCGCGACCGCCTGCTCGCGCTGCCCGGCGCCGTCGTGCGGGGAGATGTCGCTCAATGCGTTCTCAATGCTGATCCGCGGCGCCCTCTTCCACCGCCTCGAACATCTGAATCGGGCTCGCGGGCATGATCGTGGAAATCGCGTGCTTATAAACGAGCTGCGAGTGTCCGTCGCGGCGCAACAGCACGCAGAAATTGTCGAACCAGGTCACAAATCCCTGAAGTTTCACGCCGTTGACGAGAAAGATCGTCACCGAGGTTTTGCTCTTGCGCACATGATTGAGGAAAGTGTCCTGCAAATTCTGCGCTTTTTCACCGGGCATGTGTCTACCCCTTCTCTTGTTGGGCCGCGTTTCGCGACCATGCGTTAAACCGGCTCCCATTGAGCGGGAGCTGGAAGGACATATAGCATTTTTGCGCTGCGGCGCCATAAGCGCGGAGCAAGAAACGCTTTGGCCGGGCGTATCGCCGCGGCGCTTTCCCAATTTCGCCATCCCATGCGATGATCCCCAACGCTTATTTGGGAGAGCCGCCCTGATTATCGCCACCTGGAACGTCAACTCCGTCCGGCAGCGGTTGCCGCATTTGCTCGACTATCTGCGCGAGGTCAGCCCGGATGCGCTTTGTCTGCAAGAGATCAAGTGCGTCGATGACGCGTTTCCGCGCGCCGAAGTGGAGGGGCTCGGCTACAATGTCGAACTGCACGGCCAGAAAGCGTTCAACGGCGTCGCCATTCTCTCCAAACGCCCCTTCGAGGTCGCGCGCGGATTGCCGGGCGATCTCGCCGACGAGCAGGCGCGCTACATCGAGGGCGTGATCCCGACGACCTTCGGCGTCGTACGGCTCGCCTGCATCTATCTTCCGAACGGCAACCCTGTAGGCACGGAGAAATATCCCTACAAGCTCGCCTTCATGGACCGGCTGATCCGCCACGCGCGCAAGCTGCTCGAATATGAGGAGCCGCTGGTCCTGGCCGGAGATTTCAACGTCATTCCCGAGCCGCGCGACGCCGCTCATCCCGAGCAATGGACTGAGGACGCGCTGTTCTTGCCCGCAACACGCGCCAAGTTCAACGAACTGCTCGCGCTCGGCTTGACCGACGCGCTGCGCGCGACGACGGACGCCGGCGGAAACTTTACTTTCTGGGACTACCAGGCCGGCGCCTGGCAACGCGACAACGGCATCCGCATCGATCACGCGCTGCTATCGCCCCAGGCGGCCGACCGTCTCAAAGCGGTCGTCATCGACAAGGCGATGCGCGGACGCGAGAAGGCGTCCGACCATGTTCCCTTGCGAATCGAACTCAGAGATTGACGCGAAGCCGCTCAGCCGCGCGGCAAGTGCGACGCGCCGACATGGGGCGCGTAACGCCGCATGAAGCCAAGGCCAATGAGGGCGATCGTGGTGAACGCGGCGCCCACGAGAAACGTCGCGCGCGCGCCGGCGAAGTCCCAGAGCGCGCCCGCCAGCAAGCTCGCCGCCAACAACGCCAGCCCGCCCATGAGATTGAAGACGCCGAAGGCCGTGCCGCGTAATTCCGGCGCCGCCGAATCCGCGACCAGGGTCGAGAGTATCCCTTGCGTGAAGCCGAGGTGGAGGCCCCAGAGCGCAACGCCGGCGGCAATTGCGAATAGAGATCCGAACAGCGCCAGCACGAGATCGGCCACGATCAGCAACAAGAATCCCAAGGTCAGCATTGTCAGCCGGTTGACGCGATCCGACAGCGCGCCGACAGGAAAGGCGGCGAGCGAATAGACGACGTTCATCAGCACGAGCACGAGCGGCGTTGCGGCCGCCGGCAATCCCACCGAATTCGCGCGCAGGATCAGAAACGCTTCACTGCAACGCGCGAGCGTGAAAATCGTCGCGACCGCGACGACCAGCCAATAGTCGCGGCTCAACTTGCCGAGTTCGGATCGCCGCAACGGAAAGCGCGCGGGCGTTGTGTCAATCGCGCGATCGGGTTCGCGCACGGCGAACGCGAGCAGGGCGACGGCGAGAAACGCTGGCGGCGCAGCGGCCCAGAACACTGTGCGATATTTGTCGCCGGTCCAGGCCATCAGCGCCAGCGCGATCAGCGGTCCGACGAAGGCGCCGATCGTATCGAGCGACTGGCGCAGACCGATACTGGCGCCCCGCAATTCGGGCGGGGAGATGTCGGCGATCAGGGCGTCGCGCGGGGCGCCGCGAATTCCCTTGCCGACGCGATCTACGAAACGCGCGGTCATCAGCCAAGCGATGGAACCGGCGAGCGGAAAGATCGGCTTGCTGAACGCGGCCAGGCCATAGCCGATGACCGCCAGCATTTTGCGCCGGCCGAGCCAGTCCGAAAGCGCGCCCGAGAACACTTTCACGATCGAGGCCGTCGCCTCCGCGACGCCTTCCATCGCGCCGACCGTCTCCATCGACGCGCCAATGACGGTGACGAGATAGACCGGCAGCAACGCATGGATCATCTCGGAGGAAACATCCATCAGCAACGAAACGAAGCCGAGCGCCCAGACGCCGGACGGTATCGCGCGCGCGCTCGATCTTGGCGCCGACGTGCGCGAGGCGTCCTCATTTGGCATCGATGGGCGCTCCGCCGGTCGTTTGCGTGAAGCGCGCAATCTAGGTCCTCTTGTGCGCGAAGGACAGCGCCGCGAACGGCGGCGGGCGCGGGCGCGTTCGGTACAGGCGGGCGCTCGCAAGAAGAAGCGACTTCACGAGAATCTCCCGATAAGGTTGACCCCGCCGGTAGATTTGAAAATCGGGGGCTTGGCAAAGGAATGTCCCGTCGGGGCGCGCAACGCTTGACGATTCGAACGGCTCGGTTCGTCCAAGCGCTCGGGCTCGCGCTGTCGCTTTGCGCGCTCGCCGCCTGTTCGCGTCTGGTCGAAACCGATCAGGCGCGGCTCTGCCGCATGGCCCTGCCCGCGCTCGCGCCGGCGGAGTCCGCGCTCACAATTCTCGCGCAGTCCGAGGACAAGGACGGGCGCGGCGTGCGCGTCGACTACTTCGACCAGCCAGCTGGCGGCGCGCCGGTCAAACACTTCGCGCATTGCCGCTTTCGTCATTCGGGGCGCCCGCTGCGCTCGGACGAATTCGTCGCGGTCGAAATCGACGGAACGCCAATCAACGCCGCGGCTCTCTATTTCCTCGTCCGCTTCTGGCTCGCGACGCCCGAGGCGCGCGCCGCCGACCCCTCGCCGCTCGGCGATATCGCTTCTTTGCCGCGAATAGGTTCCCGCGAGGCCTACATATTGCAGCAGGCGCTGGACGGACTTCCCCTCACCGCCGTCTATGCGCTGTTGGCGGCCGCCTATTCGCTGGTTTACGGCCTCGTGGGTCGAATTAACCTCGCCTTCGGCGCATTGGCGGCGGCCGGCGGCTACGGCGCCGCCTTCGCCGCGAGCCTGACCGTCGGCGCGGCGCCGGCCCTATTGCTTGGCACTGCGCTGATGGCGGCCATCTTCGTCGCGATGACGTGGGGAATCGCTGGCGCGCGATGGGTTTTTCAGCCGCTGCATCGCGCGACCGGTCAAATCGCCTTGGTCGCCAGCGTAGGGCTGGCGCTGTTTCTCACTGAAGGATTGCGTCTCACGCAGGGCGCGAGGCTCGCCTGGGTCAGTCCTATCCTCAATGCGCCGTTCGGGCTGGCGCGCGCGGGCGAGTTCGTCGTCACCACATCGCCGATCGCCATGCTGGCGGCCGCGCTGGCGCTTTCCGCGGGCCTCGGCCTCGTCACTCTTATGCGATGGACGCGCTTCGGGCGCGAATGGCGGGCCTATGCCGACGATCCCTTCGCCGCGCAATTGTTCGGCGTCGACCCGACCGCGCTGTTCGCGCGCACCTTCGCCCTCGCCAGCGGATTCGCGGGTCTAGCGGGCTATGTGATGACGATGTTCTATGGCGCAGTCGGTTATGCCTCGGCGACGTCGCTCGGCCTCAAGGCGCTGGTCGCGGCGGTGCTTGGCGGCATCGGGTCCGTCGAGGGCGCGTTCCTGGGCGGCGTGCTGGTCGGCGTCTTCGAGGCGGTTTGGTCGGCGGCCTTTCCAGTCGATTATCGCGACGTCGCGGTTTACGCACTGCTGGCGGTCACGTTGGCGCTGCGGCCGGGCGGCGTTTTGGGGCGACACGAAGCTGGCGGACGTTGAACCGCTCTTGACTCGCTCTCTGCCCACCCCACATCCTTTGCTTCGACTTCCCGGCGCTGAGGAATGCCGCCATGAGCAATGTCTTGACCGCCCCATCTGTGTCGATGCGCGGCGACGCGCTCGCCGGCGTGCGCACACGCCGCATTTTCGCGCTGGCGCTTGATTTTGTTCTCGTCAGCGTGATCGTCGCGGTGGCATGGACGGCGCTGCTGATCTTGACGCTCGGCTTTTCGCTGTTCTTCCTGCCGCCCCTTTGGCCGACAGTCGCGTTTTTTTACAATGGCCTCTCGGTTTCCGGCGCCAAGATGGGCACTCCGGGGATGAGGGCGATGGACCTCGAAATGCGCCTGCACGAGTCCGGCTCGCGCGTGCCTTTCATCAACGCCGCGGCGCAGGCGGTGCTATTTTACGTGAGCTGGTTCTTCCCGCCGGTGCTGCTGGTTTCGTTGGTCGACGGCGAGAAGCGATGCTTGCACGACATTCTGGCTGGCGTCGTCGTCACGCGAAGGCTTTAGAAAAAATCCTCGAAAATCGCGCCCGACGCCATTCCCGCCGGACCAATTCCGTTCTAGCTTTCTTTCGACGCGACTAGAGCCGTAAGGAGCGGGACAGCGTGACGCGAGAAGTGCGGGACGCCCCCCAGTTCTATCTGACCTCGCCTTCGCCCTGCCCCTATCTGCCGGGCATGGTCGAGCGCAAAGTATTCACGCATCTGGTCGGCAAGCGGGCGGCCTCGCTCAATGACATGCTGACCCAGACGGGTTTTCGTCGCTCGCAGACGATCGCCTACCGTCCCGCATGTGAAAATTGCCGCGCCTGCGTTTCGGTCCGAGTATTGGTCGACGATTTTAAGCCGAGCGCCAGCCAGCGCCGTGTTTTGCGCGACAACGCCGACCTCATCGGACACGCGGCGCCGGCGAAGCCGACAGGCGAACAATATTCGCTGTTTCGGGCCTATCTGGATCGTCGCCACCCCGACGGCGGCATGGCCGATATGTCCGTGCTCGATTACTCCATGATGGTCGAGGACAGTCATATCGACACCATCGTGACGGAATATCGCCAGCGCGGCGTTGACAGCTTCCTGACCGGCCGCGGCGAGGGTCCGCTGATCGCCGCCTGTCTGACCGACCGATTGTCCGACGGACTTTCGCTGGTCTATTCCTTCTACGAGCCCGAGACTTCGCGACGTTCGCTCGGCGCTTATGTCATCCTCGAACACATTGCGCGCGCGCGCGCCCTCGGCCTGCCGCACGTCTATCTCGGCTACTGGGTCGAGGGTTCCAGGAAAATGGCTTACAAGGGCGCCTACCTCCCGCAGGAGCGGCTCGGCATGAACGGCTGGGTCTGCGTCGAGCGCGATTGACCCGGTTTCCCGCAACGCTGGAATTCGCCCTTCGTATGACGCACGCGAACTTTGTCACCACCGATTGGCTCGCCGAGCATCTCTACGACCCGGGCCTCGGCGTCATCGACGCCTCCTGGCATTTGCCCCCGACCGGCCGCAACGGCGAGGCCGAATTTCGGGGCGGCCATATTCCGCGTTCGGTTTTCTTCAATATCGATACGATCGCGGACACTGCCAGCGGCCTTCCTCACATGCTGCCTGATGCGCATGTCTTTGCGGTGGCGATGACCTCGCTGGGTCTCGGCGACGGGATGCGTTTCGTCGTTTACGACGCGCTCGGTCTGTTCGCGGCCGCGCGCGTGTGGTGGACGCTGCGCGCGTTCGGCGTCGCGGACGTGAAAATCCTCGACGGCGGGTTGCCCAAATGGCTGGGCGAGAATCGGCCGATCGAGTTCGGAGAGGTCAGGCCAAGCCCGCGCCCCTTCACGCCCCGCCTCGACCGAAATTTCGTCGCCTCTCTCGATGATGTTCGCGAGGCTCTGGCCACGGGATCGGCGCAAGTGGTCGACGCGCGACCGGCTGACCGCTTCGAGGGCCGCGCGCCCGAGCCGCGCCCCGGTCTCAAGAGCGGCCATATGCCCGGCAGCCTCAATCTTCCGTTCGCCGACATCGTCACACACGGCCATCTGCGGTGCGCCGCCGAATTGACCGAGCTATTTCGAGAGCACGGCGTCGATCTGGCGAAACCGATAATCACAACTTGCGGCTCCGGGGTCAGCGCCGCGATATTGTCGCTCGCGGTCGAGGAGGCGGGCGGACGCGTCGCCGGCCTTTATGACGGCTCCTGGGCCGAATGGGGCGGCCGCGCCGATTGTTCCGTCGCGACCGGCCCCGCGCGCTGATTTCCCTGCTCTGGGGATCGCCGACTCGGCGACGCCGCCAGAAAGCGAGGCGTTCCTGGCGGCGCGGAAAGTCTGGATGGTTCAGTCGTTGCAGACATTCACCGAGCGGTCGCCGGTGTAATGCCCCCAGCGGTCGTAGGTCGCCTCCATGCGATAGCAGCCCGGAGGGATATGATACCGGGCCGGGACGACGAGCGGTCGCGGAGGCGGGCAACGCGTCACGCATATCCCGGCGGGATTGAAGCCGCCGGCGCCGCTAGAACCGCCGCCCGAGGCGGCGCCGCCGCCTCCGTTGCCGCCGCCGGGGCCAGCGCCCGCGGCCGCAGCGGCCAAAGCTGCGGTGGAATCGGCCACTTCGGTCGCGCCAAAAACGGCGACGGCGAGGACGGCGATGACGATGCGGGAGAAGGAAATCGTTTGGATGCGCATGGGAACCTCCTGGCGCCATAAAGGCGGGTAAACGGGCGGTCCCTCGTGGGGCCGTCGAGTTGGGCGCTTCATTGCGACCGACATAAGTTGGTCGCGGCGTCCGCTTCGCCGGTTCAACCTGAATTGAGATTTTTTGTGCGCCCCGGCGCGGGCCCTATTGCTGGCCCGAACTTTGGGCTTGCTCGATCCGGACGGCGGCCGCGACGCTCTCCTCGCCGCCCGAACGCCAGGCCCGGAACGGCGCCGCGGTCAGCGTGTCGAATCCCACGGCGACCCTGACGTAGCGCTCATCGGCGCAAACGTCGTTGGCGGCGTCGAAGGCGAGCCAACCGAGCCCCGGAGTTTCGGCCTCCGCCCAGGCGAACGCTCCGTGACGAGTCGATTCCTCGCCCTGTGCGACATAGCCGCTGACGAAACGAGCGGGAATTTCGAGCGCGCGCGCGCAAGCGATGAAGGCGTGCGCGAAATCGGCGGCGCCGCCCCGCTTCAAAGCGAAGGCTTCGTGCGCCGCGAGCGGCGGCGCGCCGGATTGGGCCTCGAACGCCATTTCGCGATGGAGCGCGCTCTTGATGAGGTGCAACCGGTCGAGCGTGTCGCCGACGCCGCCGACGCTATCGTCGAGAAAATCGCGCAGGGCGCCGTTAACTTGGGCGAGCGGGCTCGCCCGCAGAAACATCTGGCTCGGCAGCGTCTCCACCGCGCCGCGTACGAGGCCGACCGCGTCGCTGGTTTCGACCTCGCCGACCGCGGTGACGACAAGACGCTCCGTCGGCTTCTGAAGGCTGAAGGTCTGCACGACATTGCCAAGCGAATCCTCGGAAAGCTTTAGCCCGACATCGAGATCGACGTTGACGCGCCATCCCATGACATATTGCGAATCGTGGCTGCGCGGCGTGAGCCGAAGGTTCTGGATGATCGAGCGCGCCGCCGGGGCGTAGGTGAATGTGGTCTCGTGCGATATGCGAATCCGCATGAAGCTTCGTCCCGTTGCAATTCGGCGCGAGGACCGCGCTCAGACGAACAGATATTGTTCCGAAATCGTGGCGGCGAGCTTCGCGTTGTCCTCGATGAAGGACGTGATGAATTCGTGCAGGCCGCTTTGGAAGATTTCGGTCATGCTCGCGCGCTCGAGCTTGGCGTGCATTGCGCGCGCCTGACGTTGCGCGGCGCCGCTGCGTCCGCCCTCGCGCGCCAGCGCGTCGAGCGCGCGGTCGATGCTTTCGTAGCATGAGATCAGTGAGCGCGGCATCGAGGGCTTGAGGATCAGAAGATCCGCGATCAACCACGGCTTCACCCGGTCGCGATAGACCCAGTGATAGGCGGTCGCCGCCGAGACGGCGCGCAGAATAGCCACCCACTGGAAATAGTCGAGCGAGCCGCCGACGGTTTCGCTCGAAGGCAGCAGCAGATGATACTTCACGTCGAGCAGTCGCGCGGTGTTGTCGGCGCGCTCGACGAATACGCCGAGCCGGTTGAACCAGTAGCCGTCGTTGCGCAGCATGGTGCGATAGCACGCGCCGTCGAAATCGAGCGAGGCTTTTTTCACATAATCGAGAAATCGCGTCAAAGCCTCTAGGTTGAGATCCTTAGAGGCGCGTCGCGTCGCCTCGAACCGCTTCAGCTCCAGCCAGGCGTCGTTGATCGCGGTCCAGGTCTCGACGGTCAGCGCAGTGCGCACCGCGCGTCCATTGGCGCGCGCATTCTCCAGGCAATTGCATATCGAAGAGGGATTGCCGCGATCGAAGGTAAGAAAGTCGATCGAGTCGGCCTCGTTGACGGCGCGGTGTTTGTCGATGAACTCGTCATAGGCGCCCGCGGCGTTGAGCGCGCTCTCCCATTCCACGTTGGGATCGTCGACCCCGCTGCGCGGCAGATATTCGAGCCGCAGGGTCGCTTCGATGGTGCGAGCGATAAAATCGGCGCGCTCCATCGAGCGGGCCAGCCAGAAAAGATTGTCGGCGGTGCGCGCGAGCATGGTCAGGCCCCTTCCGCCTCGTCGTCGACGACCCAGGTGTCCTTGGTGCCGCCGCCCTGGCTCGAATTGACCACGAGCGAGCCCTTGGTCAACGCGACGCGGGTGAGCCCCCCCGGTACGATCTTCACTCCGTTGCGCCCCGACAGCACGAACGGCCGCAAATCGACATGGCGCGGGGAAACGCCGCTCTCGAACGAGGCCGGACAGGTCGATAGCGCGAGCGTCGGTTGAGCGATGTAGTTGGCGGGATCGGCGCGAAGCTTGGCGGCGAACAATTCGCGCTGCGCCGCGCTCGCGTGCGGACCGACGAGCATCCCATAGCCGCCTGAACCGTTGACCTCCTTGACGACGAGTTGATCCAGCCGTTCGAGCACGTATTTGAGCGAATCCGGCTCGCGGCAGCGGTAAGTGGGAATGTTTTGCAGCAGCGGCTCCTGCCCGAGATAGAATTTGATGAGGTCCGGCACGTAGCTGTAGATCGCCTTGTCGTCGGCGACGCCGGTCCCGACCGCATTCGCAATAGTCACATTGCCCGCGATATAGGCGCCCATCAGCCCGGGGACGCCGAGCATCGACTGCGGATTGAACACCAGCGGGTCGAGGTATTCGTCGTCGACGCGACGATAGATCACGTCCACACGCCTCGGCCCCAGCGTCGTGCGCATGAAAACAACGTCGTCGGCGACGAATAGGTCGCGCCCCTCGACAAGTTCGACGCCGAGCTTATCGGCCAGAAACGAATGTTCGTAATAGGCCGAATTGTAGGGCCCCGGCGTCAGCAGCACGATGGTCGCGTCGCCCTGGTCAGCACGCGGGGCGACCGAGCGCAGGCAGGCGAGCAATTCGTCCGGATAATCGTCGACAGGGGCGACCCGATGCTGGGCGAACAGGTCCGGCATCAGGCGCATCGTCACCTCGCGGTTCTCCAGCATATAGGAGACACCCGAGGGCGTGCGGGCGTTGTCTTCCAGCACATAGAACGCCTTGTCGTCGACGCGCACGATGTCGATGCCGCCGATATGGACCCATATGTCGTGCGGCGCGCGCCGGCCGATCATTTCCGGCCGGTAATGGGGATTGCGAAGGATCAGTTCGGGCGGCACGATGCCGGCCTTCAGGATCGTGCGGGGCCCATAGACGTCCTTGAGAAAGAGGTTGAGCGCGGTCACGCGCTGAATCAGGCCGGCTTCGAGTCGCGTCCATTCGCCTCGCGAAATCACGCGTGGAACGATATCGAAGGGGATCAAGCGCTCCGCCGCGTCCTTGTCGCCGTAGACGCCGAACGTGATGCCAATTCGGCGGAACATGTATTCGGCCTGGGCGCGGCGCGAGGCCAGAATCTCCGGCGGCGTCTCCTCGAGCCAACGGGCGATATGCCGATAGATCGGCCGGATCGCGGCCGCGCCGAGGCCCATTTCGTCGAAAGGCGGCGGCTTCATCATAGGCGTGCCTGCTTCAAATCCGTTCCCGAGGTCGCCACGGCGGCGCTATCGTCCGCCGAGCAAAGTTCATGCCGCCGCTTCCTCGCCCAGCACGAGCGCGAGCGCCCTCGCGCCGAGCATGGGCTTCCCTGGCGGCCAGGCGGCGAATTCGGCGGGAAGCTCGATCGCCTGCGCCAGGCGCGCGCGATACACCGCACGCGGAATTTCAACCGCTCCTAGGTTCGCCAAGTGCGAGGTCAGGAATTGTGAATCGAGCAGGCGATAACCCCCGAGGCGCAAGCGCGCGACCAGATGGATCAGCGCCGTCTTGGATGCGTCGCGCTCGACATGGAACATGCTCTCGCCGAAGAACGCCGCGCCGAGGCTGACGCCATAGAGGCCGCCGACAAGTTCGCCCTGACGATAGGCCTCGATCGAATGGGCATGGCCGCGCTCGTGCAATTCGCAATAGAGGCGCAGTATCTCGGCGTTGATCCAGGTCTTGTCGCGATCCGCGCAGGCCCTAATCACCCGCTCGAAGGCCCGATCGGCGACGAGTTCGAAGACATCGGCGCGCACCGTCTTGGCGAGGCTGCGCGATATTTTGAGACCATCGAGCGGAAATACGCCGCGCTGCTCCGGCTCGACCCAGAAAAGGTGCTTCGAGTTCTGGTCCTCGGCCATCGGAAACAGGCCGATCGAATAGGCGCGCAGAAGGAGGTCGGAAGTGATCTCGAAAGGCGGGCGCCGACGCGACATAGGTTCAGCGTGACGCGCGCGGCGGCGCGCGTCAAGCCATCCCCGATCAGGTGGGCGGCCGCGCGCAAAGGCGCGCCGCCGCTCGGATCAGCCGAACTTCGGATCGAGTTCGCCGCTGGCGTAGCGCTTGGCCATTTCGGTCAGCGAAAGCACGCGCTTGATCTTCGAAGCCATGCCGGCGGCGCCGAATTCCTCGTAGCGCTGCTTGCACACTTTCATCATCGCGTCGCGGGCCGGGGTCAGGAACTTGCGCGGGTCGAACTCGGACTTCTGCTCGGTCAGCACACGGCGCACCTGGCCGGAGATCGCCATGCGCAGATCGGTGTCGATGTTGATCTTGCGCACGCCGTGCTTGATGCCGCGCTGGATTTCCTCGACCGGCACGCCGTAGGTCTGCGGCATCTGGCCGCCGAACTTGTTGATGATGTCCTGCAAGTCCTGCGGCACTGAGGACGAGCCGTGCATGACCAGATGTGTGTTCGGCAGCTTGCGATGGATTTCCTCGATCACGTTCATCGCCAGGATGTCGCCAGTCGGCTTACGCGAGAATTTGTAGGCGCCGTGCGAGGTGCCCATCGCGATGGCGAGCGCATCGACCTTGGTCTCGCGCACGAACTTGACGGCCTCGTCGGGGTTGGTCAGCAACTGATCGTGGCTGAGCTTGCCCTCGGCGCCGTGGCCGTCCTCCTTGTCGCCCATTCCGGTCTCGAGCGAGCCGAGCACGCCGAGTTCGCCCTCCACCGAGACGCCGCCCAGATGCGCCATGTCGGTCACTTGCTTGGTGACGCCGACGTTATAGGCCCAGTCGGCCGGGGTCTTGCCGTCCGATTTCAGCGAACCGTCCATCATCACCGAGGTGAAATTCGACTGCATCGCGGTGACGCAAGTCGCGGGGCCGTTGCCGTGATCGAGATGTACGCAAATCGGAATCTGAGGAAATATCTCGGTCAGCGCGTCGATCATGTGCCGCAGCATGATGTCGTTGGCGTAGGTGCGCGCGCCGCGCGAGGCCTGGATGATGACGGGCGCGTCGACCGCCGCCGCCGCCTCGCCGATCGCCTGCGCCTGTTCCATGTTGTTGATGTTGAAAGCCGGCAGGCCGTAGGCGTGCTCGGCGGCATGGTCGAGAAGCTGTCGAAGCGTAATGCGGGACATTTGGATTTCCTCCGTTGATCGTTATTTATTTTGCGCGCAACGCCTCGACGCCGGGCAGAACCTTGCCCTCCATCCATTCGAGGAATGCGCCGCCGGCAGTCGAGACATAGGTAAATTGCTCCACGACTCCGGCCGCGTTCAGCGCGGAGACCGTGTCGCCGCCGCCGGCCACCGACTTCAGCTTGCCGGCCTTGGTCAGATAAGCGGCGGTCTTGGCGACCTGGCTGGTGCCCGCATCGAAGGGCGGCAGCTCGAAGGCGCCAAAGGGGCCGTTCCACACTAGGGTCTTGGTCTCGCCAAGCGCGGCCTCGACGGCGACGATCGACTTCGGGCCGATATCGAGCATCATCTCGTCCTCACCGATATGATCGACATCGACGAAGCGGGCCGGCGCGTGAGCCTTGAATTCCTTGGCGGCGTTGGCGTCGACCGGCAGCAGGATGCGGCAATTGGCCGCTTTCGCCGTCGCGAGGATCGACCGGGCGGTGTCGGCGAGATCCTTCTCGCAGAGCGATTTGCCGACTGACTTGCCTTGCGCGAACAGGAACGTATTGGCCATACCGCCGCCGATAATGAGAGTGTCGACCTTCTTGACGAGGTTGCCGAGCAGCTCGAGCTTGCTCGAGACTTTGGCGCCGCCGACGATCGCCGCGACCGGGCGCACGGGAGCGCCAAGCGCCAGCGTCAGGGCGTCGAGTTCGGCCTGCATCGCCCGGCCGGCGTAGGCGGGAAGCTTATGGGCGACGCCTTCGGTCGAGGCATGGGCGCGGTGCGCGGCCGAAAACGCGTCATTGACATAGACGTCGCCGAGCTTGGCGAGTTCGGCGACGAAGGCCGGGTCGTTCTTTTCCTCGCCTTTGTAAAAGCGTGTGTTCTCGAGCAGCAGGACGTCTGCGTCCTTCATCGCGGTGATCGCCTTGGCGGCGGTCTCGCCGATGCAGTCGGCGGCGAAGCCAACCGGGCGCTTAAGATGCTCGCTGACCGCGGCGGCGACCGGTCTGAGCGAATTGGCTTCGTCGGGACCGCCCTTGGGACGCCCGAAGTGCGCGAGCATGATGACCTTGCCGCCCTTGTCGGTGATTTCGCGGATCGTGGGCAGCACACGCTCGATGCGGGTGGCGTCGCTGACTTTGCCATTCTCCATGGGAACATTGAGATCGACGCGCAGCAGAACGCGCTTGCCCTTGAGGTCGGCGGAGTCGAGGGTACGGAATTGGGAGGTCATGTTCGTATCGCCTTCACATGCGCGGGGCCGCGCCGCGTCGCGGCGCAAAATCTTGTCGCGGAGCTCGGAAGTCAATTCGATTCATTTGAGCGCCCCTTCAACGAAATTGAATTCGCCGGGCGCGGACCCGCGCCGCCGCATCGGGCGGCGCGGCCATGCGGCGACCCCGGCGGGGCCGCAAACGCTCAGAGCAGCTTGCCCATCGCGACCGAAGTGTCGGCCATGCGGTTGGAGAAGCCCCATTCGTTGTCGTACCAGGACAACACGCGAACGAACGAGCCTTCCATCACCTTGGTCTGATCGAGATGGAAGACCGAGGAATGGCTGTCGTGGTTGAAGTCGCAAGAGACGTTCGGCTTGTCGGTGTAACCGAGAATGCCTTTCAACGCGCCGTTGGCGGCGGCCTTGATCGAGTCGTTGATCTCGGAGACCGTCGTCGCGCGCTTGGCGACGAATTTGAAGTCGACGACCGAGACGTTCGGCGTCGGCACGCGGATCGCCGAGCCGTCGAGCTTGCCTTTCAGTTCGGGAAGAACCAGGCCGACCGCCTTGGCCGCGCCGGTCGTGGTCGGAATCATCGACAGCGCCGCCGCGCGGGCGCGATAAAGATCCTTGTGCATCGTGTCGAGCGTGGGCTGGTCGCCCGTGTACGAATGGATCGTCGTCATGAAGCCGTGGTCGATGCCGATGGCGTCGTTGAGCACCTTGGCCACAGGCGCCAGGCAATTGGTGGTGCAGGAAGCGTTCGAGACGACGATATGCTCGCGCGTCAGCTTGGCGTGGTTGACCCCGAAGACGACCGTGAGGTCGGCGCCGTCGGCCGGGGCCGAGACGATCACGCGCTTGGCGCCGGCGGTAAGGTGCAGCGCGGCTTTGTCGCGAGCGGTGAAGATGCCGGTGCATTCGAGCGCGATGTCGACGCCGAGATCGCGGTGCGGAAGCTGCGTCGGATCCTTGATCGCCGTAACTTTGATCTTGCCGCCGCCGCCGACGCTGATCGAGTCCCCCTCGACAGTCACCGCATGCGGGAAGCGGCCATGGACGCTATCGAAGCGCAGGAGATGGGCATTGGTCTCGACCGGGCCGAGGTCGTTGATCGCGACCACCTCTATGTCCTTGCGTCCGGATTCCACAATGGCGCGCAAAACATTGCGACCGATGCGCCCGAAACCGTTGATCGCCACCCGTACCGCCATGTCATCCTCCTCGTTGCCCCGACGGCCGGCAAAAGCGGTCGGCTCTTTTAGCGTGAGCGGGCCTTTTCCTTCATCGTTCGACTAAAGTCCAGTCAGGAACGTGCCGCGCCGCCCTGCGGCGAGATAGCGCAGGCGCCTCGATTTGGCAGGGGATAA
This sequence comes from Beijerinckiaceae bacterium, assembly GCA_037446355.1. Taxonomy (GTDB): domain Bacteria; phylum Pseudomonadota; class Alphaproteobacteria; order Rhizobiales; family Beijerinckiaceae; genus Roseiarcus. The sequence goes on along the minus strand of JBBIIT010000014.1, from coordinate 41,975 downwards.
CGCGTTGACTGCCATTTCAAGTATCGCGTAAACAATAGCTCGCAACGGATGGATTGACATGGGCGCTGATCCCTCGGAGCCGTCCCTAAAACGCCTGCGGGCCGCGATCGACATGCTGGAGGCGGCGGTGGAGCGTCGACTGTTGCAGGACGCCCGCCGCGCCGACGCCGACGAGGAATTCGCCATCATGCAGGACGATCGCGCCCGCCTCGCGGTCGAGCTTGACGGCGCGCTACATCGCTCCCGCGCGCTCGAGAGCGCAAATGGAGCGGCGGCCGAGCGCATCGCGCGGGCCGGCGCGGCGATCGAGGCGTGGCTGCACAGCGCCGACGCGGCGGAGGACTGAGATGGCGCAGCTCAGCGTGAACATCGGCGGGCGCGCCTACCGCCTCGCCTGCAATCCCGGCGAGGAGTCGCATCTGGAGGCGCTGGCGGCGACCCTGGACCGCAAGATCGCGGAAATGCGTACGGCCTTCGGCGAGATCGGCGACCAGCGGCTGACCGTCATGGCAGCGCTGACCATGGCCGACGAGGCCGGCGAACTGCGCCGCACAGTCGAGGCGGCAAGGCGCGCGTCCGCCGATACTCTCGAACGCGAACAAGAAGCCCGCCGCGCCGCCGAAACCCGCGCCGAGGCCCTCGCCCAGGCGATGCAGGACTTGAGCCTGCGCGTGGAGGGGCTAGCCGCCTCGCTCGCGGGAGCCGCAGGCGGGTAGGAGACGCCGGCGCCCCTAGCCCCCCGCCATCAGTCTTTGCACCGCGCTCAGCGTCGCCTTCAGCGACGCCGTGACGATATTCGGATCGATGCCGACGCCGTGGATCATGCGTCCCTTGGCGTCCTGAATCTCGACGTAGCTTGCCGCCGTCGCGTTGGCGCCGCGGCCGACCGCGTGCTCATGGTAATCGAGGAACGAAAATTCCACCCCGAAGCCCTTCTTCAACGCATCGACGAAGGCGTCGATCGGGCCGTTGCCCTCGCCTTCGAGTGTCAGGAACGATCCATCGGCCTTGCGCAGCTTCGCGATCAACTCGCGCTGCTCGGGCCCGGTCGGCGCGAGTTGCTGCTTGACCAGCGTCATCGGCGCGTCGGCGAGAAAGTAGGTGCGTTGGAACAAGTCCCAGATGTCGTCCGAGGTCATCTCCTTGCCGTCGCGGTCCATCCTGGCCTGGGCGATCTTGGAGAACTCGACTTGCAGCGTGCGCGGCAGATCGAGGCCGTGATCCGCCTTCAGGATATACGCGAGACCGCCCTTGCCGGACTGGCTGTTGATACGGATCACCGCCTCGTAGTCGCGCCCGACGTCTTTCGGGTCGATCGGCAGATACGGCACCAGGAACAGCGGATCGTTGCGCTTCTCCAGCGCCTCGAAGCCCTTCTTGATCGCATCCTGATGCGAGCCGGAAAAGGCGGTGTAAACGAGTTCGCCGACGTAAGGGTGGCGTTGATGCACCGGCAGTTGCGTACAATGCTCGGCGACTTCCCGGATTGCGTTGACGTCGTGCAGGTCGAGTTCGGGATCGACCCCTTGGGTGAACAGATTGAGCGCCATCGTGATGATGTCGACGTTGCCGGTGCGCTCACCGTTGCCGAACAAAGTGCCCTCGACCCGGTCCGCGCCCGCCATCAGGGCTAGCTCGGCTGCCGCGACCGCCGTGCCGCGGTCGTTGTGCGGATGCACGGAGAGCAGCACCGTCTCGCGGTTGGAGATATGCCGGCCGAACCACTCGAACTGGTCCGCGTAGGTGTTCGGCGTGGCCATTTCCACCGTCGCCGGCAGGTTGAGGATCAGCGGATTTTCCCTGGTCGGCTTGATCACCGCCTTGACCGCCTCGCAAATCTCCAGTGCGAATTCAAGTTCGGTGCCGGTGAAGCTCTCGGGCGAATATTCGAACACGAATTCGGTCTCCGGCGCCTTTTCCGCCAGCGCCTTGATCTGCCTGGCGGCGGCGACAGCGATGTCGGTGACGCCCTTCTGGTCGGCGCGGAACACGACCTCACGTTGTAGCGTCGAGGTCGAATTGTAGAAGTGCAGGATGACCTTCTTCGCCCCTTTGACGGCCTCAAAGGTGCGCTCGATCAGTTCCGGCCGGCACTGGGTCAAGACCTGGATCGCCACGCCGTCGGGAACCTTGCCGCCCTCGATGATCGAACGCACGAAGTCGTAGTCGGTCTGCGAGGCCGAGGGGAAGCCAACCTCGATCTCCTTGAAGCCCATCCGCAGCAGCATGTCGAACATGCGATTCTTGCGCTCGACGCCCATCGGCTCGATCAGCGCCTGATTGCCGTCGCGAAGATCGACGGAGCACCAGATCGGCGCCTTGGCGATGGTTTTGGACGGCCATTGCCGATCGGGCAGAACGATCGGCGCATAGGCGCGGTATTTGGCGACGGGCATGTTCGTCATGGCGGACCTTTGTAGCGTTGCGGCGGCGGCGGCCCGAAAAGGCGGCGGCGCTCCGAAGTCTCAAAAACGGGGAATTGCGAAATCGAACGAAGGCGTCCCGGCGCGCTCAGAGCGCCGGGCGGCTAAGTTGGGACGTCGTAAGTCGGATCGTCGACCGCGTTCGCATATTTGCAGAATCGCAGAACGGAGCGCGAAAATCAACCTTCATCGCGAAGCCGCGCCGATTAGCGGCGATGGCGAGGCCAAGCGGGCGAAATATGAAGGTTGGCTTTGGCGCGGGCGCGGCGAAGTCGGGGCGGGCATAAGTGTCGACGCATGAATCGAGAAATCCGCTGTGTGGACCTGAATTTTGCCCGAGATGAGAATCGCGGAAATATCCGCCTATCACTGTTAACCCATTCTCTTGCTTCAAAGTTGCGACGTTCGACGCTGGCGTGACGCCGCGCGATCCCCATGCGACAAGGGGCGCTTCGCCGCACACTTGAACCCTCCGGCCCATGCCCCCCGATCCGCTCGCCTCGGACGACCCCATCGCGCAGCGCCGCTTCGCGTATGCCGAGGCCGCCGGGCGCGAGGGCGATTGGGCCGCGGCGGCGGAGGTGCTTGAGCAGACTTTGGAGCGAGCGCCGGAATGGGCCGCCGCCTGGTTCGCGCTTGGCGAGGCCCGTGAGAAACTCGGCCAGACCCAGCCCGCGCGCGACGCGTTCGGCGCGGCGTTGCGGCTCGACCCCGGCGACGCGCTCGGCGCCTCGGCGCGTCTGGCGCTGCTCGGCGGGAGTGCGGCGAGCGGGTTGCCGCCCGCCTATGTGGCGCGCCTCTTCGACCAATATGCGCCGCGCTTCGACGCGCATCTGACCGGCGCCCTCGCCTATCGTGGCCCGGGACTTATCGCCGGGACGCTCGAAGCCGTCGCGCCAGGCCGACGCTTCGCTCACGGCCTTGATATTGGCTGCGGCACCGGCCTTGCCGCCGTCGCGCTCGCCGGCCGCGTCGCGAAACTCGACGGCGTCGATCTTTCCGAAGGCATGATCGCGCGCGCGAAGTCGTTGGGGCTCTACGATCGCCTCGTCGTCGGCGATGCGCTGACGATGCTTCGCGCGGCGCGCGAGGGCGAATACGACTTGATCGTCGCCGCGGACGCCCTGGTTTATTTCGGCGACCTCGCGCCCATCTTCGCGGCGGCGCGGCGCGCTTTGGCGGCGGACGGCTGGTTCGTCTTCACCGCCGAAGCCAGCGAACACGAGGACTTCAGGCTCAACGCGACGATGCGTTTTTCCCATTCGCGCGCCTATCTCGAGCGCGAAGCGCGCGAGGCGGGGTTGCCGATGACGCGCCTCGTCGCCACTTCGAGCCGGCGCGAAGCGGGCGCCGAGGTTTCGGGCTGGGCGGGCGCGCTCAGCGTCGCGCGCG
>JBBIIT010000014.1:30469-38060 GCA_037446355.1 Beijerinckiaceae bacterium | reverse complement strand
CGCGAAGCGGGCGCCGAGGTTTCGGGCTGGGCGGGCGCGCTCAGCGTCGCGCGCGAGCGTGCAGGATCGCCGCGTTGAGTTCGCCGCCGAACACAAAGATCGCCGCGATCCAGTAAAGAAACACCAGCGCGATCATCACCGAGCCCAGGCCCGCATAGGTCGAGAAATAGTTGCGCGCGAATTCGACGAGATAAACGCCGAACGCCTGGCCGAAGCCGAAACTGCCGGCGAAGGTCAGGATGACCCCCGGCGCCAGATCTCGAAATCGCGGCGCCGTCGCCGGCAGCCAGCGATGCGCGATCGTCAGCGCCACCAGCAGCGCGAGCGAGGCGACGCCAAGGCGCGTGAAAGTCACGAGGTTGTTCAATGGCGCCAGAGCGGGCGCATAGGCGAGCGCCTCCGCCCAGAGCAGCGGCCCCAGCACAACGAGAAACGCGAGCGCCAACAGCGCCAGCGAGCCCACCGCGACGAAGGCGAGGGATTGCAACCTCAGCCGCCACCAGGGCCGCGTCTCTTCGACATCATAGGCGCGATTGAGGCCAGTGCGCAGCGCCTCGATGGCGCTGGTGGAGAACCACAGAGCCAACACCGCGCCGAGGGTGAGAAGCCCGCCGCGCGGGGCGGTGAGCACATTATGCACCTCGGCGGCGATCGGCTTGGCGACCGCCTCCGGCCAGGCCCCGAAGATCAGCCGCGCCGCCTCGTCCGCGAGGTCTTGCGAGCCGAAGAAGCCGGCGAGCGCGGTGACGAAAATCAGGAACGGAAACAGCGACATCAGCCCGGCGAGGGCGATGTGGCTCGAAATCGCCCAGCCATCATCCGCGAGGAAGCCGCCGACGGCGTCGAAAAGAATGAGCGACGATCTTCGCATCATACGAACTATCGTGGGAATGGGGGCAAAGCCAACCCCTGGCGCGGCGTTCGCCTATCCCTCGCCTAAATGGGCATTGCGTCGGGCGCGCGGTCCAAGCATGGTGCGTTGCAGCAATCGCCTGCGGAGACCGCCTCTTGACCCTCGACGCCCTCGCCCTCGACGCCCAGCACGCCGCCGAAACCTTGCTCGCGCGCGCCAGCGCCTCGCTTCGCCAACGTCTCAGCGACAATGGACGCCTCAGCGCGGCGAAAATCGAGGCGGAACAACACGCCGCGCATGGCCTCGCCTGGCTCGCGACCTATGTCGAGGCGATCAAGGAAATGGCCGGCTACGCCAAGCGGATGAGCGAGGAGAGCCGGTTCGGCGAGACCGAGGAACTGCTGACCCGCATCGGCCTTGGCGAATATCTCGCGCAAATGTTCGGCGGCATCCCGATGAACCAGGGCGAGATCGTGCGGCTTGGCGATTTCGGGCTCGACGCCGCCGAGGTCGCGCCGCTGCGCGGCGGCGCGGTCGCGGAACTTATCGCCAGCGGCAACACGGTCGCCAACCGGGCCAAGCTCGGCCAGCGCATCGCCGAGGCCCACGAGGGCGCGATCGGCGATCCCGGCCTCGATGAGACTTTCGAGGCGATCCGAGCCGAAATGCGCCGGTTTTCCGACGCCGAGGTCGTGCCTAACGCGCAAGCGTGGCACCGGACCAATTCCTATATCCCACTCGAAGTCATCAAAGGCCTCTCGGACATGGGAGTATTCGGCCTGACGATCCCCGAGAGCTACGGCGGCATGGGACTCGGCAAAGTGGCGATGTGCGTCGTCTCGGAGGAGCTGTCGCGCGGCTATATCGGCGTCGGCTCGCTCGGCACGCGCTCGGAAATCGCCGCCGAACTGATCCTGGTCGGCGGCACGCAGGCCCAGAAGGACCATTACCTGCCCAAGATCGCCAGTGGCGAGATCCTGCCGACCGCCGTATTCACCGAGCCCAACACCGGCTCCGACCTCGCGAGCTTGCGCACCCGCGCCACCCGCGAGGGCGACGTTTACAGGGTCAAAGGCAACAAGACCTGGATCACCCACCCGGTCCGCGCCGATCTGATGACGTTGCTGACCCGCACCGATCCGAACGAGCCGGGCTACAAGGGCTTGTCGATGTTCCTGGCGGAAAAGCCGCGCGGCAACGACGCGGACCCTTTCCCCGCCAAGGGCATGTCGGGCGGCGAGATCGAGGTGCTCGGCTATCGCGGCATGAAAGAATACGAGATCGCGTTCGACGATTTCGAGGTTCCCGCTAGCCAACTCCTCGGCGGCGTCGAGGGCCAGGGCTTCAAGCAACTGATGGAGACGTTCGAGAGCGCGCGCATCCAGACCGCCGCGCGCGCGGTCGGCGTCGCCCAGAGCGCGTTCGAACTCGGCCTGCGCTACGCCAAGGAGCGTGTGCAATTCGGCAAGGCGCTCGTCAACTTCCCCCGTGTCGCTGACAAGCTGGCGATGATGGCGGTGGAGATCCACGTCGCCCGCCAGATCACTTATTTCGCGGGTCGCGCCAAGGACGAGGGAAGACGCTGCGATCTGGAAGCCGGCATGGCGAAGCTTCTGGGCGCGCGCGTCGCCTGGGCGGCGGCGGACAACGCCCTGCAAATTCACGGAGGCAACGGTTTTGCGCTCGAATATCCAGTCTCCCGCGTGCTGTGCGACGCCCGCATTCTCAACATCTTCGAGGGCGCGGCGGAGATTCAGGCGCAGGTGATCGCGCGAAGGCTGCTGGAAGGCGGGAACTGAGGCGATCTTCGCGGCGAACCGGCCGTGACGCCGGTTCGTCGCCCGGCTCGAAATCGTTACAGCCGCTCCAACCGGACATGGGCGACGCCCGCCTGGCGGAAGCCCAGAATGCCGGCGGCATAGGTCGAGACGTCGATGATGCGACCGCGCGCAAACGGCCCGCGATCTACGATGGTGACCACCGCGCTGCGGCCATTGTCGAGATTGATCACCTTCACATGCGTGCCGAACGGCAGCGTCTTGTGCGCAGCGATCATGCCGGGGTGATAGGGATTGGTGTAGTAGGTCGCGATCCCCAATTCGTCGGCGCTCGCGGCCCGGCTCAAAAGCGCGACGCTCAGCGCCGCAAAAGCAAGAATACGCATTTCAAACTCCTCTCGAATATATTTTACACATTCCTCCCGTTTTTTGTTGTAACCGACATCTCGCTTGGCAATGCGTCGAAAAAACGACCTCGCGATTTTCCGCTCCGCCATGGGGCCAAACGATGTAACATGCCACCGAGTCCCTGCGACGGACGGAGAGAAGGCTAACCCGATGAAAATTCTCGTTCTTGGCGCTGCGGGCATGATCGGCCGCAAGCTGATGGCGCGGCTCGCCAAGGAGGGCGCGCTGGGGTCACAAAAAATCGTGAGCGCCCACGCGGTCGACATCGTAGCGCCGACGCCGATGGCGGCGCCCTTCCCCATCGAGGCCGAGGCCTGCGACATTGCCGCGTCCTACGTACCGCCCAAGCTGGTCGCCGGGCGGCCCGACGTGATTTTCCTGCTCGCCTCGATTGTCTCGGGTGAAGCGGAGGCGGATTTCGAAAAGGGCTACGCCGTCAATCTCGACGGTACGCGGACCATCTTCGAGGCGATCCGCCACGAGCACACGCGCTCCGGCGGCGCCTATCGGCCGCGCGTCGTTTTCACCTCCTCGATCGCCGTTTTCGGCGCGCCGTTCGCCGACACCATCCCCGACGATTTCTTCACGACGCCGCTGACGAGCTACGGCACGCAAAAGGCGATCTGCGAATTGCTGCTCGCCGACTATTCTCGTCGCTGCTTTTTCGACGGGATCGGTCTGCGCCTGCCGACGATTTGCGTGCGCCCGGGCGCGCCCAACAAGGCGGCCTCCGGTTTCTTTTCCGGCATCATCCGCGAGCCGCTCGGGGGTAAGGAAGCGATCTTGCCCGTCGCCGACACCGTGCGGCATTGGCACGCCTCGCCGCGCTCGGCGGTCGGCTTTCTCGTCCACGCCGCGACAATGGACCTCGCGCCACTGGGCGCGCGGCGCAACCTGACCTTGCCGGGCGTTGCCGCGAGCGTCGCCGAGCAGATCGAGGCTTTGCGCGAGATCGCCGGCGAGGCGACGGTCAAGTTGATCAAGCGGGTTCCCGATCCAACCATCGAACGCATTGTCGCGGGTTGGCCGACGCAATTCGAGGCGCGGCGCGCGATCGGCCTCGGCTTCAAGGCGGAGACGTCTTTCGCGGCGATCATCCGCGCCTATATGGAAGATGAGAATGTCCATCTTCACGCGTGAAGGCGAGACGGCCCTCGCCACAACGAATGACGCGGCGAGGGACGCTTCCGCGAAGGCGCCGCGCGGGCGCCGCCTCGGCCTCGCGGGGCGTCTGCTGGCGCTGACGCTCGGCGCGGTGTTGATCGCCCAATCGATGCTCTACGCGGTTCGACTCTCCGCGTTTCGCGACAACTGGCTGCACGAGCGGCTGGTCGCGGCGCAGTCGGCGGCGCTGGTGTTCGGCGCGGATCGGGACATGCCGCTGCCGCCCGATCTGACAAAGAAGATTCTCGACACTGTTTCGGCAAAGATGATCGCGATTGACGGTCCGAGCGAGCATCTCGTTTTGAGCGTCGCGCCCAATTCGCCGAAGGCTGATTTCTATTACGATCTCGCGAACCCGTCGCTGCTGGAGGGCGTCGATCAGACCCTGCGAACGTTGTTCGCCACGCCGGGCTCGATCCTGCATTTCGAGGGCCCGGCCCCGGTCGGCGACGCCAACATGTCGGTGACGATCGATCAGGCGCCGCTGATCGCCGCCCTTTGGCGCGTCTCGCGCAACTTCTTGACGATCTCGCTGACGCTTTCCACGGTCGTCGCCCTCGTGCTTTGGGCGGCGATCTGGCAGATGGTGTTGCGCCCGGTCAGCCGTCTCACATCGAGCATCATCGCCTTCGGACAGAGCCCGCAGGAGGCGCATCGGATCGTCACCCACGGCGGACGCGACGATGAAATCGGACGCGCCGAAGCCGCGCTGGCGGCGATGCAGGGCTCGCTCGCGCGCGAGCTTGCGCAGCGCAAGCGCCTCTCCGAACTCGGCATGGCGGTCGCGCGCATCAACCACGACCTTCGCAACATGCTCGCGGCCGCGCAGCTCATCTCCGACCGCCTCGCCGCGATCCCCGACCCGCTCGCGCAGCGCCTGGCGCCGCGGCTGGTGGCGACGCTCGATCGCGCGATCCTGTTTTGCCAGTCGACTCTGACCTACGGCGCGGCGCGCGACGAGGCGCCGGCGCGGCGCCGCTTCGACCTGCGCGAACTCGTGCGCCAGATCGTCGAGACCGCAGAGGCGACGGGGGCCGGCGCGATCTCCTATTCCATCGATATTCCGCCGAAATTCGAGCTATACGCCGATCCCGACCATGTTCAGCGCATCGTCGAGAACCTCAGCCGCAACGCCGCGCAAGCCCTACAGAATCAAGGCGCCCGCGGCGACCGCCCGCCGGCGATCCGATTCGCCGCGATCCGCACCGAAGGCGCAGCGCTGATCGAGGTCAGCGACACGGGGCCCGGTTTCGCGCCCGAACAGACCGCGCGAATCTTCGAACCGTTCCACCTCACGACGCGCGAGGGCGGTTCGGGCCTCGGCCTCGCCATCGCCGCCGACCTCGTCGCGCGCAACGACGGCTCGATCGCGCTCACTCCGGCGCAGACCGAGGATTTTTACTGCGGCGCGCGCTTTCTCATCACCCTGCCCGTCCCGCAGGAAGCGACGCGGCCCTCGCTCGCCGCGCCTGAATCGTAACTCGCCATCCTCCAAGGCGTCCGAGGGAGTCCCCATGGCCCGCGCCGCGTCCGCATCGCTGGTCGGCGCGTGGCTCGCTCTCGGCGCTTGGGCCGCGTTCAGCCTACAGGACGCTTTGGTCAAGATGCTCGTCGCGGACCTTCCTGTGCCCGAAGTGCTGTTCGGACGGTCCCTGCTCATCGCGGCGCTTTCGGCGACCGTCGCCCGCCGCGCCGACTATCGCGCCATGGCGGCGCCAAGCAACGCAATGGCGATCGCCATGCGATCCGCGTTGATCCTGATCGCCTGGCTGGCCTATTACCGCGCCTCGCGCTCGCTGCAACTGAGCGAACTCGTCACCTATTATTTCGCCGCGCCGCTGTTCGTGGTCGCGCTCTCCGCGCCGATCCTGCGCGAATATGTCGGGCTCGGTCGATGGTTCGCGACCGTGATCGGCTTTGGCGGCGTGTTGATTGCGGCCGGCCCGCCCGGGCGATCGCCGATCGAACCGGTGGCGCTGGCGCTGTTGGCGGCGGCAAGTTGGGCGCTGACGACGATCCAGGCCAGACGGCTCGCGCGCGACGTGAGCACTCCGGCGATGATGTTGGGGGGCGCGCTCGGCTTCATCGTTGTGTGCGGCGCAATATTGCCCTACGGCGGGATCGCGCCGAATCCGCGCCAAATCGCATTGATCGCGGCTTCGGGCCTGGTCGGAGCCTTCGGGCAATATCTATGGTTCGAGGGCGTCCGCCGCGCGCAGGCTTCGCTGCTAGCGCCGCTGGAATATACCCTGCTCGCCTATGCAATTCTTTGGGGCTGGATCTTTTTCGGCGACCTTCCCCACGCGCGCACGCTGGCCGGGGCCGGAATCGTCGTCGCCAGCGGGTTGCTGATGCTGGCGATCGAAATGCGCCGCCGCGGCATCGCCGCGCCCTGACCTCGCCCGACCGCGACGGGTTTACGCTCCGCGCGCGTTCCTCTATCTCTGCGCGGCAAGGGGGACGCCACTGACATGAACGCGCGTAAGCCGTCGGCCGCCAAGAAGCCGCGCATCAGTTTCCTCTGTTCAGGCGCTCCGGAGGCGCACGAGGCGCGCGACGAACTCGTCGGACTTTACGGCGACAGCCGCCCCGAGGACGCCGACGTGATCGTCGCGCTCGGCGGCGATGGCCTGATGCTTCAGACTCTGCACCGCACCATCGACGCGCCGAAGCCGATTTACGGCATGAATCGCGGTTCGGTCGGCTTCTTGATGAACGAATATTCCGCGCACGACCTGCTCGAACGGCTCGCGGCGGCGCGGCCCTCGATCATACATCCGCTGCTGATGCGGGCCGTCGACGTCAAGGGCAAGCGCACGACCGCGCGCGCCATCAACGAAGTTTCGCTGCTGCGCCAGACGTCCCAGGCCGCCAAACTGAGGATCAGCGTCGACGACGCGGTGCGGCTGGCGGAGCTGATCGCCGACGGTGTGCTGGTCGCGACGCCGGCTGGCTCGACAGCTTACAACCTTTCCGCCAATGGCCCGATCCTGCCCTTGGGCGCGCCGTTGATGGCGCTGACGCCCATTTCGGCCTTTCGGCCTCGGCGCTGGCGCGGCGCCTTGCTCCCCGACAGGGCGCAAGTCGTCATCGAAATCCTGGAAGCCGACAAGCGTCCGGTCGCGGCGACCGCCGATCATTTTGAAATCCGCCGCGTCGAACGGGTCGAGGTCGAGACCGACCACGCAACCTCGCTGGTGCTCCTGCACGATCCCGGCCACTCGCTCGATGAGCGCATCCTGCGCGAGCAGTTCGGTCACTGAGCGCGCTGCGGCGGAGCGAAGCGCATCGGAATGGCGCCGCTGTCGCGAATTCGCGGTCGCCGCCCCCAGATCAAAACCCGGTCGCGCTTCGCCGCTGGTTTTCGTTGGCCGCGGCGACCTCGGCG
>JBBIIT010000014.1:5436-30369 GCA_037446355.1 Beijerinckiaceae bacterium | reverse complement strand
TCAAAACCCGGTCGCGCTTCGCCGCTGGTTTTCGTTGGCCGCGGCGACCTCGGCGCCGAAGAGATCAGCGATATTGGTTCGCGCGAACTGGCGCCCCAGCGCAGCGACGTCACAGCCCTCGACGAGCAACAGCGCCCACAGATCGAAATGCGGCCCTTCCAGCACGCGCACCTCGGCGAAGCCCGCCGCCAGACCGACGCGCGCGAGCCGCGACGCGGTAAACCCTGTTCGGTGCGCCATCGCCACGCGGCCTTCGGCGATCGCGCGACCGTGCCCGAACAGCATGTCGAGCGCGCGGATCGGCCCCGCCGGCGAATTATAGACGACGCTCTCTACGTCGCCGCTCGCGGCCAGTTTCGCGATCGCCGTTAGATCCGGACAGGTGACGAGCGCGAAACCATCCGGTTTCAGTACGCGACGGACTTCGCCAAGCGCGGGAACGACTTCATGCGCATAGAGATGCTCGATTGCGTGCGACGACCAGACCGCATCGAATTTACCGTCGGCGACCGCAGCGCGCATGTCGGCGATCGAGGCGACGACGTCGGGCGCGGCGTGCGGATCGACATCGAGCCGCACCTCGCGCCAAACCGAAGGCGAAAAGCCTGGATGCAGATCACCGGCCTCGCGCGCGCCGGCGCCCGCATTCAACACGACTTTGAACGGCGTTGGGGTCATGTCGCATCTCACGTACTAACCAATCGCGCCTCAGCGCCGGTTTCTTGGGCAGACCTGACTATGCGTCGATATCGTTAACGTTTCCGAAAGAACCGCCGTCAGAGCCTTCATTCCGCCAGGATGCGCCGCAGATAGGCGCCGTAATCGCCTCGGTAATGGCGTGCCATTTCCTGCAATTCGTCAACCCCGATCCAGCCTTGGCGGAACGCGATTTCTTCGGGACATGCGACCTTGAAACCCTGCCGCTTTTCTAGCGCGCGGATGAATTCGGCCGCTTCGAGCAGCGAATCCGGCGTGCCGGTGTCGAGCCAGGCGTAGCCGCGGCCCATCTTCTCCACGCGCAGTTCGCCGCGCTCCAAATAGAGCCGGTTGAGGTCGGTGATCTCGAGTTCGCCGCGCGCCGAAGGCTTGAGGTCGGCGGCGAAGTCGGCGGCGCGCTCGTCATAGAAATATAGCCCCGTCACCGCCCACGACGACTTGGGTTGCCGAGGTTTTTCCTCAATCGTCGCCGCTCGCCCGGCCGCGTCGAAAGAGACGACGCCGTACCGCTCGGGATCGAGCACTTGATAAGCGAACACGGTCGCCTCCACCGCGCGGCGCATCGCCGCCTCGCGCAGCAGTTCGGAAAGGCCGTGACCGTGAAAAAGGTTGTCGCCGAGCACCAGCGCGGATCGCCGTCCGGCGACGAAATCGGCGCCGATGATATAGGCCTGCGCGAGACCCTCGGGGCGCGGCTGTTCCGCATAGCTGAGAGTAAGGCCCCATCGCGAACCGTCGCCGAGCAGACGTTGGAACAACGGCAGATCCTGCGGCGTCGAAATGACGAGAATCTCGCGGATGCCGGCGAGCATCAGCGTCGCCAGCGGGTAATAAATCATCGGCTTGTCGTAGATCGGAAGAATTTGCTTGGAGACGACTTGGGTCATCGGATGCAGCCGCGTGCCACTGCCGCCCGCGAGTATGATGCCGCGCATGGAACCCCTCACTTATCCGGCGCCGTCAACAGGCGCGAGACGCAAACCCTCAGAGAATCGCGCCAATGCGGCGGCGCGACGCCGTAAACTTCGCGTAGCCGGGTTCCATCCAGCCGCGAATTGGCGGGTCGGCGCGCCGGCGTCGGATACTGCGCCGTTGTGATCGCTTTTACCGTCACCGGCGCACGGCCATGTTTCTCCGCCTCGGCGAAGATCGCCGTCGCGAACTCGGCCCAGGTCGCCTCACCGGCGCCGGTCAGATGAAATACGCCCGAAAGATTGGCGGGGCGCGGGCCGTTCGACCAGCGTCGCGCGACCATAAGTATCGCGTCGGCGATGTCCAGCGCGCTGGTCGGGCAGCCCGCCTGATCGGCGACGACGCTGATCTCCGATCGGGTCTCGCCAAGCCGCAGCATCGTCCTGACGAAATTCGCGCCGAACGGACTGTAAACCCAGGCGGTGCGAAGAATGACATGATCGGGATGCGCGATGGCGACCGCGCGCTCGCCCGCAAGCTTCGAGCGCCCATAGGCGCCTACCGGCCCGGTCGCATCCTCCTCGCGATAGGGTCGGTCGAGAGACCCGTCGAACACATAATCCGTTGAAACCTGAATGACCGGCGCGCCGATGCGCCGCGCCGCCGCCGCGACGAGACCGGCGCCGACGCCGTTTACGCGCGTCGCGAGCGCTTCCTCGCTCTCGGCGCGATCGACCTGAGTGTAGGCGGCGGCGTTGACGACGACGTCGGCCTGCTCATGTTCGAACGTCCGCGCGATTGTGTCAGCGTCCGCCAAGTCCAGTTGGGGGCGCGCGATCGACCTGACTTCGACGCCCCGCGCCAAACCGCGCTCGAGCAATGACCGTGCGACCTGACCCTCGGATCCCGTGACGATCAGTTTCATCGGCGGTCAATCGAAGAATGATTGCAGATCGGCGAGCCGCGGGTGGCGCCGATCCTTTTCGGACAGCACCGCGCGGGAGGGATCGACGCCCCAATCGATCCCCAGTTCCGGATCATCGAAGGCCAGTCCGTGATCGTGCGCGGGCGCATAAACGTTGGTGACTTTATAGAGAACTTCCGTGTCCGGCTCGAGAGTGCAGAAACCGTGGGCGAAGCCGATCGGAACCAGCAACTGCCGCCAGTTCTCATGCGAAAGCTCGACCGAAACGTGACGTCCATACGTCTTGGAGCCGCGCCTGAGATCGACGGCGACATCGAGGATGCGACCGCGCGCAACGCGCACGAGTTTGTCTTGCGCGAAAGGCGGCGATTGAAAATGCAGACCGCGAATGGTTCCGCGCTCGGCGGAGGCGGAATGGTTGTCCTGAACGAAGTTCAGGTTCAAACCCGCCTTCTCGAACGCTTGCCGGCCGTAAACTTCCGAGAAAAAACCCCGGTGATCGCCGAATTTCTTCGGCGTGATGATTTTCACGCCTTCGAGAGCGGTCTCTTCGATTTGCACGCGCCCACCTGCTTCTCAGATTGAGACGCCGAGTCGTTCGCCGCGATAGGCGCCCGACCGGATATCGCCCCACCACTTCCGGTTGTCGAGATACCAACGCACCGTCTTGCGCAAACCCGTAGCAAAGTCGTGTCGCGGCCGCCATTGGATTTCGCGAATTAACTTTGATGCGTCAATTGCATAGCGTTGGTCGTGGCCGGGGCGGTCCTCGACGAACGTAATGAGATTTCGGCGCGGCCCCAAGGCGAGTTTAGGCGCCATTTCGTCGACGAGGTCGCAAATCGCCTCGACGACTTCGAGGTTGCGCCGCTCCGCGCGGCCGCCAATGTTATAGCTCTCGCCGACGCTCCCTGAGCCGACCACGGCCAGCAACGCCTCGGCGTGATCTTCGACGAACAACCAATCGCGGACGTTGTCGCCGTGACCGTAAACAGGCAGCGGCAGTCCCTCCAGCGCGTTGACGATCATCAGCGGGATCAGTTTCTCGGGAAAATGATAAGGTCCGTAATTGTTCGAACAGTTGGTGAGCAGCGTCGGCAGACCGTAGGTGTGGCGCCATGCGCGCACGAGGTGATCGGATCCCGCCTTCGAGGCCGAATAGGGCGAATTGGGCTGGTAAGGCGTGTCCTCGAAGAAATGCCCATCGTCGCCGAGCGAACCGAAGACTTCGTCGGTCGAGATGTGATGGAAGCGGAACGCGGCTTTCCGACGCTCGTCGAGACCCCGCCAATAGCCAAGGCAGGCCTGCAACATCACTCCGGTCCCCATCACATTGGTGCGGATGAACTCGGCGGGCGCGTCGATCGAGCGGTCCACGTGGCTCTCGGCGGCCAGGTTCATCACCCAGTTCGGGCGAAAGCTCGCCAGCGCCTCGCGCGCCGCGTCCGCGTCGCAGATGTCGGCGCGCACGAAAGCATAGCGCGGATCGCTCGAAACGGGCGCCAGCGAGGCGAGGTTGCCGGCGTAAGTGAGCTTGTCGTAGACGAGAACTTCGTGACCGGTCGCTTCGATGATGCGGCGCACCAGCGCCGATCCGATGAAACCCGCGCCGCCCGTCACCAGAATTCGCATTCGCCCAAGCCTCGAAAATCGCCCGAGGCGACTGTACTGCGCGATTACCATAGGCCGCGCCTTGGGTCATCCGCCGATTTTTCGTTGCGTCGAGCCCCGCGCAAAAAAATCTGAGCTATACTATCATCAACTTGCGGGCGACTTGCCAATTTTCGGGGGATTCACAAATGAAATCCGCGTCTTCTTTCGACGACGTCGCCGAAATGGACGCGCGAAGTCTCGCGCGAGAGATCGCTCGGCGGCGCGTGTCCTGCGTCGAGGCGATGAAGGCCTCGCTCGCGCGCATCGAAGCTTTCAATCCGACCTTCAACGCTATAGTCGCCCTGCGCGATAGCTCGGCCCTGCTCGCGGAAGCCGCCGGGCGCGACGCGCAGTTGGCGCGCGGCGAAGCGGGCGGGCCGCTCGAAGGTCTGCCCGTCGCGGTCAAGGATCTGGCCCCCGTCAAAGGACTACCGATGACGATGGGCTCGCCGATCCTGAAGAACTTCGTTCCCGACGCCGACAGCGCGATGGTTGAGCGGTTACGCGCGGCCGGCGCGATCATAATCGGCAAGACCAATACACCCGAATTCGGCCTGGGCTCGCACACTTACAACCCCGTATATGGCGCGACCCGCAACGCCTACGATCCCGAGAGATCGGCGGGCGGCAGCAGCGGCGGCGCGGCGGTCGCGCTAGCGCTGAGGATGCTCCCGTTCGCCGACGGCAGCGATTACGGCGGCAGCCTTCGCAATCCGGCCGGCTGGAACAACGTCTTCGGCCTCCGGCCGAGCTACGGCCGCATTCCCACGGATGCGCGCGACGTCTGGCTGCCGTCGATGGGCGTGCTCGGGCCTATGGCGCGAAGTGTCGCCGATCTCGCGCTGCTGTTTTCCGTGCAGGCGGGCTACGACGCGCGCGAACCGCTCTCCCTTGAGGGCGACGGCCGGGCGTTCCGCGGCCCGCTCGAAGCGGATGTGCGCGGGAAGCGCATCGCCTTCTGCGGCGACTACGGCGGCGAAATGCCGCTCGAACCCGGCGTGCTCGACCTCTGCCGCTCGGCGATGAAGGTCTTTGCTGACCTAGGCTGCGTCGTCGAGGAGGCTCGGCCCGACTTCCCGCTTGCAGCGCTGTGGCGCGCCTTCAAGACTTTGCGCTTCTGGCAGGTGGGAGCGAACCTCCTCGATTACTACCGCGACTCCGACAAGCGCGTGCTGCTCAAACCCGAGGCGATCTACGAAATCGAGAACGGCATGAGGCTGAGCGCCTACGATGTTTCGGCCGCTTCGCTCGTGCGCGCACAATGGCATCAAGCGGTGCGCAGGTTCTTCGACATTTACGATTTCTTCGTATTGCCGACAGCGCAGGTGTTTCCGTTCGACGTTGAAACGCCCTGGCCGACCGAGATCGCGGGGCGCAAAATGGAAAGCTATCACGAATGGATGCAGTGCGTCGTCCCGGCGACAATGTCCGGCTGCCCGACGCTCGCGGCGCCGGCAGGCTTCAGCGCCGAGGGCCTCCCGATGGGCATCCAGATCGTCGGCCGGAATCATGGCGAACTCGAATTGCTGAAACTCGCTCATGCCTACGACCTGGCGACCCACTGGCCGACGACGCGTCCGCCGCCCGTGCTCGCCGAGGCGCGCGCGCGGACATAGCGCCACGGGGGATGGTGGTCGATCGCCCCCCGTCCCGTTCCCGCGCAAGCCGATTGCGCCGCGCCGCCCCGTCAGGGCATTACTGGCGCCAGGGGCGCCCGATCCGGCCCCGCGCTGGGGAAGCCGTAACATGAAGCCCGACATCGAAATCGCCCGCGAGGCGAAACTCGCCGCGATCGGCGTGATCGCCGCGAAGCTCGGCGTTCCCCGAGCCGCGCTGCACCCTTATGGCCACTCCATCGCCAAGATCGACGCGGAGTTTCTCGCGAAACTGGAGAATCGCCCACAGGGCAAGCTGATCCTCGTCACCGCGATCAACCCAACTCCCGCCGGCGAGGGCAAGACGACGACGACGGTCGGCCTCGGCGACGGCCTCAGCCGCATCGGCAAGCGCGCGGCGATCTGCCTGCGCGAGCCCTCGCTCGGTCCCTGCTTCGGCATGAAGGGTGGCGCGGCGGGCGGCGGCTTGGCGCAGGTCGTGCCGATGGAGGAGATCAACCTCCATTTCACCGGCGACTTCCACGCCATCACCTCGGCGCACAATTTGCTCGCGGCGATGATCGACAACCACATTCACTGGGGCAACGCGCTCGACATCGACACGCGCCGAATCGCCTGGCGACGCGCGCTCGATATGAACGACCGCGCGCTGCGCGAGATCACCGTCGGCCAGGGCGGCGTCGCTAACGGATTCGTGCGCGAGGATGGCTTCGACATCACCGTCGCATCGGAAGTGATGGCTTCTTTCTGCCTGAGCCAGACGATCGAGGAGTTAGAGGAACGCCTGGGCCGCATGGTCGTCGCCTACACCCGGGGCAGAAAGCCGGTCACGGCCAGGGACATCAAGGCCGCCGGGGCGATGGCGACGCTGCTGCTGCGCGCAATGCAGCCCAATCTGGTGCAGACGCTCGAAGGCACGCCGGCGCTGATCCACGGCGGCCCGTTCGCCAATATCGCCCATGGCTGCAACTCGGTCGTCGCGACGCGCACGGCGCTGCGGCTCGCCGATTACGTCGTCACCGAAGCCGGTTTCGGCGCCGATCTCGGCGCGGAGAAGTTCTTCGACATCAAATGCCGACAGGCCGGACTGAAGCCCGCCGGGGTCGTCCTCGTCGCGACAGCCCGCGCGTTGAAAATGAACGGCGGCGTCGCCAAGGCGGATCTCTCCAAGGAGAACCTCGCCGCGCTGGAACAAGGCGTCGCCAATCTCGAACGCCACGTCGAGAATCTCGGCAAATTCGGCGTCGGCGTCGTGGTGGCGATCAATCGCTTCGACACCGACACCGAGGCGGAGCTGCAACTTATCCAACGCATTGCGCGGGAGAAATGCGGCGTCAAGGCGGTCGTCAATCAATCCTGGGCCGAGGGATCGAAGGGCGCCGAGGCGCTCGCGCGCGCCGTCGTCCACCTTGCCGACGGCGCGGGGGATAAATTCAAGCCGCTCTATCCCGACGAAATGCCGCTGATCGAAAAGACGCGAACCATCGCGCGCGAGATTTACCGCGCCGCCGACATTGGCGCCGACAACAGCATCAAGAAAAAGTTCGCCGAGCTCGAGGCCGCGGGCTATGGCCACTTGCCGATCTGCGTCGCCAAGACTCAATATTCGTTCACGGTCGATCCGACTTTGCTCGGCGCGCCGACCGGTCATATCGCCTCGATCCGCGATGTGCGCCTGCGCGCGGGCGCGGGCTTCGTCGTCGTGCTCATGGGCGAAATCCAGACCATGCCGGGCCTGCCGCGCGTACCCGCGGCCGAGCACATTCGCGTCGTCGACGGCCAGATCGAAGGCCTGTTCTGAACCTCAGCACTCGACGAAATTTACGGCGAGGCCGCCAAGCGAAGTCTCCTTGTACTTCGACTGCATGTCGGCGCCGGTCTGGCGCATGGTGGCGATGACGCTGTCGAGCGAAACCTTGTGGCTGCCATCGCCGTGCAACGCCAGCGAGGCCGCCGCGATGGCCTTGATGGCGCCAAAAGCGTTGCGCTCGATGCAGGGGATTTGCACGAGCCCGCCGACCGGGTCGCAGGTCATGCCAAGATGATGCTCCATCGCGATCTCGGCGGCATTCTCGATCTGCGCGTTGGAGCCGCCGAGCGCGGCGCAGAGCCCGGCCGCCGCCATCGACGAGGCGACGCCGACTTCGCCCTGACAGCCGACCTCGGCGCCCGAAATCGACGCATTCATCTTGAACAAGGCGCCGATCGCCGCCGCCGTCAGCAAGAAGGTCTTCAGGCCCGCCATGTTTGAATCGGCGCAATGGTCCCGGTAATAGCGCAGCGTCGCCGGAATAACGCCTGCGGCGCCGTTGGTCGGCGCCGTGACGACGCGCCCGCCCGACGCGTTCTCCTCGTTGACGGCCATCGCATAGACCGAAACGAAATCCATGATCTCGTGCGCGGCGCGCGCGTTGCGGCGCGCATCGCGATTGAGTCGCTCGAAAATCGCCTTGGCGCGCCGACGCACATGGAGCCCGCCGGGAAGCGCGCCCTCGCGCATCAGGCCGCGATCAACGGAAGCGAACATGGCCGCGAGAATGTTTTCGAGCTTTCGCTCGACAACGTCCGGCGTTGAGACGGCCGCCTCGTTCGCCCGCATCAGATCGGAAATCGACAGGCCGCGAGAACCCGCGACCTTCAGCAAGTTCGCGGCGTCGCGAAACGGATGCGGATAGGCCGCGCCCGCCCCCGTCTGCGCCGCCACGTCGCCACCGCGCAAAATGAACCCGCCGCCAATGGAGAGCCAGGTCTCCTCAAAAAGCTTCGCGCCGCCAGCGTCGAAAGCCGCGAAGGTCATCGTGTTGGGATGATGCGGCGGCGCGGTGACGAAATCGAATCCTATGTCGGTCGCCGGATCGAATTCGATTGGCCGCCGGCCGGCGAGCGGCAACTTGTGTTCGCGCGCGGCTTCATCGATAAGGGTTTCAGCGCGGTCGGGATCGACGGTATCGGGCGCCTCGCCGGCCAGGCCGAGCAGAACGGCGCGGTCGGTGGCGTGGCCCTTTCCGGTAAAGGCGAGTGAGCCGAATAGCGTCACTTTCACGCCCGCGGCCTTGGCGTCGGCGGCGTTGCGCGCGAACGCCGCCGCCGCCTTCATCGGCCCGACCGTATGCGATGACGAAGGTCCGACGCCGATCTTGAAAAGCTCGAAAACGCTGATCACGGGCCGCCTCCGAACTTCGCTTCAGCCGATTTCCTGATCCCGCGCAGCCTGCGTCAGCACTGCGGCGACATAGGGGCTGAAAGAGCGCAGCGTCTCCAACCGGAAACGCTCGGGCTCGCGCCGCCACAGAGTGATCTCCGCTTTCATCAACAGCGTGCGCGTCGCCATGCCGACCGGAAACGCGGCAGGATCGAGATCGAGCGGAACGGCGGCGCCGAGCAGACGTTCGGCGCCCGGCCCTGTGACTTCGAGCGCGACCTGCCGATGCGAGACATCGACGAGCGCATGAAACACGCCAGCGAGTGCGGATTCCAGCTCGGCGCCGAGGGGCAGCGCGTCCGCATCCTCGGCGATCAGCAGCCACTCGTCGGGGCCGAGCCACAACACGGCGCGCACGCCTTCGCTCGCCGAACCCACCGGCCGCGTCGGCGGCGCGACGCCGAAAGCTGTGGCGACCGGATCAACGACTTCGGCGCCGCCGCGCAGAAGGAAGCGCGCCGCGAACGGCAGTTCCTTCACGCGCGCTCGATCGGAATTGGGGAGCGCTCGCCCTTGCAACGGCGAGCGGCGAGCCGCGTCAGGCGTCAAGGCGCTTGCCCTCCCTGTCGTAGAACATGGGCTCGACCACTTTCATCGCACGCGGCGCATCCATGGTGGTCGCGTAAAGAGTCTGGCCGAGCCTCGCGCGTCCATCATTGACCAGCGCCATCGCGAACGAGCGCCCCAACGTCGGACTCATGTAAGACGAAGTGACATGGCCGAGCGAACGCGCGCCCCGTGCAGGTTGAGCGTCGGCGACAATCTGCGCGCCTTCGTCGGCGACGAATTGCGCGTCCTCGCTGAGCAGTCCGACCAGTTGCTTGCGCCCGGAGCGCTTGAGATCGGCGAGTCCAAGCGAGCGCTTGCCGACGAAATCGGACTTGGCCATGCCAACCATCTTGCCCATGCCGAGGTCGTCGGGCGTCACCGTGCCGTCGGTGTCCTGGCCGACGATGATGAAACCCTTTTCCGCGCGCAACAGATGCAGCGCGTCGAGGCCATAGGCGCAGGCGCCGCGCTTCTCACCCTCGGCCCAGACCGCCTCGAGCACTTCGAGTCCGTAGTCGCTGGGGACGTTGACTTCGAAGCCGATCTCGCCGGTGAAGCTGACGCGCGCGAGCCGCGTCGGCGCGCCGCAAATGAAACCTTCGCGCACGCTCATGTGCGGAAACGCCCCGTGCGAAAGATCGACGCCGGTCACCAACGGCGTGAGAATCTCCCGCGCCAGCGGGCCATTGACGGCGATCGTCGCATATTGCTCGGTGATCGAGGCGAAGCGCGCCTTCAGATCGGGCCATTCGGTCTGCAGATAGTCTTCCATCGTCGCGAACACATGCGCGGCGCCGCCGGTCGTCGTCGTCAGATGGAAGCGGTCCTCGGCGAGGCGCATCACGACGCCATCGTCGTAAACGAACCCCATTTCGTTGAGCATCAACCCGTAACGGCAGCGCCCGACGCCGAGCTTGGTATAGGAATTGACATAGAGGCGATTGAGAAACTCCGCCGCGTCCGGGCCGACGACCTCGATCTTGCCGAGCGTCGAGGCGTCCATGATTCCGGCCTTCTCGCGCGTCGTTCGCACTTCGCGGGCTACGGTTTCGCGATGGCTCTCACCGGGCAGCGGCACGCGCGAAGTGCGCTTCCAGAGGCCTGCCTCCTCGAAGGCCGCGCCTTTGGCGGCGAACCAGGAATGCATCGGCGTCTCGCGCACCGGATCGAACATTCCGTGTTTCGAGAGGCCAGCGAATACGCCGAAAGTCACCGGCGTATAGGGCGGCCGGAACGTCGTCAGACCGACTTCGACGATCGGCTTTGCGAGCGCCTCGGCGGCGATAGCGAGCGCGTTCATGTTCGAGCTCTTGCCCTGATCGGTCGCCATGCCGGTCGTGGTGTAGCGTTTGATATGCTCAATCGAGCGCATCCCCTCGCGCGCGGCGAGACGAATGTCGCGCGCGGTGACGTCGTTCTGAAAGTCGACGAAGGCCTTGGAGAGCGCAGAGTCGGCCATAGGCGCGACCACGCCGAGAGTTCCGCCCGTGGCCGGCAGGGTTCCCTCGACGCGCGACGCCTCACCGGGCGCGGCGCCCGCGGCTTCGGCGCCTGCGCGCGCGCCTTCGGCGAGCGCGCTCGCCAGATCGAACACGCCGTGGCAGGCGCCGACGCTGCATTGCGCCTGCGCGGGCGCGCCCGGCAGGAAGGTTTGCGCCGCCTCGTCGAAAACGAGTTTACCGCGCGACTGCGAGAACAGATGCAGGCTCGGCGTCCAGCCGCCGCTCATCGCGATGAAGTCGCAGGCGATCGGTTCGGGCCGGCCCGGCCGCCCATCGCCCCAAAGCCGTGCGATCAGCGCGTGGGTGACGCGCAGGCCGCCCTTGGAGCCAAGGATCGCCGCCTGAGTCTCGACACGCAGCCCCGCTTTGCGCGCGGCTTCAGGCAACGGCCCGTTCGCCTCGGCGCGCGAGTCGACGATGGCGGCGATCTCGCAGCCGGCGGCGGCCAGATCGAGCGCGGCGCGATAGGCGCCGTCGTGCGAGGTCGCCACGACGATCCGCCGCCCCGGCCTCACGCCAAAACGCGTCGCCAACAGTCGCGCGGATTCGGCGAGCATGATCCCCGGACGGTCATTGTCGGGGAACACCAGCGGCCGCTCGTGTGCGCCGGTAGCCAGCACGACTTGCCTGGCGCGCACTTGCCAAAGGCGTTCGCGCGCCAGACGCGGATCGGGCGCGGCGAGATGGTCGGTCAGTCTCTGCTCGGCGGCGAGAAAATTCTGCGCGTAATAGCCGAACACTTGCGTGCGCGGCAGCAGCGTGACGCGCGCCGACGCGGCAAGCTCGGCGAGCGCGTGGGCGAGCCAGTCGCTCGCGCTCTTGCCGTCGATCGTCGTATCCACGTCGCCCAGCAGCGAGCCGCCGAGCTCCGCCTGCTCATCGAAGAGGACGACGCGGACGCCCGCCCGCGCCGCGCTGAGAGCCGCCGCCAGGCCGGCCGGACCGGCGCCGACGACCGCGACCTCGCAATGCCTGATCTCGAAGGCGTAGCGATCGGCGTCGGGCTCGGTCGGCGCGAGGCCGAGGCCGGCGGCGCGGCGGATCACCGGCTCATAGAGCTTCTCCCAGGCGCCGCGCGGCTGCATGAACGTCTTGTAGTAAAAACCGGAGGCGAACAGCGGCGAGAAGAGGCCGTTGAGGGCCATCGCGTCCCATTCGAGCGAGGGCCAAGCGTTTTGCGAACGCGCTGTCAGGCCTTCATAAAGTTCGACCTGGGTCGCGCGCAGATTGGGGGTGACGCGGCCCCGACCGGCGTCGACGCTCACCAGCGCGTTCGGCTCGTCGGACCCGAGCGAAATGGCCCCGCGGGGGCGATGATATTTGAAAGAGCGCCCCATCAGATGCACGCCGTTGGCGATCAGCGCCGTCGCTAGCGTGTCGCCAGCCAGCCCTGCGTAGGCCTTGCCGTCGAAAGTGAACGAGACCGGCCGCGCGCGATCCACGCGGCCGCCCCTGGATGTGCGAAGCGCCCCGCTCATCGCGCGCTTCCGAGGGGATGAAAGGAATCGGACATTTCGGGTGTGTCTCCGCGCGCAGATGTAGCGCCCATTCGCTTCGTCGGGAAATCGCATTTTCGACACGGCAGGACAGGAAATGAGATAGGCGCGTCGGCGGCCCCGCCCCATTGCGCCGCCCCGCCCGCGCGCTTATCTAAGGCGCAATGCCTTCAGTGGGACCGCGACGCATGTTCATCCAGACCGAAGCCACCCCGAATCCGGCGACGCTCAAATTCCTGCCCGGCCGCGAGGTGCTCGCCGCCGGCACCTTTGAGGCGCTTGACGCCGCGCAAGCCGAGCGTTCGCCGCTCGCCAAGGCCTTGATGGAATTGCCGGGCGTCAGCGGCGTGTTCTTCGCGCCCGACTTCATCTCTGTGACCAAATCCGAAGGCGAATGGCAGCATCTGCGTCCCGCCGTGCTCGGCGTCGTCACCGAGTTCTTCCTCTCCGGCGAGCCGGTCCTGACCGGCGCGAGCGCGGCGGCGGCGCAGGAGTTCTTCCACGCCGAGGATACGGAGATTGTGGAGACGATCAAGGAGCTGTTGGAAACGCGCGTGCGCCCTGCGGTCGCCGGAGACGGCGGCGACATCGTATTCAAGGGCTTTCGCGACGGGATCGTCTATCTCGGCATGAAGGGCGCGTGCTCCGGCTGCCCCTCATCGACCGCAACGCTGAAGCACGGCATCGAGAACCTGTTCAAACACTTCCTGCCCGAGGTAAAGGCTGTCGAGCAGATGTGACGGGATTGGAACGACGGGCGGTGCGTTCCGTATTTCCTTTCGATTTGAATTGATTGGTCGGCTTCAACCAGCCGATCAAGAACGATCTGTCTGCTCGCCCGGAGCGAGATTCCACACCTAGATTTGCAGCATTTTAACTTCGCCGTTCTCTTCGAAGAGAGAACGATCAAGTTGCGGCTCTTTGTTCGCGGTCAAGTTGGAACATCGACCTTCATCGTGAGCCGAATGCTCGCGCATTCAAACAACCTCCTCGATTTCAGCGCTGCGACGTGGCGCGCGCCACAAACACGGCGAGCGAAATAGGATATCTGTCGCGCGTCGCCACCGACATACGCGGAGCGTATTTTGGCGACTTATCGCATTCATCATCCACTTTGCCGCGCAATGAGGAGATCGATATGCTTAACGACGCACAGATAAAATCAGGTATGGCGCAAGGCCGGATCATCGCGCCTGCTGTCCAGGGAGATCCCGCGCTTGGACCGCTGACCAACCTGCCGGGAACCTGGAAAAACCTCAACGCATTTCCCGGTCACGGTTGGAACATGATCGCGTTGCCGTTCATGGAGCCAGGAAAGACCGTAACCCCGGATATTCCAGGCGAAGCGGGTCCATTTCGTCTGCTTCTCAATCAATTCAACGAGACTCTCACGTTCAGCACCGTCGACAACAATGTGCCAAACCGCGGCGCTGCATTGGCGAATGTCTTCGACGCCGACCAGCATTTGGCGGCGCTACAATATATTCAGCATGTCGATCAGATCGCCGCGACCGACTCTCCGCAAACCAAAGACAACCCCGATAGACCGAAGGGCGCCGCCGCGATCCACCACGAACCGGGCCTATTTCTTCATCTCTTCTCACAAACCGGCGGCGGGCCGGATGTCGCGCGCCTTGCGACCATTCCGCACGGCGACGCCGTGCTTGCACTCGGCAATGGCGTAACGACCGACGGAGCGCCGGACTTTGAAATAATCGGCGACTTCGGACCCTTGCCGGTCGGAGTGGAGCCCGACGTCCTGAACAACAAATATCTCGCGCCCTATTTGAAATTCAAGAAGGCTCCGTTCAAGGGTCTGTTCGACCCGACGAACCCGTTGAATCTGCTGAAGAAGGCGATTCCTCCCGCGAACATAAAATGCACGACGACGATCACGCTCGACACCACGCTCGCGACCGGCGGCGTTTCCAACATTCCATTTGTCGTCAAGCAGGCGAACGCGACTTCGATGCGGGCGATTTTCTGGGTTCAGGAATTGAAAGCGCCGGGGCCCGGCGGGCAAAAGCAATGGGTCTTGCAATACGCGCAACGCGTTATTCTTGAATTCTTCCCGATCGGCGGCGGACTGGGCGCGGGCGGTGCGATCCAATGGCCGCATATTACAATCAACACCATGCAACTGACGCCCTGATTTCGGCCTCGCTCCGCTCGGCGCGCGCTCCTCGCGACCGCGCGCCGACACTGGCGGAGGACGGGACGAACAACTATCTGATTTCACCCGATAGTCGGACCTCGCCTTCGGTCGCGACTTGACCTCGGTCGCGAGCCGGCGCCGGGGCTTCGGCGATCGGGAGAGATCCGACGCGCTCCGAGCCGCGTTGCTCGAACAATTCGCAAAATTTCGAAGTCGGTCCCTGTTTTGACGAATCCAGGTGAAGAAGGGAGACCCTCATGACCACGGTAATGGACAAAGGACTCGTCGCGTGGCTCAGCATCGGCGTCCTGGACCTGGGCGTCATTTGGTTGCTGATCTTCACTTTGCGCGCCGTCAGCATCAAATCGGTTCTGCGCGAGAAAGACCCAAACAGCCAACCCTCCCTGGCGCAGACAGCGGCGTTATCCGCCGCTCAAGCCTCGAACGGGCAAGACGCGACGATCGCCGCCCTCGCCAACACGAGCTACAGCCGCCTGTCAGGCTTCATCGGCTCGATCATTTTGGCTTGCTTTCTCTGGGCCGCGAGCAATTACGTCATCTATGCGTCATTCTATGAGCCGGGCGCGGTCGCGGATTACGTGAAATCCTTCGGGAGTTACTTTCTGGCGGGCGCCTCCCTGTTCGCTCCCTATGCCGTCAATCAATTATCGAAGGTCTTCAAGCAATAGAATTCGCCCATCGAGCCTGACGTGTCCTCGTTGCCCACCGAGAACGAAGCATCGGCGCGTCAGGCTCGTCAGGACGTCGCTCTACAACATCTCCACCGCGGGCGCGCCGAGGAAGCGATAACCTTTCGCGCCCATGCATTCATGCAGCGCCTTCCGACGCTTCGTGATCTTGAGATAGTCGGCAGGGCTGTACGTGCCGCCGCTCGTTACATCCAGCGGCGTCAGTTCCCCGACCAGCCGGTCGCCCGTAACCGAGGCTTGACTTCGCGATGCGTCGGCGTCCTGAGCCTGGCCCGCAGCGGCCAGAGCCGCCGACTGGCAGGTCGCCCAATCCTGATCGGCCGCCGAGGGGCTCAGCCCGGACTTCTCGTAAACCTCATGCGCGGCGCAACCTGACAAGCCGGCGGCGACCACGGAAACCACAAGGATATGCCGCATCGTGGACCTCCTCGGCGACCGGCGCGGACGAGTAGCGTCGCGCAACGCGCCCTCACATCTCCACCACCCGCCCGTCACGGATCGTCACGCGCCGGTCCATCCGCGCCGCGATCTCCATATTGTGGGTCGCGATCAGCGCGGCGACGTGGCTGGCCTTCACCAGTTCGGCGAGCGTCGAGAACACGTGGTCCGCCGTCCGGGGATCAAGATTGCCGGTCGGCTCGTCCGCGAGCAGCACGCGCGGGGCGTTGGCGAGAGCTCTGGCGATGGCGACGCGCTGCTGTTCGCCGCCCGAAAGCTCGGCCGGGCGATGGTGATGACGCTTTGACAGGCCGAGATAATCCAGAAGTTCGCCAGCCCGCTTGCCAGCCTCACGACGCGAAAGCCCGGCGATCATCTGCGGCAGCACAATATTCTCGACCGCGGAAAATTCGGGCAGCAGATGGTGGAACTGGTAGACGAAGCCGATTTCGTTGCGGCGGATCGCCGTGCGGCGCTCGTCGGTCATCGCCGCGGTGGTCGCGCCGCCGACATGCACTTCGCCCTCGTCGGGCTTTTCCAAGAGCCCGGCCAGATGCAGCAGCGTCGACTTTCCTGCGCCCGAGGGGGCGATCAGCGCGACGGATTCGCCGGGCCAGATCGCCAGCTCCGCGCCGCTGAGAACTTCGATCGCGGTCTCGCCGCGACCATAGCGGCGCGCGATGTTCTCCAGCCACAAAGCGGGCCGGGGCGCGGGATCATTCATAGCGCAGCGCCTCGACCGGATCGAGGCGCGCGGCGCGCCACGAGGGATAGATGGTCGCCGCGATCGACAGGAACAGCGCCATCGCCACCACAGCGATCACGTCGTGCGCCTCGACTCGCGAAGGCAGTTGCGACAGGAAATAGAATTCCGAGGGAAACAGATTGACGCCGAGCAGCCAGCTCAAGCCCTTGCGGATGTTTTCGACGTTGTGGGCGACCAGCAGCCCAAGCCCGAGGCCGCAGAAGGTCCCGACGACGCCAATCGTGGCGCCGGTGATGAGAAAGATGCGCAGAATCGCGCCCGAGGTCGCGCCCATTGTGCGCAGCACCGCGACGGCGCGCGCCTTGTCCTGAACCAGCATTATTAGGCCCGACACGATATTGAGCGCGGCGACAAGCACGATCAGGGTCAGGATCGCGAACATCACGTTCGACTCGACGGCCAGCACGTCGAAGAAGCTCTTGTTGAGCTGGCGCCAGTCGGTGTCGATCATCGGCCGCTGCTCGGCCCTGGCGATGCTATCTCGCATCGCGTCCATATTGTCGGGGTTGTCGACATAGACCTCGATGACGTTGGCTTGGCCCTCCTGATTGAAAAAGGACTGCGCCTCGTCGAGCGGCATGAAAATGAACGTGCCGTCGAACGTCGCCATGCCGATCTGGAACACCGCCGCAACCGTATAGCTCTTCATGCGCGGCACGACGCCCAGCGGCGTCTCCGCGCCATGCGGGGCGAGGATCGAGATTTTGTCGCCGACGCGCAGCGCCAGGCGCTCGGCCAGCTTGGCGCCGATCGCGACTCCCTGCCCGCCGTCGAAATTATCGAGCGAACCCTGCAAGACGTGCTCGCCGACGCCCGGCAGCTTCTTGAGGTCCGCCTCGCGCACGCCGCGCACCAGGACGCCCGAGGAGCCACTGGGCGAGGAGGCGAACGCCTGCCCTTCAACCAACGGCAGCGCGAGTTTTACGCCGGAAACCTTGGCGACGCGTTCCGTCACCGCCTGGTAGTCGGTCAAGGGCGCATCGACCCCTTGAAGGAACATATGGCCGTTGAGGCCGATCATCTTGTCCATCAGATCGTGGCGAAAGCCGTTCATGACCGACATCACGACAATCAGAGCGGCGACGCCGAGCACGATGCCCAAGAACGAGAATCCGGCGATGACCGAAATCGATCCCTGCGCGCGGCGCGCGCGCAAATAGCGAAACGCGATCATCCACTCGAAGGCGGAGAACGGCCGCGTCCTGCGCTTCGGTGCGACTTCAGAAGCGGCTTCCAGGGCGGCGGCGGTCACGCTCGCGCGGGCTCCCCGCCCCTTAACTCTCCGCGCGAAGATAGCGAGCGGAAGAACAAGCAGCAGTGAGCGCCCCGCAGCGGCCAGCGGGACGGAATTAGGGATAGGGTTCGCGCCGGCCTCAAGCTTTCGCCCCCAGCCGCGAGATCGCCGCTTCGACGCTGACCATTTCGCGTTGGCCGCCGCGGCGGTCCTTCATCTCGACTTTGCCGTCGGCGAGGCTCTTGGGGCCGACGATCACCTGATGCGGCAGGCCAATGAGATCCATCGTCGCGAATTTTGCCCCGGGGCGGTCGTCGCGATCGTCGTAGAGCGTCTCCAGTCCGATTTTGCCCAGCGCCTGGACGAGGCGCTCGCAGGCGCCGTCGCAAGCCGCGTCGCCGGTCTTCAGATTGATGACGCCGACATCGAACGGGGCGACGCTGGACGGCCAGATCATGCCGGCGTCGTCGTGATTGGCCTCGATCAAGGCCGCCGCGAGGCGGCTCGGACCGATGCCGTAAGAGCCCATGTGCACGTGATGTTCCTTGCCGTCGGGGCCGTTGACCACCGCCTTCATCGGCAACGAGTACTTGGTTCCAAAGTAGAAAATATGGCCGACTTCGATGCCGCGCGCGGAAATGCGCTGGGCGTCGTCGATTTTCGCGAAGGCGGCGGCGTCGTGCTTTTCCGAGGTCGCCGCATAGAGAGACGTCCATTTGTCGAAAACGCTTTGCATCGCGCCGATATTGTCGAAGTCGATCTCCTCGGGCGGCGGCGAGAAGCCGAGATAATCCTTATGGCAGAACACCTCGCTCTCGCCGGTGGTCGCCAGGATGATGAATTCGTGGCTGAGATCGCCGCCGATCGGTCCGGTGTCGGCGACCATCGGAATGGCCGTAAGCCCCAGCCGCGCGAAGGTGCGCAGATAGGCGGTGAACATTTTATTGTAGCTGTGGCGCGCGCCCGCGGCGTCGAGATCGAACGAATAGGCGTCCTTCATCAGGAACTCGCGCGAGCGCATGACGCCGAAACGCGGCCGCACCTCGTCGCGAAACTTCCACTGGAGATGATAGAGGTTGAGCGGCAGATCCTTGTAGGATCGGACGTTGGCGCGGAAGATTTCCGTTATCATTTCCTCATTGGTCGGGCCGAAAAGCATGTCGCGCTCGTGCCGATCCTTGATCCGCAGCATCTCCTTGCCATAGTCGTCGTAACGACCGCTTTCGCGCCACAGATCGGCGGACTGGATCGTCGGCATCAGCACTTCGATCGCGCCGGCGCGGTTCTGCTCCTCGCGCACGATCCGCTCGATTTTTTTCAGAACGCGCAGTCCAAGCGGCAACCAGGCGTAGATGCCGGCGGCCTCCTGGCGGATCATGCCGGCGCGCAGCATCAGCCGATGCGACACGATCTCCGCCTCCTTCGGCGTTTCCTTCAGGATCGGCAGGAAATAGCGGGAAAGACGCATGACTGGGCTCGAAGTTGGATGGGCCGTCGAATCGAAGCTCGCGCGGGCGCGCGCGAGAGCGCCTAATGGCCCGAACGGGCGGCAAAGGGCAAGCGGCGCCCATCGATCACGGTTTCGTGATCGATGCCATTCGTAACCTTCTCCAGATCACCGCCGTAGTCCCCTTTGTCAGGCCGATCGTTCGGCCGGCGGGCGCGGCGCAAGGTCCGCGCTCAACCCAAGTTCTTTGCTCACAAGGGAAATTCGCCCATGAACGCCAAGACCGCCCTCACCTCCGCCGCCCTCGTCGGCTCGCTCGCCGCCGCGCTTGCGGTCGCCACCGCCGCCAAGGCGGGTCCCGCGCCGGCGCAGCCTGGCGCCGACAAATGCTACGGCATCGCGCTCGCGGGCAAGAACGACTGCGCCGCCGGCGCCGGCACGTCCTGCGCGGGCACTTCGACGATCGACTATGACGCTCACGCCTGGAAATATGTGGCCAAGGGCACCTGCGAAGGCATGATGACGCCCAAGGGCCACGGCTCGCTGACCCAGATGTAAGGCGCCCGCCCCTGCCCCTCCTCGCGAAGCGGGGAGGGATTTGGGGTTAGGCCGACCGCCTCAGCCCAACTCCGGAAAATCCTCGATACGGAATTCCGCGCTGGCGCGCTCGCCCTTCGCGGCTAGCGCGTCCTCACGCCCGCGCAGTTCGACGCGGCGGATCTTGCCCGAGATCGTCTTCGGCAATTCCGCGAACTCGATCCGACGCACGCGCTTGAAGGGCGCGAGGCGATCCTTCAGGAACAAAAAGATCGCGAGCGCCGTCGCACGGCTCGGGGCATGGCCGGGCGCGAGCACGAGATAGGCCTTGGCGACCGTCAGCCGCGCGGCGTCGGGCGCGGGCACCACCGCCGCCTCGGCGACCGCTTCATGTTCAATCAGAGCACTCTCCAGTTCGAACGGGCTGAGGCGATAGTCATTGGATTTGAAGACGTCGTCGGCGCGCCCAACGTAAGTGATGTAACCGTTCACGTCGCGCGTCGCGACGTCGCCAGTGCGATAATAGGCGCCGTCGATCGGCCGCAACGCGCCATCGTCCTCCTGATAACCACGCATCAGGCCCACGGGCCTCGCAGGGAGCGGGATGGCGATCTCGCCCTGATCGGCCTCCAGCCCTTCCGCGTCGAGCAGGACCACGCGATAGCCAGGCAGCGGGCGCCCCATCGATCCCGCGACGACGCGCTGGCCGACCGGATTGCCGACCATCATCGTCGTTTCCGTTTGCCCATAGGAATCGCGCAGCGGCACGCCCCAGGCGCGCGCGACCTGTTCGATCACTTCCGGATTGAGCGGCTCCCCCGCCGAGTTGGCCTCGCGCAGGCTCACCTTCCAGGATTTGAGATCGAGCTGAATGAGTTGACGCCAGACAGTCGGGGGGGCGCAAAACGACTCGATCCGCAATCGGACGAGATCGTCGAGCACCGCGCGCGCCTCGAACTTGCGCGCCAAAGCCACGATGCAGGCGCCCGCGTTCCACGGCGCGAAGAAGCTCGACCACGCGTGCTTGGCCCAGCCGGGCGAAGAAATATTGAAATGCTGATCCCCGGGCCTCAGGCCCAATCCGAACATGGTCGAGAGATGGCCGATCGGGTAGCTCGCGTGGCTGTGCACGACGAGCTTGGGCCGCGCGGTCGTTCCCGACGTGAAATAGAGCAGCATCGGATCGTCCGAGGGCGTCGGTCCGTCCGGCGGCAAGCGCGGCGCGGCCTTCAGCAATTCGCGGTAATCGCGCCAGCCTTGCGGCTGTGTTCCGATCGCGATTCGCACCAGCGATTCGTCCGAACCGACAAATTTCGCGGCGTCCGCGCCCTCGGCGATCACGAAGCGAGCCCGCCCGCGCGACAATCGGTCTGCGATGTCGACGCCGGTCAGCATCGTCGTCGCGGGGATCACGACCATGCCGAGCTTGATCGCGGCGAGCATTGTCGTCCACAGCGGCGCGACGTTGCCGAGCATCAGCAACAACCGGTCGCCGCGTTTGGCGCCCAGGGCGCGCAGGCCGTTCGCGAGCCGAGAGGAATTTTCGGCAAGCTCGGCGAACGTCAGGACCTCGTCGCTTTCGCCGAGGATCCGCAGCGCCGGCCGAGCGCCCTGCTCGCCGGCCGCCAGTTCCGCGTCGAACCAGTCGAGCGCCCAGTTGAAGTGCTTGGGCCGAGGCCAATGGAACCCGGCGCGCGCGAGGTCGTAATTGTCGCGCGCGGCGAGCAGGAAATCGCGCGCGTCCTTGAATTGCTCGGTGGCGGTCGGCGGATTCGGCATCGGCGGGCTCAAACCTCTTCGCGCGTGATGACGACCTTGTCGGGATAGAAGGCGAGATGGCCGCCGATGGCCGCGGCGCCCTCCAACGGCGTCTCGTAGGTCCAGACGGCGTTGACGTCGACCGCATCCGGCGCCTTGAGCGAATAGTAGTTCGCGACGCCCTTGTACGGACAAATCGTTTCATGCGCCGTGCGCTCGAATACGCTCATGTCGGCGTCGTCGCGCGGCACATAGATAACCTCGGGATAAACGTGCTCCTTAAGTGCGACGGCGCGTTCGCTGTCAGCGACGACGCGCCCGCGCCAGACCACGCGAACGCGGGCCTCGACGGCGGTGAATCTCAGCGGATGATCGGACGACATGGCGGTCTCGCTCGGCGGCGAAGATTTGCCATGCCCGGGCGTGCCTGTCGAGCGGTCGAAACCGGGTCTCAGCCGCCAACGAACGTGCGCACGATCGCCGCCGCCCAAACCGCCAATCCCACGAAAATGGAAAGCCCGACCGCCGCTGAGCCGAGATCCTTGACGACGCCGATCTGGGCATCGTGTTGCGCGACGAGGCGATCGCAGAGTTTCTCGATCGCGGTGTTGAGAAGCTCGATGATCATCACGAACAGCACGGCGCCGATCAACAGCGCGCGCTCGGCCGGATCGTTCGAAACCCAGAGGGCGATCGGAATGGCGAAGGCGAGAACGAGTATTTCCTGCCGGAACGCCTGTTCGTTGCGGGCGGCCCATTTCAGCCCGCGCCAGGTGTTCAGCGTCGCGTTCCAGACACGCTCCATCGCCGTGTCAGTTCGCGCGGCGCTTTTTGGGAGCATAGGGGTTCGGCCCGCCGCCGCGCATCGAAAGCCGGATCGGCACGCCGACAAGACCGAACGTCTCGCGCAGTCCATTGGCGAGGAAGCGCTTGTAGCTCTCGGGAATCGCGTCGACGTGATTGCCGAACAACACGAAATAGGGCGGGCGAGCCTTCGGCTGCGTCATATATCGGATCTTCACCCGGCGGCCCGAGACCGCTGGCGGCGGCGTCGCCTCGATTACCGGCGCCAACCAGCGATTGAGGCGCCCGGTCGAGACGCGCAGGTTCCAGATTTCGTGCGTCGCCACCACCGCCTCCATCAGCTTGTCGAGATGGGCGCCGGTGAGGCCGGAAACGGGAATGACGCGCACGCCGCGCAATTGCGGCAGCAGTCGATCCGCTTCGGCGCGCAGTTCT
This sequence comes from Beijerinckiaceae bacterium, assembly GCA_037446355.1. GTDB lineage: Bacteria > Pseudomonadota > Alphaproteobacteria > Rhizobiales > Beijerinckiaceae > Roseiarcus. Next base: position 7,513 of record JBBIIT010000014.1, on the reverse strand, counting down.
TGCGCCTTCAGGCTCTTGTTCTCGATCAGATCCCACTTGTTGAGACCGATGACGACCGCCCTGCCCTCGCGCTCGGCGAGATCGGCGAGCGTCAGATCCTGCTTTTCGAACGGGATCGTCGCATCCAGCAGCAGGATGACCACCTCGGCGAAGCGCACCGCCCTCAGCGCATCGGCGACGGCGAGCTTTTCCAGCTTCTCGACGACACGCGCGCGCCGCCGCAGCCCGGCGGTGTCGAAGACTTTCAGCTTGCGGTCGCGCCATTGCGCCTCGAGGCCGATACTGTCGCGCGTCAGGCCAGGTTCCGGCCCGGTCAGCAGCCGGTCCTCGCCGAGCAGGCGGTTGAGCAGCGTCGACTTGCCCGCGTTCGGACGCCCGAGCACCGCGATGCGCAGCGGCTTGGTCGGATCGGCTTCGCTGCCGTCCTCCTCATCGCCCAGAACCAGCGGCGCCCCTTCGTCGTCCTCGTCCGGATCGAGGCGCGCGGAGGCGGGCAAGACGGCGCGCAGAGCGTCGTAGAGATCGCCGATCCCCTCGCCATGTTCGGCCGAAAACGGGATCGGCTCGCCCAGGCCCAACCGATAGGCCTCGTTGACGCCTTCTCGGGCCGCCGACGCTTCGGCCTTATTGGCCAGCAGGATGATCGGTCGGTCGGCGCGGCGCACGGCTTGCGCGAAATGGCGGTCGCCCGGCGTCACGCCCGCGCGGGCGTCGATGACAAAGAGGATGGCGTCGCAATCGACGAGCGCGGCTTCGGTCTGGGCGCGCATCCGCCCGGCGAGCGTCGCCGCGTCGCCCTCTTCCAGGCCTGCGGTGTCGACGACAGTGAATTCGAGATCGGCGATCCTCGCCGCGCCTTCGCGCCGGTCGCGCGTCACCCCGGGCGAATCGTCGACCAGCGCCAGCTTGCGGCCGACCAGGCGGTTGAACAGCGTCGACTTGCCGACGTTCGGGCGGCCGATGATCGCGACTTTGGCGCTCAAGGCGTCGACCCCGCTTGGTCCGGCCTCATTTGCCGTGCGCGGAATTAGCGGCGACGAGGCCAAGCAGCGTTTCGGCGCTCCGTCGATCCGCGGCCGGCGCCTCGGGATCGGCGACGAGGAGATCGAGGACCGTGCCAGCGCCGGCGTAATCCTTGGCGCCGATCGCGATCGCCGCCTGCGTCAAGCGGGCCGTGTGGCGGTAGGGGCCGGTCGGCGTCGCCAGCGCTTCAAGCGCGCTCTTCGCGGCGGCGGCGTCCCCTGCGTCAAGGCGGGCCAGCGCCCCGCGCAGGCGCGCAGCGCCCGCGAGATCGGGATCGAGCGAGGGATCCGCGGCCAGAGCGTCATAGGCGGCCGCTCCGGCTTTGGCGTCCTTCTTCGTCACCAGCGCGGCGTCCGCGAAGCGCGCGAGCGCTTGGTAGCCCTTGGGCCCGTCGCTCGCGATTTTGGCGAGGGCGGCGAGCGCCTCCCCGCTCTTGCCGTCGTGATCGAGCGTCAAGGCCTGCTGGAAATCGGCCCCCGCGGATTCCGCCTCCCGGACCCGGCGATAGTCGTAAAATCGATAGGCCGCCGTCGCCAAAATGACGAGGGCCGCGCCGACGAATATGTAATTCTGGTATTTGGCCCAGAACTCCGCCGCCTTGTCGCGCCGGACGTCCTCGTCGACTTCCTGAAAAATATCGCTCATCGTTCCGCTCAAGCCGCGACGCGCTTGGCGGATCCCGCCCGCCTAGCGTCGAAGCGAGGCGGTTAGCACGCCAAGGGCGCGAAAGCGAGCCGAAGGCCAGCGGCCCCGCCCCATAAAACTTTGGTCGATGCGACATCGCGGGCCGACCCGTCAATTGATCCAAATCAAATTTTTTGCGAACGGGGCCGGCAAAAGTGCGAATCGTCGCTACATGCGGCAAGCGGCCGCCTGCGGCGCGCTGTCGCTTGTCAGGGCCGCTAACGAGGCCGATAGTTTCCATGCGTTGGCACGCGTCGACGCGAAATCTTGAGTTCAGAAAAAGGTGAACGGTATGTCCGATATGTTTTCGAAGTCCCTGACCCGCCGCACGGTGCTTCTTGCCGCCGCCGCCGCCGCCCCCCTCGTCGCG
>JBBIIT010000014.1:0-5336 GCA_037446355.1 Beijerinckiaceae bacterium | reverse complement strand
GCTCGGTTTTTCCTACGCGCGTTCGATCGCGCTTTCGCTGGAAGAGGTCCGTTCGTCGCGGCGTTCGCCTCCATCCTGCTCGCGCTCGTCGCGCCCGCCGAGGCCGTGCCGAGTTTTGCGCGCCAGACCGGCCAGCCCTGCGCGGGTTGCCACACCGCCTTCCCCGAACTGACGCCGTTTGGTCGCCGCTTCAAGCTCAACGGCTACACGATGCAGGGCGGCGACACGCAGATCCCTCCGGTCGCGCTGATGCTGATGCCCGGCTTCACCCATACGGAAGCCAAGCAAGACCAGCCGCCGCCGCCTGGCCTGAAGACCAACGACAACTTTGTCACGCAGCAGATCACTGGGCTGATCGCCGGACAGATCTACGGGAATCTCGGCACGTTCACGCAGATTTCGGGTAGTCCGGTCACCGGTCAGGTCTGGTTCGACGGTTCCGATGTCCGCTACGTCTTTCCGACCAAGCTATTCGGCAAGGACGTGACCTACGGCATCGACGTCAACAACACGCCGACAATCCAGGACGTGTGGAACACGATCGACGCCTGGGGCTTTCCGGAGCTGAGCTCCGGCGTCGCGGCCAATTCGGTGCCGGGCGACCGCATCGGGGCGGTCGCCCAGAGCGTGGCCGGCGTCGGCGCTTACCTCTTCTGGAATGATATGCTCTACGCCGAGTTGACAGCTTACGGCGGCTATGATCGCAACACGCTCGAAGTATTCGGCATGCAGCCCGGCCCCAATCCGGACAAGCAGCCGGGCGTCAGCCCGTACTGGCGCCTCGCAGTCGAGCCGCACTGGGGCGATCACTACCTGGAGATCGGCACGTTCGGCATGTATAACCAAAACATTCCGGGCGGCGTTGGCGGCACAGGTACGGACAAGTACCTCGACATAGGATTTGACTCACAATATCAATACGATGGCGACAAATACAGCGTAACCGTGAAGCTGTCGGATACAATTGAACAGCAAAGGCTGGATTCGACCTTCGCCCAGCTAGGCCTGCCGACGGCGGCGACGCACCTCAACTTCGTGCGCGCCAACGCCTCGTTCGTATGGGATCACACCTATTCGCTGTCGGGCGGTTACTTCAACGTCAGCGGCAACGGCAACATGGACCTCTACGGGGTCGGCGGCGCCGGTTTCAACGGCGTCGTCAGCGCCAATAACAGCCCTGACGGCAGCGGCTTGGTGTTCGATGCGGCCTACCTACCGTTCAGTCACGGCAGCCCAGGCCCTTATGGCACCTATAACGCCCGCATCGGCGTCCAGTACGTCAAGTACCTGCAACTGAACGGCGGCGGCAATAATTTCGATGGTTCGGGCCTCGGTGCAACCCACAATGCGGCCGGAAACAACACTTGGTTCCTGTACGCCTGGTTGGCGTTCTGAGAGGCTCGGAAACCGGATCCGGGGCCGCAGGCCCGGATCCGAGACTGTTTGCATAGTCTTGGGTCGCGCATGACCGTTTCCGGTCCGCGAATCGATAAAGGGGGAAGCGATGCGTGCAACTGCCGTCATGGCGTGGTCCAAACCGATCGTCCGCCGCCGTTCCGGCTACGCCGCGGGTGCGTTGGCGCTCGCGCTTCTCGCAGCGACGGGCGGCTTCGCTCAAGCCGAGACGCTGCATTTCGTCGCCAATCTGACCGGCCGCGGCGAGGTTCCGCAGAACGACAGTCCGGCCACCGGCCACGTCGAGGCGACGCTCGACACCGCCACCAACACCTTGACCTGGACCTGCACTTACAGCGCCCTCACCGGCGCGCCAATCGGCGCCCACTTCCACGGGCCGGTCTCGTATGTCGGCGCTACATCGGAAGAGAACGCGCCGATCCAGGTCGGCACGCCCGGCAGCCTGGCAAGCCCGTTCCACGGCAAGGCGACGATCGACGCCACCCAGTCCGATGACATGCGCAACGGCCGTTGGTACTTCAATCTTCACTCACCGAAATTCCCCGCCGGTGAAATCCGCGGGCCGGTGGTCAGGCAGTAGCGCGGAGATCCCGGCGGCGATCGAGCGGGATCGCTTCCGCGCGGCGTTCGCGGTTTTCGTGACGGAATGTCGAGCGTCGCGGAAGGCGCGCGAGCGCTTTTCGCCGCATATGGGAGGTTGAGCGACCATGCTCGGTCGGCGAGCGCCGTCAGCGCGAGCGAGGGCGCGAAACGCGCAGATCGCGGCCCTTTGCGTTGGCGCTTTGGCCTGCCTGGACGGAGCGCGCGCCGAAGACGTGCAGCCGAAGGTCGCGCCCGAAATGATCGCGGACGTGCCTTCCACCAAGCCGGATCCGTTTCCCGCCTTCGACAATTTCGCCTGGCGCGCATTCGTCGCGCTTTCCTGGCCCGCCCGGATCGAGGCAAGCCATCGCGGCGAGCCAGATCTGAGCAAGTCGCTACGCGATCCCGGCCCGCGCGTCTGGGAGACGTTCAAATCGCGCTATGAAGTGTTTCGACGCAACGCCAGGGGACGCGCCACGACGCCTGCGGGCTGGAACTCTTATGCGGGGCGAGACCCCTGCGGCTTAGAGCCGACCGGGCCAACCAAAACATTGGCGGCCTTCGAGCCTTACACGGACTTCAATCAGGCGACGTTCACGGCGGGTCGTTTCGCAAGTCCGCTGATCGCGCAAAATCGTACCTATGTGCGCTACGAGTCGCGGCTCGACTCGGTCGAATTCCAATCGATTCTCGCTCACGGCTGGTACGATGCGAACCGCGGGCCCACCGTGGCGGCGCCCGCGAGATTCGAACCCGGCTCGATCGAAGTGAAGGCCGCATGGCGCATCCTCAACTTCCGCGACGACGCCGCGACCCGCAAACGTTATTATGTCGTTTCCGCCAATGTGCTGGACGTCGCAAAAACTCGGCAATCCGGCGTTCCCACCTGCTCGCTCGCGGACGTCGCTTTGGTCGGCCTACATATCGCGGTGAAAACAAAATACCGGCCGCAATGGATCTGGAGTTCGTTCGAGCACGTCGACAATGTGCCGCCGATCGGCAAGGACGAGGCGCGCGAGCCCGACGCTCGCGACGCCGGCGCGCCCTATTCCTTCAACAATCCGATGCTGCCTCAAGACAAGATCACGCCACCGATGGATTCGCCTCTCGCCTGGCCGGTCGACGCCGACAACCCTCCGCGCGTCGATCCCGAGCCGATGCAGGTCGTGCGCAAGCACCCGATCAACCCTGAGACGATGGCGATGAACCGCGCCTATTGGGCGTTGCCGGAAATTCGCGGCTCGGTCTGGGAACATTACATGCTCGTCGTCTCGCAATGGCCGACAGTCACGCAACCGCCCTCGCCCGAAAACGACGGCGCCTATTTCCCGGGGTTGCGCATCTCCAAGAACACGCCCGTCGAGCCCTATCAGTCCGGCGAGGGCGACGGCGATCCCAACCAGAATCTCGTCAACGTGACGATGGAGACCTACGGGCAGGATTCCCCCGCCAGTTGCATGGCTTGCCACCATGTAACCTCCAATGCGCAAGGGCGCGACTTCGTCGCCATCCTGCCGCTCGCGAAGCGCTAGCCGCTCTATTTCGCGACCCCAACCCGCCTGGCGCCCAGGATCGTGTATGTCTTGGCGTCGACGTCGAACTCAACGCGGTCGCCGACTTTCAGTCCGTTGGCGAGCGCCGGCGACTTGACTTTGTACATCATTTCCATCGCGGGCATGAAGCCAACAATGTCCTCGTGGTCGAGCGTCAGCGCGCCGGTCTTGGGCTGGATCGCCTTGACGATTCCCACGCCATGATAGACGCCGCTCGCATCGGTCTCCGCCTGCGCGGCGGGCGCAAGGCCGGACATCGACCAGACAAGGCGCGCGCGCGTCATCGCATGGGTCGGCGCGGCGGCGGCGAGCGTCAGGGTGAGCAGACACGGTACGGCGCGGCGAGCGATCACGCGACCCTCCTTGGCCGCGATCATGCGTCCGGGCGCGCCTGTTGGCAATATTTGGGGACGATCACGAAGGCGCGAATTCGAGTGGCGCGACAGGGTCCGGCTGCGCCGCGAGATCGCGGCCGTATTTGACGATCAACGCAAACAGCGCCAATTCGGGCGCGAAGCTGATGGGAACGCCCGAGCCGCGCACGAACAGCATTGCCGTCGGCAGCGCCAGCGCCACGAACAGAACGACGATCTCGAGCACGCGCAGGCTGCCCGCGCTTCGCAGCCGCTCGTCGAGATACCAAAGGATCGCGGCGACGAACAGCGACATCTCGTAGTTGAAGGCGTGCGGCGTCGCCAGGAACGTTCCGGCGAGCAACACCGCGCTCGCATACGGCGTTGCGCCGCCGCGAAACGCCTTCCAGACAAGGACGACGACCGGGATCGAAACGCAAAGTTGCAAGGCGAGCGCGAGCGGACCGGAGAGGCCTAGCATATGCGCATTGGCGGATATCGTCGGCATCAGTTCATAGACGAGATCGAACTTGCCGGCGTAGGCGACGATTGAATGCAGCCAGATCGGCCAGATATCCCAACCAAAGGCGACGCTCGAACCGATGGCGCAGAGAACGACGGCGCCGATCGCGGCGCCGATTGTGCGCCAGAGCCCGGCTGCGAGCAGCGCGACCGGCACAAGCACACCGAGTTGCGGCTTGTAAGCCAGCAGGCCGAACAGCACGCCGGCGAGAATCGGCCGCGTCGGCGCCAGGCGCAACCCGCCGACCAGCAGCGCCGCCGAGAGAAAGCCGCTCTGACCGGAGACGATGGTGACGCCGGTCGCCGGCGCGATGCAAGCGCCGATCCACCAACGTGGATTCGTCCAACGCCCGGCCGCCATCGCCACGAGATAGGCGACGAAGGAAGTCGAGATGAATAGCACATAGCCCGCCGCGAGGCCGAGCGCGCCGAGCGGCGCCAGCAACAGCAGCAGCGTCGGCGGATAGGGAAAGGGGTTATAGCCGTGCGGGTTCATGCCGAACGCGACCTGACGCAGATGCAGCGCCTCGGGGTCGTAGTTGAGCGCGGGCTCGCCGCCATGCGTGACGACCGCGCTCGTCCATAGCGCGTAGAAATCGCCGAATTGATAGTTGGTCGTGCCGGTCAGTTGCGCCTTCACGCACAGCGCGACATAGGTCGCGAACAGCGTCAGCACGACGATCAGCAGCGGTCGGATCGCCTTTTCGGGCAGCGCATAGGTCCAGGCCGCCCGGAGCGAATTCAGGGCGCCGGCGCCCCGCGCTGACGCAACGCGCCCGGCCTGGAACTCCAAACTCATACGCGCAACCCTTCGACGCCCGCGTCCAACCCGGCGCGGCGGCGAAGAATATCGGCGCAATGCCTAGGAAAGCGTAAAGCCGGGGGCGCCGCTCTATTCGAATTCCATGAT
>JBBIIT010000013.1:9635-69060 GCA_037446355.1 Beijerinckiaceae bacterium | reverse complement strand
ACGGGCGGTTCCGATCCCGTCATCTCGAAGGAGCCGGCCGGCGCCTACACGACGGTCGTCACCGACAAGGCGATGGCGAAATAAGCCGAGACCTCCGCGTCCATCGAAATGGAAGCCGCGGAGTCCCGGGACTTCGCGGCTTTTCTTTGCCCTATTTACATGGAATTCGAATGATTGCATGTGACTGACATGCGCTTTCGCCTACGCCAATCCGCGAAAATCTGGTCGAACGCCACGTGGCGAGACAATGATGGCGCGAGCGAGATCGCGATCCTCGGCGCGGCCGATTTCGGGCGCGCCGAGCGGTACAGCGCGGAGAAACCCGAAAGCGAGAATCGTCTTCGATAGATTAAAATCGAAATAAATAAGAGTCTTTCCGCGCCAGAAGTAACCTGCCGCAGCGCAAATTCGTAGTACAATTGGCTTTGCATTGCGACAAAATGCGGCACAGCCTCGGGCATTCGATTAATCAACCAAGTGTAATTAATCGAAATGTCTTGAATTCGTCATATCAGCCCGCCGTCACAACTTCGTCCAGATTGGTCGGTAAGAAGGGCGGCAACGCGCAATCAAATAAGGGAGGCGGCCTGATGATCTATCGTGAGATCGTTCACACCTGCTCGAACTCGGATGTCGCGCGCGCCGCCATTCAATCCATCGGCGGGGAATTCGCCCGTCGCTTCGCCGACGACGCCTCGCGCCGCAACTTGACCGCCGGCGCATGGGGCGCGCGCTTGGTGCGCGAATTCGCATCCAACGCCGACGAGATCGCGTTGCGGGAAGTCGACACGGTCGCACAGGGCGCGGACCATCCAATTCTTTGCGGCTTGCGGCACATCCTGGAACGCGGGGTGCGCAAGCATCGCGCTTCGGGAACTTCCGAGGACGCGATGCCGGCCTGGATGATCGCGGCGACGCGCTCCGCGGCCTGACGTTCTGAGACGCGACTTGTCGCGGAATCGAATTTCCGCGACATAGGCGCATGAGTTATCTCGGACTGGACTGCGGCACGTCAGCGCTCAAGGCCTCGCTTGTTGATGAGGACGGAGCGATTATCGCTATCAGCGAGCGCCCTTATCGACCCGATCGTCCGCATCCGCGCTGGTCCGAACAAAATCCAGAAGTCTGGCGCGATGCGATGTTCGAAGCCTTGCGCGACCTAAGGGCGAAAGCGGCGAAAGCGTTGGCGTCGCTTCGCGGCGTCGGCTTTTCCGGGCAGATGCACAGCGCGGTGATTCTCGGCGCCGACGACAGGCCGATCCGGCCGGCGATGCTGCACAACGATACGCGCGCCCATGTCGAGGCGCGCGAACTGCAAGAGAAGCATCCCGATCTGGCGCGCGTCGTCGGGGTCAAGCCGATGGCCGGGTTCACCGCCCCCAAGCTGATGTGGCTCGCGCGCCACGAGGCTGGGGTCCGCGCGAGAATCGCCAAAGTGATGCTTCCCAAGGACTACCTGCGTCTCGCGCTGACCGGCGAAACCGCCTGCGACATGAGCGACGCGGCGGGAACCTGGTGGCTCGACGAATCGCGCCGCGAATGGTGCGCGCCCGCGCTCGCCGCCAGCGGCGTCGAGCCGTCGCTGCTACCGCATCTCGTCGAGGCTTGTCAGGCCGCCGGATCGATCCGTCCGGAAATCGCATCCGAGTTCGGCCTGCCCCGGAGCGTCGTCGTCGCGGCGGGCGCGGGCGATGCGGCGGCGGGCGCGGTCGGGCTCGGCGCCATCCGCCCCGGCGAGGCCTATATTTCGCTCGGCACGGCGACGCAGTTGATCGTCGCTTCCGACGTCTATCGCGCGGCGCCGGAACTCATGGTGCATAGCTTCGCTCACGCATTGCCGGGGCGTTGGTATCGGATGGCGGCGATGCTCACGGGCGCGGCGGCGCTCGCCTTCGCCGCGCGGCTCGTCAAAGGCGAGATCGCCGAACTCGAACGCGAGGCGTCCCAGGACTATCGCGGCCCCGGTGAATTGATATTCCTGCCCTATCTCTCGGGTGAACGCACGCCCCATGACGACCCCAACGCGCGCGGCGTGCTGTTCGGGCTCAGCGAGGCCTCGACGCGCGCCGACATGACGCGCGCCGTGATGGAGGGCGTCGCGTTTTCGCTCGCCGACGCGCGCGAATGCCTGGAGGCGGCGGGCGACCGCATCGGCCGGGTCGGCCTGATCGGCGGCGGCGCGCGCAGCGCGCTCTGGACGCAGATGATCGCCGCCGCGCTCGATCGCGAAATCGTGCGCTATCGCGGCGGCGAGGCGGGCCCCGGCTATGGCGCGGCGAGGCTCGCGCGCATCGCGGCGACGGGCGAAGCGCCCGATAGGGTCTGCAAGACGCCGGAAATTCTCGATGTGACGAAGCCGGAGCCGCGAGGGGTCGAAGCCTTTGCGCGCAGGCGGCCAAGCTTCCAAAATCTCTATCGCGCCCTCAAAGGCGAGTTCGCCACTGCGTGAAGCTCACGCGTCGAGCGCGGCGAGCAAATCCGACATCGAGCGTCCGCTGGCGTAAAGCGGCGCATCGAGGCGCTCGGGCGGCGCGCCAGCGCGATTAATCCAGAACGCGCGATAGCCGAACCAGGCGGCGCCGACCGCGTCCCAGCCGTTCGAGGAGACGAACAGCAATTGCGAGGCGGGAACGCTGAACGCCGCGGGGCCGAGCGCGTAGGCCTCGGGCGCGGTCTTGAACTTGCGCACGCTCTCGACGCTGAGCACATGCGCGAAGAGATCGCGAAGGCCCGCCGCCTCCAGGGCTTTCGTCAGCATGTCGGCGTTGGCGTTGGAGAGCACCGCCAGCGGCAAACCGCGCGCCCTCAGCGCGCGAAGCGCCGGCGCGACGTCGCCATGCGCAGGCAAACGCTCGTAGATCGCCAGCAGCGCGATGCGTGCGGCGGCGTCGAGCGCGACCCCGGCGAAGGCGCAGGCGAAGTCGAGCGCATCGCCCGTGACGCGCCAGAAATCGACATATCGATCGCTCATCGTGCGCAAGCGCGTGTATTCGATCTGCTTGTCGCGCCAGCGCTGCGCGATCGCGCGGCCCTGGCCGGGAAAGCGCGCCTCCAGCGCGCTCTCGACGCCGAAGACATCGAACAGCGTGCCATAGGCGTCGAAGATCACGGCGGCTGGTTGAATCATACCCGCACCCTAGCCGCATTACGCGCCTCAGCCAATCACGCGTCGGCTGTGGTCATTGTAACGTCGGATTGCGCGCTATATAGGGGTGAACCGCAATACCGCGTAAGGTCACGTCGGATCGTACAGGGGAGTTTGCCTTGACCCTCGCTTTTTCGCGCCTTCGTGCGCTTGCCGCCGCCGTGTTGATCGGCTTCGCGGTTTCCTCTTGCGGGTACAACAACATTCCGACGCTGGAGGAAAACGCCAAGGCGAAATGGGGCGAGGTCGAGAACCAGTATCAGCGTCGCGCCGACCTAATTCCGAGCCTGGTCGAAACCGTCAAGGGTTATGCGAAACAGGAAAAAGACGTGCTGACCGCAGTGACCGAGGCGCGCGCCAAGGCGACGCAGATCCATGTCGACGCCAATGATCTCTCCGATCCCGCCAAGATCAAGCAGATGCAAGACGCGCAGCAGGCGCTCTCGGGCGCGCTTGGCCGCCTGCTCGCTGTCAGCGAAAATTATCCCGACCTCAAGTCGAATCAGAACTTCCTGGCTCTGCAATCGCAGCTCGAGGGCACGGAGAACCGCATCGCCGTGGCGCGCAAGGACTATATCGGCGCGGTTCAGGCCTATAACACCGAGTTGGAGACCTTCCCCGGCCTGATCTGGGCTTCGACCGCGTTCCGCTCGAAGAAGCCGATGGCCGTGTTTACATCGAGCCAGGGCGACGAGGTTGCGCCCAAAGTGAAGTTCTAGCCCCCGCGGGAGCACGCCGATGTTGCGCCGCCTGTTTGTTTGCCTCGGCCTCGTCGGTTTGCTGCTCGTCGCGGCCGCGCCGGCGAGCGCGGCGGACAAGTTTCCCGCCCTTACCGGGCGCGTCGTGGATCAGGCGGGCGTGCTGAGCCCGATCACACGCGCCGATCTCGAGACCGAGCTCGCCGCGCTTGAGACGAAATCGAGCATCCAGCTTGTCGTCGCCACGGTCGCCAGTTTGGGCGGTCAAGAGATCGAGCCCTACGCCAACGACCTTTTCCGCGCCTGGAAGCTCGGCGACACCAAAAAGAACAACGGCGTATTGTTTCTGATCGCGCCGAAGGAGCATCGCGTGCGCATCGAGGTCGGCTACGGCCTCGAAGGCGTGCTCACCGACGCGGTTTCCAAGATCATTATCGTCAACGCCGTGGCGCCGCGCTTCAAGGCGGGCGATTTCGACGGCGGCGTGAAGCGAGGCGTCGACGACATCATCACCGCGCTGACCTCGGACACGACGGACTGGCAAAAAAAGCCGCAATTACGCGCCGAGGACAACGCTTCGGCGCTCGATGCGATCGCGCCGTTCCTCATTTTCATCGTCGTCATGTTCATATTGCTGCGTTTCGGCAATCGCGGCTCGTTGATCGGCAACATGATCGTGCTGTCGTCGGCGATGAACCGAGGCGGATTTTCGGGCGGATCCTCCGGCGGCTTTGACGGCGGATTTTCGGGCGGCGGCGGTTCGTCGGGCGGCGGCGGCGCCTCGGGGAGTTGGTGATGAAGATGACGCCCGCGGAAGTACAGGCCGTGGAAGCCGCCTTCGAGACCGCGCAAGCGCGCACCGACGCGCCGATGTTGGGCGTCCTTGCGCGAAGTTCGTCCGACTACACCGTCCCGCCGCTGCTCTGGAGCGGCCTCCTCGCCCTCGCGGCGCCATGGCCGCTGATCGTTCTCACGGGACTTTCGGCGGAGCGCATTTTCGTCATCCAGATCGTCGTCTGCCTCGCCGCGCTGGTGCTGTTCTCGTTCATGCCGATGCGCGTCCTTCTCACGCCGGCCTCGGCGCGGCGCGCGAATGCGCATCGCGCTGCGCTGGTGCAGTTCGGCGTGCGCGGCCTCGACCGCGCGCTAGCGCGCAACGGTGTGCTGATTTACGTTTCGCTCGCCGAGCGTTACGCGCGCGTGGTCGCCGACGAGGCCGCCTGCAAGTTCATCAGCGCGGCGCAATGGCAGGAGCTGGTCGACGTGCTGATCGCCGATCTGCGCGCGAAGGGCGCGGCGCAAGCGCTCGAATCCGCGGCGGCGCATTGCGCGGCGCTTCTCGAGCCGTCGTTTCCGGCCCGCGAGGAGGCGCCGAAGCATCATCACGGTTTTCACTTGATTTGAGGAAGTCCGCGATCTGAGGATGCGCGTCTTGAGCTTGCCGCCATTTGTCTTTACCACCTCGCGAAGCCGAAGGCGTCGGTTGTTGGAGACCAGATCAAGAATGTCTTTTGAAAATCTTCGCTCGATCAGGCGCGCATTGGCTGTGGCGACGCTGGCGCTAGTACTCGGCGCTTCGGCGTCCCGCGCGACGCCCTATCTGGTCGCCGACGCGGATAGCGGACAAACGCTGGTTGAAAACGAAGCGACGCGGCCTTGGTATCCGGCTTCGGTGACCAAACTGATGACGACCTATGTCGCGCTGAGCGCGGTGCGCGATGGCCGTTTGACGATGGACACGCCGCTGGTGATGTCCGTTCGCGCGAGCCGCGCCGCGCCCTCGAAAATGGGCTTCCGCCCGGGCACGGAGGTCACGCTCGACAACGCGCTGAAGATGCTGATGGTGAAGTCGCCGAACGACGTCGCCATCATGGTCGCCGAGGGGATCTCCGGGTCGGTCGAAAATTTCGCCGATGAGATGAACGCCACGGCAAGTCGGCTGGGCCTGAAGGAATCCCATTTCGTCAATCCGAACGGATTGCAGGATCCGCGCCACGTTTCCTCGGCGCGCGACATGGCGCTGGTGGCGCGCGCGCTCTTGCACGACTTTCCTGAGCACGCCGATCTCTTTGACATCGGCGCCATTCAGCTTGGGCCCCAGATCATTCGCAATCACAACGGCCTGCTCGGGCGCTACCCTGGCGCCAACGGCATGAAGACCGGATTCACCTGCTCGTCCGGTTTCAACGTCGTCGCCAGCGCCACGCAGGGCGGCCGTCGGCTGATCGTGGTCGTATTCGGCGCCCCGTCGGCGCGCCAGCGCACCAATGAAGCCGGACGGCTTTTCGACCGCGGCTTCGCGCAATGGGGCGGAGGCACGCCGCTCGAGGCGCTCCAGGCTTCCGCGTATTCGGAAGCGCCTGACATGCACGGCGAGATCTGTTCGCGCCGCAATCGCGCCGCCGTCGCCGCTCTCGACGAGGATTTTGTGGCGCCCGCGGCCGGTCCGCCCGCCGGGGGCCGTGGCGGCGGGGCGGCCGGCGTCGCGGCCACCGCGTCGATTTCTGCGCCGATCGCCGATGGACGCGTGCATTTCGATCCCATTACTGTCTTCGTCGGGCGCAAGGAAGGCTGGGTTGGCCCGGCGCTGGCGGCGCGCGTAACGGGGACCATCTCCTCGGAGGTTAACGCCTACGCCGCGGAGAAGTCGCCGGAGGCCGCTCCCGGCGACCTTGCCGCGCCGGTCGCGCTCCAAGGCGCTGTCAAGCCGCAGACCGCCGCCACGACGGAATCGCGCAAAGGGTCGCGCGTCGCCAAGGCGACAAAGGCCAAGAAGCATTTGGGCAAAGATCTGAACAGCACTGCGAAATCTGCGCAATGACGCGCCTGTCGGCGCTCACGCGACCGTGAAAAATGCCTTAGTTTCGCCAGTTTACGGTCAATCGCGCGCCGCAACGGACGAATAGATGTCTATTCGAGCCGCGATGGTTCGATTCTCAGTTGCGTTCGGTGTTTTTGCCCCCCAGCCCCCGAACGCTGTATTGAATCGGATATTGCCACGCAGGCCGGCGGATCGGCGGGCCCCCTCCCAGCCGATCCGCTTTTTTTTGCCCGCCCGGGCGGCTCCTCAAGGCTTGAATCTGCGCGGAATTGCCGCGATATGAGCGCTCGCCGACGCTTACGCGCCCGGCCCCACGTTCCTTTCCAGCCAATGAGGATCCCTTGACCACCGACGCTCCTTCGACGGCCGCCGACGCGCCCAAGACCCAGAGCTTCGAGGCGGACGTATCGCGTCTCCTGCATTTGATGGTTCATTCGGTCTATTCTGACCGCGACATCTTCGTGCGTGAGCTGGTCTCCAACGCCGCCGACGCCTGCGAAAAGCTGCGCTACGAAGCAATCGCCAAGCCGGAGCTGACCGAGGGCGCCGGGCCGTTTGCGATCGTCATCGGCGTCGACGCGGAAGCCAAGACTTTGACCTTCGGCGACAATGGCGTCGGCATGACCCGGCAGGATCTCACCGAGGCGCTCGGCACGATCGCCCGCTCGGGCACCAAGGCCTTCCTCGACCGCCTCGCCGCCGAAAGCGCCGACAAGGCCTCGCAGGAGGCCAACGCGCTCATCGGCCAATTCGGCATCGGTTTCTACTCCTCGTTCATGGTCGCCGACGAAGTGACGGTCGACACCCGTCGCGCGGGCGCAAACGAAGCCTGGCGCTGGAGTTCGGACGGCAAAGGCGCTTATTCGATCGCGCCGCTGCCGCTCGCCGAGGCGCCCGCGCATGGCGCGAGAATCACGCTGCATCTCAACGCCGAGAGCCTCGACTACGCCGACGCCGCGCGCGTCGAGCGGATCGTGCGCGAACACTCGGGCGCGGTCGCCGTACCGGTCGAAATCGTCGATAAACCAGGTGCGGAACCGCGGCGAATCGCCGACGGGGCGGCGATCTGGGCCAAGTCCAAGTCCGACGTCACGACCGAGGAATACGCAGAATTCTATCGCGGGCTCTCCGGCCAATATGACGAGCCGGCGCTGACGCTGCATTGGCGCGCCGAAGGGCGGCACGAATACGCCGCCCTCGCTTTCGTGCCGGGCTCGCGCCCGTTCGATCTCTTCGATCCCGCGCGCAAGGGGCGCAACAAGCTGTATGTGCGGCGCGTGCTCATCAACCAGGACGCCGACATCCTGCCGGGCTATCTGCGCTTCGTTCGCCTTGTTGTCGACAGCGCCGATCTACCGCTGAACGTTTCGCGCGAAATGATCCAGGAAAGCGCGGTATTCGCGGCGATCCGCAAGGGCGTGACCAATCGCGTCATGCAGGAACTCGCGAAACTGGCGGAAAGCGAGCCGGAAAAGTTCGCCAAGGTCTGGGAGAATTTCGGGGCCGTCATCAAGGAGGGCCTTTACGAAGACCCGGAGCGCCGCGACGCCCTTTTCAAATTCGCGCGATTCATCACAACCTCGCATGAAAAAGGCGACCGCACGCTGGACGCCTACGTGAAGGATCTGCGCGAGAATCAGACCGCGATCTATTATTTGACCGGCGACGACGCCAAACGACTGAGCGCCAGCCCGCAACTCGAAGGCTTTCGCGCGCGCGGGGTCGAAGTGTTGCTGCTCGCCGACGCGGTCGACGCTTTCTGGGTCTCGACCGCGGCGGGGTTTGACGGAAAGCCGTTCAAGTCGATCAGTCAGGGCGCCGCCGACATCAAGTCGATCCCGCTCCTGGAAGGCAAGCAGGCGCCCGCCGAGGCGAGCGCCGAGGTGGCGACGCTTATTGCGTATATCAAACAGGCGTTGGAAAGTGAGATCGCCGACGCTCGCGCGTCCGATCGTCTGACCGACTCGGTCGCCTGCCTCGTCGCGCCCGAATTCGCCCCGGACCGACAGCTCGAGCGCGTGCTCGCCGCGCACGGACGCGTCGCCGAGCGCGTCAGGCCGGTGCTCGAGGTCAATGCCGCCCATCCGCTGACCGCGGCGCTCGCCAGGCGTCTCAAGGACGGCGCCGACAAGACGCTGGTCGACGACGCCGCTTGGCTGCTGCTCGAAGAAGCCCGGCTCGTCGAAGGCGAAACGCTGAAAGACGCGCCCGCTTTTGCCGCGCGTCTTCGCAGGGTCATGGAGAAGGCGATCGGCTGACGGCCGCGCCCCGCGCATCAAGCGCGGCGTCCGACGCGCCGCCGCGGGCAGCCTCAGTAGGAGGCGCTAGGGGGTCGCGCCCGCGCCGCATTTGGCGTTGAGAACGTCGCTCAGGTCGTAGCCGCCAACGCCGCGTTGATGCGGCGCGATGATTGTGTTGGCCATCTGCACATTCTGCGCGGCGCCAAGATCAAACGTCGCGGTCCCAATCTCGGTCCAGCTGCCGCTCACCTGTTGAAACTGGGTGCAGTCGATCGAGTTCGGAGGCAGGGTTTGCGCGCCGGCCGGAGCAACGGCGACCAACGGCACAAGCAATGTCAAAGCGGATAAGAAACGCATAACGACCACTCCGAGACTCGCGATTACTTTTTAGTGCTCATTAAATAGCAAATTCCTAACGCCGACTGTAGCGTAAACCTGGGACATTGTTTAATTTGGCTTCGTGCGCTTGGTGTAATTGAATTAAGATTCTATTCAATTTGCCGCCGGAGCCGGCCGACCGCTAGAAGGCCTCGCCATCCTCGCCCGCCTTGGCTTCGTTTGCGGCGATGAGCGGCGCTTGAGCGAGCGCGAACAGCAACGTCAGCGGAATGAATCCGAACGATTTGAACGCGACCCAGTGTTCGGTCGAAACGTTGCGCCAGACCGCCTCGTTCAGGGCGGCGAGAAACAGGAAGAAGAACGCCCAGCGCCAGGTCAGCTTTCGCCAGCCGGTCGCGCTTAAGTGCAACGCGCCGTCGAACATGATCTGGAGGATCGGCCGGTTGAACGCGAGACCGAAGAACAGCGCGCCGGAAAACAGCAGATAGAGCGCCGTCGGCTTGATCTTGATCAGCGTCTCGTCGTGGAAGACCAGCGTCAGCGAACCGAAGATGACCACGATCACAGCCGTCACCAGCGGCATGATCGGAATGCGGCGCAGCAATCGGTAAGAGACCGCGAGCGTAACGAGCACGCTCGCCATCATCGCGCCCGTTGCGGCGAAAATGCCGAATTTCCAGTAGCTGAGAAAAAACAGCGCGAGCGGGCCCAGTTCCAGCGCCAGTTTCAGGCCAGGATTGAGCGTCGGCTTCTGGGCGGGCGCGTCGGTCAAACCGAACCTTCCTTCACTTCAGGCACGCCCGTTCCAGTTGTTGAAAGGCGCGGGCGCGATGGGAGAGCGCGAGCGAGCCGTCGGCTGGTATTCCGTGCTTCTCGCTTGCCGTCATTTCGCCGAAACTTCGGACATGGCCGTCGGGAATGAAAATCGGATCGTAACCGAAGCCCGCGGTCCCGCGCGGCGGAAAAGTCAGATGGCCGTCGACTCGGCCCTCGAAGGTCTCGACATGGCCGTCCGGCCAGGCGAGCGCGAGGGCGCTGACGAAATAGGCGCGCCACGGCTTCGGCGCGGCTCGCGCCTCGAGTTCGCGCTGGATGCGCGCCATCGCGGGTCCGAAATCGCCGGAGGCGCCCGCCCAACGCGCCGAATAGACGCCCGGCTCGCCGCCCAGGCCGACCACGCAGATGCCCGAATCGTCGGAAAGCGCGGGTAGCCTCGCGCCCGCTGTCGCCGCGCGCGCCTTGATGAGCGCATTGGCGACGAAGGTGTCCCCCGACTCTTCCGGTTCGGCGAGTCCAAGTTCGCTGGCGCTGGCGACCTGGACGCCGTGCGGCGCGAGCAGATCGCGCAATTCCGCGAGCTTGCCCTTGTTATGCGTCGCCGCGACGATGCGACCGACGAGTCGACGATGGATTTGCGAAATCAAGGCGTCACGATCTTGTAGCGCTGGCCGACGAGCGGCGCCGCGCCGGGGGCGAGGCCATTGAGGATAAGGAACTGGTCGAGCGGCCGCGCCGCCACCTGCATCCGCTGCGCGAACGAGTCGGCGGTTTCGCCGGGTTGTGCGGCTACGATATGCACACGCAGCGCCCTCGCTTCGGCCGATTCCTCCTGCCTGATGCGATGGAACGAGCGGATCGAGGCCAGGAAGCGCGCATCCACGGCGGGCGAAAGCGAATGCGCGGCGAATATCAGCCGGAAGATGCGCCCACCCAATCTGACGGCGCCGAGCCGGAAGCTCCACTGATCGCCCTTGGCGATCGCCACCGCCATCGGCAGATCGCCATCGTTGAGCGTCTCGATCGAATTGGTCTGCACGCCTTCGATCCAACCCGAGGCCAGCGCGCTTTCCAGCGTCGTTGTGGCGGGCGCGTCGATGCTGTCGAGTCTGAGCGCCTGAGCGCCGTTCTCGCCGACGCCGATCAGCGCGGCGCTCTGGTTTTCCAGTGCGAAGCCCTCCGGCGCCTCGAAGGCGAAACCGAGTTTGGGGTGCAGGAACCGGCGCGCGAGAACCAGGCCTTGCGTCGGATTGTCGCCGAAATCGAGCCCGTCGATCGCACTGAGATAGGAGTCGCGCGCGGTTTCGCCGATGCCGGGCGCGCCGATTTGCCGCGCCTGCGCGACCGCCTCGGCGACACGTTCGGGCGTCGAGGGATGGGTCGCCATCATGTCCGGCTTGTCGGCGGGGCCGAGGCCATTCATCGAGGCGCGCAATGCGCTCCAGCGACCGAGCGCATCGAGGAACCGCGACGCGGCATAGGGGTCGTAACCGGCCTTGGCGATCACCTTGATGCCGATCTGATCGGCCTCGAATTCCTGCTGACGCGAGAAATGGGCGATCGACAGCTTCATGCGCGCTTCGACTTCCTGCCCCTGCAACGGCTTGTCGAGAACCTGCGACGAGACGCGGGTGAAGAGCGCCGCGGTGCGCTCCAACTCGGCGCGCTGGGCCGCATGGTGGGCGGTCACGTGAGCGATCTCATGCGCCATAACGGCCGCGACCTCCGCACCGTCGTCGGCGAGCGCGAGCAGGCCTCGGGTGACGAAAATATCGCCGGAGGGCAGCGCGAACGCATTGACGATGGGCGAATCGAGCAGCGTCACGCGATAAGGCGCGGTCGGCGTCGGGCTCGCCGGCGCGAGGCGCTCCAGGGTCGCATTGATATATCGTTCGACCTCGGGAGCGCTGTATTCGCCGCCAAAGGTCTGGATGAGCCGCTTACGCTCGGGATTGACCGGCGCCGTAATCGTCGAAGCGGCGACCGGCTCGGGTTTGGGAGCTGCGACCGGCGCCGGATCGATCGAAGCGCAGGCGGCGAGCGCCGTCGTCAACGCGAGCGCAAGCGCCCGGCGCGCACTCGTCATGGCGCGCCCGGTCCATCCTCGCTCCGCCAACCGCCTGCGATCCATCCTCATCCGCCTGATCTCGAAGGCGCGTCGCCTTCCGTTCGCTCGATCATCAAGGGATC
Source organism: Beijerinckiaceae bacterium (assembly GCA_037446355.1). Lineage (GTDB taxonomy): Bacteria > Pseudomonadota > Alphaproteobacteria > Rhizobiales > Beijerinckiaceae > Roseiarcus. The sequence goes on along the minus strand of JBBIIT010000013.1, from coordinate 56,850 downwards.
GGCGATTTCGATCCTCGTTCCGAAGCGGTTCTCCACAACCCCCCGGACGCGGACCGATTGCCCGGCCAAGGCGTCCAACGTCAAGCCCCGCCGTCGCAGGGCCGGTTCGATTTTTTTTTCGACCACGACGGAGAACCCGCCCCGGCGACCGAAATCAAGATAGACTCTGCTGCGCCCCAGGCCAACCCTCAGCACGCTGCCCTCGACGATTGCAAATCGTCCGTCGGCGGCCGCGAGGCCGGCGAGATCGGCGGCTTCGTAGGTCGATCCCGGCTCGTTCCACATGCCGCGCCCCGATTTGCGCGCCTCGGCTTCGAGCGCAAGCCGCCCCTCCTCGCAACTGCGCGACTCAAATTCCGGCCGCACGCGCGCAAGACCCGCGGACAGGAGATCGTCGGCGAGCGAGCCGCCTTCGGCCGAACGCGCGTCGGCGAGCCATCTGCCCCAGCGATCGGGCCGCGGCGCCAGCAAAAAGAGCGCGACGTCCCGGCCCGCCCATTTCTCGCCGATCCGCGATCGCGCCGGCTCGTTCGCGTCAAACCCATCGGCGAAGCGCGGAATGTCGATTCCGGCCAGACGCAGGAGGCGACCATCCTCGAAACCGATCTCCAGCCGCTCGGTGACGCGGACGATCCGGCCTGCGCCGGAAGCCAGGCCGCAAGCGCCGGCGCGATTCGTCGCGAAAGCCAGCGTCGCCAGCAGCGCCAAAGCGCGCAGGCGCCGGCAATTGCCGGAGTGCATTGGTCCGAAAATCATGCTAGGGGCGTTTCCGCCGATCCGGCCCGAGCGTCAATAGCCGCCCGGGCCTTCGCGTCCAAAACGTCGTCAGGGTCCCGGTAGCTCAGCAGGATAGAGCACAGGTTTCCTAAACCTGGGGTCAGGGGTTCGATTCCCTTCCGGGACGCCATTTTCCGCGCGATTTGTGGTATACGCAAGCCTATCCCATGAGCGCGAATACGTTCGGCGTGCGGTTGCTCGGGCGCAGCGGCCTCGTCACGGCACCGAATGGACGATCACCGGCCCGGCGGTCGCGGTCGCCGGTCCGAGGACGTAAGGCGCCAGATTTTTCTCGATCCAGGCGAGCGCGCGGCGGTTGGATTCCTGCGCCTGCTCGACCGAGTTGAAAATGCTGACGGCGGTGACGGTGTCATCGGGCGCATAGATCACGTAATAGCCCATAAAGCCGGAGACGCCGCTGATGATGGGAACGGCGCCCTTGATTTTCTGCGCGAGTTCGTCCGCCTTGCCGGCTTTCGCTTTGATCTGACGAATTGCAGCGTACATGACGCCCTCCCTTAATCGATGTGGCGCGGCCGCCTTAGACCGGGAACCTTACTCCCTTCGACCCCAAGGTCCATCGGCGTTATCGGCGGCGGCCCTTGGTCGGACGCGCGGATTTCCTATATGGGTGCGCGGACCCACCCTGGAGCCCGGCATTTGCCCTACGGCGTCGTTGTCACCATCCTGGACGTCCTATTGATCGTTCACGCGATCAAGACCGGCCGCTTCATGCCCTGGTTCTATGTGATCCTGTTCCTGCCCGGCATCGGCGCGGCGATCTATGTCGTCGTGGAACTGATCCCGGAATGGACCGGCTCTCACAAGGCGCGGCAAGCGCGTCGTCAGATCGCCACCGCGCTCAACCCGACCGGGCGCTACCGTCAGTTGGTCGACGATCTCAACATCGTCGACACGATCGCCAACCGCTCCGCGCTTGCCGAGGAATGTCTGAAGCTCGGCAGGTTCGATGAGGCGAAAGCGCAATACGACGAAATTCTCGCCAAGCCGCTCGGCGACGAGCCTCTCTTCATGCTCGGCAAGGCGCGCGCAGAGTTCGGCCTGGGGCGCGCGGTCGAGGCCGCCGCGACCCTCGACGAACTGAAGCGACGCTGGCCCGATTATCATTCCGCCGACGGGCATCTGCTCTATGCGCGCGCGCTCGAAGGCGCGCAGCGCACGCAGGAGGCGCTGCACAATTACGAAGGCGTCGCGCGCTATTTTCCCGGAGCGGAGCCGCGCGTGCGTCAGGCGCAATTGTTGCGGCGCCTCGGGCGGGGCGGCGAGGCGAAGGAGATCGCCGAGGATGTCGTGCGCTCGCTGCGCCGTTCGCCCGCGCATGTGCGGCGCAATCAGCAATCCTGGCTCGCGCAGGCCGAACAGCTCGCGCGGTCCTGAGGGAGTGGAACTATGGGCGTTCTGGTCGATGGGCATTGGCGCGTGGACGGCAAGTTTCCCGCCGACGCGTCGGGGCGCTTCGTGCGCCCGCCGACTTCGTTCCGCAACTGGATCACGCCGGACGGCGCGCCGGGTTCCGATGGAGAGGAAGGCTTTCGCGCCGAGCCGGGACGCTACCACCTCTATGTCTCGCTCGCCTGCCCCTGGGCGCATCGCACGCTGATCTTGCGCAAGCTCAAGGGGCTGGAGGCGATGATCTCGCTCTCCGTTGTCAATTGGTTCATGGGCGACGACGGATGGACCTTCGAGCCGGGACGAGGCGTCGTCAACGACGCGGTGAACGGCGCGCGATACCTGCGCGAGGTCTATCTCGCCTCGAAGCGCGATTACACCGGCCGCGTCACGGTGCCGATCCTGTGGGACAAAGCGAGCGGCCAGATCGTCAACAACGAATCGGCGGACATCATCCGCATGTTCAATAACGCCTTCGACGATGTCGGCGCCGCGCCTGGCGACTATTATCCCGCGCAGCTGCGCGAAGAGATCGACGCGATGAACGCGCGCATCTATCTCAACCTCAACAACGGCGTTTACCGTTCGGGCTTCGCGCGCACCCAAAGCGCCTACGACGAAGCGGTCGCCTCGGTGTTCGAGACCCTCGAATTCCTGGAGGAGCGCCTTTCGACGCGCCGCTTCCTCTGCGGCGAGCGATTGACCGAAGCGGACTGGCGCCTGTTCGTCACGCTGCTGCGCTTCGACGCCGCCTATGTCGGTCTTTTCAAATGCAACCTCTGGCGCATCGCCGACACGACCCACGTGAAGCGCTATTTGGACGAGCTTTGCCGCTGGCCCGGAATCGCCGAAACCATCGACATGTTCCACATCAAGCACCATTATTACGAGAGCCTGCGCTTCATAAACCCGACCGGCATCGTGCCGAAGGGCCCGAGGCTGGCCTATTGAGGCGCGACTTGCGCGGCCCAGCCCATCGTGGCAATCGAGCGCCATGAACAAGGCCTCGAGCGCGCCGCGCATTTCCTTTGTCTCGCTCGGCTGCCCGAAGGCGCTGGTCGATTCCGAGCGCATCCTCACGCGGCTGCGCGCCGAAGGCTACGAACTCTCCAAGAGCCACGCCGGCGCGGATGCGGTGATCGTCAACACCTGCGGCTTTCTCGACAGCGCCAAAAAGGAGTCGCTTCAGGCGATCGGCGCGGCGATGGCTGAGAACGGGCGCGTCATCGTCACCGGTTGCATGGGCGCCGAGCCCGAGCAGATCCGCGACGCCTACCCCAATGTCTCGGCGATCACCGGCCCGCAGGCCTATGAAAGCGTGATGGCGGCGGTGCATGAGGCCGCGCCGGCGCCGCACGATCCGTTCGTCGATCTCATTCCCGAACAGGGCGTCAGACTGACGCCGCGCCATTACGCCTATCTCAAGATTTCCGAAGGCTGCAACAACCGCTGTAGCTTCTGCATCATCCCGAAACTGCGCGGCGATCTCGTGTCGCGACCCGCCGGCGACGTGCTGCGCGAGGCGGAAAGGCTGGTCAAGGCGGGAGTCAAGGAACTGCTCGTCATCTCGCAGGACACCAGCGCCTACGGGCTCGATCTTCGCTACGCGCCAAGCCCGTGGCGCGACAAACCTGTCGCGGCGCGCTTCCTCGATCTGACGCGCGAACTCGGCAGCCTCGGCGCCTGGGTGCGCCTGCACTACGTCTATCCCTATCCGCATGTCGACGAAGTCGTCGCCTTGATGAACGGCGGCGCCGTGCTGCCCTATCTCGACGTGCCGTTCCAGCACGCTTCGCCGAAAGTGCTCAAGGACATGCGCCGGCCCGGCAATCAGGAGAAGACGCTGGAGCGCATCCGCGCCTGGCGCGCGATCGCGCCCGACCTGACCATCCGCTCGACCTTCATCGTCGGCTTCCCCGGCGAAACCGAAGAGGACTTTCGGCAATTGCTCGAATGGCTCGAGGAGGCCAAGCTCGACCGCGTCGGCGCGTTCAAGTACGAACCGGTCGCCGGCGCGCGCGCCAACGAGATGGGACGGGAGACCGTGCCCGACGAGATCAAACAAAGCCGGTGGAAGCGCTTCATGGAGACGCAGCAGAGGATCAGCGCGAAGAAACTGGCGGCCAAGATCGGTAAGCGGCTCGACGTGATTATCGACGAGGGCGGCGTCGGAACCGCGAGGGGGCGAAGCAAGGGCGACGCGCCCGAGATCGACGGCGCCGTCCATGTGACGACCCGCCGGCCCGTGCGGGCGGGAGACATCGTCAGCGTGAAAATCGAGCGCGCCGACGCTTATGATTTATGGGGCGCGACGGCCTGACGGACGCCGATGCGGACGAGCTTTGCTGTCGGGCTGAACTGCGGGCCTTCATCGCGCGGCGGGTGGCGGCGAAGCAATCCAGGGGCCGCACGCCCGACCCCCCGGCGGCTTCGGCTTCGCCTCGCAAGGACCATTCAAACCACGAAGCAAATAGCCTTGGTTATATTCAAGGCCCGCACACCGCCACATTGACCGGCGCGAACGCTTCCTCGGCGGGAATGTCGCGCACCTTCGAATAGTAATCCCACGGGCCCTTCGATTCCTGCGGCGTCTTCACGCGATAGAGCGTGAGATCGTAGAGCACGCGGCCGTCGCTGCGCATCGACGCCTTGTGGCCGAAAAAGTCGATCGGCGCCTCGCGCATCGCCTTGCCGACCGCCGCCATATCGTCCGATCCGACCGCTTTCACCGCCTGAAGATAATGCGTGACGGCGGTATAGATCGCGGCGTGATTGCGCGAGGGCATCATATGGCGCTTCTCGAAGAACCGCTTGGCGAAAGCCCGGGACTCGTCGTTCTGGTCCCAGTAGAAACCGGTGGAGACGTTGAGGTTCTTCGCCGCGGCGAGGCCGAGCGAATCGATGTCCTGGATGTAGACGAGGAAGCCGACCATCGCCTGCTTGCCATCGACGCCGATGCCGAATTCGGCGCCCTGCTTGATCTGGTTGTCGAGATCGGCGCCGACGCTGGCCAGGCCGATCCGGTCGGCGCCCGAACTCTGCGCGTTCAAGAGCAGCGAGGAGAAATCGGGCGCGTTGATCGGATATTTGGCCGAGCCCAGCACCTTGCCGCCGTTGGCTTCGATCACCGCGCTCGCGGCGTCCTGCAACGCTGCGCCAAAGGCGGTGTCGACGGTGAGGAAATACCAGGTCTTGCCGCCGGACTGGACGATCGCCTTGGTGGCGCCGCTCGCCAGTGCGTGGCTGTCGTCGGCCCAATGCGAAGAGCCGATCGTACAATTCTTGGCGGTGATCGCGGTCGTCGCCCCGGCGGTGATCATGACCGTCTTGTTCTTTTCCTTGGCGAGCGCCTGCACCGCGAAAGCGACCGGCGTGACAGGCAGATCGACGATCGCCGAGACGCCCTCCAGGTCGTACCAGCGCCGCGCAATGCCCGCCGCCACGTCGGGCTTGTTGAGCGTGTCGCCGAGGAGGATTTCGATCTTGCGCCCATTGACCGAACCGCCAAAATCCGCGACCGCCATTTCCGCCGCCGCGACCGAGCCCGGTCCGCCGGAATCGACAAACGGCCCCGAAGCGTCGGTGAGCACGCCGATGCGTAAGGGCGGCCCGTCGGCGAACGCCGCCGCCGTCAAGCCAAGAAACAGCGCAATCGCGCCAGCTGCGCGCGCCCGACCGATAGCCGCCATCAAGTTCCTCCCTTTGCCGGGAAGTCATGGGGTATTTTTGGGGGTTGGGCAACTGTGTGCGGCGCCGGGGGGGGGGATTCGCCTTCCTTGGAGTAGCCTGCCTATGCTGCGGGACTGAATTCGTTACCGTCGCGACAGCGCGCTCAAAACGCTGCCAGGCGTCAGTTCAATTTCCAATACGGCGTCTTTGGTAGGGGTTTTCGTTATGGCCAATTTCAACTTCGCGGTGACTGAACCAGTTGTGGATTTGCCGCCAGACCTTCTCCAGGAAATCGGGAGAGCCGTTGTACAATTCGCATACCTTGAATGGTACCTATCACGATTTGCATATGCTCTTGCGGGAGTCGACCGGATCATAGGACGAATTGCGGTGCGCGAACCCCGAGCATCCGACCGGTTCGATATGGTGTGTGAACTCCTAGACTACAGAAAATTCAAATCGAAAGCCGACTTAACCGGAATTCGCAAAAGAATAGTCGAGTGCGAATCATCTCGCAATTTGTTAGCGCACTCAACTTGGGTTTGCGATCCTATCCACCACGCATTCCGTGCCGTCAAAATCAGCGGGCAATGGCAACCGACCGCTGCGCATCCACGGAAAACGAAAAGGAAGGTAAGCCCGGAGGCGGTTCCTTTCGAAGCTGACGAAGGGCGCGAATTGAACGAAAAACTCAAAAGGCTTCTAAAGGATATCGTGCGATGGGCCAACGAGTTTGAGCCGCCAAAAACATAGTGAACAAGACATCTTGGCAAACGTTATAGGGATCCTCGCCTTCGCGGGAAGCAATCTCATCTGCTCCAAGGATGACCATTTCACGAGAGGTTTTCATTTCGCCGGCCGTTCCCAACCTACCTACTTCTTGGGTTAGCTTTGTCAAAACTATAAATCTCAAACCCACTAATTCCGCCCCTCAATTATTTCAACAACTTAAACGGAAAGCCCGAGGCGAGTCCGCTTCGCCCACGAAATTTTCGCGCGGTATTGGCTTCGCGGCGAAATGTTCGCTCGCAGAATCGCCATCGATCCGCTACAGGTCGATTCCCATGGCTCGCTATATCTTCATCACAGGCGGCGTGGTTTCCTCGCTCGGCAAAGGTTTGGCTTCGGCGGCGCTGGGCGCGCTGTTGCAGGCGCGCGGCTATTCCGTGCGGCTGAGAAAGCTCGACCCCTATCTCAACGTCGATCCCGGGACGATGAGTCCGACCCAGCACGGCGAGGTCTTCGTCACCGACGACGGCGCCGAGACCGACCTCGATCTTGGCCATTACGAGCGCTTTACCGGCCGCTCGGCCAACAAACAGGACAACATCACGACAGGGCGCATCTATCAGGAGATCATCGCCAAGGAGCGGCGCGGAGACTTCTTGGGCGCGACGGTGCAGGTGATCCCGCACGTCACCAACGCGATCAAGCAATTCGTGCTGGAAGGCAACGAGGGCGTCGATTTCGTGCTGGTCGAGATCGGCGGGACGGTCGGCGACATCGAGGGCCTGCCATTCTTCGAGGCGATCCGCCAGCTCGGCAACGATCTGCCGCGCGGCCATGTCGTCTATGTCCATCTGACGCTGCTGCCCTATATCCCGACCGCGGGCGAACTGAAGACCAAGCCGACCCAGCACAGCGTCAAGGAGCTGCGTTCGATCGGCATCCAGCCGCATATTCTGCTCTGTCGCACCGACCGCGAAATCCCGCGCGAGGAGCGGCGCAAGCTCGGCCTGTTCTGCAACGTGCGCGAGAGCGCGGTGATCGAGGCGCGCGACGTCGGCTCGATCTACGACGTGCCCGCCGCCTATCACGCCGCCGGGCTCGATCGCGAGGTGCTCGCCGCCTTCGGCATCGAGCCCGCGCCCAAGCCCAACATGAAGCGTTGGGAGGCCGTCTCGAAGGCCTACCACAACCCTGAAGGCGATGTGACGATCGCGATCGTCGGCAAATACACTGGCCTCAAGGACGCCTATAAATCGCTGATCGAGGCGCTGACGCACGGCGGCATGGCCAACCAGGTGCGCGTCAAGCTCGACTGGATCGAGAGCGAGATATTCGAATCCGGCGATCCCGCGCCCCATCTGGAAGGCGTCCACGGCATTCTGGTGCCCGGCGGCTTCGGCGTGCGCGGCGCGGAAGGCAAGATTCTGGCCGCCGGATTCGCGCGCCAGCGCAAGGTTCCCTATTTCGGCATTTGTTTCGGGATGCAGATGGCGGTCATCGAGGCCTGTCGCTCGCTCGCCGATCTGCGCCAAGCCAATTCGACCGAATTCGGCCCGACGCAGGAACCTGTCGTCGGCCTGATGACGGAATGGCTGCGCGGCAATGAACTGGAAACGCGCAAGGCGGCGGGCGATCTCGGCGGCACAATGCGGCTCGGCGCCTACAAGGCCGAACTGAAGCCCGGCTCGAAAATCGCCGGGATTTACGGCGAAACGGAAATCTCCGAGCGCCACCGCCATCGCTACGAGGTCAACATGACCTATCGCGCCCGGCTCGAGGAAAAAGGTCTGATCTTCGCCGGCCTCTCGCCCGATGGCCTGCTGCCGGAAACGGTCGAATTCGCCGACCACCCCTGGTTCATCGGCGTGCAATACCATCCCGAATTGAAATCGCGCCCGTTCGAGCCGCATCCGCTTTTCGCCAGCTTCATCGCGGCGGCGAAGGCGCAGAGCCGGCTGGTTTGAGCCAAGGGAATTGCGGCCTTGGCGCGCGATAGGTTAGAGATCGCCCCGGGGAAGTGTGGCCGAGTGGTTTAAGGCAGCGGTCTTGAAAACCGCCGTGGGCGCAAGTCCACCGTGAGTTCGAATCTCACCGCTTCCGCCAGTGGCGCGACGCTAGCCGCGCCCCCTTCTTCAAACCAGATCAATCCGCGCGCGATGACCGGCCATATGGGCGAGGCGGCGGTCGCGGGTCAGCAACGGCGCATCGAGCGCTTCGGCCAGCGCGACATAGGCGGCGTCGTGGGCGGTCAGGCTGTTGCGCAACTCCCAGACGCGCGCCAACAGGAAATCGTGGGCATAGCGCCGCACCGGCATATCCACGAGGTCGACCAGCGCCAAACGGCCGCGATCGGCGCCGATTTCCCGATTCGCGACGTAACGGCGCATGGCCTGCGCGACTTCGATGTCAATCAGATGGGGCGCATGGAGCGACTGGCGCGGCGCAAACAAACGCTCCTCCACCGCCTCGGCCGCCGGGGTTCGCAACAAAAGCTCGATCAGCGCCGAGGCGTCGACGACGATCAAGCGCGGTCGCGCTCGGCGCGCACCGCATCCGCCGGCGCGAGGGAAGGCGCCGATCTTGGACGCCCGTGCAGGCGCGCGCGCAACTCGTCAAGGGTCGGACGCTCCGCCGCCTCGCGAATCTCGCCAAGTAAATAGTCCGACAGGGACATGCCGGCCAGGGCGGCGCGCGATTTCAGCCGCCGATGCAACGCGTCGGGAACGTTGCGAATTTGCACCATGACTCCCATGCGTACAACCTAGTCGCATGTGGGACGCATGTCAAAAGCGCGATCGCCAAGCCGCTCTCGCCCGCCACTTCAATTCACGCGCAAATCGTCCTCGCCGACACGGGCGCGTCACGGTCGGCGGCGGCGAGGCGCTCCAGCCCGGCAGAATTGAGGATCTGCACGCGCCGGGTCGAGGGCAGCGCGATCAACCCGCGCTCCTTCATGTGGGTGAAGGTGCGGCTCACGGTCTCGATGGTGAGGCCGAGATAGTCGGCGATGTCCTGACGCTGCATGACGAGATCGACGGTCGGCGGATGACGACCGGGCGCTCCCGCGCGATCGCGCAGCATGGTCAAGAACCAAGCGAGGCGCTCCTCAGCCGAGGAACGGCCGATCATCGTCATGTGATCGACGGCGAGCGAGAGTGCGCGCGTCGCGCCCTCGAATACCGCCGAATTGAACTCGGGATCGCGGTTCATGCGCGCACGGCAGCTCAAGCGCGAGAGCGCCGCGACCGTACCCGCGCCCACGGCCTCGATCGTCAGATCGTAGGAGGCGCCCGGCTCCAGGCCGCACATGTCGCCCGGCATGTAAAAAGCGAAAATCTGCCGGCGCCCGTCGCGCGTCACTTTGACCGCCCGGAACACGCCTTTGACGACCATGTAGAAATAGTCGGTCGGATCTCCCTCGCCGACCACCTCCTCGCCCGCTGCGTAGTGAGAAAGGGTCGCGTCCGAATGCGAGAAGCGAGAATGGGTCACATCACTCATCCCGAAGGGTCCACGAAGGTGTTGGAACGCCGCGTCGCTCGTTTGGATCGCCAGTGTCATCATCACCTCCCCCGTCGAATCTGCGGGCAATCTGGACCCCGATCTGTCGCGCCGCCATTCGCCAGACGGGATAACCGGCGGGCTAGGCCGAACGGCATAGTTCGTCAGGCGGAGCGACAAACCAGCGCAGGCGCGGCGATTGTGCTACAAGTCCACGTACGAATTTGCGGAAACGAAAATGTCGGGCAAACCCAACCTGCCGTTCCATTGCTTAGGGATGGAACGGACCACGCGCTTTCTGTGTGACGCGCAAATGCTCAACGTCATGGCGGACGGCCTTCCCGGCGTCATCAGCTATTTCGACGTCAACTATGTCTGCCACTTCGTCAACGAGACGGTCGACGCCTGGACCGGTCAAAGCCCCGCCGCCTATCTGAACAAGCGCCTCGACGAAATCGCTTCGCAATTCCCGCGCGAGGCGCGCGCGGGGCTGGAGCGGGCCTTCGCCGGCGAGCACGCCGAATTCGAAATGCCCGCCCATTACGCCGGCGGCATGATCAACGTCGTGCGCGGCTTCGCCTATCCCGACAAGGACGTCGCCGGCCGCGTGCAGGGCGCGTTCCTGCTGCTGCTCGACATTTCGCGCGAGCGCGCGTTCGAGGCGCAGTTGCAGAGCGCGCGCGACGAGGCGATCGAGGCTAACAGGTCGAAGTCGCGCTTCCTGGCCGCCGCCAGCCACGATCTGCGCCAGCCGCTGCACGCGATGACTTTGTTTGTAAGCGCGCTGAAGCGGCGCCTCGCCGAAGGCGAGACCGGCGAATTGATCGGACATGTCGATCAATCGCTGCGCTCGCTGCGCTCGATGATCGACACCCTGCTCGATATGTCGAAGATCGAAGCCGGCCTTATCAAGCCGACGATGGCGCCGCTGGCGCTCGGGGAATTCTTCTCGTCGCTGAGCCCCGGCTTTGCCGCGACGGCGCGCGAGCGCGGCGTCAAATTCCAGGTCTCGCCGACCTCCGCCCATGTCGTCGCCGACCGTACGCTGTTGGAACTGACGCTGCGCAATCTGCTCGCCAACGCCTTCAAGTTCACCCGTTCAGGCGGCGTGCTGCTTGGATGCCGCCGCCGCCGCGGGGAGATCGGAATCAGCGTCGTCGACACGGGATCGGGCATCGCGCCCGAGCGCTCCGCAAGCGTCTTCGAGGAATTCCAGCGCGACAAAATGGCCGCGACCGGCCCGAACGACGGCATCGGTCTCGGCCTCGCCATCGCCAAGCGACTGACGGCGCTGATGGGCGGTCGGCTCACGCTGCGTTCGCGCCCCGGCAAAGGCAGCGCCTTCACGCTCTGGCTGCGAGAGGCGGGCCGGGGGCAGCGTCCGACCCTGACCGTCGCAATGCGCCCGCAATCACTGCAGGGGCGCCGCATTCTGATCCTCGACGACGACCCGCTTTGCGCCGCGGCGATGAAACAGGAATTCGCCGATCAGGGCGCAGTCGTAGCCGCCGCCTCCACGATTCCGGCCGCCCGCGCCTCGATCGACGCCTCCGGGATGCCTGAGGCGCTGGTCGTCGATTACGATCTCAACGAAGGCGCGACCGGCCTACAATTCGTCGAGGCGCTGCGCTCGAAAGGCGGCGATCCCTCGGTCGTGCTCGTCAGCGGTTCGACCAGCCCGGAGGCGATCGCGGCGCTGCGCGGCTCCGGGCTACCCTGGCTCACGAAGCCGGTCGATCCGCGCGCTTTGCGCTCTACGCTGATTCACGCGCTGACGCGTTAGAGATTCAGCGCGCTCGCCTTCAGCACCGCCTCGGTGCGGTTGCGCACGTCGAGCAGGCGGAAAATCGCCGCGAGATGGATTTTCACCGTGCCCTCGGAAATGTCGAGCGCGCGCGCGATCTCCTTGTTGGCCTGCCCCTTGCCGAGCAGCCGCAACACGTCACGCTGACGCGGGGTCAGGCTTTCGATCACCTGCGGATCGACCGGCGCCAGCGAGGCCTCGGGACCGGACGCCGAATCGGTGAGCAACAGAGTCGGAGCGTAAATACCGCCGCTCAGGATCTGCTGGAACGCCTGGATCATGGCGGCTGGTTCGAGCGATTTCGGGATATAGCCGAAGGCGCCGGCGGCGAGCGCGTCCAGTACGTTCTGGCGCTCCTCCGAAGCGGACATCACCACGACGCGAAGCCCCGAAAACTCGGACCGCAACTCGCGGATCGTCGCCCCGCCGTTCATGCCGGGCATCGATAGATCGACGACGGCCAGATCGACAGCGGCGTCTTCCGCAAGCGCCGCGCGCAATTCGGCGACGTTGGCGGCCTCGCGAATGTGCGCCGGCCCGCAACCGTCGCCCAGCAGCAGCCGTAGGCCGGTCCGAAAAAGGGCGTGGTCGTCGGCGATCACGAAAGCGCGCGGCATGGAACGTTCATGGCAATTCGACGCGATGAAGGCAAGACGGGCGCGCTTAGCCGGTCCCGCGCAAGGCACTCGACACCCCGGCGCGAATCTGGCCACCCTCGGCGCATGGCCAAGTCCCGCGCGTCCTATGTCTGCCAGAATTGCGGCGCGATCACGCAGCGCTGGCAAGGCAAATGCGAGTCCTGCGGCGAATGGAACACCATCATTGAGGAGGCGGCGGCGCTTGGCGTCGGGGCGGCGGCGGTGCGCAAGGGCGCGGTGGGGCGCCCCTTCCCGCTCGAGGACCTCTCAGGCAATTCCAAGCCGGTCGCGCGCATCGTCACCGGCGTCGGCGAACTCGACCGGGTTGCGGGTGGCGGCTTCGTCCCGGGTTCGGCGACTTTGATCGGCGGCGAACCGGGCATCGGCAAGTCGACGCTGCTGATCCAGGCCTGCGCGGCGCTGGCGGCGCGCGGCGGACGGGTGGTTTATGTCTCGGGCGAGGAATCGACCGAGCAGGTGCGCCTGCGAGCCGCGAGGCTCGGCTTATCCAAAGCGCCGGTGCAACTGGCGGCGCAGACGCTGATCGAGGACATTGTCGCGACGCTCGGCTCGGGTGACGCGCCCAAATTCGTCATCGTCGATTCCATTCAGACCATGTGGAGCGACGCCATCGAATCGGCGCCGGGAACCGTCAGCCAGGTGCGCGGCGCCAGTCAGGCGCTGATCCGCTTCGCCAAACTCAGCGGCGCCGCGGTGATCCTGGTCGGCCATGTCACCAAGGATGGACAGATCGCCGGCCCGCGCGTCGTCGAGCACATGGTCGACGCGGTGATGTCGTTTGAGGGCGAGGGCCAGCACGCCTTTCGCGTCCTGCGCGCGTCCAAGAACCGATTCGGCGCCACCGACGAGATCGGCGTCTTCGAAATGACCGGGGGCGGGCTCGCCGAAGTCGCGAATCCCTCGGCTTTGTTCCTGGCGGGGCGCGACGGCGCGGCGCCGGGCGCGGCGGTGTTCGCGGGCATCGAGGGCGCGCGTCCCGTGCTGGTGGAAATTCAGGCGCTGGTCGCGCCTTCGACGCTGGGCACGCCGCGCCGGGCGGTCGTCGGCTGGGACTCCAGCCGCCTCGCCATGGTGCTGGCGGTCTTGGAGGCGCATGGCGGGCTGAAGCTCGGCCAGCACGACGTCTATCTGAATGTCGCCGGCGGCCTCAGAATCGCCGAACCGGCCGCCGATCTCGCCGCCGCGGCGGCGCTCGTCTCGTCGCTGGTCGGGGTCGCGCTGCCGCACGACGCGGTCTATTTCGGCGAGATCGCGCTTTCCGGCGCCGTTCGGGCGGTCGGTCACTCGGGATTGCGTATGAAGGAGGCGGCCAAGCTCGGTTTCGCGCGCGCGGTCGGCCCGCCCAACGCCCGCAAGGAGGACGAAGGGCCGCGCCTCACGGTCTCGCAAATCGCCTCGGTCGCGAGCTTGGTCGCGGAAATCGCCGCCTCGGGGGTGGCTACGAAGGTGACGAAGTGAACGGGCTTCGCTATAAGCCGCTCGTCAGCGGAAGGGCGGCGCTTTCGGCGTCAGCGATTGCTCCGCGTTTGGACGAGGCTTGTTGAATGCCGTCATATCTTGATCTTGGCGTATTGGCGGTCGTATTCATTTCGGCGCTGCTTTCGATGATGCGCGGCTTCACGCGCGAAGTGCTCGCCATCGGCTCCTGGGCGGCGGCGGCGGCGGCGGCTTATTACTTCTACCCCTACGTCCTTCCCCACCTCGAACCCTATATCCACAAAGCGACGGTGGCGCAGGCGGTGGCGGCGGCGATTGTGTTTTTCGCCACTCTGATCGTCGTCTCGCTGTTCACCGTGCGCTTCTCCGACATGATTCTCGATAGCAAGATCGGCGCGCTCGATCGCACCCTCGGCTTCGTATTCGGGATGGCGCGCGGCTTCCTGCTGGCGGTGGTCGCGTTCTGGATTTTCAATTGGCTGGTCGGCGACAAGCAGGCGCCCGATTGGGTGCAGACCGCCAAGACCCGTCCGGCTCTGATCGAAACCGCGCATCGTCTGATCGCTTTGTTACCCGAGGACGCCGCGGCCACACTGGAAGCGTGGATCAAGACCAAAGGCGGCGCCACAGCGAACGACACCCCGCCCGACGAGACGACGCCGCCCGATCAGAGCGCGCCGACCACCCCGCCCGAGCCCACTCCGCTACGCAAGTCCGACGCCGCGCCGCCCGCCGGCCCGGACAAGCAAAAACTCGACTCCCTCATAAACAAATCGGTGCCGCTGCCGGCGCCCGCCGCTCCCGCGGTGATGCCGACGCGCGCTAAACCGTGACGGCGCCCGCGAAAAACCTGGAGCCCATGGATACGGAATTCGATCTCGACGGCGACCGTCTGCGCGAGGAGTGCGGCGTATTCGGCATTTTCGGCCATCCCGACGCAGCGGCGATCACCGCGCTCGGACTACATGCCTTGCAGCATCGCGGCCAGGAGGCGGCGGGCATTGTCGCTTTCGACGGCGCCCGGTTTCACTCCGAGCGGCGCCTCGGCCTCGTCGGCGATCATTTCTCCAGCGCCGCGACGATCGAACGCCTCCCCGGCTCCGCCGCGGTCGGACATGTCCGTTACGCGACGACGGGCGCGACAATCCTGCGCAATGTTCAGCCGCTTTTTGCAGAACTGGCCGCGGGCGGCCTCGCCGTCGCGCATAATGGCAATCTGACCAACGCGCTTATGCTGCGGCGCGAACTCATCGACGCCGGCGCCATCTGCCAATCGACATCCGATACCGAAGTCGTGCTGTTGCTCGCCGCGCGCTCGCGCAAGCCGCGCATCGTCGACCGTTTCGTCGAGGCGCTCAGGCAGATCGAGGGCGCCTATGCGCTGGTCGCTCTGACCAACAAGAAACTGATCGGCGCCCGCGATCCCCTTGGCATCCGCCCGCTGGTTCTCGGCGAACTCGACGGCTGCCCGATCCTGACTTCGGAGACCTGCGCCCTTGACATCATCGGCGCGAAATTCGTGCGCGACATCGAGAACGGCGAGGTGATCGTCATCGACGACGACGGGATGCGCAGCCTCAAGCCGTTCCCGCCGCAAAAGGCGCGTCCCTGCATATTCGAGTTCATCTATTTCGCGCGCCCGGACTCGGTCGTGCATGGCCGCTCGGTCTATGACGCGCGCAAGGCGATGGGAGCCGAACTCGCGCGCGAGGCGCCCGCCGACGCCGACGTGATCGTTCCCGTTCCCGATTCCGGCGTGCCCGCCGCGCTCGGCTACGCCAAGGCCTGCGGCCTGCCGTTCGAACTCGGCATCATCCGCAATCACTATGTCGGGCGCACCTTCATTCAGCCGACCCAGGCGATCCGCGAAAGCGGCGTCAAGCTCAAGCACAACGCCAACCGCGCCGTCGTCGAGGGCAAGCGCATCGTGCTGATCGACGACTCGGTCGTGCGCGGCACCACTAGCGTCAAGATCGTGCAGATGATGCGCGACGCGGGCGCGCGCGAGGTGCATTTCCGTATTTCCTCGCCGCCGATCACGCATCCCGACTTCTACGGCATCGACACGCCCGAGCGCGACAAGTTGCTCGCGGCGCGCATGACTCTGGAAGAGATGCGCGCCTATATGGGCGCCGACTCGCTCGCCTTCCTCTCGGTCGAAGGCATTTATCGCGCGATGGGATATTCCGGGCGCGATCTCGCCCTGCCGCAATTCACCGATCATTGCTTCACCGGAGATTACCCCACTCCGCTCGCTGACCTGGCGGGCGAAAGCGCGCAACGCCAGTTGTCGCTGCTGCAAGAGACGGGTTGAACGGGCCGCGCGTCACCCTGCCGCGAACGGCGTGACGCTAGTATAGCGCGAACGCGGGATCTTCGCCCCACGCGCCCCGCGATCCCTCAGCGCGAGATAGATCATCGCCGTCATCAACGCATCGGAATAGGCGTCGTGTTGATCGAGCATCGGCAGGTCGAGGTCGCGTAGGATCGAGGCGAAGCTCAGATCGACGTGCGTTCCCGGCGGCGCATCGCCGTATTTGAGCCGATAATAAAGCCCCGACGTTTCGATCTGCGGATTGGGCAAGGCGACGCCGAGCCAGGCGCGCATCGGCCGATTCAGCATCGCCACGTCGAATTCGAGGTAGAACCCGACCAACGGCCGGCCTCCGATGAAGCGCAGGAACTCGGGCATCGCCTCGGCGATCGGGCGCCCCCCCGCGACGTCGCTCTCGCGTAGGCGATGCACCTTGATCGCGTCGGTTTTCATCTTGGCGGCGGGGCGCACCGTCGTCTCGAAACGCTCGCTCGTCAAAATGCGATTTCCCCGAATCTTCACCGCCGCGATGGCGACGATGTCGTCCCGGCGCCGGTCAAGCCCCGTCGTCTCGCAGTCTATCGACACGACCTCGTCCGGCGGACCCGGCTCGAACAAGAAGCGATAGGCGGGATCGCGCAGACGGGCGCGGTCGAGGGGGCGGCGTATCCAGTTCGGCCACATCGCTAGAACATGTTGAGGTTGAAGTGGTGGCGCACGTGTTCGCGGAACCGTTTGACGATCTGCAGCGCGTCGCGCAACAGCTCGCGCTCCATGCTTGTCAGCAAAGCCGGCTTGACCAGGCTTCCCGATTTGGCGAGCGAAAGTTGGCCGTCGAGGCGCAGCGTCATCAGATAGCGCAAGGCCTCTGTCAGTTCGCGCGCGAACTCTGGCTTCAGAACGCCGATCTCGACGAGCTTGGCGATCCGCTCGGCCGTGCCGGTCTCCATCAGCTTGTGCTCGATGGCGAGCGCGCGCACGCCATGGACGATCGGGAATATGCCCCCCTTCTTCAGGTCGAGCGCGTCGCCCTGCCCTTGTGAGGTGACGAGCGTGTTGAAGAAGCCGATTGGCGTGGGAAACGCATCCACGGCGCGTGCGAAATAGGCGAGGCGAACGGGTTCGCCCGCCATCGCATCGACCAGAACCTGTTTGGCCCCGGCGAGCAGATCCGGATCGCCCGCGACCGCCTCCGCGTCATAAAAGATCGCGATATTCATCGGCGCGTTCGGGTCCGGGATCGCCAACCAGCGCTGAAAATCGGCGTGAAACTCTTCCGCCGTTTTCGACCATAGCGGATTGCGCACCATCACGTCGCCGGGACAGGGAGGGAAACCGAATGTCTCCAGCGCCGCTGAGAAGTCCTTGCGAAACGCGTCGAGATCGACTTCGGGAACGGGCGCCGAAAGGATAAGGCCGTTGTCCTGGTCGGTGCGCATGGTCTGTTCGCCGCGCCCCTCGCTGCCCATGACGATCAGGCAGCCCTTTTCGAGCACGCTCTTGGGCGCGATCAGACGAAAGAGCTTAGCCATCAGGCGCCGGTTGAGGTCGGAGACGAACTCGCTGACGACTTCGATTTTGACGCCCTGCCGGCGCAACATACGCGTCTGGCCTTCGATCTCGTTCGCCGCCAACGCGAGATCGACCACCGAAGTCGCGCGGTCGATGCGCGCCGCGACGAGCCGTGAATTGCCGGCCAGATAACTCAAGAGATCGATGTCTTCGAGAATGCCGATATATTGGCCGTCCTGCGTCACGGCGGCGCGGCGCTTGTTGTGCTTGGTCATCTGCAACAGCGCCCGCGTGACGAAATCGTCGGCGCCTACCGAAACGATTTTGTATCGCGTCACGCTCTCCACGGGCGCGTCAATCGGCAGACGGCGCAAGATCGCGGCCTCGGCGAGATCGGTCGCGGTGATGAAGCCGACGCGCTCGCCGTCGCGCACGAACAGCGCATTGGTCGCGACCTCGTTCATCTTGCGGCCAGCGGCTTCAATCGAATCCGAAGCGGCGACGAAGGCGGCGGGATGCAGGTGCAGATCGCGAACGCGCGCGTGCATGAGCGCGCCGAACCGAGTTTCGTCGGCCTCGTTGGCCGCGGCCTCGAGCTTACGGGTGACGTCCAGGTAAAAGAAAGCGGCGAAACGCGGATTGGCGTTGATGAGCCGCAGCGTGACGTCGCGCGGCAGCAGATGGCACAGGGTTTCCTCGCTGGCGATGAAGGCGTTCGAGCCGCCGCCCTGCACCAACGCCCGGCTATCGAAGCAATCTCCCGGGCCACGCAGCGAAAGGACCTCCTCGCCATCGCGTTCGGCGACCGCGCCTTTCAGCACGATAAACAGGCTGTCGGGGGCGCCCCCGCGCGCGATGATCGTCTCCCCGGGCGAAAAATAGCCGATGTCGAGCGCAGCTCGCACGGTCTCCAGCTCGGTCGGCGAGAGCCGGTCGAACGGCGCGTTGGCGGCTTCGAAACCTTGCGCCATGTGTTCTGTCGCCCCTTGAATATTCCTGCTCGCGTTTCGCTCGCGGCGCCCGCATTTGCGCTCTCCCGGCGCAATTTGGCAATTGGCGGATCGAAGGGTCGGCGGCGCAGTTGGAGCCCGGCCCGGCGCCTGCTAGAAGCCGAAGGGAACGCGGCCGGACGCGCCGCGCTGGAGGGTCCATGGCCACGCTCGACGACGTGCTCGCCACGATCGACGCCAATCAAGGCGCCGCGCTGGACCGCCTGTTCGATTTCTTGCGCATCCCCTCGATCTCGGCGATTTCAGAACATTTCCCCGATTGCGAACGGGCCGCCGATTGGCTGGTCGCCGAACTCGCCGGCCTCGGGTTCGAAATCGCCAAGATCGCCACCCCGGGTCGGCCGATGGTGCTCGGCGCCGCAAAGGCCAAGACCCGCGACGCGCCGCACGTGCTTTTCTATGGCCATTACGATGTGCAACCGGCCGATCCGCCGGGCCTGTGGAAGACGCCGCCGTTCGAGCCGCGTCTGGAGGCGGGCGAGCATGGCGAGCGCATCGTCGCCCGCGGCGCCGCCGACGACAAGGGCCAGTTGATGACCTTCGTAGAGGCGGCGCGGGCCTTTCGCGCCAGCGGCGGCCTGCCGTGCCACGTCAGCGTTCTGTTCGAGGGCGAGGAGGAGACCGGTTCGCCTTCCCTGCCCGCGTTCCTCACCCAACACGCCAAGGCGTTGAAGGCCGATCTGCTGCTGGTCTGCGACACTTCAATGTGGGACGCCAGAACGCCGGCGATCACTACGATGTTGCGCGGCCTCGTGCTCGAGGAGATCGTCGTGCATGGTCCCGATCGGGACCTGCACTCGGGCCTCTATGGCGGCGCGGCGATCAATCCAATCCGTGTGCTGAGCCGCATCCTCGCCGATCTGCATGACGCCGACGGCGCCGTGACGCTGCCGGGATTTTATGACGGCGTCGAGGAACTTCCCGGAGAGATCGCCGAACAATGGCGCGAACTCGACTTTGACGAAAAAGCGTTTCTGCGCGGCGTCGGACTCTCGATCCCGGCCGGCGAAAAGGGGCGATCGGCGCTGGAGATGCTCTGGTCGCGCCCGACCTGCGACGTCAACGGCATTGTCGGCGGCTATGTCGGCGAGGGGACGAAGACTGTGCTGCCGGCGCATGCGAGCGCGAAAGTCTCGTTCCGGCTGGTCGGAAAACAGAACCCCGAGCGCGTCGCGCAGGCGTTCCGCGCCTTCGTCAAGGCGCGCCTGCCGGGCGACGTGAAAGCGGATTTCATTTCGCATGGCGCGAGCCCGGCGATCGGCCTGCCCGCGCGCGGCGAAGCGCTGCGTCGCGCGCGGCGGGCGCTCGAAGCCGAATGGGGCAAGCCCCCGGTGCTCGTCGGCTCCGGCGGCTCGATCCCGATCGTTGGCGCCTTCAAGCGCGAACTCAACATGGACGCGCTGATGGTTGGCTTCGGGCTCGACGACGACGCGATCCATTCGCCCAACGAGAAATACGAACGAAGTTCGTTCCATAAAGGCGCGCGCTCCTGGGCTCGCATTCTCTCCGCGCTCAGCCAGTGAACGCGCCGGGGGTCGGCTGCGGCGCGGCGATCCTCGACAAGGATCGACTGCTGCTGGTCAAGCGTCGACGCGCGCCGGAGGCGGGTTGCTGGAACCTGCCCGGCGGCAAAGTCGCTTTCGGCGAACGGATCGAAGCCGCGGTCATTCGCGAAACGTCCGAGGAAGTCGGCCTGACGATCGACATCGAGCGCACGCTCGGCGTCGTCGAGATGATCGGCCTCGATGGCCAGCACTGGGTTTCGCCGATTTATCTCGCAAGCGTCGTCGGCGGCGAAGCGCGCAATCGCGAGCCGGAAACGCTCGAAGCCGTCGAATGGTTCGCGCTCGACGCGCCGCCTTCTCCGCTCGCCCAGGCCGCACGCGAGGCGATAGCAGCTATTTTACCGCTGAAAACGCGGTAGGGGCGAGGAACTGGCTGGCGCCGTTGGCGATCAGCGCGCCGTCCTTCTCTGAATCTGCGCGCGCGGCGATCCATTCGGGATCGGCGAGGAACGCGGTCCATTTGACCTCTCGCTCGGCCATCGACTCCCACGCCAGCATGTAGGTCAGGTCGTTATTGGATTCGCCGATCACCGTCGTCCAGAACCCCGCCTGACGAATTCCGTGCTTCTCCCAAAGACGCAACGTGTGGTCCTTGAAACGCGCCAGCAATTTCGGCAACCGACCGGGAACCGCACGGTAAATGCGTTGCTCGTAGATCATGCGACCCTCTTTATCGTCCGTTGGACGCGTTACGTCCCCTTGGGGCGGAACGCGACGCAGGCTTCGGGATGAGTCTCCAATCGATCGCCGCCGATCAGATCGAGGCAATAAGGAATGGCGGGAAAGACCGCATCCAAGCAGGTGCGTATCGCCGAGGGCTTGCCGGGCAGGTTGACGATCAGGCTGCGCCCGCGAAGCCCGGCGATCTGGCGCGACAGAATCGCTGTTGGCACTTCGACGAGGCTGCGCGTTCTCATCAGTTCGCCGAAGCCTGGCATCAACCGGTCGCAGACGGCTTCGGTCGCCTCGGGCGTCACGTCGCGCAAGGCCGGCCCGGTGCCGCCCGTCGTCAGGATCAGCGAGCATTTCTCGATGTCGGCGAGTTCGATCAACGCCGCCTCGATGCGCGGCCCCTCGTCCGGTATCACGCGCCGGACCGCGCGCCACGGCGTCGAAACAATCGCGGCGAGCGCCGCCTCGATGCCCGGCCCGCCCTTGTCCTCGTAAACCCCGCGCGAGGCTCTGTCGGAAATCGTCACCACGCCGATCGGAACTTCGCTCACTTCGCCCCGCCCTGTTGCTGGAAGTCGAACGCTTCGCTCATGTCGCCGCTCGCGGCGTCGCGCGTCGCCAGAGGCGCGAGGCCGAAACGCGTCTCGATCAGCTTCAGGATCGCGCTCGTATCCATCACCTTGTGATCAATGAATCCATGCTTGGCGTATGGCGAAATCAACAGTGTCGGCACACGCGTCCCCGGCCCCCAGCGGTCGATTTTCGGCGGCGCGACGTGGTCCCATAGGCCGCCGTTTTCGTCGTAAGTGACGATGACCGCGGTGTCGCTCCAGAGCGGGCTGCGCTGCAATAATTGCAGCAGCAGCGCCGTATGATACTCGCCCGCCATCACGGTCGTGTAGCCCGGATGCTCGTTGTCGTCGCCGTAGGGTTTGAAGAACGACACCGCGGGCAAACTTCCCTTTTCAATGTCGCTGATAAAATCCGCCTCATCTTTCAGATGCGCCTTCGCGCCCGGTCCGCCCAGTCCGTAATTGGCGAAGAAGGCGAAAGCCTGATGATGATACTGGAACTGTTTGCCCGCATGGCCTTGGCTCGCGTCGGCCCAACCGCCGGAATACCAGGCCCAGTCGATTCCCTTTGCGTCCAGCCGATCGCCGATGGTTGGCGCGGTTTGCGGCGGCAACGCCCAGGAGGCAGGCAAACCCTGCGGCGCCGGCCCTTTGAATGGGAACAACGTATTGACGGCATAGCCGTCCGGCGTCACCTCGCCGTCCTTGATCAGCGCGCCTTTGTCGTCGAGCTTGGCCGTTCGCTCGTCCGGCGCGTTGTCGTAGCGAGGCGCGCAGGCGCAGACGAGGAAGATATGATTGAGGAACGAACCGCCGAACGCCGCGTGATGGAAATGATCCATCAGTACGAAATCCTTGGCGTAGCGCCATAGCGGCATATCTGCCCCGTCGTAATGGCTCATCGTCAGCGAACCGGCGTTCGAAAAAGCGACGAACGAGTCCATCTTGCCGCCGTCGATCTGTAACTGCTCCTGATAAAACCGATGCACGATGTCGCCGGTGGTCTCGTTGAGCTTGACGGAGGGGTCGGCGCGGAACGGCGCGTTGGGGAGCGGCGCGGGAAAGCGCGAGTCGGCGCGCGCGGGCTTCTGGTTGACGTCGAGCACGGGCGGCAACGGGTCGTAGGGTTTCCCCGAAGCATCGACTTGCGTCGCCGCCGCGCCCGCGTTGGCGAGGCCCTCGGCGCCGGGGAAAAGGCCGTAAAGATTGTCGAAGCTGCGGTTTTCCAGATAGATCACGACGATATGGTTGATCTTCTCGAGACCGGGAACCGGTTTGGGCGCATCGTCGGCTTTCGCCGCGCCGAGGCCGAAAGCGGCGGCCAATCCTATCGCCGCCCAACTGGGTTTGATCATCGCCGGGCCCCTAGCTGAAAAAGTCGATGAGCGCCTTCGCCGTCGCCTCCGGCGCTTCCTCGGGCAGAAAGTGGCCGCCCACAATAGCATGGCCGGTGACGTCGCGCGCCCAGCGCTTCCATGCTTCGAGCGGGCTCGCGCCGGCGGCGGGAATGCCGACATCGCCCCACAGCGCGAGCATGGGCGCGAGGATCTTCCGGCCCGCCGCGAAATCTTCTTCGTCAGCCGCGCGATCCAAAGTCGCGCCCGCGCGGTAGTCCTCGCAGGTCGCGTGAATGCGCGCGGGGTCGGCGAAGGCGGCCCGATAGGCGTTCAATGCGGCCTCGCCGAAGCAATCGAGCGATTTCGCGCCCGTCCAACTCGCGAGCTTGAGGTCGATGTATTCGCGCGGCGCGCGCGAGAGCAGAACTTCCGGCAGCGGCTCGGGCTGCGCCAGGAACATCCAGTGATAGACGCCCATGGCGCGCTTGGCGTCCATGCCGCGCCACATCTCGCCCGTCGGAATGATGTCGAGCACGGCCAGCCGTTCGATCAATTCGGGATGATCGAGCGCCAGGCGATAGGCGACGCGCCCGCCGCGGTCATGGCCCGCGATGCGGAATTTGTCGTGGCCCAAGGCTCGCATGAGCGCGACGACGTCGGCGCCCATTGCTCGCTTCGAATAGCCCAAGCCGTTCCGGGAAGGCGGCGCCGACGAATTTCCGTAACCGCGCAGATCGGCCGCTACGACTGTGAACTTGCGCGCGAGCCGCGGCGCGACGTGGCGCCACATCACGTGCGATTGCGGATAGCCGTGCAGCAACACGAGCGGCGGCCCTTCGCCGCCGATGCGGGCGTGGATCGTTACGTCATCGAGCGCGAAATCCCTGGCGGCGAAACCCGGGAAAAAGTCTGGCGCGGGGTTCATCGGTTCTCTCCGTTTGCCGGGGACGCTCAGGCTGCGCGCCCGGGGCCCAGCGCGTCCACAGCCTCTTCGACGCTGTGGAAGATATGATCCCGCCCCAGCAGCGCCTGAAGGCCCTGATGGGCGAAGCTTGCTTGCGCGCGCACCGATTCCAGACGGGCGACCGCGACGTCGACGCCGGCGGAGCGCAATCTCCCGATCACGTCGGAGAGGATTTTCGCGCCGGTATAGTCGATCTCGACGATCGCGTTCGCCTCGATGACGATGAGCCGCACACCGGGTTTGGCGAGCGCCTGGATCGACTGCTGGAACTCGTAGGCGTTCAGGAACGACAGTGGCGCCTGCAACGCGACCACCCGCACCCCCGCAACCGTTTCGCTCTGCGCCGCTTCGCCGACCGGCCACCATATCGACGTGCCCTCGATGCGCCGAAATTCCACTAGTCGCGCGCGCGTCGTCGTCCAGACGCCGTGGACGATCGAAAGCATGATGCCGAGGCCGACGCCCTGCTGGATCGGCAGCGCGACGATCGCCAGCGTGGTCGCGACGACGAGTCCGAATTCCGGCAGGCTGCGCTTCCACACATCCGCCATCACGCTGACGCGGACGATGCGCTGGGCGACGAACAGCAGCACGCCCGCCAGCGCCGCGTGAGGCACATGCGCGAGCGCCTGCCCGCCATAGAGCGAAACCAAAAGCGCCAGCGCCGCGCAAACGAGCGCGCCGATCTGCGTCATGCCGCCGGTCTCGGCGACCACCGCTGTGCGCGGCGGGCTGGCGTCGACAGGAAACGCGCCGGTCAGGCCGGCCAGCAGATTGGCCGCGCCGACGCCGATGAAGTCGCGATTGACGTCCGGCCCACGGATCGGATCGGAGACGAAGCTGCGCGTCGTCGCGGCGGTCTGCACCATCACGACGACGCCGACGATCAGCGCCAACGGCGCGACATTGAGCATCGTCGTCAGCGACACATGCGGCAGCGCGAACTTGGGCGCGACGCCGGCGATCGCGCCGAGCGTTGAGACGCCCTTGCCTTCGAGACGCATCGACGCCGTCAGCGCCGTCGCAGCCGCCATCGCGATCAAGGCGCCGGGAAAGCGCGGGCTGAGTTTCTCGCCGATCAGCATCGTCGCCAGCACGCCAAGGCCGATCCCCAGCGTCCAGGGATTGGCGGCGGGAATGTCTTTCAAGATTTCGACGATCTTCTCGACCGTCGGCCCGGGCGGCGCATCGAGGCCGAGCAGCGCCGGCGCTTGCGAGACCAGGATATGCACGGATATTCCGGCCAGAAAGCCGGTCGTGACCGGGATCGACAGGAGATCGGCGACGAAGCCCAGGCGCAGCGCGCCGCCGAGCGTCAGCACGAGACCGACGCCGAGGGCGAGAAAGGCGGCGGCGCCGGCGTAATCGGCGCCGCCCGAACTCGCAATCAGCGCCAGCGCGCCGGCGAAAATCGGCGCGATGGTCGAATCCGCGCCGACCGAAACCAACTTACTGGCGCCGAATAGCGCGAAACCGACGGCGCCGGCGATCAGCGCAAGAAAGCCGATTTGCGGTTCGAGGCCGCCGAGGCGCGCAGTCGCCATCTGTTCAGGCACCGCGATGGCGGCGAGCGTCAGGCCGGCGACGAAATCGGGACCGATGTAGCTCGGTCGCCAGCCCGCTAGCGAGCGCAACACCGGCCATTCGCGTGTCGCGACCGCCGGCGCGGCGTTGTCATCGATCAAGAGTTGCGCTCCGCAAATGCCGTGAAGATCGCGGCATTGGGTCAAATTCGCCTCGACCCGTCAACCCCGGCGCGAGCCTTGAGCGAACGCGCGGATTCGCGCGCGCGCCGTCAATTGTCGAGGAAGCTGCGGAGCTTGCGGCTGCGGCTCGGATGCTTGAGCTTGCGCAACGCCTTCGCCTCGATCTGGCGAATGCGCTCGCGCGTGACCGAGAATTGCTGGCCGACCTCTTCAAGCGTGTGGTCGGTGTTCATGCCGATGCCGAAGCGCATACGCAGCACGCGCTCTTCGCGCGGGGTGAGCGAAGCGAGCACGCGCGTCGTCGTCTCGCGAAGGTTGGACTGAATCGCCGCGTCGATCGGCAGGATCGCGTTCTTGTCCTCGATGAAATCGCCGAGGTGGCTGTCCTCCTCGTCGCCGATCGGCGTCTCCAGACTAATCGGCTCCTTGGCGATCTTGAGCACCTTGCGCACCTTTTCGAGCGGCATGGCGAGCTTCTCGGCCAGCTCTTCGGGCGTCGGCTCGCGGCCGATCTCGTGCAGCATCTGACGCGAGGTGCGCACGATCTTGTTGATCGTCTCGATCATGTGCACGGGGATGCGGATCGTGCGCGCCTGATCCGCGATGGAGCGCGTGATCGCCTGACGAATCCACCAGGTTGCGTAGGTCGAGAACTTGTAGCCGCGGCGGTATTCGAACTTGTCGACCGCCTTCATCAGGCCGATGTTGCCTTCCTGGATCAGGTCGAGGAACTGCAGGCCGCGGTTGGTGTATTTCTTGGCGATGGAGATGACGAGGCGCAGGTTCGCCTCGACCATTTCCTTCTTGGCCTGACGCGCCTCGCGTTCGCCCTTCTGCACCATCTGCACGAGCTTGCGGAATTCCTGGATTTCCAGGCCCGTCTCCTGCGCGAGCGACTGGATCTCGGTGCGGATGTCCTTGATGGTGTTTTTATCCTTGGCGACAAAATCCTTCCAACCGCGCGTGCCGAGCTTGGAGACGCGCAAGACCCATTTCGGATCGAGTTCGGAATTCTGGTAGTTCTTTAGAAAATCGTCGCGCGAGACGCGATGCGATTCAGCCAGCCGCATCAGCTTCACGTCGAGGCCGATCAGGCGCTTGTTGATGTCGTAGAGTTGCTCGACCAGCGCGTCGATGCGGTTCTGGTTGAGCGACAGCGACTTGACGTCGGCGACAATTTCTTTCTTCAGCGCCTTGTATTTGCGCTCCTGCGCGGGCGACAACGTCTCGTTCTTGAGCTTGTTCTCGACGTTCTGATCTTGAAGGCGGCGCAGCTTCTTGTAGGCGTCGGCGATGCGGTCGAAGGTCTCGAGCACCTTCGGCTTCAGTTCGGCCTCCATTGCGGAGAGCGAAACCGAATTCTCCATGTCGTCGTCGTCGTCGAAACCGTCGGCCGGCGGCGTCTCGCCGTCAAAGCCGTCGGGCGGCGTCTGCGGCGCGGTTGTCGGCGCTATGCGCTGACGGATCTGTTCGGCGAGCGCCTCGGCGGCGCCGGGCGCGGTCATGTCGACTTTCGGCGTCTTCTTGCCGTCAGGACCGGCGTAGGTCGCTTCGAGATCGATGATGTCGCGCAGCAGAATCTTGGCTTCGTTGAGTTCGTCGCGCCAGATGATGATGGCCTGGAAGGTCAGCGGGCTTTCGCACAGGCCCGCGATCATCGCCTCGCGGCCGGCCTCGATGCGCTTGGCGATGGCGATTTCGCCCTCGCGAGAGAGCAGTTCGACCGAACCCATTTCGCGCAGATACATGCGCACGGGATCGTCGGTGCGCTCGGCCGGCTCGGAACTGCGGGTGGCGACGGCGGTCGCGCGCGGCGCCTCGACGAGTTCGCCGCCGGGCTCGGGCTCTTCTTCCTCGGCCGCAGCTTCCGCGCCTTCCTTTTCCGCTTCTTCGGCGTCCTCGGCGTCGACGACGTTGATCCCCATCTCGCTGAGCATCGAATTCATGTCTTCGATCTGGTCGGATGAAATTTCTTCGGACGGCAGCACCGCGTTCAGTTCGTCCTGCGTGACCCAGCCGCGCTTCTTGGCGACCTTGATCATCCGCTTGACCGCGGCGTCGGTCAGATCGAGCAACGGGCCATCGGCCGCTTCCACAACTACCGCTTCGCCCTCGGCCTTCGGCTCATCCGTCCTTGCCATGTCGGCGTCTCCATTCTAGTCGCCCGCGCGCGGCGGCGTGAACCCGTCCGCCGTTCTCACGCTCCAAGAGCGCGAAAACAGCGTTTTCTATTCGAACGACGCGGAATAGGGCGGACGACGCGAGCCTGGCCAAGTCGCCGCCCCAACATCCACCATCGGCCCTAACCGCCCCTTAACCCTTACCCGAGACCGGGCCATCCGCCCGGCTCAGACCAGCGGCGGATTTCGGCCCGACAATTCGCCAAATCCCTCGATTGCCGCCTCGGCGTCCGCCAAATCGGCCAAATTCGCTTTAATGTCCAGCAATCTCGCGAAATTTTGCTCGGTCGGATCGTCCGCTAGGGCGGCCTCAGCCAATTTCAACTCCCTATGTAACGCTCCTGACTTTCGTTGCAAGGCCAGGCATTGCCTCAAAACGTGCTCGGCGTCGGAACGCAGCGCATCCGCGCGCAAGCACCACCAGTTCGGCATCTTGGCGGCGACGGCAAGGATACGCTCGCTTTCGCGCCCGAGCCCCGCCGCCTCCAGCGCCTCGGCCAGCGTTCCTGCGCTCGCGAAGGCGTCCGGCGGCAGATCGAGCAGGCGCGAACGGAAGGCGGCTAGCGTCGGCGCGGCGAGGCCGAGTTCGGCGACGTCCTCCCAATGGGCCTCAAGTAGCGCCGGATGGCCAAGCAGGATGGCCAGGATTGTCACCTCGCGCGCCGATTCGCGCGGACGCCGCGCCGCTAGCCGCGCCGTTGGCATCGGCGTCCCGACGAGGCCGACTCGCGGGCCGGGCGGAGCGAAAGCGCCGCGGCGCGGGCCCCTGCGCGGCTCCCGACCGGGCGCGTCGAAGCCGCCCGAGCGCGACGGCGGCCCCCCGAACAACAGCGACATGCGTTGCGCCATGTCCGCCGAATAGTGCTTGCGCAGCGTCTCGTCCGTTATGAGCGCGGCGAGTTCGCGCAAACGCCGTTCAAGTCCGGCCCGTTTCTCCGGCGTATCGAAGCCCTGACCCTCGGTTTCGCGCTGAAATAGCATTTCGGCGAAAGGCAGCGCGCGCCCGATCGTCTCGCCAACCGTCTCCGATCCGCCCGAACGGACGAGATCATCGGGATCCTGCCCTTCGGGCAGCAGCGCGAAGCGCAAGCTCTTGCCGGCCCCGATGAGCGGCAGGGCCATCTCAATCGCACGGTAAGCGGCTTTGCGGCCGGCCTTGTCGCCATCGAAACACAGAATAGGTTCGGGATTCAGGCTCCAGAGCAGCGCACATTGGTCCGGCGTCAGCGCGGTGCCAAGCGGGGCGACCGTCTGCGGAAAGCCGGCCTTGGTCATCGCGATGACATCGACATAGCCTTCGACGGCGATGATCTGGCCGCGATCGTGTGCGGGCTTGCGGGCGCGATGATGATTGTAGAGCAGCGAGCCCTTGTGAAATAACTCGGTCTCGGGCGAATTCAGATATTTGGCGCGCGCGGCGGGATCGAGCGCCCGGCCGCCGAAGGCGACGACGCGCCCGCCCCGGTCGTGAATCGGGAACATGACGCGGTTCTGGAAGCGGTCATAGGGGACCGCCACCCCTTCCGCGTGAACGAGCAGCCCCGCATCGATCATCTGCTGCGCATCGACGCCCCTGGCGGCAAGCGCGTCGCGCAGGGCGAACTTTTCCGGCGCGGCGAAGCCGAGGCCGAATTCGCGTTGCGTCGCCGCGCCGAGTTGGCGGTCGGCAAGGTAGCCGCGCGCCTTGGCGCCGACCGAATCCTGCAAGGTCTGTTCGAAATGGCGCGCGGCGAGCCCTAAAACCTCGTGCAAGCTCGCACGCTGCTTCTCGCGCGCCTCGCTCTCAGCGTCGCGACGCGGCATTTCGAGCCCCGCCATGCCAGCGAGGCGTTCGACCGCCTCGGGAAAACTAAGGTTCTCGACATCGACCAGAAACGTGAAAACGTCGCCGCTCTTTCCCGAGGAAAAATCGTGATAAAAATGCTTCTGATCGTTGACGAAGAATGAGGGCGTGCGCTCTTTGTTGAACGGGGAAAGCCCACGCCATTCGCGGCCTTCCTTTTTCAGCTTCACGCGCGCGCCCGCGACCTGGGACATCGGCACCCGGGCGCGAATCTCGTCAAGGAAGTCCTTCGAAAACTTCATCCCAGCGAATACTTCATCCAACGCGGACATCGGCGCCGGCGCGTCCAGAATCAAGGGCGCGGGGATGGGATATCCCCGATCTTCACAGGCTAGGCCTCACTCGGGCGCCGCGCCCATCAATTTGCGCGCTTGCAGAGCCGTCATGGGATGCCCGAACGCGGGTCCTTGCGCGAATTCGCAGCCCATCTGCGATAGCTCGACCGCATCCGATTCGGTCTCCACGCCCTCCACGATCACGTCCATGCCGAGGTCGTGCGCCATCGCGACGACCGAGCGCAAAATGAGCGGGCGCGCGCCCGAACCATTGGCGCGCGCGAGCGAGGGATCGATCTTCAGCGTGTCGAAATGATAGCGCTCGAGATGGCCGAGCGAGGTGTAGCCGGCGCCGAAATCGTCGAGAGCGAGGCCGGCGCCCAGTTCGCGCGCGCGCGGCAGCAATTGCGCGGCGTATTCCGGGTTCTCCATCACCAGGCTCTCGGTGAATTCGAGTTTCAGAGTGCCGCGCAGCGCATAATGGCGGTTGAGCGCTGAGCGCAGATCGCCGAGCAGATCGTGGCCGAGCATCTGCCGCGAGGAGACGCTCAGACTCGCGAAAATCGGCGGAGTGACCTCGAGCGCTTTCTGCCAGGCCGAGAGTTCGCGAGCCGCCGCGTCGAGCGCGAAGGCGCCGATGTCGGCGATCACACCCGCCTTTTCCGCCGCCGGCAGGAACTCGGCGAGGCGCATTACGCCGTAGCGCGGATGGCGCCACTGCGGAGCGGCCTCGAAACCGGCGACAGTACGATCTTCCAGCCGCACGATCGGTTGAAACATGACCTGCATCTCGCCGCGCTCCAGCGCATGGCGAAGATCCGCGTCGAGGCCGCCGCGCGCGTCGCGCGTCGCGCGCATTTCGCGCTTGAACGACGCGGCGCGGTCGCCGCCCGCCTTTTTGGCGTTGGCGAGCGCAAGCTCGGCATCGTTGAACAGATCGGCGCCGCGGCCGTGCTGCGCCGGATCGAATTGCGCGATACCGAGTGAGGCGGTGAGCGAGACTTCGCGGTCGCCAAAACTGATCGGCGTCGCCAGAAGCGCGCGCAGCGCTTCACCGAGCGCGGCGGGATCCGCGACGTCCTGTAAAATGATCGCCGCGAACTGATCGCCGCCAAGTCGGGCGAGCGTGTCCCCGGGCTTGAGATCGCGGGCGGCGCGGCGAGCGACCGTCAACAGCGCCGAGTCGCCAAAAGACATGCCGTGCGATTCGTTGACAGCTTTCAGCCTGTCTACGTCGATGACGATCACGAGCGGTCGCAAGCCGTCCGGGCGGCGCGCCTGGATCAGCGCCGCCTCCAGCCGGTCGAAAAACAATTCGCGATTGGGCAGGCCGGTCAGATTGTCATGGATCGCGTCACGAAGAATGCGTTCCTCGGCCGACTTGCTTTCGGTGACGTCGGCGAGCGCACCGACGACGCGCGTGACTTCGCCCTCGGCGCCGATCACCGGCCGCGCCTTCATCAAGAACCAGTGATATTGGCCATCCGCCGCGCGAAGTCGGATGTCGTGATGGATGCGGCCGGAGCGCTGGTTCAGCAGCCCGTCGAGCGCGGCCGAATAGCGGTCGCGGTCCAGCGGGTGCAGAGCGTCGAGCCAACTCGCGGCCGGACCTTCCAGCGCGCCGCGACGCAGGCCAAGCTGCGTCTCGAGTTCGCCGCTGACGTAAATTCGATCGTTGGGCACGCTCCAATCGAAGATCGCATCGCCGCAACCGGTCATCGCCAGCGCCCGGCGTTCGGCGTCCGAGCCGCCCGCGCCCAGCGAGCCGCCCCCCGAAAACGCGCTTTGCATCACGGTGAAGCCTATCAACATTACTATCAGGACCAAGCCGCCGATCAGCCCGGGCGCGGCGAGATCGTTGGTGAGGGCGCCGGTCACGGCGGCGCCCGCGGCCGCGACCCATACGGCCAGCAGGAACCAGGTGGGAATCAGCAGGACGGCGCGGTCGGAGCCGCTGATCGCAAGGCTGAGAATCAGCAGCAAGCCGACGCCGGCGACGCTGGCGATCGAAATGCGCGCGACGCCCGCTGCGACCGGCGCGTTGAACACCGAAAGCGCGACGACGATCGCCATCAGCATCAGCCAGACCAGGCCGATGTGCAAAAAGCGCACATGCCAGCGGCGCAGGTTGAGATAGGCGAACAGAAATACGATCAGCGTCGCCCCGATCGTCGCCTCGACGCCGGCGCGCCAGATGCGCTCGGAATCGTCGTCGAAGCCGAATATCTTTCGCCAGAAGCCGAAGTCGATGCAAACGTAGGCGAACACCGACCATGCGAGCGCCGCCGCCGCAGGGAACACCAGCGCGCCGCGCACGACGAAAACGATGGTCAAGAACAGGGCCAGCAGGCCGGCGATGCCGATGACGATGCCCTGATAGAGCGTCAGGCTCGCGTTCTTGTCCTTGAACGCGTCGGGCTCCCAGAGGTAAAGCTGCGGCAGCGACGGCGTGCGCAATTCGGCGACGTAAGTGACCGTCGTCCCCGGATCGAGGGTGAGGCGAAAGACGTCGGCGTCGAGCCGATCCTCGCGCTCGGGCGCGTCGCCCTGGCTGGCAGTGATGGTCGTGATGCGAGCCGATCCCAGGTCCGGCCAAACAATGCCGGACCCCACGAAACGAAAATGCGGCGCGACGACGAGGCGCGTGAGTTGCTCGTCCGAATCGTTGGTGAGCGCAAAAACAATCCAGGCCGGCTGGCCGCCCGCCTGCAAGGCGCTGACCTCGATGCGGCGCACGATGCCATCGGGGCCCGGCGCGGTCGAAACCTGAATTTTGTCGCCCTGTGCGCTGTATCGTTCGACCGCGCCGGTCAGATCGATAGCGTCGGCGTCAGCCGGCACGCGAACCGAATTGACGGCTTCGGCCGCCCCGCCGGCCAACGCGATCCAAACGAAGGCGAGCGCCGCTACGAGGCGCCGCGCCAGCAAGGCCGCGGAGGCGTTCGGACGCGAGGCGTTAGGCAAAGCGCGGCGCCTCGGGTTCCACCAGCGCGAACAATACGTGATCGCGCCAAACGCCGTCGATCTTCAGATAGGCGCG
The DNA here is from genome assembly GCA_037446355.1 of Beijerinckiaceae bacterium. Taxonomy (GTDB): domain Bacteria; phylum Pseudomonadota; class Alphaproteobacteria; order Rhizobiales; family Beijerinckiaceae; genus Roseiarcus. Next base: position 23,874 of record JBBIIT010000013.1, on the reverse strand, counting down.
CGCGAGGCCCTCGCACTGAAAGCCGTTGCGCTCCAGGAGGGCGCGGGAGGCGATATTCTCCGGCAGACAGGCAGCCTCGATACGATGCAGTCTCAAGTTCGAAAATCCGTAGCGAACGGCCGCCGCGACGGCGCGCGTCATCGCCCCCTTGCCGGCGTGAGGGGCGCCCATCCAATAGCCCAGGGTCGCCGATTGCGCGACCCCACGTCTAACGCCGCCGAGGGTCAGGCCGCCCAACAAAGCGTTCGAGGCGCCGTCGAAAATAAGGAAAGAATAGGATTCGTCGCGCGCCATTTCCTCGGATTGCCGGCGCAGCCGGCGGCGAAATGCGCCGCGCGTGAGGTCATCGTCCGGCCAGGTCGGCTCCCAAGGCGTCAGGAATTCGCGGCTGAGCGCGCGCAGTTGCGCCCAGGCGACAAAATCTCCGCCCGCCGCAGGACGCAAATAAAGGCCGTCTCCATGCAAAAGCGGGCCGGGCTCCGTAATCTTGGCCAGTCGAAAAAGCGCCATTTCGGACCCTTACGCGCCATACAGCCGGCGCGCGACCCGGTCGGCGCCCATGACCTTGCCGACCCGGCCGATCGCCGCGACGGTCGGGGCGGAACTTAGCATCGCCGCGCCGGCGCGGCGAACGTCCTCGGCGCCGATCGCCTCGATGCGCGCCGTCATCTCCTCCAACGAAAGCGCCCGCCCATAGTGAAAGATCTGGCGCGCCAGCTGCTGCGCGCGCGCGCCGGGCGATTCCAGCGCGGTCAAGGTGGCGACCTTAATTTGCGATTTGGCGCGTTCGACTTCGGCCGTTTCGAGCTTTTGGGTCGCTTCGGCCAGACAATCGAGCGAGGCGGCCATGAGTTCGCCCGCGTCCTTAGCCGCGGCGCCCGCGTAAAAGCCGAACAGTCCCGTCTCCGCATAGGCCCAGTGGAAGGCGTGGATGGCATAGGCGAGGCCGCGTCTTTCGCGAATCTCCTGAAACAGCCGCGACGACATGCCGCCGCCGGTCGCGGCGGCGAACACCTGGGCGGCGTCGTGATCGGCGTCGGCGACGCCGCGCCCTCGAAAGCCGACGACGATATGAGTCTGCTCAAGCGGCTTTTTGGCCAGCGTCTCGCCGCCGCGGTAGCGAGCGGCCGTCGCTGGTTCTCCCGCTTCGACGCCGAGCGCTGCAAGACGCGCCTCGGCGAGCGCGACGAGTTCCTCGTGTTCGACCGCCCCGGCGCCGACAACGAGCGTCGAGCGCGCGCGATAATGACGGCGCAGATAGGCGTCGATGGCGTCGCGATCGAAGGCGCTGACGCCTTCGCGCGTGCCGAGAATCGGCCGCCCGATCGGCTGATCCGGCCAGGCGGCTTGGGTCAGCAAGTCGAACACGAGATCGTCGGGTGTGTCCTCGACGGCGCCGATTTCCTGCACGATCACGTTTTTCTCGCGCGCAAGTTCGACGGAATCGAATTGACTGTCGGTAAGGATGTCGGCGAGCACATCCATGGCGAGGTCGGCGTCCTCGCGCAACACGTGGGCGAAATAGCCGGTCTGCTCGGCGCTGGTCTCGGCGTTGAGATCGCCGCCGACATTCTCGATCGCTTCGGCGATCTCAAGCGCGTTGCGCCGCCCCGTACCTTTGAACGCCATGTGTTCGAGCAGATGCGAGAGCCCATGCTCGTCCTCGCGTTCGTGACGCGAACCGGCGCCGACGAAAATTCCGATCGAGGCCGTGCGCAGTTGCGAGCTCGCGTCGCTGACGACGCGCAGGCCCGAGGGCAGCGTGGTCAGGCGGGCCGTCAACGCGCGGACCTCGCATGGGCGCGCACGAAAGCGGCGACGGCCGCCGGATCGTTCGGCAGCCGGCTTGTCCGCTCCGGTTTGGCCAGAATGGCGGCCATGTGCTCGGGCAACGGCGCGCGCGCTCCGGTCGCGCGCTCGACCGCCTCGGGGAACTTGGCCGGATGCGCCGTCGCCAGCGCGATCACCGGCGTCGAGGGATCGCGCGCGAGCGTCGCGCGGGCGGCATGAACGCCGATCGCGGTGTGCGGATCGAGGATGACGCCGCTCTCGCGATAGGCGCGCGCCATTTCCCGCGCGCATTCGGGCTCGCAGGCTCGTATGGCGTCGAAATCGGCGCGAATCTTGGCCAGCGCGCCCGCGGGAATGACGAATTCCCCCTGCTGCTTCAGGCCTTCCATCTGCGTCCCGACCGCGGCGCTGTCGCGCCCTTGCGCCTCGAACAGCAAGCGCTCGAAATTCGACGAGACCTGAATATCCATCGAGGGCGACTGCGTCGGCTTGACGCCGCGTGGCCGGTATTCGCCGGAGGCGAGCGCGCGCGCCAGAATGTCGTTCTCGTTGGTGGCGACGACCAGCCGCTCGACCGGCAGCCCCATGCGCTTGGCGTAATAGCCGGCGAGCACATCGCCGAAATTGCCTGTTGGCACGGCGAACGAGACGCGGCGGTCCGGCGCGCCGAGCGAAACGGCGGCGGTGAAATAATAGACGATCTGCGCGAGGATGCGCGCCCAGTTGATCGAATTGACGCCCGAAAGCGCGAGTTCGTCGCGGAACTTCAGATCGTTGAACAAAGCTTTGACGATGTCCTGGCAATCGTCGAACGTGCCCTCGATGGCGATGGCGTGAACGCCCGGCTTGTCGACCGTCGTCATCTGCCGGCGCTGCACGTCCGAAACGCGCCCATGCGGGAACAGAATAAAGACATCGGTGCGCTCGCCGCCGCCGAAAGCCTCGATGGCGGCCGCGCCGGTGTCGCCCGACGTCGCGCCGACGATGGTGGCGCGCGCGCCGCGCAGGCCGAGCGCATGGTTCATCGCCCGCCCGAGCCATTGCATGGCGAAATCCTTGAACGCCAGCGTTGGGCCGTGGAAAAGTTCGAGCAGAAACAGATTGTCGTCGAGCTGGGAAATCGGCGCGCGCGCGGCGTGGCGGAATTCGCGATAGGCCGCCTCGGCCATGGCCGAAAGATCGGTCGCGTTCAGTTCGCCTTCGACGAAAGGCGCGACAAGGCGCGCGGCGGCTCCCGCATAAGGCAGGCCCGAAAGCGCGCGGATCTCCTGCGGAGCGAATTTTGGCAAGGTCTGCGGCGCATATAGCCCGCCGTCGCGCGCTAGGCCGGCCAGCATCGCGTCGAGAAAACCCAGCGTCGGCGCCTGGCCGCGCGTCGAGACGTAGCGCACGTTTTCAATGACCCTTCGAGCAAATGCGGGCGTCGTCTAGCGCATCTCGCGCCAAAGGTGAAATTCGCCGCCGGCAATGCTCTCAAGAATAGGGCCAAAACAAGACATCACCCTCTAGGCGTGGCGCAACCGGGAGCGCCGCCGCATGGGCGGCCTCCCGCCGCATCGCTCAGTAGCGGTTACGGTAGCAATGCCAGCCGTTCGGGCCGGGATGCCAGCCCGGAGGGCAGTTGAAACGCGGGCGGCAATGGCCATAGGGTCCGCGCGTCATGCCGGGGCCGCAGCCATAGGCGACATGCGAAACGAAGGAATCGCCGTCGCCCGGGGCGGGCGAGAACGGCATCGCCTGAGCGGAGAAGGAGGCCAGACCCAGTCCGGCGGCGACGGCGAATGCGGCAAGGGCGCGCATATTCATCTCCTGGTCTTTCGAAGCCGATGCATCTCCCGGGGGTCGGGCGCTCGCGGCGTCTCGAACTTGCCTCCGCGACCTTGAACGCCGGCTGAACCGGATATTCACAAGCGGTTCACGCGGCCGGTCCCGGCGACGGAGCTAATTCTGGCACGCCGAGCAATAGAACGTCGAGCGCCCGCCTTGCGCGACGCGCGAGATCGTTCCGCGACATCGCGCGTGACGGCACGCCGCGCCCTCGCGGTCATAGACCTCGAACGCGTGCTGGAAATAGCCGAGCTCGCCGTCGGTCTGGCGATGATCGCGCAGCGTCGAACCGCCGGCTTCGATCGCCGCTTCCAACACTTGTTTGATCGCTTTCGTCAACGCGCGCGCCTCGGCGCGATCGAGTGAACCGGCCTCGCGCATCGGCGACAGGCGCGCACGATAAAGCGCCTCACAGACATAAATGTTGCCGAGCCCAGCGATACGGCGCTGATCGAGCAGCGCGGCTTTCAGCGGCGCGCGGACGCCGGCGAGAATTCCGGCCAGTCGCTTCGCGTCGAAGGCCTCGTCGAGCGGCTCGACGCCCAGGCTCTTGAACAAAGGATGCGCATCGCGCTCCGCCGACGCGATCAGCGTCATGAAACCGAAGCGGCGCGGATCGTTGTAAACGACGCGCGCGCCGCTCTCAAAATGAAACACGACATGGTCGTGCGTCGGCGCCTTGCCGCGCGGATGATGAAATTCGCCGACCGGAACGTCCTCGACGCGGAACGAGCCGGACATGCCAAGATGCATCGCCAACGTCTCTCCGGAGTCGAGTTCGGCGATCAGATATTTGGCGCGCCGGCGCAGCGCCCAAACTCGCCGACCTGTCAGGCGCGCGGCGAAGCGCTCGGGGAACGCGAAACGCAAGTTCGGCCGATTGAGTTCGACGCGGATCAACCGCGCTCCTTCAAAAGTCGGCGCGAGGCCGCGCCGCACCGTTTCGACCTCGGGCAGTTCAGGCATCGGGATAGTCCCGAATCACCGCGAGAAACGCCGCGCCGTATTTTTGCAACTTCGCGGCGCCGACGCCATGCACGCCCGAGAGATCGTCGAGGCTGCGTGGCCGCTCCTTCGCCATTTCGATCAAGGTGCGGTCGGGGAAGATCACATAGGCCGGCTGGTTCTGCGCACGCGCCATCGCCGCGCGCAGGCCTTTCAACGCCGCGAGCAGATCACCGTCGGCGTCCTTCTGCGAGATCGCGGCGCGCGCCTTGCGTGTCGGGCGCGTCGTCAGCACGTCCTCGCGTAACAGGAACGGCGTCTCTCCCTTCAGAACTTTGCGGCCTTCGTCGGTGACGAACAGTCGGTCACGATCGTCGCGATCGTGCTCGATCAACTTCGCCGACAGCAATTGCCGGAGCACGCCGCGCCAATCGGCGGGCGCGCGATCCTTGCCGACGCCGAAGGTTTTCAGCTTGTGGTGTTCGTGGCGTTCGATCGCTTCGGTCGCCTTCCCCGAGAGGATGTTCGCGAGATGGCCGATGAAGAAGCGACCTGAAGTGCGCAGCACCGCTGACAACGCCTTCTGCGCGTCGATGCGCCCATCGACGAGGCGCACGGCGCCTTGGCAGACATCGCAATTGCCGCAAGGCGCGCAGGCCTCGCCGAACATGCCGAGCAGCGCCTGGCGCCGGCAGCGCGCGCTTTCGCACAGCGTCACGAGGTCGTCGAGCTTGGCGCGTTCGACTCGTTTGCGTTCTTCGGGCGACCCGCTTTCCTCGATCTGCCGGCGGCGAAGTTCGATGTCGCCGGCGCTGTAGAGCGTGAACGTATCGGCCGGCAGGCCGTCGCGACCGGCGCGGCCGATCTCCTGGTAATAGGCTTCGATCGAGCCCGGCATGTCGGCGTGAAATACGAAGCGCACGTCGGGCTTGTCGACCCCCATGCCGAAGGCGATGGTCGCGCACATCACGACGCCGTCCTCTTGCAGGAACGCGTCCTGATTGTACGAGCGCACGTTTTGTTCGAGCCCGGCGTGATAAGGCAGCGCGCGCCGACCCTTGATCGAGAACTCGTGCGCAAGTTCTTCGGTGCGACGGCGCGAGGCGCAGTAGATGACGCCGCTTTTGCCACGGTGCGCATCGAGCCGTTCGGCGAGCTGGCGCGTCGCGTGGGTCTTCGGCCGCATCGCCAGAAAGAGATTGGGCCGGTCGAAGGAGCGCACGAAAACGCGCGGCTCGCGCGGGAACAACCGCGCGACGATGTCCTCGCGCGTCGGCGCGTCGGCGGTCGCGGTCACGGCGACCGTCTGCGGGCGCCCGAGCGCCTCGGCGACTTCGCGCAGGCGCAGATATTCGGGACGAAAATCGTGGCCCCATTGCGATACGCAATGCGCTTCGTCGATGGCGAGAAGATCGATCTTGATCCGCCGTAGCATTTCGAGCGTGCCTTCGAGGGTCAATCGCTCGGGCGCGATGTAGAGCAGGCGCAGCGAGCCGTCCTCGAGCTTGGCGAAGACGCGCTGGCGCTCGGTCGCATCGGAGGCCGAGTTCAGCGCCGCCGCCGCGACGCCGAGTTCACGCAACTGCGCGACCTGATCGCGCATCAGCGCGATCAACGGCGAAACGACCAGCGTCAGCCCGCCGCGTACGATGGCGGGAAGCTGGAACAGCAGCGACTTGCCGCTGCCGGTCGGCATCACCGCGAGCACATCCTCGCCGCCGAGGATGGCGTCGAGAATCTCCTCCTGTCCCGGCCGAAAGCTGGGAAAGCCGTAGATGCGGGTCAGTTCGCCGCGCGCCGTATTCATCCATCGTTCGCGCCCGCTCATCGCGCGGGACTCGCGGGTTCGAACACCGGCGTCCATTGCACGTCCGCGATCCGCTCCGCGCCGCAAGCGAGCATCACGAGGCGGTCGAGGCCGAGCGCCGCTCCGCTGGCGTCCGGCATCTCGCCCAGCGCGTCGAGGAAATCTTCGTCGATGGGATAGCTCTCGCCATAGACGCGCGCCTTGATCCGCATGTCGTCGTCAAAGCGGCGACGCTGCTCGTTGGGGTCGGTCAGTTCGCCGAAGGCGTTGGCGAGTTCGACGCCGCAGGCGTAAAACTCGAAACGCTCGGCCATGCGCGGATCGTGCGCCGAAACGCGCGCCAGCGCCGCCTCGGATACAGGATATTCGGTCAGGAACTCGGGCGCGCCGATCCCGAGGCGCGGCTCCACTTTCGCCGCCAGCACGCGGCTGAAAATGTCGGACCATGAATCGTCCGCCGCGACCCTGAGGCCGAGCGCCTCGGCTTGCGCCGCGAAACGATCGCGATTGGGCTCTCCGCGTCCGTCCGGTGGCGCGCTGTCGAAAAGGTCAATCCCGGCATGGCGCCGGAACGCCTCGCGCACGCTGGTTCGCGCCGGCGGAAGAAACGGATCGGCCTCACGGTCGCGAAAGCGCAAGCGCCGCGCCCCCGCCGTCTCGGCGGCCAGCCGCAGGATGTCGGCGCAATCGCGCATCAGCGCCTCCAGCGGTTCGCCGACCCTATACCATTCCAACATCGTGAATTCTGGCGAATGCAACGCGCCGCGCTCGCGGTTCCGGAACACGCGGGCGAGCGCGAAAATGCGCCTCTCCCCCGCGGCCAGCAGCTTCTTCATTGCGAATTCTGGCGAGGTGTGGAGATAGGCGGCGTGCGGAGCGCCGTCGACGCCGACCATCTGGGTGGCGAACCCGTGCAGATGCGCCTCGTTGCCGGGCGAGACCTGCAAGGCCGCCGGTTCGACCTCAATGAAGCCCTCCCCCTCGAACCACCGGCGCAGGGCGGTGAGCGTTCGCGCGCGCGCGATGAGACGCGGTCGGCGGTCGGCGTGCCGGTCGGCGCGCCAGAAGGGCGGCGCGGGCGCGGAAAAAGAGGATGCGGGGGGAATCGACAATTGCCTTCCAATCTGGTCTTTGGCGGCGAAATCGGTATGGTGCGCGCCGCATTCGCGCAAGTCATGCCGAACAAGCCATGCCGGCAATTCCGCGCCGCGAGCGTCCGCGCGCCAATTTTGGGGATTAGGTCAAGTGAGAGTTATCGCAAGCTCGATTCGCAAGGGCAACATCATCGAGCGTGAGGACGGTCAGCTCTGCGTCGTTCTTTCCGCCGAGAGCTTCCATCCCGGCAAAGGCACGCCGACGACGCAGATCGACATGCGCCGCCTCTCCGACGGAGTGAAAGTCACCGACCGTTTCAAGACCACCGAGCAGGTCGAACGCGCCTTCGTCGAGGACAAGAACTACGATTTCCTCTATTCCGACGCCGACGGCTATCACTTTATGAACAACGAAACCTACGACCAGATCCAGGTATCCGGCGACGTAATCGGCGATCAAGCGCAATGGTTGCAAGAAGGTATGAAAGTCATCCTGTCGGTCTTCAACGAAAGTCCGGTCGCGATTCAGTTGCCCCCGCGCGTCACGCTGGAGATCACTGAGACGGAGCCTGCCATGAAAGGCCAGACGGCCTCCTCGTCGTACAAGCCGGCCAAAGTCTCCAACGGCGCCCGCGTCATGGTGCCTCCGCATATCCAGACCGGCACACGAATCGTGATCCAGACCGAGGACGGAACCTACGTCGAGCGCGCCAAGGACTGACACGCATCTCCTCTTGAAAGGCGCCCCTATGCAACTCGGAATGATCGGTCTGGGGCGCATGGGCGCCAATATCGTGCGCCGCCTCACGCGCGCGGGCCATTCCTGCGTCGTCTACGACCGCGATCCCGCCCCGGGCCAAGCGCTGGCCGCCGAGGGCGCCATTGTCGCGACTTCGCTCGCCGATCTCGTGGCCAAACTCGACCCGCCCCGCGCGATCTGGGTGATGCTGCCGGCAGGCGCGCCGACCGAGACGACGATCGAAGCGCTGAAGCCGCTGCTCGCCAAGGGCGACTGCGTGATCGACGGCGGCAACACGTTCTGGCGCGACGACATACGGCGCGGCAAGGCGCTGGCCGAAAAAGGCCTGCACTATGTCGACGTCGGCACTTCGGGCGGCGTCTGGGGCCTCGAGCGCGGCTATTGCCTGATGATCGGCGGCGACGCCGACGAGGTGCGGCGGCTCGATCCTATTTTCGCCGCGCTGGCGCCTGGCAAGGGCGCAATTCCTGCGACGCCCGGGCGCGGCGCGCGCGACCCGCGCGTCGAGCAGGGCTATATGCGCGCCGGTCCGTGCGGCGCCGGCCATTTCGTCAAGATGGTTCATAACGGCATCGAATACGGCCTCATGCAGGCCTACGCCGAGGGCTTCGACATCCTGCGCAACGCCGACGCGCCAGGCGTCGCGCTCGAGCACCGCTTCTCGCTCGACCTCGCCGACGTCGCCGAGGTCTGGCGGCGCGGCAGCGTCGTCACCTCCTGGCTGCTCGATCTCACGTCGAGCGCGCTCGCGCAGGAAGGCAAACTCGATTCCTATTCCGGCTATATCGAGGATTCGGGCGAGGGCCGCTGGACGTTGCAAGCCGCGATCGAAGAAGCGGTGCCGGCGGAGGTGCTGTCAGCCGCTTTGTTCACGCGCTTCCGTTCGCGCCAGAGCCACACCTTCGCCGAGAAGATCATTTCGGCGATGCGCAAGGGCTTCGGCGGCCATCTCGAACCAAAGCCGCCCAAGGCCGGCTGAGGCGTCGTTCAGAATTCCATCTGGCGGCGTTCGAGATCGCGCACGCGGCCGATTTCCTCGGGCGTCAGATGCGCGGTGGCCGCGTCGAGTTCCGCGTCCTCGAGGCCGGCCGCCTTGGCGAAATTGTGCCACACCGCCGCCTGCACGAGGTCGCGCGGCACGCCGCGGCCGCTGATATAGAGATGCGCAAGGCGGTTCTGCGCGATCGGATTTCTGTGCGCGGCCGCTTTCAGGAAAATCTCCGCCGCGCTCTTCTCGTCGCGTTCGACGCCGACGCCGTTGAACAGCATGATCGCGTATTCGACTTGGCCGGCAATGATTCCGGCGTCGGAAGCGCGTTTCAACCAGCGCGCGGATTCGCCGATGTCGAGGGGAACGCCTTTTCCTTGTCGAAGCATCACGCCGTAAGAATAAGCGCCGTTCTCATCGCCAGCGAGCGCGGCGCGGCGGAAATAATCCGCCGCCTTGGCGAAATCCGGCTTGTTCTTTTCGTCGCCTTGAATCGCGAGCACGCCCATGTTGTAGAGCGCGCCGGGATGATCTTTCGCCGCGGCCCGTTCGAACTGCGCCTTGGCGCCGGCACGGTCGCGCTCGACGCCCTTGGCGCCGTCGAGCAGGATGACGCCGAGTTCGAACGCCGCTTGGCGATCCCCGAGCGCGCTCGCGAGCCGATACCATCGGGCCGCCTCAACCATGTCTTGCGGCGCCGCGATCCCATCGTGGTAGATCTCGCCGATCAAGGTCATCGCCGCGGCGTCCTTGTCGTTTTCGCCGACCCGTCGCATCGCCTCGCGGAAGGCGGTGACGAAATAGCCGCGTTGATAGGCGCCGAAGGCGATGTCCCGAGCGGGACCGCCGGGCGGCGGAGTCCAGGGCGCGTCGGGCGCGACCGGCTTCGGCGGCGATTGAAAGACGGGCGACGCATAGCTCTGCGCGTGCGCCGAAGCGGCGACGAGCAGAACGGCGAGTAGCGGGAACAGACGCAGGGCGCGCATCGGATCACGCAATGACTTGCGAGAGGCGCCGCATCGCTTCGGCGACCGCCGCCTCGGGCGCCGGAGCGCCCCAGATCGACGCGCCGAGAGCGACGAAATCGGCGCCGGCCTCCGCAAGTGGCGCAATGGCGTCCAGATCGGCTGCAAAGCCGACGCAGGGCGTCTCAAAAATCTCGGCCCACCAGGCGACACGCTCGCGCGTTTCCTCGACGGGCGGAATCCAGCCGTCGGGACGCGGCTCGCCGAACATCACGTAGTCGACGCCCGCCTCGCCAGCGCTCATCGCATCGTCGCGCAGGCGCAATTCGCCCGCGCCCACGATTCGTTGCGGACGCAGGCTTTGCAGCACTTCGCTCAATTGCGGGCCGACGCCCGAAACATGCGCGCCGTCCGCGCCAGCGCGCGCGGCGAGCCGCGCGTCGTTTTCGACCAGCAGCGCGACATCGGCGGCGGAGGCGATTTCGATCAACCGCGTCAAAATGCGCTTGGCGTCGCCCTCGGCGCCCGGCGCCAGGCGCGCGAGGGCGCTGGCAACGTCACCCGCGGCCAAGGCGGCCGCGAAATTCGGCGCGAAGGCGTCGAGATCGGCGAGCCGCAACGGCGGCGTGATGAGATAGAGTCGGCGGTCGGTCATGGCGATGGGAAAATCCAGTGGCGAGTCAATCTCGCTTCGCCATGCGGCCAAATAACGGCGGCCGGCAAGCCGCCACGCGGTTTACCCGGCCCGCATGCGCCCGCCGTCGGCGAAGGCGGCCTGCAACCGCGCGACTTGAGCGAAAACCGGCGGCGGGGGGGCGCTCTCACCCGTCGCGGCGATCGCCTGGTCGAGATGCAGCACGCGCGCTTGAAGGCGCAGCGAACGGTGGCAAAGATCGTAGAAGGGGGACGGCAATTCCGCGAGAAGTTCGGGCGCGCTGGCCAGATCCTGACGCGACAGGCGCACGCGATGCTTGTCGGAAAGCGCCTGCGCCGGCGTCAACTCGCCGTCGTTGACCGCGCGCCGCAACAGCAGCCAGGATGCGACCTGCATCAGCCGCGTCGTCAGGCGCATACTTTCGGTCGCGTAGGCGAGCGCGGCCGCTCGGCGCAATGCTTTCGATTCGGCGCGCCCAGGCCCGTCAAGATAGGCGGCGGCGGCCTCAACAAGCGCCATGCCCTCCTTGAAAAGCAACTTGAACGCTTCTGAATTCGCGTGTCTAAGCGCGAACGAAACCGTACGCGAATTCGCCTGCGCCGTGGCGCCCCTCGCGATGCGCAACTCGTCCGAGAAACTTCCCATGCCCGCCACCCCTGGAGCCCACCGCTTCGCGTCGACGATCCGAATCGGGACGGTCGACGGGAGCGAACCGCGCCGTCGCAAGATTAACGCCGACAAGGCGAGCTTTGCGTTTTACTTTTAGTTAGGGTTAACGCGCTCCGCGCTCGCGAGCGCGGCGATAAAAAAAGCCGCCCGAAGGCGGCTCGAAGGTGAGAGTTGGGAGGCAAAGAACAGAACGGAGCAGAGCCATTCAGGAGCCGAAAATTCGACCTATCCTGTTCATAATCGGTAATCGTTAATTTTCCGTTTAGACGGTGGCGCAATTGACGCTTCCCCGCGTTCCGATCTGGGACGCCGCGTCAGCTCTTGAAGAATGCGCTCGCGGCCTGCTTGGTCGCCTCGCGGGCGCTGATCGCCTCTTGCAGCCTTTCGATCTCCCGACGCAGCGCCTCGATTCGCTCGGCGAGTTCGGGCGCGGAGAGTTCGTCCACATTCTGGCCGATCAGATGCACGGAGGGCTTGGGACGAGGCGCGCCGAACACATTGTCTTCGTCGAACGTCGCCATGGCCAACCTTAGCGCGGACGAATGAAACCGCCGCCGAGCACGCGCGCGTCGGGAAGCGTCGAATCATAGAGGACGCAGGCCTGCCCCGGCGATACCCCCAATTCCGGCTCGTCGAACGTCACGCGCGCGTCGGCGAACAGCCGCGCCGGCGCCGGCGGGCGCGTCGAGCGCACCCGCGCCGCGAGCGCGAGTCCGGCGGCGGAAATATCCTCAAGCCGCCCCGGCCCGATCCAGTTGAAATCGCGCAAGCGGACCTGCGGCGTCGCCAGCGCCTCGCGCGGGCCGACGACGACGCGCGCCTCGGCCGCGTCGAGCGCGACGACATAGAGCGGTTCGGTCGAGGCGATTCCCAGGCCGCGCCGTTGGCCGATCGTGTAATGAAAGATGCCGGCGTGGCGTCCGAGCACACGCCCGTCGATGTGGACGATCTCGCCGGGCTCCGAGGCGCCCGGAAGCAGGCGCTCGATCATATCGCTATAATGTCCGGCGGGCACGAAGCAGATGTCCTGGCTGTCGGCCTTCTCCGCAACCGTGAGCGAGAATTCGCGCGCCAGCTCCCGCACCTCGGACTTGGGCAGGCCGCCGAGCGGAAAGCGCAGCATCGCCAACTGCTCGCGCGTGGTGGCGAACAGGAAATAGCTCTGGTCGCGATCCGAATCGCGCGCGCGGAAAAGCGCCCTTCCGCCCTCGCCGTCGTCGGCGCTGACGACGTAATGCCCGGTCGCCAAAATATCCGCGCCAAGATCGCGGGCGGCGGCGAACATATCTTCAAATTTCATGTGTTGGTTGCAGGCGACGCACGGAATCGGCGTCTCGCCGGCGACATAGGCGCGCGCGAACGGCTCGATCACCATCTCCTGAAAGCGGGTCTCGTAATCGAGCACGTAATGCGGAACGCCGATGCGGGCGGCGACGTCGCGCGCGTCGTGGATGTCCTGGCCGGCGCAGCACGCGCCCTTGCGATGGGTCGCCGCCCCGTGATCGTAAAGCTGCATCGTCAGGCCGACGACGTCATAGCCTTCGCGTGCGAGCAGCGCGGCGACGACGCTGGAATCGACGCCGCCCGACATGGCGACGACGACGCGCGTGTCCGCGGGAGACTTGGGCAGTCCCAGCGAATTCAGCGCGCGCGGAGCGGCGACGGCGGCGAGTGCGGCGGCGGGCGTCATAAATCCTTTCCGGAAACGCAGAACCTTGCGACCGACCGGGAATGTGGGGGCGAATGCGCCTTCCGGCAAGACTTCTAGAGGAATTCGAAGCCGCCCGCCACCCTGGCGACGCGCCGCGCTCGCGCCGACCGCGCAACTCCTCTGATGGTAACATTTGCGCAATACTTCAGTACTTTTTGAGACATTTTCGGTAGTCTTTCTAAGGGCTCCGCTTAGGCAAATCTTAAGTCTGCGGCCCTAAGTTAGCGATTGTGGTCTTTGCGTGCGTCTGTGAGAGTTCAATGAGTGAATCGCTACGACCGAGAGTGAAATACGTGATCGGTCCCGACGGAAGCCCGCTTACGGTCGCCGATCTGCCGCCGCCCTCCACCAAGCGCTGGGTCATCCGCCGCAAGGCCGAGGTGGTCGCCGCGGTTCGCGGCGGTTTGCTATCGCTCGAAGAAGCCTGCGCCCGCTATACGCTGACCGTCGATGAATTCTTGAGCTGGCAGGTCTCGATCGATCAATTCGGCCTCGCCGGACTGCGCACGACGCGAATCCAACAGTACCGCCACTAACCAAAGCGCGTCGCCGCCGCAAGTAAGGGGCCGTTTCCGCGCTCAACGGATCGAACGCGAAAGCCAAGCTTCGGCCCCACGCCCCGCCGCTGCCCCGGTCGCGAAAGCGCCTTGCAGCAGATAGCCGCCGGTCGGCGCCTCCCAGTCGATCATCTCTCCGGCGATGAAAACGCCCGGCAGCGCCCGCAACATGTAATTCTCATCGATTTCGCTCCAGGCTACCCCGCCGCCGCTGGAGATCGCGCGCGCCAGCGGCGCGACGCCGGTCAGGCGCAATGGGCAAGCTTTCAGCCGCGTCGCCAGCGCGGCAGGGTCGTCCGGCGCGGGGCCGCCTTCACGCAGCAGGGCGATCGCCTCGGGGCTGAGCCGCGCCGCCTTGCGCAACAACGTGGACAGCGACTGTCCCGGCGCCCGCGCCCGGAGCCGACGGGCGAGCGCATCGAGCGTCATGTCCGGCTTGAGATCCAGGGTCAGGATCGCCGATCCGTCGG
>JBBIIT010000013.1:0-9535 GCA_037446355.1 Beijerinckiaceae bacterium | reverse complement strand
CCCAGCGCCGCGCTCCAATCGCGCAAGGCCTCCGGCGGGAAGGCCTCGATCGCGCCAGCGATGCGCGCCCGCGCCTCGCCATAGCGCGCGAGGAAGCGATCGAGCGGCTCGCTATGGGTCAGATTGAGGCCGCCGCGGCCCGCTAGCGGAAACTTTCGCGCCGGACTCGGCGCGGCGTCGGCGACGACGACCCGCCGCCCGGACCTCGCTAGCATTTCGGCCGCCATCAGCCCCGCCGGCCCGGCGCCGACGACGAGCGCTTCGCGAGTCTCCACGCTCACCAAGGCAGATACGAACGCATCGAGACCGAATCTGTGTCGAAGCGCGCTCTTGAGTTGCGGCGCCGATCCCGCGCGACCGCACAGGCGAACGCAGGAAACGTGGGCCGAGGCACTAGCGCCTCACTCTCTTTAGCCATCGCAATTCCCCGCGCCAATTTTTTCGCGGCCGCGCCGCGAGTCTCGTTGGCACGGAATAATAGCGGAAGAGCCGCGGCGCCATAGCGGCGCCCGGCGGGTCAACGAATTCTTGCTTCGATGGGAGGCGCGCGCGGGCCCTACCCCCGCCATCCCGCCTCTGCTAGAAGGCCGTCCATTCGATTACAAAAGCATTGCCCGAGGAGACCGCCATGGATTGGGAAAACACCCCGGAATCTTCAAATATCGAAGACCGTCGTGGACAGAGCGGCGGCGTGCCGATCTCCGGCGGCGCCGGCGGTCTTGGCATCGGCGTCATCATCGTCGTGTTCGTGATCAGCTACTTCACCGGCGTCAACCCGTCGATCCTGCTCGGCGGCGCGCAGATTCTCGCCGGCAACGGCTCGAACGTCGCGATGACTGCGCCGCAGGCCAATATCGCCGCGCCGCCCGCCAGCGACCGCACGACCAGCCTCGTGCGCCATGTGCTGGGTGAGACCGAAGCCGTGTGGGCGCAGGTTCTGCCGGCCCAGACCGGCGTGAAATACACCGACGCGACGCTCGTGCTCTACAATGGGGCGACGGATTCAGGCTGTGGCGGCGCGCAGTCGGCGATGGGGCCGTTCTACTGCCCCAACGACAAGAAGGTCTATCTCGATACTTCGTTCTTTCAGGAAATGCAGAGCAAATACGGCGGCGGCGGCGATTTCGCCTACGCCTATGTGATCGCGCACGAGATAGGACATCACGTTCAGGATCTGCTGGGCATTCTCGACAAGGTCGACGCCGCCAAGCAGAACGTCTCGCGCACTCAGGCCAACGCGCTGTCCGTGCGCGTCGAATTGCAGGCCGATTGCCTGGCCGGCGTCTGGGCGGCCAACGCCAACCAGAAGTGGAAGTTGCTCAACGACGCCGATATTCAGGAGGCCTTGGCGACCGCGCAGGCGATCGGCGACGACAATCTGCAAAAGGCCGCGCGCGGCTACGCCGTTCCCGACAGCTTCACGCACGGTTCGTCGGCGTTGCGCCAGCAATGGCTGACGACCGGCCTCAAGAGCGGCCAGATCAGCGACTGCAACACGTTCTCGCAGTGATCGGGCCTTAGGACTTCCTCTCGCTATCCATGCGCGCGAGCACGGCGGGCGCATAGCGTTCGCCTTTCGCCGCGCCTTTGGGGATGGCGATCTCGATGGCGGCGAGGTCTGTGGGCGTCAACGCGAGCGAGGCCGCGGCCAAAGATTCGGCCCATTGCACCCGAGTGCGCGCCCCAATCAAGGGCGCGATATCGTCGCCGCGCGAGAGAACCCACGCGAGCGCGATCGCCGCGACGCTCGCGCCACGCCCGGCGGCGACCGCGCGCAACGCTTCGACGAGAGCCAGATTGCGATCGAGATTTTCGCCGACGAACCGCGGCGCGCTCTTGCGCGCGTCCGGCGCGTTTTCGCGCGCCTTGCTCCAGTGGCCGGAAATGAGCCCGCGCGCGAGCACGCCATAGGCAGTGACGCCGATGCCGAGTTCGCGACAGGTCGGCAGAATTTCATCCTCGACGCCCCGCGCGATCAGCGAATATTCGATTTGCAGATCGGCGATCGGATGCGCCGACGCCGCGCGGCGGATCGTCGCCGCGCCGACCTCGGAAAGGCCGATGTGGCGGACATGTCCGGCCTTGACGAGATCGGCGATGGCGCCGACGGTGTCCTCGATCGGAACCTGCGGATCGAGCCGCGCCGGGCGATAGATGTCGATATAATCGGTCCCGAGCCGCTTCAGCGAATAGGCGACGAAATTTTTGACCGCCACGGGCCGCGCATCGTTAGCCAGGAAGGCGCCGTTGACCTCGCGCATCGCCCCGAATTTGACGCTGATGACAAAATCCTCGCGCCGGCGCCGTTTCAACGCCTCGGCGATCAGCATTTCGTTGTGCCCAGCGCCGTAGAAATCGCCGGTGTCGAGCAGCGTGACGCCCGAATCGAGCGCGGCGTCGATGGTCGCCAAACTTTCGGCGCGGTCGGCGGGGCCATAGAAGTCGGACATGCCCATGCAGCCGAGCCCGAGTTCGCTAATCTCGGGGCCGGTTTTTCCCAGTCGGCGGCGCGCCATAATCATCGCGAACTCCCGTTTTGAAAATGCCGCCGCGTTATAGCCGAAGTCGGGACTTGACGGGACGCGAGGCTCGGCTTATCTCCATTGTTCCCTTTTTGTTCTGGGGCCGCCATGACCCTCGCCTCCTCTCGACAGGTTGACGATCTGTTACGGTTTCAAATCGCCCGCCAGCTTGGCGCCCGCTTCGGCGACCGGCTCGCGCAAGCCGAAATCAGGCGCGGACGCGGCGCGCCCTCGAACGCCTCGGGGCGTTTCGAGCCGATCGCGCGAGAAGATTTCGACGACGGCTGGAGCGCCGACGAAAGGAGCGCGCTAAAGACCGAAGTTACGATGGAGCGGCCGCGCGCGATCATCACCAGAAACGACTCGCCCGACATTTCGTTCGACCGCTCGATCAACCCCTATCGCGGCTGCGAACATGGCTGCGTCTATTGCTTTGCGCGTCCGACCCACGCTTATCTCGGCCTCTCCGCCGGTCTCGATTTCGAAAGCAAGCTGTTCGCCAAGGAAGGAGCGGCGGCGCTGTTGGAGAAAGAGCTTGCGGCGCCCAAATATCTGCCGCGCGTAATCGCGCTCGGCGCCAACACCGACGCCTACCAGCCAGTCGAACGCCAGTATCGCATCACGCGCGGCGTGCTCGAAGTGCTCGCGCGCGCGCGCCATCCCGTCGGCATCGTCACCAAGTCCAATCTGGCGTTGCGCGATCTGGACCTGCTCGCGCCGATGGCCGAGAAGGGCTTGGTGAAGGTGTTCGTTTCCGTGACGACGCTCGACCGCGACCTCGCGCGCAAGATGGAGCCGCGCGCGCCGACCCCCGCGCGGCGGCTGGAGGCGATCGAACGCCTGGCCGCGGCGGGCGTGCCCGTCGGGGTGCTGGCGGCGCCGATCGTGCCGGCGGTCAACGATAGCGAGATCGAGGCGATCCTGACGCGCGCCCACGCGGCCGGCGCGCGCGAGGCGGGCTACGTGACCCTGCGGCTGCCGCTCGAATTGCGCGAGATTTTCCGCGAATGGCTCGCAGTCCATTTTCCCGACAAACTCAAGCATACGCTTTCGCTCGTGCAATCCATGCACGGCGGCAAGGACTACGAATCGCAGTGGGGCCGCCGAATGGCGGGCTCCGGCCCCTATGCCTGGATGATCGGCCGGCGTTTCGAGATCGCCGCCCGACGGCTGGGCTATCGCGAGGAACCGCTCGCCTTGCGCAACGATCTCTTTCAGCCGCCCCCCGCGCCAGGCGACGCCGGGCCGCGCCAACTCTCGCTATTTTGAATCGGTTCAGCCCGTCTTGCGCCACGGGATCGCGCTCGCGCTTTCGCGCCGGCGCAACTGCGCCTCGCGCCTGCCGATGTAGTCGCGCGTGCGCGGAACGACGTCCTGTCGTTTGGCGATCTGGATCTGGAACACCATGTGGCCGTCGACGCGGAACGACGTCTCGGACCCCGCGAGATAGAATTCCCACATTCGACACAGGCGCTCGTCGTAGATCGCTTTGGCCTCGTCGCGGCGCGACACGAACCTTTGCCGCCAGGCGCGCAGCGTGTCGGCGTAGTGAAGCCGCAATATCTCGATGTCGGTGACGAGAAGCCCCGCGCGCTCGATCGCGCTCGTGGCCTCAGACAACGCCGGAATGTAGCCGCCCGGGAAAATGTATTTCTGGATCCAGGGGTTCGTCGCCCCCGGCTTGTCGCTGCGTCCGATCGCATGAAGCAGCATCGTCCCATCGTCCTTCAACAGCCGTCGGACATGGGTGAAATATTCATCGAAGGCGGCAACGCCGACATGCTCGAACATGCCGACCGAGACGATGCGGTCGAACGGCCCCTCGACGTCGCGATAGTCCCGCAACTGGAAATCAACGCGCTCGCCAAGACCCGCCTCCTCCGCGCGCCGCGAGGCGATGTCGAGTTGTTCCTTCGATAGAGTGACGCCCGTCACCCGCGCGCCGACCGTTTCGGCGAGATAGAGCCCCATGCCGCCGAAACCGCAGCCGATGTCGAGCGTCCGGTGGCCTGCGTCGATCAGCAATTTGGCCGCGATATGCCGCTTCTTCGCGAGTTGCGCCTCCTCGAGGCTTTGCCCCGACCGCTCGAAATAAGCGCAGGAATATTGCCGGTCGGCGTCAAGAAAGAGATCGTAGAACCGATGGTCGAGATCGTAATGCGCGGCGATGTTCTGGCGCGCGCGAACCCGGTCGTTGCGCTGGCCCCATCGCCTGAGCGCGACGCGCGCCCTGTCCGTCAGCGCCACCCATTTCGGCGCGCCGCCTGCCGCCAGATTGCGCGCGCCCAGCGTCAACACTTCGTAGAGATCGCCTTTGACGACCGCCAGCCGCCCGTCCATGTAGAGTTCGCCCAGCGCCAGCGCGGGGTCGAGCATCAAGCGCCATTCGGCGGCAGCGTCCAGCAACCGTACGCCCAGCGCCGGTCCCGTTCCATCGCCGAACGTCCTCACTTCGCCGTCGGCGCTTTGCACGTCGAGCCGACCGAGACGGATCAACCGGGAGAGAAAATACGCGAACAAGCTGCTCATATGCGGCCCTCGCCCCTCGCCCGAGCGACGAAGCCCGAGGCCACGGCAAAAACTGCGCTTAAATCTAAGTTTAGGAATGGCCCCTGCCGATTGCAACCGATTCGTGACATTCGGTCGGCCGTGAGGCTCGCGGCGCCCGCCGCCAAAACCGGCGTTTTCATTGACAAGGGGGGCCTCGGCGCCTATCTCAGCGCCGTTCCTCGCGGCGTCCGGGAGCGGGCGCGCTGGCGCGCGCCCTTATGGCGGCGCGGGGCCCGTCGGCCGGCCCATCGCCGCGCGGACGCAATCGCCAGCATCCCGCGCGGCGTCGGAAAGGTCGGATATGTTCGGCTCGGTTCTCAAGAAAATGTTCGGCTCGTCGAACGACCGGCGCCTCAAGGGCTACCGGCCGAAGATCGCCGAAATCAACGCGCTCGAGCCGGAATTCGCCGCCCTCTCCGACGACCAGCTGCGGGGCAAGACCGAAGAATTCCGCGCCGAACTCGCCGCCGGCAAGACGCTCGACGACCTTGCCGCCCGCGCTTTCGCCGCCGTCCGCGAAGCGGCCAAGCGCACGCTCAAGCAGCGCCATTTTGATGTGCAGTTGATCGGCGGCCTGGTGCTGCACGAGGGCGCCATCGCCGAGATGCGCACTGGCGAGGGCAAGACGCTGGTGGCGACGCTGGCCGTCTATCTCAACGCGCTCGCCGGCAAGGGCGTGCATGTCGTCACAGTCAACGATTATCTGGCCAGCCGCGACGCGGGCTGGATGGGCCAGATCTACGACTTCCTCGGCATGAGCGTCGGCGTGATCGTGCATGGCCTCGACGACGAGGAGCGCCGCCGCGCCTACGCCGCCGACATCACTTACGGCACGAACAACGAATTCGGCTTCGACTATCTGCGCGACAACATGAAATACGACATGTCGCAGATGGTCCAGCGCGGCCATGAGTTCGCGATCGTCGACGAAGTCGACTCGATCCTGGTTGACGAGGCGAGGACGCCGCTGATCATTTCCGGTCCGTCCGAAGACCGCTCCGGCCTCTATGTCAGCGTCAACGCGCTGATCCCGCAGCTCTTCAAGGAAGATTTCGAACTCGACGAGAAGCAGCGCACGGTCAATCTCACCGAAGCGGGCAACGAACACGCCGAGGCGCTGCTGCGCGCCGCCGACATTATGAAGGAAGGCTCGCTCTACGAAGCCGCCAACGCGACGCTGGTGCATCACGTCAACCAGGCGCTGCGCGCGCACAAGCTATTCCAGCGCGACAAGGAATATATCGTGCGCAACGGCGAAGTCGTCATCGTCGACGAATTCACCGGCCGCATGATGCCGGGCCGCCGCTATTCCGAAGGCCTGCATCAGGCGCTCGAGGCCAAGGAAGGCGTGAACGTTCAGCCCGAGAACGTCACGCTCGCCTCGATCACGTTCCAGAATTATTTCCGCCTTTACAAGAAGCTCGCCGGCATGACCGGCACCGCGCTGACCGAAGCGGACGAATTCGCCGAGATTTACAAGCTCGTCGTCGTCGAAATTCCCACCCACCGTCCGATCGCGCGCGCGGACGAGGATGATGAAGTCTATCGCACCGGCGCCGAGAAGTTCAAAGCCGTGGTGCGCGAGATCGAAGAGGCGGCCAAAACATTGCAACCAATGCTGGTCGGCACGACCTCGATCGAGAAATCGGAGCAGCTTGGCGAACTCCTCGAGCAGCACGGCTTCACCAAGATCGATTTCAACGATCCCGCCAACGCGCTGAAGCCGCTTTATGCGGCGGCGCGCGCGGGCAAGCCGTCGCGCAGTTTCGCGATTCTCAATGCGCGCTTCCACGAGCAGGAGGCGGTCATCGTCGCCGAAGCCGGCGTGCCCGGCGCTATCACCATCGCCACCAACATGGCCGGCCGCGGCACCGACATCCAGCTCGGCGGCAACGCCGATATGCGCGTGCGCATCGAGGTCGATCCCGACGCTTCGCCTGAGGAGCGCGCCGCCAAGGAAGCCGAAATTCGCGCCGAAGTCGCTGACCTCAAACAGCGCGCCTTGAATGCGGGCGGACTCTATATCATCGGCACCGAGCGCCACGAGAGCCGCCGCATCGACAACCAGCTGCGCGGTCGATCGGGCCGTCAGGGCGACCCCGGCAGATCCAAGTTCTTCCTGTCGTTGCAGGACGATCTGATGCGCATATTCGGCTCCGAGCGCATGGATGCGATGCTGAAGCGCCTCGGCCTCAAGGACGACGAGGCGATCGTCCATCCCTGGATCAACAAAGCGCTCGAAAAGGCCCAGCAGAAGGTCGAGGCGCGCAACTTCGACATTCGTAAAAACATTCTCAAGTTCGACAACGTGATGAACGATCAGCGCAAGGTCATCTTCGAGGACCGGCGCAAGATGATGGCGCAGGACTCGCTGGAGCCGACCATCGCGGAAATGCGCGAAGGCGTGATCGAGGACATCGTCTCCAAACATATCCCCGCCGACGCCTATCCCGAAGCCTGGGACATCGCCGGCCTCAAGGCCGAGGTGCAGGCCAAGCTCAACCTCGACGTTCCCGTCGAGGCCTGGGCCAAGGAAGAGGGCATCGCCGACGAGGAAATGGCCGAGCGCCTGCACAAGGCGGCGGAAGCGGCTTACACCGATCGCGTGACGCGCAATTCGCCCGAGGCGATGCGCTATGTCGAGAAGCAGGTGATCCTGCAAACGCTCGACCATCTGTGGCGCGACCATCTGGTCACGCTCGATCATCTGCGTCAGGTCATCGGCTGGCGCGGCATGGCGCAGCGCGACCCGCTCAACGAATATAAATCCGAGGCGTTCGATCTCTTTCGCCAGCTCATCGCGCAATGGCACGAGGGCGTGATCGCGCAGATGATGCGCATAGAGGTGCGCTTCGAGGCGCCCGAGCCGCAGACGCCGCCAATGCAATTCGAGCACGCCGATCCCAATCCATTCCAGGAATTCTCCGAGCCGATCGATCTTGGCGGCTTCGCGGCGTCCGAGGTCAGCGTCATCGCCGCGCCGGTCGCGGCCGCTGTCGCCGAGCGCGACCCCAACGACCCCTCGACCTGGGGCAAGATCGGCCGCAACGAGGCTTGCCCATGCGGCTCGGGCAAGAAGTTCAAACACTGCCACGGACAGCTCGCCTGACCCCGGCGACGACGCGAGGCGAAGCGCGCGACGCGCTCGCCAAGGCGATCCGCGCCCTCGGTCTTGAGGCGCCCGAGCGCGAGGCCGCGCTGCTGGTCGTCAAAGCCGCGGGCTTGCGCGCGATCGACCTCATCGGCGCGCCCGAGGCGCCTCTCGGCCAAGCGGCGGCGCGCGTCGAGGCCTTCGCGGCGCGGCGACTTGCCGGCGAGCCGCTCTCGCGCATCCTGGGCCGGCGCGAATTCTGGGGTCTCGAGTTTCAGGTCACGCCCGACGTGCTCGATCCGCGCGCCGACACCGAGACGATCGTCGAGGCGACGCTGAAGGAAATGGCGACCCGGCGGGGCGAGCCGCTGCGCATCCTCGATCTTGGCGTCGGCGCGGGCGCCATCCTTGGCGCGCTGCTCACCGAATTTATGAACGCGCGCGGCGTCGGCGTCGATCTCTCGCCCGCCGCCGCCGCGATCGCCGAATCCAACTTGAGAGCGCTCGGTCTCGCGGCGCGCGTGGAAATCCGCGTCGGCGCGTGGGGCGAAGGGCTCAAAGGCCCGTTCGATCTTATCGTCTCGAACCCACCCTATATCGCGACGAGCGAGATCGCGGGGCTTGAGCGCGAAGTGCGCGATCACGACCCGCGCCTTGCTCTCGACGGCGGCGTGGACGGGCTCGACGCCTATCGCGTGCTGGCGCCTCAGATCGCGCGCCTGCTAGCGCCGGACGAGGGAAGATTCGCGCTGGAATTTGGCCAAGGCCAGGGTCCGCGCTTGCGAGAGATTCTCGCCCGTTCCGGGCTGAGGGCGACTGCCTCGCAAAATGACCTTTCGGGCGTTGAGCGCGTCATTGTCGGCGCGCGGCAGCGATGAAATCGCTTCTCGTCTTTTCGCTGACCGTCCTCCTGGCGTGCGGCTCCGGCGCCGCGCAATCGGCGAATCGGTCGTGGAGCGAGGAAAAGTGCTTCCGATTTACGCGCGACTGGAACGAGGCCCTTCGCCGCTTCGGCCAGACCGGGTTCGGCGCCGAATTCCTCGACGGCGGAGCGGCTTTCGTGCGCTCGGGGTGCCTTAGCCCCGAAAAGATCTGCCCGCGAACGCCGAGGGAGCGCGAAATCGTCGACGTGCTGGCGATTCGGGTGGTCAACGAGGGCATGTCGACGACCTTTCTGCCGTTCTCCTGCCCGGCCTCCCCTTGATCGCGCGGCCGCGCGCGGCCAAAGTCGAACGAATCCGCGACGCGAAGGCTCCGCCATGTCCGAAACCGATCAACCCCAGGGCGAACTCACGGTTCGCCTGATCGCCATGCCCGCCGACACCAACGCCAACGGCGATATTTTCGGCGGCTGGGTGCTGAGCCAGATGGA
>JBBIIT010000012.1:52181-73845 GCA_037446355.1 Beijerinckiaceae bacterium | reverse complement strand
TGGTGCTGCCAGAGAGGATTGAACTCTCGACCTCTCCCTTACCAAGGGAGTGCTCTACCACTGAGCTACGGCAGCGTCGCGCTGACAGGACCGATGCATCGGCTCCGGGCGTCGCCGGGCTTTTGCCATAGGCCAGCGGGCAACGCAACCGCGACTTAGGCCGCGCCGAGGCGAAGCAGGTCGTGGAAATGCACGATGCCGACGACTTCGCCCGCCTCGACCACCAAAAGAGCCGAGATCTTGCGGCTGATGAGCTCCAGCGCCTCGGCGACGAGCGCGTCCGGGGCGATGGTGCGCGGGAAACGCGTCATCACCTCTTCGACTGGCGTATCCATGATGAGATTGGATTTGAGATGCCGCCGCAGGTCGCCGTCAGTGATAATGCCGGCGAGCGCGCCCGCCGCGTCGAAAACGCCGACGCAGCCAAAACCCTTGGAGGAAATCTCGACGATGGCATCCGCCATTTTCGCGCCGATCCGCACGCGCGGGACGCGCTCGCCCTTGTGCATGATGTCGCGCACATAGGCGAGCTTGGCGCCGAGCTTGCCGCCCGGATGCAAAACGCCGAAGTCGCGGGCGCTAAAGCCGCGCGCCTCCATCAGCGCGATGGCGAGCGCATCGCCGAGCACGAGCTGCATCGTCGTCGAGGTCGTCGGCGCGAGCCCGTTCGGGCAGGCTTCCTGCGCGTTGGGCAGGCCGAGCAGCACATCGGCCTCGCGCCCGAGCGCGCTATCCGGCTTCGAGGTCATCGCGATCAGCGGAATCGCGAAACGCTTGGCGTAGGTGATGATCGCGGCGAGTTCCGCCGTCTCGCCGGACCAGGAGAGCGCGAGCACCACGTCGCTGTTCTGAACCATGCCGAGATCGCCATGCGTCGCCTCGGCCGGATGGACGAAGCTGGCGGGCTGGCCGGTCGAGGCGAGGGTGGCGGCGATCTTGCGCGCGACATGGCCGGATTTGCCCATGCCCGTGACGATGACGCGCCCCTGAGAGGCGCCAATGGTTTCGACGGCGCGCGCGAAGGCGGCGCCGAGGCCGGAGGGGCCCGGCGCGCGCAGCGCCTCGTCGAGGGCGGCGAGGCCGTCCCGCTCCACGGCGACGGCTCGAAGGGCGGAGCGAACCGCCGGGAGAAATTCTTCAGTCATCGGCGGCTTCTAGCACCGGCGCCCGCGCTTTGCACGCGCGGCCGAGCCTAACTTAAACGAGCATTAACCATAACGGCCTAACCCCTGGAAATGCGGCGTCGCGCGGCTTTTCGCCGCGCGAGAGAGGAGCGCGAGTGCCGTCGGGTTCGCCCATGATGGGTGTTTGGGTCTTTGTGGCGCTGGCTGTCGGTATCGCCGCGCTGGCGGGCGTCCCCGCGCGCGCTGAGGACGCTGCCCCGCTACGGCTGCGGCCGATGCAGGATTCGCCGCTCGAAAAGATCGATCCACCGCTCGATGCGAGCCAGGATCTCGAAATCGCCCCCAAATCCAACCAAAAGGCGTCCAAGCCCAAAACGAAGCCAATTTCCGCCGGTCTGCCCGCCCTGCAACCCTACAAAGGCGCCCAAAGGCTCGGCCAGAAGGGCGGACCGCCAGCCTTGCGCGAAAGCCTGACGCCGGCGCCCGGCGTCGCGACGATCCCGCCCGCGCCCGAGCGTCGCCGCATCAAACCGGACGACAAGCCGTTCGACCCGGTCGGCGTGCGCATCGGCGATCTCAAGCTCACGCCCTATGTCGAGGAGAGCGTCGGTTACAGCTCCAATCCGGGGCTCGTCTCCGGATCGATGAAGGGTTCGCTATTCGAGACGACCGAGGCCGGCCTCGGC
The DNA here is from genome assembly GCA_037446355.1 of Beijerinckiaceae bacterium. Lineage (GTDB taxonomy): Bacteria > Pseudomonadota > Alphaproteobacteria > Rhizobiales > Beijerinckiaceae > Roseiarcus. The sequence continues at coordinate 72,035 of JBBIIT010000012.1, read as the reverse complement.
CTCCAGTCGGACTGGAGCCGGAATGATCTGCGCGGCGATTTCAAGGGCGGCTATACCGACTATTTCGCAGCGCCCAATTACAATGCGCCGTTCGGTTCCGGGACGTTGGACGGTCGTTACGACGTCTCGCGCGATCTCGCTTTTGACGCCGAAGGCCGCTTCAATGTGATGGAGGAGCCGGTCACCGCGCTCGGCGTCACGCCGGCCTCGGGCGCCTTCAACGCCAACACCACGGTCGCCACCTATGGCGCGACGCTCGGCGCTTCGCAAAAATTCGGCGATCTGACGCTCGGGCTGCATGGCGCCTATGACCGCACCGCCTACAGCGACGTGGCGCTGGTCGGCGGCGTCGCGAGCCAGCTATCGAGCGACGATCACAATGATTGGGGAATCAAGGCGCGCGCGACCTACCGGCTGACCGCGGCGTTCTCGCCGTTCCTGGAATTTGGCTTCGACACACGCCGCTACGATTCCACGACCGACGCCTTCGGCTATGCGCGCAATTCGGATGGCGGCGCCGCGCGCCTCGGCGCCAAGCTCGACTACTCGCAGAAGCTGACCGGCGAACTCAGTGTCGGCTATGGCGAACGCGCGTACCAGGACGCACGCTTGCCGCGAGCGGCCGCGCCGCTCATCGACGCTTCGCTAATCTGGTCGGCGACGCCGCTGACGACCGTGACCGTGAAGGCGCAAAGCGCGCTGGCCGACTCCGTGTTGCCCGGCGCCTCGGCGGACGTTACTCGCAACTACACCATTGACGTTTCGCACGCCCTGACGCGCGCGGTCACGCTCGGCGTCGCCGGCGGCTACGCGACCGACCATTACATCGGCGTCGCGCTCGACGATCACTCGACCACGATTGGCCTCAAGGGCGAATATCATCTCTCGCGCGAAGTCGTTCTCAAGGCGAGCGCGACGCGGCAGCAGTTGGTTTCCAATGGCCCCGGACTGAGCTACGTCGCCAACGTCTTCATGCTCGGGCTGCGGTTGCAGCGATAGCCATGCTCCGCCCAAGCCTAAACGCCGAGCTTCCTCATTTCGGCGCGCAGTTGCGGGCCGAGGTCGGGACGCTCTAGCGCGAAGGCGACATTCGCGGTCAGGAAGCCGAGCTTCGAGCCGCAATCGTAGGTTCGACCATCGAAGCGCACGCCGTGGAAGGCCTGCGATCCCGCGAGCGCGATCATGCCGTCGGTCAATTGGATTTCGCCGCCCGCGCCTTTTTCGACCTTTTCGAGGATGCCGAAGATTTCGGGTTGCAGGATGTAGCGGCCGGAAATGATGAGGTTCGATGGCGCGGTTCCCGGCTTCGGCTTTTCGACCATGCCCTTGATCTCGAACGTATGGCCGAAATCTCTGCCGACGGCGACGATGCCATATTGATGTGTCTCCTCGGGCGGGACTTCCTCGACCGCGATCACGTTGCCGCCATGCTGGGTATAGGCCCCGACGCATTGGGCAAGACAGCGCGACTTGCGCGCGCCGCCCATCGTGATCATGTCGGGCAGCAACACCGCGAAGGGTTCGTCGCCGACGAGTTCGCGCGCGCACCAGACGGCATGGCCTAGGCCCAGCGGCGCCTGCTGGCGCGTGAAGGAGGCGCAGCCCGCCTTGGGCAGATCGGCCATCAGCGCGTCGTATTCCCTAGTCTTGCCGCGTCGCTGCAACGTGTCCTCGAGTTCGTAGGACATGTCGAAATGGTCCTCGATCACGCCCTTGCCGCGGCCGGTGACGAAAATGAACTGCTCGACGCCGGCGGCTCGGGCCTCGTCGATCACATGCTGCAGGATCGGCCGATCGACGACGGTGAGCATTTCCTTGGGAATCGATTTGGTCGCCGGCAGGAAACGGGTGCCGAGGCCCGCGACGGGCAGCACGGCTTTACGAATCGGCTTTTGCATGAACGAGGCGCCCTTGGGGTTTTTGAATGGGGCCTCCCGCGGCGGCTGCGGGAGGTTCGAATCCGCATTGCCTCTCTTACGGTAATTTGGCATGAGCGCCCACAGGAGATTTCCCATGAGCGTTCTGGTCACCGGCGGCGCTGGCTATATCGGCGGACATATGGCGCTCGGCCTCATGGACGCCGGCGAAAAGGTGATCGTCGTCGATAACCTCTCCACCGGCTTCGCCTGGGCGGTCCCCGAAGGGGTGGAGTTGGCGGTCGGCGATTTCGGCGACAAGGCGCTGATCGCGCGGCTGATCGCCGAGCGCGGGGTCGAAGCGATCGCCCATTTCGCTGCCAAGATCGTCGTGCCCGAGTCGGTTTCCGATCCGCTTGGCTATTATCTCAACAACACCGCCAACGCGCGCAACCTGATCGAATGCGCGGTCGAGGGCGGGGTGAAGAACTTCATTTTCTCCTCGACCGCCGCCGTCTACGGCGAGACCTCGTCCGAACCGGTCGGCGAGGAAGCGCCCTTGGCGCCGATTTCGCCCTACGGCCGCTCAAAACTGATGGTCGAATGGATGCTTGAAGATTCGGCCAAAGCTTACGACTTCCGCTATGTCGCGCTGCGCTATTTCAACGTCGCCGGCGCCGATCCGGCAGGTCGGCTCGGCCAATCGACGCCCAACGCCACGCATCTCATCAAGCGCGGCGTGCAGACCGCGCTCGGCCGCTATCCCGGCATGGACATCTACGGCGAAGATTATCCGACGCGCGACGGCACCTGCGTGCGCGACTATATCCAAGTCACCGATCTGATCGATGCGCATCTGGCGGCGCTCGCCTATCTGCACAAGGGAGGCGCGGCGCTGGTTTGCAATTGCGGCTACGGTCACGGGGCGACGGTCAGGGAAGTGATCGACGTCATCAAGCGAGTTTCCGGAGTCGATTTCCCGGTTCACAAGGTCGGGCGACGGCCCGGCGACCCGGCCGCAATCGTCGCCAAGGCGGACCGCGCGCGCGAAATCCTCGGCTGGAAGCCGCGGCGCGACGATCTCGACGCCATTGTCAGTCAGGCGCTGGAATGGGAGCGGCGCCTACACAACAGGCAGGGCTGAGTGAGTGCGGCGGACGCAAATTATCGCCGCTTTACTATTGGCGCCGACAATGGTTTGACTGGCGCGAAATAATTCGGGGGGAGCGCAACAGCATGATCGCGTGCGGGCGATGAGCGAAGACGATATCCTCGTCACGGAGGGCCTCAGCAAGGCTTTTGGAGATTTCTCGGCTGTCTCGGGGGTCGACTTGCGCGTCAAGCGTGGGTCGATCCACGCGCTGATCGGCCCCAACGGCGCGGGCAAGACCACCTGCTTCAACATGCTGACGAAATTCTTGCAGCCGACGTCCGGCCGCATCGTCTACAACGGGCGCGACATCACCGCAGTGCGCCCCGCCGACGTCGCTAGGCTCGGCCTCGTGCGCTCGTTCCAGATTTCGGCGGTGTTTCCGCATTTGACCGCGCTAGAGAACGTGCGCATCGCACTGCAACGCAAGCGCGGCGACAATTTCGATTTCTGGCGCTCCAAGCGCGTGCTCAGCCCGCTCAATCCACGGGCGATGGAGTTGCTCGAAGACGTGGGCCTGACCGGTTTCGCGAACCGCGTCGCGGGCGAAATCTCGTATGGGCGCAAGCGCGCGCTTGAGATTGCAACGACCCTGGCGCTCGAGCCGGAAATGCTGCTGCTCGACGAGCCGATGGCGGGCATGGGGCACGAGGACATCGACCGCGTCGCGGCGCTCATTCGTCGCGTCTCGGCCAACCGCACCATCTTGATGGTCGAGCACAATCTGCAAGTCGTCGCTCAACTCTCCGACCGCATCACTGTGCTCACGCGCGGGCGCGTGCTCGCCGAGGGCGACTACGCCACCGTATCGGAAAATCCGGAAGTGAAATCCGCCTATCTCGGAGTCGGGCATGGTTGAGGCCGCCGCGACTCCCCAACTCGTCGTCGCCGGCCTCGAGGCCTGGTACGGCGAATCGCATATCCTGCACGGCGTCGATTTCAACGTGAGGCCCGGCGAGGTCGTCACGCTGCTGGGGCGCAACGGCGCCGGCAAGACGACGACGCTGAAGTCGATCATGGGCATCGTCGGCAAGCGCAAGGGCTCGGCGACCTTCGAGGGCCGCGAGACCGTCGGCCTCGCCTCCGAGCGCATCGCCCGGCTCGGCGTCGCGATCTGCCCGGAGGAGCGCGGCATCTTCGCGTCCTTGAGCGTGCGTGAGAACCTGATGCTGCCGCCGCGCATCGCTGCGACAGGCGGGCTCGATCTCGACCGCATCTTCGCATTGTTCCCGAATCTGAAGGAGCGGCTCAACAGCGGCGGCGGCAAACTCTCGGGCGGCGAGCAGCAAATGTTGGCGATCGCCCGCATCCTGCGCACGGGCGCGCGGTTCCTGATGCTGGACGAACCGACCGAGGGCCTCGCGCCGGTCATCATCCAGCAGATCGGCCGCACCATCGCCGAACTGAAAAAGGAAGGCTTCACGATCCTGCTGGTCGAGCAGAATTTCCGCTGGGCCTCGACCGTCGCCGATCGCTATTACGTGATGGAGCACGGCAAGATCATCGACGCCTTCGCCAATTCCGAGCTCGCCGCGAATATGGACAAGCTGCATGAATATCTCGGCGTATGAGGCGGCGCCGGTGGACGCGGTCGCCGACCGTGTTCGCATGGCGTGGACGAAGCGCGCCGATATTGACGGAGGCGCAACTTGCGCGGTCGCCGACCGCGCCTACATCCTCGCGGGAGCCGCCTGATGTCGTTCCTCGGCCACGTCATCACCGTCCAGCAACTTTACGGCCAGTTGTTGATCGGCCTCATCAACGGCTCATTCTATGCGCTGCTGAGCCTCGGCCTCGCCGTCATCTTCGGCATGCTCAATATCGTCAATTTCGCCCACGGCGCTTTCTACATGGTCGGCGCCTTCGCCGCCTATTTCCTGCTGCAATACGCGCATGTGAACTATTGGGGCGCGCTGATCCTGTCGCCCCTGATCGTCGGCGCCCTCGGCGCGCTGGTCGAGCGCTTCCTGCTCAAATGGATCTCCGGCCTGGACCATCTCTACGGGCTGCTGCTGACTTTCGGTCTTGCGCTGGTGATCCAGGGCGTATTCCAGAACCAGTTCGGCGCCTCCGGCAAACCCTATCCGAGCCCGCCCGAACTCTCGGGCGTGTTCAACGTCGGCTTCATGTTCCTGCCCAAGTATCGCGCCTGGGTAATCGTTTTCTCGGCGGTCGTTTGTTTCGCGACCTGGTTCGGCATCGAGAAGACCAAGCTCGGCGCCTATCTGCGCGCGGCGACCGAGAATCCGACTCTCGTGCGCGCGTTCGGCATCAACGTGCCGCTGATGATCACGTTAACCTATGGATTCGGCGTGGCGCTCGCCGCGCTAGCCGGAGTGCTCGCCGCGCCGATCAACCAGGTGCGCCCTGGCATGGGCGCCGACATTATCGCCGTCGTGTTCGCGGTGGTGGTGATCGGCGGCATGGGGTCTATCCTCGGCTCGATCCTCACCGGGTTCGCCCTCGGCGTCATCGAGGGGCTCACCAAAGTCTTCTATCCCGAGGCCTCCAACACGGTGGTTTTCGTCATCATGGCGATCGTCCTCATCATCCGCCCATCGGGCCTTTTCGGCAGGACCGCCTGACATGAGCGCCACAACTTCCGCCGGACCCGTAACCGATCGCGCCGCCCGCGACGCGGGGATCGCCGCGCTCGCGCTGCTCGCTTTCGTCGTGATCGCGCCCTTCGTCGCCTATCCCTTCTTTGTCATGCAAATGCTGTGCATCGCCTTGTTCGCATGCGCGTTCAATCTGCTGATCGGTTATGTCGGGCTGCTTTCGTTCGGCCATGCGATGTTCCTGGGCATGGCGAGCTACGTCAGCGCGCACGCAGCCAAGGTCTGGGGCCTGGATCCCGAATTGTCGATCCTGACCGGCGTCGCGGCGGCCGCCGTGCTCGGCCTCGTCTCGGGAGCGCTGGCGATCCGCAGCCAGGGCATCTATTTCGCGATGATCACTGTCGCGCTGTCCCAGATGATCTATTTCTTCTGCGTCGAGGCGCCTTTCACGCATGGCGAGGACGGAATTCAATCGGTGCCGCAGGGCCTAGCGTTCGGTCTGTTCGACCTCTCCAAGACCCCGGTGCTGTATGCGTTCGTCGCCGCCATCTTCCTCCTTGGTTTCTTCATCGTCTATCGCACTGTCAATTCGCCGTTCGGGGAAATCCTTAAGGCGATCCGCGAGAACGAGCCGCGCGCGACCTCGCTCGGCTATCGCGTCGCGCGCTACAAGCTGATGGCCTTCGTGCTTTCGGCTGCGCTCGCGGGCCTCGCCGGCGCGACCAAGGCGATCGTGGTGCAGAACGCTTCGCTGACCGACGTCGGCTTCCAGATGTCGGGCGAGGTGGTGCTGATGACTCTGCTCGGCGGAATGGGCACGTTATACGGCCCGGTCCTGGGCGCGGTGATCGTCGTCTCGATGCAGAATTATCTCGGCCAGTATGTCGGCGAATGGGTCACGGTGATCCAAGGCGCCGTGTTCGTCGCCTGCGTGCTGCTGTTCCGCCGCGGCATCGTCGGCGAGATCGCCAAGGCGATAGGCTGGTCGCTCTGATCGCGCCCTCCCCCCAATAGGGGGAGAGAGCTTTCGATCACGCCGCTTTGTCGAGTTGGTAGAGCGAGTGCAGCGTGCGGACCGCGAGTTCGGCGTAGGCTTCATCGATCAGCACCGAGAATTTGATTTCCGAAGTGGTGATCGCGCGGATGTTGATGCCCTTGTCGGCGAGCGCGCGGAAGGCGCGCGCAGCGATGCCGACATGTGAACGCATGCCGACGCCGATCGCGGAGACTTTGACCACATCCTGCGCGCCGGTCAGCGAGGCGTAGCCGATTGCGCCGTTGCAGCCTTCGAGAATGGCCATCGCACGCTTGAACTCCGCCGTAGGCGCTGTGAAGGTGATGTCCGTCGTGGTCGTATCGTCGGACACGACTTGAATGATCATGTCGACGTTGATGTTCGCTTCGGCCAGCGGGCCGAAGATCGCGGCGGCGACGCCGGGCTTGTCGGCGACCCTGCGCAAGGTGATCTGGGCTTCGTCGCGCGAGAGGGCGATGCCGGTGACGACTTGCTGTTCCATGATGTCCTCCTCGTCGCAAATCAGGGTGCCGGGCTTGGCGGCGTCGGGATCGTCGAAAGACGACCTCACATAGAGCTTGACCTTGTGGACCATCGCCACTTCGACCGAACGCACCTGCAACACCTTGGAGCCGAGCGAGGCCATTTCGAGCATTTCCTCGAACGAGACCTTGTCGAGCCTGCGAGCCTTCGGCACGATTCGCGGATCGGCGGTATAGACGCCGTCGACGTCGGTATAGATGTCGCAGCGGTCGGCGCCGAGCGCGGCCGCGAGCGCCACCGCAGAAGTATCGGAGCCACCGCGCCCAAGCGTCGTCACGCGGCCGGTTTCGGCGTGGACGCCCTGGAACCCAGCGACGACGGCGACCTCGCCTCGCGCGAAGCCGGCGCCGATATTCTTGCCGTCGATGCCGGCGATGCGCGCGGCGCCGTGAGCGTCGTCGGTGACAAGCGGAATTTGCCAGCCCTGCCAGGAGCGCGCCGAGAGGCCCATGCCTTTCAGCACGATCGCCAGCAACCCGGCGGTGACGAGTTCGCCCGAGGCGACCACTGCGTCGTATTCGGCCGGATCGTAGAGCGGCGCCGCCTCCTCGACGAAGGCGACGAGTTCGTTCGTCTTGCCCGACATGGCGGAGACGACCACCGCGACCTCGTGGCCCGCGTCCACCTCGCGTTTGACGTGGCGCGCGACGTTGCGAATGCGATCGACGTTGGCGACGCTGGTGCCGCCAAATTTCATAACCAGGCGAGACATGAAATTTCCGTATTCGGAAAGGGGCGGCTCGCGCCGCCGGTGCGCCGCGCGTATAAAGGGCGGGCCGGGGCGGGTCAACGCCCGCCGCTCTCAGGGATTGCCGCCATGTCCGCCGCCGCCAGCGTCATCGACGAGGAAGTCGCGCGTTTCGAAGCGCTTGGCGACGATTGGTGGGATCCCTCCGGGCCGATGGCGCCGCTGCACCGCATCAATCCCGTCCGCGTCGCCTGGCTGCGCGACGTCGTGGCGCGCCATTTCGCCGCGTCCGGCCCGACGCCGCTGGAGGGGGTGTCGATCCTCGACATCGGCTGCGGCGCCGGCCTTCTGAGCGAGCCGCTTTCGCGCATGGGCGCCGAAGTGACGGGGCTCGATCCCGCGCCGACCTCGATCGAAGTCGCCCGCGCCCACGCAGCCGCCAGCGGCGCCGCGCCGACCTACCGCGTCGGCACGGTCGAGGGGCTCGTGCAAGAGGGCGCGAAGTTTGATGTCGTGCTGGCGATGGAGGTCGTCGAGCACGTCAATGATGTCGCGGTTTTCATCGCCAGCGCGGCCAAGCTGGTTAAGCCGGGCGGCCTGATGGCGCTCTCGACGCTCAATCGCACGCTGAAGAGCTTCGCGCTGGCGATCGTCGGCGCCGAATATGTGCTGCGCTGGGTGCCGGCGGGCACGCATCGCTGGGAGCAGTTCGTCACGCCCGGCGAACTCGCCGTCGCCTTGCGCGCGGCGGGGTTCGAGCCGAAGGCGCGCCAGGGCATGAGTTTCGATCCGCTTCGGCGCGAGTGGAAGCTGTCGCGCGATTTGGCGGTCAATTACTTCATGAGCGCGGTCTCCACCCCCTCCGCGTAAACGGGGAGGGGCTGGGGGCGGGGCGCCTTCACCACGCGAACGGCTCCACTTCGCGGCGAGCGCCGACAAGGAAGGCGTCGGCGACAAGCTGGAACGGCGCGGCGTCCATGCCGCTTCGGCCCGTCGCCAGCAACTCGGCGAAGTGGGCGTAGAGGCCCTCGTATTCGGCCATCGGCGCGTCGACAATCTTTTCGTCGCCCGCAAAGAGTTTCGAGCCGCCGTGGGAAAGCCGAAAGCACGCGCCGGTCGTCGTTTCAACGTCGATGTTCCAGCTCTGCTCGCCCTGCTGACGCCAATCGAATTCGGCGGTGAGCATGGCGTCCGGCCCCTCTGCGTTGCTCGCAAAGACCAGTTCCGCCGCGATCGGCGTGTCGCGATTGGCGGGATAGCGCAGCGTCGCCGATTTCACGAACATCGCGCCCGGCGCAATTTTCGTCAGAATGGACAGCGCGTTGACGCCGGGATCGAAGACGCCGAAATTTCCGGCGTCCCAGATCCAGTCCTGGCCCGGATGCCAGCGCCGCACGTCCTCTTTCCATTCGATATGCAGCTTGCGCAGCTTCTGGCCGGCAAGACGCCGCTTCGCTTCGTCGACGGCGGCGTTGTATTGCGAATGCCAGGTCGCGAAGATGACGCGCCCGTGCCGCTCGGCCTCGGCGGTGAGATCGTGCATTTCGGCGACGGTCGCTGCGGGCGGCTTTTCCAGCATTACGTGCTTGCCCGCCGCGAGCGCCTCGCGCGCGAGCGCGTGGCGCACATGCGGGGGGGTGCATAGCGCGACGGCGTCAAGATCGGGCAGCGCGGCGAACAGTTTCGCCAGATCGGGAAAGGTCGGAACGCCCGCAACGGAAGCGCCGCTGTGACTGACGACCGCCGCCAGCCGAAAGTTCGGATTTTTGGCGATAACCGGCAGATGCTGATCGCGCGCGATCTTGCCGACGCCAACGACGGCGATGCGGGTGGGCGACAACGGCGGCTCCTTGCGAATGGGAGGGAAGGCGATCGTTAGGCGGATGCGCGCAGTTCGGCAAGATGCGCGCGCCCGCTATTCCGCCGCCGCGCTCACCGGCGCATAGTTCAGCACCGGCGCCAGCCAGCGCTCGACTTCGCTTATCGCCATGCCCTTGCGCGCCGCGTAGTCCTCGGCTTGGTCGCGCTCGACTTTGGCGACGCCGAAGTAATGCGCCTGCGGGTGCGCGATATAGAGCCCGCAGACCGACGCGCCGGGCCACATCGCAAAGCTCTCGGTGAGCTTGACGCCGATGCGCGCTTCCGCGTCGAGCAGCGCGAACAATGTCGCCTTCTCCGTGTGATCGGGCTGCGCGGGATAACCGGGGGCGGGGCGGACGCCGCGATAGCTTTCTTCTATCAGCGCCTCGGGCGGCAGCGCTTCGTCCGGCGCGTATCCCCAGAGTTCGCGTCGCACGGTGCGATGCATCCATTCGGCGAAGGCTTCGGCGAAACGGTCGGCGAGCGCTTTGACGAGGATCGAGGAATAATCGTCGTTGCGCGTCGCGAAACGCTTGGCGATTTCGTCCTCTTCGACGCCCGCCGTGACGACGAAGGCGCCGACGAAATCGCGCGGGCCAACGAAATCGGCGAGCGCCAGATTGGGTCGGCCGTCGCGTTTGGAGAGTTGCTGGCGCAGCGTGAACAGCGTCGCGAGTTTTCGCGTCCGCCGCTCGTCCGTGTAAAGCTGAATGTCGTCGCCCTCGCCGCTCGCCGGCCAGAAACCCACAACCGCTTTCGGCGCGAACCACTTTTCCTCGACGATGCGCTTCAGCATAGACTCAGCATCGGCGAACAGCGTTCGCGCCGCTTCGCCCTGCTTCTCATCGTGAAGAATCTGGGGATAGCGGCCCTTCAACTCCCATGTCTGAAAGAACGGCGTCCAATCGATATAGCGGGCGAGCTCGCTGAGCGCCGGCGCCGCTATAATGCGCGCGCCGAGGAAGCTCGGCGTCGTCGGGCGATAGGCGCTCCAGTCGATGTTCATCGGATTGGCGCGCGCCCTGGCGAGCGGGAGCCGCGCCTTGTCGAGTTCGCTGCGCGCATGAGCGTCGGCCACTTTGCGATAATCGGCGCGCAAAGCGTCGACATAGGCGGCCCGGGCATCGGGTGAGAGCAGGGCGCCGACGACGCCGACCGCACGGCTGGCGTCGTTGACGTGAACCGTGGCTCCCCGCGAATAACGCGGCGCTATCTTCACCGCCGTATGCACGCGGCTCGTCGTCGCTCCGCCGATCAGCAAGGGAATATCGAAGCCCTCGCGCTCCATTTCGGCGGCCACATGCGCCATCTCGTCGAGCGAGGGCGTGATGAGGCCGGAGAGGCCGATGGCGTCGACCTTTGCCTCGCGCGCGACTTGCAGGATCTTCGAGGCTGGCGTCATCACGCCGAGATCGACGATCTCGTAGTTGTTGCACGCGAGCACGACGCCGACGATGTTCTTGCCGATGTCATGCACGTCGCCCTTGACCGTCGCCATCAGGATCTTGCCGGCGCTGCGGAGGGCTTCCCCGCCATTGGCGAGTTTCTCGGCCTCCATATAGGGCAGCAAGATCGCGACCGCCTGCTTCATCACCCGCGCCGACTTAACGACCTGTGGCAGGAACATCTTGCCGGCGCCGAAGAGATCGCCGACGATGTTCATACCTGCCATCAGCGGGCCCTCGATCACATGCAGCGGCCGCTCAGCGGTTTGGCGCGCTTCCTCGGTGTCGGCCTCGATGTAATCGCCGATTCCGTTGACGAGCGCGTGGGCGATGCGCTTCTCGACCGGCAGCTCGCGCCAGCTCAGATCCTGCGCCTTGCTCTCGCGCGCGGCGCCGCCGCGATAGCGTTCGGCGAGCATGACCAGACGCTCGGTCGCATCGGCGCGGCGGTTGAGCACGACGTCCTCGCAAGCTTCTCGCAATTCCCGGTCGATCGTCTCGTAGACCGCGAGCTGGCCCGCGTTGACGATGCCCATATCCATGCCGGCCTGGATCGCATGATAGAGAAACACCGCGTGCATCGCCTCGCGCACCGGCTCATTGCCGCGGAACGAGAACGATAGATTGGAGACGCCGCCCGAGACATGGACCAGAGGCAGGTCATGTTTGATGCGCCGCGTCGCCTCGATGAAGGCGACGCCGTAACCGTTGTGCTCCTCGATGCCGGTCGCGACGGCGAAGACGTTGGGATCGAACACGATGTCCTCGGGCGCGAAGCCCGCCGCCTCGGTCAACAACTTGTAAGCGCGCGCGCAGATCGAAACCTTGCGCTCGAAGGTGTCGGCCTGACCTTGTTCGTCGAACGCCATCACGACGACGGCGGCGCCATAGGCGCGCACCAGTTTAGCTTGGCGCAGGAATTCGGCTTCGCCCTCCTTCATCGAGATCGAATTGACGAGGGCCTTGCCCTGCACGCATTTTAGGCCGGCTTCGATGATCGAAAATTTCGAGGAGTCGATCATCACGGGCACGCGCGCGATATCGGGCTCGGCAGCGACGAGATTGAGGAATTCGACCATTGCTCGGCCGGAGTCGATCAGCCCCTCGTCCATGTTGACGTCAAGAATCTGCGCTCCGTTGGCGACCTGATCGCGCGCGACGCTGAGCGCGCCCGCGAAATCCCCCGCCGTTATGAGTTTGCGGAACTTCGCCGATCCCGTGACATTGGTGCGTTCGCCGACATTGACGAACGGAATGTCCTTGGTCAGGGTGAACGGCTCAAGTCCGGAAAGACGCATTCGCGGGGCGATTTCAGGAATTGCGCGCGGCGGCAGGCCGCGCACCGCCTCGGCGATCGCCTTGATATGCTCGGGCGTCGACCCGCAGCAACCGCCAACGACATTCACGAGGCCATCGCGCGCGAAGCCAGCGATCGAGGCGGCCATTTGCTCGGGCGTCTCGTCGTAGAGGCCGAAGGCGTTGGGCAAGCCGGCGTTGGGATAGGCGCACGTGAGCGTATCGGCAACGGCGGAGATTTCCTCCAGATGCTCGCGCATCGCCTCGGCGCCGAGCGCGCAATTGAGGCCGATGGTGAAGGGCGCGGCGTGTCGCACCGAATGCCAGAACGCCGTCGGCGTCTGGCCGGAGAGGGTGCGGCCCGAGCGGTCGGTGATCGTGCCCGAGATCATGATCGGCAGTCGTTCGCCGCGCGCCGAGAAAACCTCCTCGCAGGCGAAGATCGCCGCCTTGGCGTTCAGAGTGTCGAAAATCGTCTCGATCAGAATGAGATCGGCGCCGCCGTCGATCAGTCCGCCAATTTGCTCCGCGTAGGCTTCACGCAATTCGTCGAAGGAAACGGCGCGGAAGCCGGGGTTGTTGACGTCGGGCGAGATCGAGGCGGTGCGATTGGTCGGCCCGAGCGCGCCGGCGACGAAACGCGGCGTGCCGTCCCTTTGCTGGGCCTTCAATGCGGCGCGCTTCGCGAGTCGGGCGCCGTCGCGATTGAGTTCGTACACGACGTCGCTCGTGCCGTAATCGGCCTGGGCGATGCGGGTCGAAGAGAAGGTGTTTGTCTCCAGAATGTCCGCGCCGGCCATCGCATAGGCGAAATGGATATCCTCGATCGCGCCGGGCTGAGTTAGCGTCAAGAGATCGTTGTTGCCTTTGAGATGGCAGTCGCACCCCACGAAACGCTCGCCGCGAAAATGGCGCTCTTCGAAGGCGAGGCCCTGCACTTGAGTGCCCATGGCGCCATCGAGGATGAGGATGCGCTCGCGCGCGGCGGTGTAGAGCCGCTCGGCGGCGTCGGCGCGCGCCGAAATAGCGGCAAACGGCTCGGATTCCAAGCTTCGGCTCATTCGCGGGTCGCCTATCGAATTTTTAGACATAATCACATAAACATATCTTTATATGAAATCAAGATCCTTTCGCTGCGCGGACGCGGGCGCGAAGCGCCTCGTTCGGCTTTCGTCGTGTTGCCAAACCTTCCCCATGCTTTAGAAAAAGTCGAACTGGCGTGGAGGCGCGAAGCGGCCCCAAGCCGGCAAGCGGGAGGCGTATGGTCGTTGCAGTCGAACTCGGCGAGATTTTCGCCCGAAGCCGCGGTTGAACCGCGCGCCGCGCCCTCAACCCATTCCCAACTCAGGATTCAGATTTATGGCCAAATCCCCCGACGGCCCGGCTTCGCGCCCCTCGATCACCGATCAGGAGGCGTTGCTGTTCCATTCGCGCGGCCGTCCGGGCAAACTCGAAATCGCGCCGACCAAGCCGATGGCGACCCAGCGCGACCTTTCGCTCGCCTATTCTCCGGGCGTCGCGGTCCCCGTGAAGGCGATCGCGGCCGAGCCGTCGACCGCTTACGATTACACCGTGCGCGGCAACCTGGTGGCCGTCGTCACCAATGGCACCGCGATCCTGGGTCTGGGCAATCTTGGCGCGCTCGCCGCCAAGCCTGTGATGGAAGGCAAGGCGGTGCTATTCAAGCGCTTCGCCGACGTCGACTCGATCGATCTCGAAGTCGACACCGAGGATCCCGAGGAGTTCATCAACGCGGTCAAATTTCTCGGTCCTTCGTTCGGCGGCGTCAATCTTGAGGACATCAAGGCGCCCGAGTGCTTCATCATCGAAGAGCGCTTGCGCGAGTTGATGGATATACCGGTCTTTCATGACGACCAGCATGGGACCGCGATCATCGCCGCCGCGGGCATGATCAACGCGATCCAGCTGACCGGAAGAGACATCAAGAAAACGCGGCTCGTTTGCAACGGCGCCGGCGCGGCGGGCATCGCCTGCCTTGATCTCATCAAAGCTATGGGCTTCGCCGCCGAGAACGTCGTGCTCTGCGACACCAAGGGCGTCGTCTATCGCGGTCGTAAGGAAGGTATGAACCAGTGGAAGTCGGCGCATGCTGTCGACACGCCGTTGCGAACGCTCGCCGAAGCGATGGAGGGCGCCGACATCTTCTTCGGCCTCTCCGCCAAGGGCGCGCTGACGCCCGAGATGGTCAAGACCATGGCGCCCAACCCGATCATCTTCGCGATGGCCAATCCCGATCCCGAGATCACGCCGGAAGACGCGCGCTCCGTGCGCGACGACGTGATCGTCGCCACCGGACGTTCGGACTATCCCAACCAGGTCAATAACGTCCTCGGCTTCCCCTATATTTTTCGTGGCGCGCTCGACGTGCGCGCCTCGACCATCAACATGGAGATGAAGATCGCGGCCGCCAACGCGCTCGCCGAACTCGCCCGCGAGGACGTGCCCGATGAAGTCGCCGTCGCCTATCGTGGCGCGCGGCCCCGCTTCGGACGCGAATATATCATCCCGGCGCCGTTCGATCCCCGCTTGATCCATGTCGTGCCGATGGCCGTCGCCAAGGCCGCGATGGCCTCGGGCGTCGCGCGTAAGCCGATCGTCGATATGAACGCCTACAAGAACCAGCTTTCGGCGCGTCGCGATCCGATCGCTGGGGCGATGCAGCGGGTCATCGAGCGCGTGCGCCGGATGCCGAAGCGCGTCGTCTTCGCCGAGGGCGAAGAAAGTCAGGTCATCCGCGCCGCCTATTCCTTCGTCAGCCAGGGGCTTGGACAGGCGATCCTGGTTGGGCGCGAGGACCGCGTGCGCGTGGTCGCCGAGCAGGCGGGTCTCGATCTCAACGAGAAGGGGATAGAGATTCACAACGCGCGTCTCTCGCATCGCAACGCCGTTTACGCACAGTTTCTCTATGAGCGGCTGCAACGGCGGGGCGTGTTGCTGCGCGACTGCCAGCGCATGATCAACCAGGACCGCAATTACTTCGCCGCTGCGATGGTCGCGCAAGGCGACGCCGACGCGATGGTCACGGGCGTCACGCGCAATTTCTCGATCGCGCTCGAAGAGGTGCGCCGGGTCGTCGACGACAAGCCGGGCCATCGCGTTATCGGCGTCTCGCTGATTTTGGCGCGCGGGCGCCCGATCGTCGTCGCCGACACTGCGATCACGGAATTGCCGACCGCCGAGGAACTCGCGCAGATCGCGGTCGAGGCCGCTGGCGTTTCGCGTCGTCTCGGCTATGAGCCGCGCGTCGCCATGCTCGCGTTCTCCAACTTCGGTCATCCTCCGGGCGAACGCACCAAATATGTGCAGGACGCCGTGCGCATCCTCGATCATCGCCGCGTCGATTTCGAATACGAAGGCGAAATGGGCGCCGACGTCGCGCTCAACAGGGAGCTGATGGCCGCCTATCCGTTCTGCCGTCTGACCGACACCGCCAACGTGCTGGTGATGCCGGCTTTCCACTCCGCAGCAATTTCGACCCGAATGTTGCAGGAACTGGGCGGCGCTACCGTGATCGGGCCCTTGATAGTCGGCCTGGAGAAGCCCGTGCAGATCGTTCAACTCGGCGCCAAGGACAGCGATATCGTCAACATGGCGGCGCTGGCGAGCTTTAACATCGGCGGGTAGGAGCGCGCTTCAAGCGAGACAGTCGCTCGCTCACACTTTCATCTGGGCGCCGAGTTCGACGACGCGGTCGCTGGGAATATGGAAGAAGTCGGGCGCGCTCGCGGCCTGTTTGGCGAGCGCGATGAACAGCAGATCCTGCCAGTGCGGCATACCGGAGTTTTGGGCCGGCTTGAGCGTGCGGCGTCCGAGGAAAAACGATGTCGTCATGATATCGAACTTCAGGCCCGCCTTGCGCATTGCCGCGAGCGCGGCGGGAATGCGCGGCGATTCCATGTAGCCGAATTGCAGCAGCACGGTCACGAAATCGGGCGAAAGTGTCTGGATTTCGTAGCGATGCGAGGCGGGGATGCGCGGCGTCGGCTTGGTGCGAACGCACATCATCACCACCCGCTCGTGCAGCACCTTGTTGTGCTTGAGATTGTGCATGAACGAGGACGGCGCCACCGAGGGATCGCTGGTCAGGAACACTGCCGTGCCGGGCACACGCACCGGCTTCGACTTTTCCAGCATCTTGATCAGATCGGCCATCGGGATCGAGTCGCGATGAGTCTTGGCGGTGAGGATCGCGCTGCCGCGCGCCCAGGTCCACATCACCACGAAAGTCGTCGCCCCGAGCAGCAGCGGAACGTAGCCGCCGTCGAGCACCTTGTAGAGATTGGCGATGAAGAAGCTGATGTCGATCGACAGGAACCCGCACACCAGCGCCAGCGCGCCCCACAGCGGCCAGCGCCACAGCTTCCAAACGACGAAGAAAGCGAGCGCGGTCGTCGTCACCATCGTTCCGGCGACGGCGATGCCGTAGGCGTTAGCGAGCGCGTCGGACGAGCGGAACAACAGCACCAGCGCCAGCACGCCGAGAAGCAGGATGCGATTGACGCGCGGAATGTAAATCTGCCCTTCCTGCATGTCCGAGGTGTGAACAATTTCCAGGCGTGGCAGCAGGCCGAGCTGAATCGCCTGACTGACCAGCGAATAGGCGCCGGTGATAACGGCTTGACTGGCGATCACGGTCGCGGCCGTCGAGAGCAGGATCAGTGGCAGCAGGCCCCAACCCGGCGCCATCAAATAGAACGGATTCTCGACCGCCTTCGGGTCGGAAAGGATGAGCGCGCCCTGGCCGAGATAATTGGCGATCAGCGCCGGCAGCACCAGAAACAGCCACGCCGCCTGAATCGGGCGGCGTCCGAAATGGCCCATGTCGGCATAGAGCGCTTCGGCGCCGGTGACGGCGAGGAACACGCTGCCCAACACAATGAATCCCATCGCGCCATGCGCGCGCAAGAACGCCAGCCCATGCAAGGGACTTAGCGCCCGCAGGATCTCCCAGTTGGCGACGACATGCTGCAACCCGAGCGCCGCGTTGATCGCGAAAAAGACCACCATGATCGGGCCGAAGAAGGCGGCGACGCCCGCGGTGCCGCGGCTTTGAGCGATGAAGAGAAGAATGAGGATGACGACCGTCGCCGGCAGCACGAAGGGGGCGAGTTCCGCGTCGACCTGCTTGAGGCCCTCGAGCGCGGAGAGCACCGATATCGCCGGCGTGATGATCGCATCGCCGGAGAACAGCGCCGAGCCCGCCACGCCGAGGAAGAACGCCAGCGCCGTGCGTTTGCCGATCGCGGTCTGCGCAAGCGCCATCAGCGACAAAATGCCGCCTTCGCCCTTGTTGTCCGCCTGCATGAGAAAAAGCACGTATTTCGCGGTGACGACGATCAGCAGCGCCCAAATGATGAGCGAGACCGTGCCGATGACTTCCGTGCCGCCGAGGCCGCTGTCCTTGAACTGGCCGAGGGCGGTCTGCAACGCGTAGAGCGGACTGGTGCCGATATCGCCGAAAACCACGCCGACCGAACCCAGCGCCAGGATCCAGAAACGCCCGCTGGAATGGGCGCCCGCCGCCTCGAGGCCATGCGCCTCGCTGGCCGGGGAGGTTTCCTGAGACATGCAACTTCCGAGGTGGGCGCCGCGCTTTCGGCCGGCCGGGAGGCGCGTCTATACTCCTTCGCCACACCGGCGCAAAGGGGCGGCGCATTGTCCTTGGGGATGAGGCGGGCAGGGCCGGCCGCGCGCAATTTTACGCGGCAATTCCAGGCTCGGTGAAATGCGCGACGGGGCGCGGGACAGCTTGCCTAGGCAAGGCGCCTGGGATCGGCTAAGCCTCGGGCGGCTCTCGCAAAAGGGGTTCGAAGATCCATGCGCCCAGTCGTCGTCGCCGTCGCGATCACAGGCTCCGTGCCGCGCAAGAAAGACAATCCGGCGGTGCCGGTGACGCCGGCCGAACAGATCGAATCCACGCATCGCGCTTTCGAGGCCGGCGCCAGCCTCGTGCATATCCATGTCCGCAATTCCGACGAAAGCCCCTCGTCCGATCCGCTCCTGTTCGCGGCGGTGCAGGCGGGTGTGCGCAAACATTGCCCGGGCATGATCGTGCAGTTTTCGACCGGGGGGCGGGGCCGCGACCAAGCCGCGCGCGGCTCGTCGCTCGCGTTGAAGCCGGACATGGCTTCGCTGGCGACGGGATCGGTGAATTTCCCGCTTTCGATTTACGAAAACGCGCCGGCGCTGGTCGAAGACCTCGCTAGGCGGATGCGCGATGAGCAGATTCGTCCCGAGGTCGAAATATTCGATCTCTCGCACATTCACGGCGCGCGAAGGCTGATTGACGCCGGCCTTATGCACGAGGCGCCGCACGTCCAATTCGTGATGGGCGTCAAGAACGCGCTTCCCGCGGAGGAGCGACTGGTCGACATTTTGCTCGCCGAAACACGGCGTTCGATTCCGAAGGCGACCTGGACTGCCGCCGGCATCGGCGTCAACCAGACCCGCGTGATGGCCTGGGCGCTGGCGCGCGGCGCCGACACGGTGCGCACCGGCCTGGAGGACAATGTGCGCATCACGCGCGAGCGCCTCGCGTCGAGCAACGCGGAACTCGTGGAGATCGCGGCGCGCACGCTCGCCGATCATAACGCGCGGCCGGCGAGTTGCGCGGAGGCGCGCGCGGCGCTGAAGATTCTGAACTAAACGGCGGCCCGACCCTTACCCCTCCCCGCAAGGACGCAGAGCGGAATTTTCATTCCCCGGTATTTCCCCTTGCCGCGAAGCGGGAAGGGGCGAGGGATGGGGCGCGCGAGCGATGACCATGAGAGAATTCCCGGACGCTCTGCCCATCGACGAGGCGCTGCCGCGCCTGCGCAAGGCCCTGCGCGAACGTGTGCGCGCGGTGCTGGTCGCGCCTCCGGGCGCCGGCAAGACGACGCGCGTTCCGCTCGTGCTATTGGACGAGCCGTTCGCCAAGGCGGGCAAGATCGTCGTGCTGGAGCCGCGCCGGCTTGCCGCGCGCGCCGCCGCCGCGCGCATGGCTGCTACGCTCGGCGAGAAGGTCGGCGAGACGATCGGCCTGCGTGTGCGTCTGCAAAGTCTGGTTTCGGCGCGCACCCGCGTCGAAGTCGTCACCGAGGGCGTTTTCGCGCGCATGATTCTCGACGATCCCGCGCTCGACGGCGTTGCGGCGGTGCTGTTCGACGAGTTCCATGAGCGCTCGCTCGACGCCGATCTCGGTCTCGCGCTGGCGCTCGACGCGCAGGAGGGCTTGCGCGAGGATCTGCGTCTCCTCGCCATGTCGGCAACGCTTGATGGCGCGCGTGTGGCGAGCCTGATGCAAGGCGCGCCGGTGATCGCGAGCGAAGGCCGCGCGTTTCCGGTCGAGACGCGCTACGTCGGACGCGATCCGACGCTGCGAATCGAGGACGAAGTCGCGAAAGTCGCGCTCGCTGCGCTCGCCGAGGAGCGCGGCTCGAT